>JBBRPL010000134.1:0-21148 GCA_038228205.1 Chthoniobacterales bacterium
CTCATTCCCCGCGACACGGCCGGCCTGACGATCGAGCCCATCACCGGCCTGCTCGGCTATCGCGCCGCCGGTCTGGCCACGGTCCATTTCGAGGACGTGGCGATTCCCGCCGCCGACCTCGTGGGAAAGCCCGGCGTCGCCCTCAATTATGTCGCGCCGATCGGGCTCCAGTACGGGCGCATCAGCACCGCCTGCTCCGCGCTTGGATTGTTGCGCGGCTGTTTCGAAGAAGCCGCCGCGCGGGCCGCCTCGCGCAAGGCCGGCGCCGGCGCCATCGGTAATTTCGGGACGATCCGCGCGATGCTGGCGCGCATGGGGACCGACGTGCAGGCCGCCACCCTGCTCTGCCTGACCGCCTGCCGGGCCACGGACGAACATCTGCCCGAGGCTTTCACCGAGGTGCTCATGGCCAAGTATTTTGCTTCGCAGGCCGCGATGCGGGCCGCCGCCGATGCGGTCCAGATCTGGGGCGCCGCCGGCTGCCACGAGGACGCCGCGGTCTCCCGCTACTATCGCGACTCGAAGATCCTCGAAATCATCGAGGGCACCACCCAAATCCACGAGGAACTCCTCGGGCGCACCTTTGTCGATGCCGCCTCCAGGACCGTGGCCTGAATTCATTTCCGTGCCCTCGACTTCCTCCATCCCCCAGCCGCTCTCGGACGAGACCGATCAGGACCGCATCGACCGGTTCAATCGAACGGCGCACCCCTTCCCCGACAATACGACACTCCACGCGTTGTTCGAGGCGCAGGTGAAACGGGACGGGACCGCGACGGCGATCATCTGCGACCACGACAAGACCTTCGGCACGCCGACGCTCACCTTCGACCAACTCAATGCGAAGGCCAATCAACTCGCGCATCTGCTCAGGTCCGCGGGCGTCGGTCCGGGCGCCATCGTGGGGCTCGCCGTGGAGCGATCTTTTTCCATGATCATCGGGCTGCTCGGCATCCTCAAAGCCGGCGGGGCGTATCTTCCCATCGCTCCCGACAATCCGGCCGACCGCATCCGCTATCTCCTGCAGGATGCCGGGGTCCGCGTTCTCCTCGTTCAGCAAAAGACCGCGCAGCTCGTCGCTTTCGACGGCACGACGATCGATCTGGAAAATCCTGACACCTACCGGGGCTCGGAGGAAAACCCGGCCGGAGTCAATCGGCCCGAGGATCTGGCCTACGTCATCTACACGTCCGGCTCGACCGGCCGGCCCAAGGGCGTGATGATCGAACACCGCTCGGTGGTCAACCGCCTGCACTGGATGCAAGCCGCCTATCCGATTGAATACGGCGACGTCATTCTGCAAAAGACGCCCTACTATTTCGACGTGTCGGTGTGGGAGCTTTTCTGGTGGTCCATGACGGGCGCGACCCTCGCCTTCCTCCGGCCCGGCGGGGAGAAAATCCCGATGCTCCTGGTGGACGCGATCCGCCGTCACCGCGTCACCGTCCTGCACTTTGTGCCCTCGATGCTCAACGCCTTTCTGGAATATCTCGACGGACGCGATGCAGCGAGCATGGCCGGGCTCGCGTCGCTGCGCCAGGTGTTTGCCAGCGGCGAGGCGCTCATGCCCGCGCACGTGCGGAAGTTCAACCTGGTCTTCGGCGGCAGATCCAGGCTGACCAATCTCTACGGCCCCACGGAGGCCACGGTCGATGTGACCTACTACGATTGCCCGATTGACAACGACTTCGAGCGGATTCCCATCGGCCGGCCGATCCATAACACCCAGCTCTTCATCATCAAAGACGGCCAGCCGGCGCCCATCGGCGAACCGGGTGAACTGTGCCTGGCGGGCGTGGGCCTCGCCCGCGGCTACCTCAATAACCCCGGGCTGACCGCCGAGAAATTCACCGACAACCCGGTGCGCCCCGGCGAAAGAATCTACCGAACGGGCGACATCGCCCGCTGGCTGCCGGACGGGAACGTCGAGTACCTTGGCCGGGAGGATCACCAGGTCAAGATTCGCGGCCTGCGGATCGAGCTGGGCGAAATCGAGAACACGATCAAGGAGTTTCCCGGCGTGACCGATTGCGTGGTGGTGGTGAAGCGCTATTCCGAAAGCGTCATCCTCATCGTCGCCTATCTGGTGGAGAGGACTTCGCTCGACCGTGCCGCATTGAAGGCCCATCTCAAGGAACGGTTGCCCGAGTATATGGTCCCCAGCCATTTTGAACGGATCGACGCGATCCCGCTGACGGCCACGGGGAAGGCCGACCGCAAAGCGCTGCCCGAGCCGGAGGTCATCAAGAAATGAACGACGACAACGCTGACATCGCGATTGTCGGGCTGGCCTGCCGATTCCCGGGCGCGCGGAATGCGGAGGAATTTTGGCGCAACCTGGCCGGCGGCGTCGAATCGATCACGCGGCTTTCCGACGAAGAGATCCTGCAATCCGGCGTGCCGCGGGCGCACCTGGCCTCCCCGAGCTACGTCAAATCCGCCGCCGTGCTCGACGAACCGGGCGGCTTTGACGCGGCATTTTTCGGATTCGTGCCGAATGAAGCGCGCACCATGGATCCGCAGCATCGCATCCTGCTGGAACTGGCCTATGCCGCCCTCGAAGACGCGGGTTGCGACCCCGCGCGCTATCCCGGACGCGCCGGCGTTTTTGCCGGGTCCGCGATGAATACCTATTTCATGCACGCGGGCCTCGCGCGGAATTTCGCGCAAGACTACATCCCGACGCTCATCGTCAACGACAAGGATTTCCTCAGCACGCGCATCTCCTACAAGCTGAACCTGAAAGGCCCCAGCCTCACGGTGCAGACCGCGTGCTCCACCTCACTCGTCGCGGTGCACCTCGCCCGGCAAAGCCTCCTCAGCGAGGAAACCGATCTCGCGCTGGCGGGCGCCATCTCGGTGCGCGTGCCGCATCGCGCCGGATATTTCGCCGACGGCGGCGGCGTGTCGTCGCCCGACGGGCGCGTGCGCGCCTTCGACGCGGCGGCGAATGGAACCCTCTTCGGCAGCGGCGGCGGCGTTGTGGTCTTGAAGCGGTTGCGCGATGCGCTGGCCGACGGCGACACGATTCGCGCGATCATCAAAGGATCGGCCGTCAACAACGACGGCGCCGGGAAGGCGGGTTACACCGCGCCGAGCGTGAACAGCCAGGCCGATGCGGTCGTGGAAGCTCTGGCCAACGCCGATGTCGACGCGGACAGCATCAGCTATGTCGAAACCCACGGCTCGGGAACACCCGTCGGCGATCCGATCGAAGTCCGCGCGTTGACCAAGGCCTTTCGCGCCTCGACGCCACGCTCGGGATTCTGCGCGATTGGTTCGGTGAAAACCAACGTGGGCCATCTCGACGCCGCGGCGGGGATGGCGGGCCTGATCAAGACCGTGCTCGCCCTGCAACATGGGCAGATTCCGGCCAGCCTCAATTACTCCCAGCCCAATCCGGAGATCGATTTTCCCTCCACCCCGTTCTTCGTCAATACGCGGCTGACCCCATGGACGCCGCCCAGCGGACCACGCCGCGCCGGCGTCATGTCCACCGGCATGGGTGGAACGAATGCGCATGTCGTTCTCGAGGAAGCCCCGGCAGTTGCCACCGCGCCCGCGTCGGGCCAGCCCAATGTGTTCGTCCTTTCGGCGCGCACCGAGCCAGCCCTCGCCGCTTCCGCGGAAAGGCTGCGCGCCTTCCTGGAAGCAAACCCGGCGACCAGCCTGGACGACGCGGCCTTTACGTTACAGACCGGGCGGCCCGCCATGGCCTGCCGCCGTTTCGTCGTCGGCGCCGATCGCGCCGCGGTCGTAGCCAGCCTCACCGATAAACCCAAACGCCAATCCACGGCGTGCCTGCGCGACGGTGCGAAGCGCTCGCTGGTCTTCCTCCTGCCCGGCGTCGGCGATCACTACGTGGGCATGGGCCGCGAGCTTTACGCGGCCTTCCCGGTCTTCCGCCAGGAGGTGGATCGCTGCGCCGGGATCTTGCGTCCGTCCCTCGGCCTCGACATTCGCGAAATCCTCTATCCCAAGAATCGCGACTGGCGGAAGACATCGAAAACGCAGGGTATCGACCTGAAGAAAATGCTCGCCGGAAATACGCAGGCGCCGGAGGACGAGGACGCCCGGCGGCTCAACCAGGTGGAGTATTTGCAGCCCGCGCTCTTCACCATCGAATACGCGCTGGCTCGTCTCTGGATGAATCTCGGCCTCGTGCCGCAGGCCCTCGTCGGCCACAGCATGGGAGAATACGTCGCGGCCTGCCTGGCCGGTGTTTTCTCGCTGGAGGACGCGCTGCGCCTGATCGTGCGGCGGACCCAACTCGTCGCCGCTCTCCCGCCCGCCCGCATGCTCGCCGTGACCCTGCCGGAAGCCGAGCTCCAGGCCCTCCTCCCGGCGGATCTGTCGATCGCGCTGATCAACGGTCCGAACCTGATCATCGTGGCCGGCCACCCGCCGGCCGTGGAATCGTTTTCCCAGGTCCTCACCGCCCGTGGCGTCCTTTTCCGATCCGTGCAGAACACGCACGCCTTCCATTCGAGATTGCTCGATCCCATCGCGAGCGCCTTCGAGGCGGAAGTGAAGAAGGTTTCTTTGAGCCGTCCGAAGATTCCTTTCATCTCCAACGTCACGGGACGCTGGATCTCCGAGGCCGACGCGGTCGATCCCTCGTATTGGTCGAGGCACTTGAACCATCCGGCGCGATTTAACGACGCCCTGCATACGCTCTGGCAAATGGAGGGACCCCTGCTCCTCGAAGCCGGTCCGGGAAAGACGCTCGGCGTTCTGGCCTTCCAACATCCGGACAAACCGGACATCGAAAATCCCCTGCCCGTCTCGTCCCTGCGTCATCACTACGAGGGCCAGCCTGACCTGGAAGTGCTGCTCACTGCCGCCGGGAAGCTGTGGCTGTCGGGCGCGGACCTTCGCTGGCCCGAACTGCATCCCGGGCCAGCGCGCCGGAAAATCCCCCTGCCGGCCTATCCGTTCGAGCACCAGAACTATTGGTTCGAACCCGGCGCGCCTCCGTCGAACGACGAGCCGACACTGCCGCTTCCGGAACCGGGCCTGACCGAAATCGATCGGTGGTTCCATGTCCCTTCCTGGGAACGAACCGCCTTCGTCGAAGTGCCACCCGCCGATCTTCCGCGCACCGGTATCCTCTGGTTGGTCTTCACCGACCGGGACGGGGACGACCACGGTTTTCGCGAGCTCCTGGCCCCCAGCGGCGCGGCGGTTGAAGTGGTCAGACTCGGCAAGCTTCACGAACACCAAACCCACGGCGCGACCGAGATCGATCCGCAGTGCTTTGACGATTACCTGCGCGTCTTTCGCGCGCTCCATGAGGCCCGATGGAGCCAGATCCAGATCATCCATCTCGGCTGTCTTTCCGCGGCGACCGGCGCCGATCCGGCGTTCCGGGAACGCGCCCAGGATTTCGGGTTCTACAGCCTCCTCCAAATCGCGCAGGCCGTGGGCGAACTTCACATCGCCGCGCTCATCAAGATCGCCGTCGTCTCCCGCGGACTTCAGCAGGTCATCGGCCATGAGGAACTCGACCCCACGATGGCTCCGGTCCTCGGCCCATGCGGAGTCATTCCGAGAGAGTTTCCGAACATCGCGTGCTTCAGCATCGATCTCCCCTTCTCTGCACAGACCTCCCGGATCGATGATCCCCATCGCCGCTGGATTGTCTCCGAGTTCGCCCAACCCGCGGCCGGCGAGATTCTCGCCTATCGCGGGCCCCACCGCTGGCAGCGCAAATTCATCGCCGTCACCCTGCCTGCACCGCTTCCCGCGCCCCGCCGGGGCGACGCACCCGGCCGCGATCGACTGCGCGAACGCGGCGTCTATCTCATCACCGGCGGCACCGGTGGAATCGGACTCGCCGTGGCGCGCCATCTCGCCCAGACGTGCCGGGCCCGGCTCGTTCTCACCAGGAAAACGCCGTTTCCGGATAAGGCGCAATGGAACGATCTCCTGCATCGTTCAGACACCCCGGCCGCCCTCGCCGGCACGCTCCGGCAACTGCGGGAGATCGAAAATCTCGGCGCGGAGGTCGAGGTCATGACCGCCGAGGCCTCCGACCGCCAGGCCATGCATGGGGTTTTGACGGCGGCCCGCCAGCGGTTCGACGCCCTGCATGGGGTGATCCACGCCGCCGGCATCGTTCGCGCGGGATTGATCCAGACCAAGACCCGCGCCGTCGCGGAAAGCGTCATGGCGCCGAAGGTCGCCGGGACGTGGATCCTCCACGACCTGCTCGCTGGCGCGGAACTCGATTTCCTGATCCTGTTCTCGTCCATCACCACCGTCACCACGCCATTCGCCGAATCCGACTATAGCGGCGCGAACGCCTTTCTCGATGCCTTCGCCCATTTTTCGCGCACCCAGCGAGGCTACCCGGTCGTGGCCATCGACTGGCCGGGGTGGAAAGAGGTCGGCCAGCTCGCCGATCTCCAGCCCGCGCCCGGCACGGAAGCGTGGAGAGAGTCCGCCCTGAGAAAAGCGATTCTCACCCGCGATGGCCTCGAGGCCTTCCAGCGAGTGTTGGCGGCGCCGTTCCCGCAAGTCGTGGTCAGCCCGACGAATCTCAAACAGGAGTTGCGAGCATCCGCGCTACCGCCCGCGTCCCTGGAAGACAACGGGATCGAAGATCCGAGCGGTGACATTGAAAGCGTGGTCGCCGAAATCTGGGCCAGGGCGTTCGGAATTGCGCAGATCGGACTGGAAGAGAAATTCACCGAGCTGGGCGGGCACTCTTTGCTGGCCCTGCAAATCGTCACGCGGATTCGTACCGTCTACGGAGTCGACATCGGTCTCCGTGATTTTTTCGAAGCGCCGACCATCGCCCAGGTGAGCGCTCTCATTCAGGACAAGCTCATCATGGACATCGCGAATCTCTCCGATGACGAGGTGCGCGAACTGATTTCCAATGCCCCGGAGTCCCCATGAGTGATCCCACCATGGCCGGTCGCCACCCAATGCGAGGCTCCAATGGATAAACAGACACAGCTCTCGCCGGAAAGGCAACGGCTGCTGGCGCTGCGTCTCAAAGGCGCCGCCCGGGCGCCCGTCGCCGCGGAACGTGTCCGCCCGCGGCCCGCGGGCGTCCCCGCGCCCCTCTCCGACGGCCAGCACCAGATGTGGGTCATCGACCAGATGAACCCCGGCAATCCGGGGTACAATCTCCCGATCGCCTACCGCCTGCGCGGCGAATTGAACATTCGCGCCCTCGAAGACAGCTTCAATCTGATCATCGAACGGCATGAAGTGTGGCGGACGACGTTTCGCGAATTCGAGGGTGACGCGGTCCAGGACGTTCATCCCGAGTGCAGGATCAACATCTGCGTCATCGCCCTCGACCATCTGCCGGCCGAAGAGCGCGAGGCCCAAGCTCGCACGCTGGCGGCGGAGGAAGCGGTCAAGCCGTTCGATCTTCGCCGCCTGCCGCTGGTCCGCGTGACCCTCTACAAGCTGGCCCAGGACGATCATGTGCTCCTGCTGAATGTGCACCACATCGTCGGCGATGGACTTTCCCTGAACCTGATGTTCGGCGAACTGGATGCCATCTACGGAGCCGCGATCTCCGGCACGCTTCCCCACCTGCCCGAACTCCCGGTGCAATATGCGGATTTCGCGACCTGGCAAAGCCAGGACCACGCGAGCGCGCGTCTCGCCCCGCAGGTCGACTTTTGGTTGCGCCAGTTGGAGGGAGAACTCCCGGTGCTCGAGATCACCGCCGACCGGCCCCGGCCGGCGCGGCAATCCTTCATCGGGTCCAGCGTCGACCTGGTCATTCCGCAGCCGCTGGTCCAGGCGCTCACCGCGATCGCCACCCAACAGCACGCGACCTTCTTCGTGGCCGTTCTGGCCGCTTTTCAGGTTCTCCTGCAGCGGTATTCCAAAGCGGAGGAAATCATCATCGGCACGCCCGTCACGAATAAATCGCTCCCCGAGGTCGAGCGCTTGATCGGCAATTTCATCAATGTCATTGCCCTGCGCTGCGACCTCTCCGGAAATCCGACATTCCTCGAATTGCTGGAACGGAGCAAAGTGACGGCGCTCAATGCCTTGTCCAATAAGGATGTGCCCTTCGAGACGCTGGTCCAGCGCCTGAAATTCCATCGTGATCCCAGCCGCAACCCGGTCTTCCAGGCCTCATTGCAGGTTCTCCCCGTCATCGATTCGAGGCTCGGTGAACTCTCCGTGGTCCCCTTCGAGTTCGAGCAGCGCTCCACCCAGGTGGACATCGCGCTCAATCTTTACGAGCAAGCCAGCGGAGCGTTCACCGGACTGTTCCAATACTGCAGCGAGTTGTTTACCACCGGGACCATGGAAAGGTTGTCGCTGAATCTTATCGAGGTGTTGCATGAGATCGTTCGCGACCCCACCCGGAAAATTTCGGAAATCCCGATTCTCGCGGAGCGCGAACGGGATCAGCTCCTCCGCGAATGGAATCAAACCGCGATCGAGTTTCCTGGCGAGGCGACCGTCCAGGCGCTCTTCGAGCAGCGGGCCGAGCGCGCGCCGGATTCCATCGCCGTCGAATGCGGAGACCGGCGGCTCACGTATCGGGAACTCGACCACAGCGCCAGCCGCCTCGCCACCCGCCTGCACGCGCTCGGCGCCGCGCCGGGGGCGCTGGTGGGAGTGTGCGTGGAACGCTCGGCGGAAATGGTGGTGGCCGTGCTCGGGATCTTGAAGACCGGCGCGGCCTACGTGCCGCTCGATCCCGCGTATCCCGCGGCGTGGATTGCGCTGATGATCGAAGACGCGAAGATGCCTCTCATCGTGACGCAGAGCGCGCTGGCGTCCGCCTTGCCCCCGCACACGGCGACGGTGGTGTGCCTGGACGATCCGGCGGCGGGGACCGATCCCGATCCCGCTCCTGCCGCGCCACTGCCCGCGAGCACACTCGACGATCTCGCCTATGTCATTTTTACCTCGGGCTCCACGGGCCGGCCCAAAGGCGTGGAGATTTCGCACCGTGCGCTGACGAATTTTCTGTGCTCCATGCAGCGTTCGCCCGGGATGGCCACGAGCGACGTCCTGCTCGCCGTCACGACCCTTTCCTTCGATATCGCCGGGCTCGAGCTTTTCCTTCCTTTGATCACCGGCGCGCGCCTCGTCGTCATCCCGCGCGAAACCACGATGGATGGCTGGGCGCTGGGCGGCGAGCTGGAGCGGCGGGGCGCCACCATGCTCCAGGCCACTCCCACGACGTGGCGGCTGCTGCTGGAATCGGGCTGGAAGGGAACGCGCGGCCTCAAAGCGCTCATCGGCGGTGAAGCGTGCCCGCGCGAACTGGCGGTGCAACTGCTGCCCAAGTGCGGGGAACTCTGGAACATGTACGGCCCGACCGAGACGACGATCTGGTCCACCATCCAGAGACTCACGAACGAAGACCCCTCGATCACGATCGGGCGGCCGATCGCCAACACCCGGATCTACATTCTCGACGCTCAACTCCAGCCGGCGCCGATCGGCGTGCCCGGCGAATTGCACATCGGCGGGACGGGGCTCTCGCGCGGTTACCTGGATCGGCCAGCGCTCACCGCGGAAAAATTCGTCCGCGACCCGTTCTCGGAGATGGCAGATGCCCGGATTTACAAGACCGGCGATCTCGCGCGTTACCTGCCCGATGGCCGGATCGAGTGCCTGGGCCGCCTCGACCAGCAAATCAAACTGCGCGGCTTCCGCATCGAACCCGACGAGATCGAGGCGGTGCTCGAGGAACAGCCCTCGATCCGCGACGCCGCGGTGATCATGCGCACGGAAGGCGCGAGCCGCCAACTGGTCGCTTATTGCGTCCGGCGTGACCCGGCAGGATCGCCCGATGAAGCCGCGCATCTGGCGGAGGCGCTCGGGACACGGCTGCCCGCCTACATGATTCCCGCCGTGTTCGTCTTCCTCGAGGCGCTCCCGCTCACGGCCAATGGCAAGATCGACCGGCGAGCCCTGCCGGAACCGGCCACCGAGATCAAACCAACCCACGCCTACGCCCCTCCACAGAATAGCGTGCACCAGCATCTCATCGAGATCTGGGAGGAAGTGCTCAAGCGCAGCCCGATCGGCATCCGCGACGATTTCTTCGAGCTCGGCGGGCACTCGCTGCTCGCCGCGCGGGTCATCACGCTGACTACCGAGCGCCTCGGGCACCGGCTCCCCTTCGCCGAATTTTTCGCCATTCCCACGATCGAGGCGCACACCCGCAGCCTGTTCAATACCCAGATCGCCGTCCGCCAGATCCCCTATGCGTTGATCAACCCGGACGGGAAACAGACCCCCGTCTTCTTCTTCCACGGCGACTTCGTCGGCGGCGGCCTTTTCTGCAAGACGCTCGCCAGCGCCATCGGGGCCGACCGCCCTTTTTACGCGTTGCATCCCCATGGCCTGCAAGGGGACGACGTGCCGCTGACGATCGAGGCCATGGCGATGGATCGATTGAAACAGATCCGCGAAATTCAACCCAAGGGTCCATACATCGTCGGGGGCTACTGCAATGGCGCGCTCATCGCCTTTCACGCGGCCCGCCTGCTGCGCGAGTCGGGAGAGAAGGTCTCCACGCTGCTCATGCTCACGGCCGACGGGACGAATGTGCGCTTTGGGTGGCTCCGGCGCGCCATGGCCATTTCCGGCGCCCTGCGCGGCGAGGACGAGACCAAAACGCTCCAGCGTTTCCTGCAAGCGCACCGCCGGATCGGCGACGTCCAGCAGATCGGATCCTATTACCTGCGAGCGGCGGCGGATCTGCTCAAGCAGCCGCTCCGGGAACAGGTGAGCCGATCCTGGCGCAAGGTATGCCGCATCTTCCGCCGCCCGCTCAAGGCCAGCGCCACGGCGCTCGCCCTCAAGACTGCCCAGGTGCAGGCTCCAGCGGCCGGGGCCATCCTCCAGGGACCGCTGAGCAAACCCTATAGTGAAGCCTGCCGCGCTTTCATCCCGGGTCGCTACGCCGGCCCGGTCGTCCTGCTTTGGCCCAGGGACGAGCCACCCCAGTCTCCCCGGGGCCCGGCCGCTGGCTGGGATAAGCTCTGCCCGCAGATCTCTGTGGTGGAAGTGCCCGGTCACCATCACAGTTGCATCGCGGTCAACGCCAATGTTGCACAAGTCGGCAGCGCCATGCGAAAAGCCATCCAACAGGCCGAGAGCCTGCTTAGTTCCACGTAGTCATGAATCGCCCACATCCCTCCGATTGGCAAACCGCCGAAGTCCATCCCTCCTTGCGTCCCGGCGAGGTCCACGTGTGGAGCGCCCGTCTCGCCGAAGCCTACACCCGCGAACTCAGCGACCTGCTCTCGCCTGCCGAGTGGATTCGCGCGCAACGCTTTCATTTCGAGAAGGACCGCGCGCGCTTCATCACGGGGCGTGGACTCCTGCGGACGATTCTCGGCCGCTACCTCGAGGTGCCGCCGCGCGACCTCCGTTTCTCCCAGGGCCCCCACGGCAAGCCGGAACTGGACGGCATGAGTTCTTCGCTGAGCTTCAATCTGAGCCACTCCGATGACCTCCTGCTGCTGGCCGTCACCCACGCCCGCGCCGTGGGCATCGACCTGGAACTGATGCGCGAGGATGTCCCCTTCCAGACGCTGGCCGATTATTACTTCGAACCCGAGGTCGCCTGGGACCTGCGCCTCCTCCCCCCGGCCCAGCGCGCGGGAAAATTCTACGACACGTGGACGAGCACCGAGGCACAGCTCAAGGCCAGTGGCCAAGGCCTCGGCAAGGGTCTCAAGGTCCTCCAACCCGATCGCTGGTCCGTCCTGAAGCTGACTCCAGCCGCGGGCTACGCGGCCACCCTCGCGGTCGAAGGCGGGGACTTTCAACTGGAATGCTGGTCATGGCGGAAGTAGGCGCGCCCCAGGACTACGAGATCGTCATCGAGCCCTCGCAAGGCTGGTTGAAGGTCAAGTGGGACGAGTTGTGGGAATACCGCGACCTTATCTACCTGCTCGTGCAGCGGGACTTCATCTCGCGCTACAAGCAGACGGCCCTCGGCCCGATCTGGCACGTGTTGCAGCCCCTGATCATGGCGCTCGTCTATGCCGTCATCTTCGGGCGCATCGCCGGCATTCCCACCGACGGCATCCCGACGCCTCTCTTCTATCTCTGCGGTCTCCTGCCGTGGAATTACTTCGCCCAGAATATCACCACGGGTGGCGCCACGTTCATCAACAACGCGCATATTTTCGGGAAGGTCTATTTCCCGCGCCTCGCCGTCCCGATCTCCATCGTCATCGCGAATCTCATCGCGTTCGCCCTCCAGATCATTCCCTTCGTCCTCTTCTTCGCCTGGTACAAGCTGAGCGGCGACCACGCGCCGACCGTGCAACTGACCTGGTGGCTGCTGCTCTTTCCCCTGCCCCTGCTGCTGGTCGCCGTCCTCAGCCTCGCGGTGAGCCTGCTCATGGCGGCATCCACCGCGAAGTATCGCGACCTCGTCCACCTCAATCAATTCATCATCCAGATCTGGATGTTCGTCACACCGATCATCTATCCCCTGTCGAAAATCCCGAAGCAATGGCACTGGCTCGTCTGGGCCAATCCCATGTCCGTCCCGGTCGAAGCCTTTCGCATGTGCCTGCTCGGGCACGGCAGCCTCCAGCCGACGGAGGTCATCATCTCCCTGGCCATCACCATCCTTCTCCTCTTTGCCGGCATCGCTGTCTTTCAGCGCGTCGAGCGCACCGTGGTGGATTCCGCATGAAGCCGATCGTCGAAATCCAGAATCTATCGAAGCTCTACCGGCTCGGCTCCATCGGTGCGTCGAGCGTGCGGGAATCGCTGGAGACGCTCTTCCGAAAAAAGCGCCCCGCGTCCACGCCCGCGCCCGCCGCCGGCAGCCAGATCCCATCGAGCCGCGCCGGCCCGGAGCCCAACTCCTTCTGGGGCCTGCGGGACATTTCGTTCACCGTTCAGCCGGGGGAAGTGGTCGGGATCGTCGGGCGCAATGGCGCCGGGAAATCCACGCTGCTCAAGATTCTCTCCCGCATCACGGAGCCGACCAGCGGGCGGGCGATCCTGCGCGGGCGCGTGGTTTCCCTGCTCGAGGTCGGCACCGGTTTTCATCCCGAGCTGAGCGGCCGCGAAAACATCTTCCTGAACGGCGCCATCCTCGGCATGAAACGCGCCGAGATCGCGGCGAAGTTCGATGAAATCGTCGCCTTCGCCGAGGTCGGCCCCTTTCTCGACACGCCGGTGAAGCGCTATTCGAGCGGCATGTATGTGCGCCTCGCCTTCGCCGTGGCCGCGCACCTGGAGCCGGAAATCCTGGTCGTCGATGAAGTGCTCGCCGTGGGCGACGCCGCCTTTCAGAAAAAGTGCCTGGGCAAGATGAGCGATGTCGCCCGGGCCGGCCGGACGGTGCTCTTCGTGAGCCATAATATGCAGGCCTTGCAGTCCCTCTGCGGACGCGCCGTCCATCTCGACGAAGGCCGGGTGGCGGCCATCGGCACGGCGCAGGCCGTCGTGGCGGAATACCTCTCGAAGATCAGCTCGGCCACCGGGGAGAAACGGTGGCCGCTGGAGTCCGCCCCCGGCAATGAGTTCTGCCGGCTCACCGCGCTCCGGGTCGTCACCGGCGCGGGCTCCAATGGTTCGGTGCTCCCGAGCAAACGCGACGTGAATGTCGACCTGGAATTTTTCGCCGAGCAGCAACACCAGGGCCTCTGCGTGGGCTTCGACCTCACCAATTCCGAAGGGGTCACCGTCCTGCGCAGCTACCAGACCGACGGCACGGCGGAGAGCTGGCCCGAGGTGCGCGTGGGCGCCAATCACTGGCGCTGCACGATCCCCGGGGGGATGCTCAATGGCGGCGTCTACTTCATCTGTCCTCGCGTCGGCATCCACAATGTGTCGTGGATCGTCAACATCGAGAGCGCCGTGGAATTCGAATTGATGCTCGACCACGGGGTCTCCCCATTCTGGAATTCCCTTTCCGGTTCGAACCGGCCCGGTCTCGTCGCCCCGATCCTGCGCTGGCAGGACGCCGCCCATTAATGCCTATGTCGACACCCATCTATCAGCGCCTGGTCCAACTCGCCGAAATGGCCCTGCCCGCCGGGGTGAGCGACAGACTGCGCCAGCGCGTACGCGAGCAGCGCAGCGCCCGCAATGCCGCCCGCCTCGCCGAGCGGCTGGCCTGGTGGGACGCGCAACCCGCCGACGGCTCGAGCACGACGGTCGAGCTGCAGCCCGGCGTGCGCATGCAGATCTACTTCGGCGGCGAACTCTCGCGTTTCATTTTTCAGGGCGATTTCGAGGGCGAGGAGCGCCAGTTCCTCAATGCCTTTCTGCGCCCCGGCGATACCTTCGTCGATATCGGCGCCAATCTCGGCCTGTTTTCCCTCATCGCGGCTCATCTCGTGGGCCCGAAAGGCCGCGTGCACGCCTTCGAGCCGTGCGCGAAAACCCTGGAGCGCCTCCGCGGCAACGTGGCTCTCAACCGCTTCACCAACGTCACCGTCCACGACCTGGCGCTCTCCGACTCCGCCGGCCCGCGCGAGATGGTCATGGCCGTGGACGGGATGGACGCCTGGAACTCCCTCGCCCAGCCCTACATGGGAGGAAACTACACCACCGAGACGATCCGCACCGACACCTGGGATGCCTTTGCCGAGGCGCATGGACTCGGCAACGGCGTGGCCTTGATGAAGATCGACGTGGAAGGCTGGGAGGCGCCCGTGCTGGCCGGCGCGCGTGGCATGCTCTCCCGGCCCGACGCGCCCATCCTCCAGGTGGAATTCACGGACGACGCCGCGAAGGCCGCGGGCCATTCCTGCGCGGATGTCTATCGGCTCCTCGAAGAATTCGGCTACCGCCTTTACCGCTTCGACGCCGCCCTGCGGCAGCTCGTCCACGACCCGATGCGCGCGGAGTACCCCTACATGAATCTGTTTGCCGTGAAGGACCTCGGCGCGGTCACCCAACGCCTCTAGAGTGTGTTCTGAACTGAGCGTGTTCCGAACTTTGAATCAGGTCGCAATGCCCTAATGCGGAATATGCCGAAGGCATTACATCATCCAGCGAAGGGTTGCCGCGTCCGCGCGGCTACCCTGGGAAAGCCGGCCCCAACACGCCGCCAACCCCGAAGTGGGTTGAAGAACCCCGCGCTGGATCATGACGGCGATCTTTCGGGCATCGGTTTCTTCAACTCCTTCAGAGTTGGCCGCACTTTTTGTCGAAGACCCAGGGTAGCTCGTTCCTCGCAACCTCCTCGCCCACCCACCGAACACTCCGATTCCCATCCGCCCCCTCGCTGGGCTGACTTATTCAACCCCTTCGGCGTAGTCACCTGCGCTCGCTCCCAAGCCGCAGAACACGCTCTAAGGTCTCCGTCCTCGTGAAGATCAGCCTCGTCACTCCCTGTTTTAATTCCGCGGCGTATCTCGAGGCGACGATCCGCTCCGTCCTGGCCCAGGAGATTCCGGAACTCGAATATTTCGTCGTGGATGGAGGCAGCACCGACGGCACCGTGGAGATCATCCGGCGCTACGCCGACCGCCTCACCTGGTGGGTGAGCGAAAAGGACAGCGGCCAGGTCGAAGCCCTGAACAAGGGGTTTGCGCGGGCGACCGGCGATATCGTGGGCTTTATCAATGCCGATGACGTGCTGCTGCCGGGCGCCTTGCCGGCCGTCCTGCAAGCCTTCACGCGACAGCCCGAGGTGGACTTGGTCTATGGGGAAGTCGAGTGGATCGACGGCGAAGGACAGCCCACCGGCTCCCATGCCGGCGCCATCTCGAATCTCGACGAGGCGCTCGATATCTACCGCGTCTGGTGGTCGCAGCGCCAGTGGGTCCAGCCCGAAGTCTTCTACCGGCGCAGCCTGAAGGAACGCGTCGGCGCCTTCGACCAGCGCTACAATCTCGCTTTCGATTTCGATTTCTGGGTGCGCTGCTTCCGTGCCGGGGCTCGCGTGGCGCGGCTCCCCGAGCAGCTCGTGCAATTCCGGGTGCACGCCAATCAAAAGTCCAGCGCGGCCACCCAGGCCGCCGATGAGATCCGCGCCGTCGTGCGGCGTCATCTCGACGATGGCGCGGCCATTTCACCCGCCCAGCGCCGCCGGCTGGAGGCCCGGCTGAGCTACGATCTCTACCAGCTCGGGCGTGGCCAGCGCCCCGGCTTCCTGCGCGCGCTCCTCGGCAATCCCGGCTGGCTGCGCGCTCCGGAAGTGCGCCAGCGCATACGCGCGGCTTGCGCCCGGGTCTTCTTCCTACGAAAAGGTCTGGCTCCGAACCGATGATTTCACCAGGCCGCCTTTGGTGGACGCTCCGCCGCGACTACAAGCGCGGCTGGAAAGCGTCACGCCACTTTTACAAGACATTGCCCCGCATTGCCCAGTGGTCGTGGCCGTTTTGGAACGAGGCTGCCCAAACCACGCCCCTCCACGTCCTGACCGGGCGCGATGACTGGCAGCTTTCCGGCTGGATGCTGGCCAGTTGGTTCACCGTCTCCGAGCATGCCTGGCCCATCGTCATCCACGATGACGGCACTCTCCCCGAGGAGGGCCGCGCCACGCTCCGGAAGCTCTTCCCCACGGCGCGCCTGATTTCACGCCCGGAAGCCGACACCGCGATGGAGACCACCCTGCGCTCGTTCCCATTTTGCGCCGACTACCGCAAGGCCCACCCGCTCGCGCTCAAGATCTTCGACATCCCCCACTTTGCCGCGGGCGAACGCTTCATGGTCTTCGACAGCGATCTGCTCTTCTTCAGCCATCCGCGCGAGATTCTCGATTGGGCCGCCTCGGGGGCCGATGAGTGCTGGTTCAATGAGGACGTGCAGGAAGGCTCGCTCATCACCGCGGCGGAAGCGCGGGCGGAATTGGGCGTAAAAATCTGGCCCCGCGTGAACAGCGGCCTGTGCCTCCTCACGAAAAGCGCCGTCGATCTCGACCTGTGCGACCGCGCCCTCGCGCAGACCTCCATCCCGCGGGGCCACGTCTGGCGCATCGAGCAGACGCTCTTCATGCTCTGCGCCGCGCGCCACGCCAGGGGCGGTCTCCTGCCGCGCAAGTACGAGGTCTCCCTCGGCAAAGACGCCGCCCCGGATGCCGTCTCGCGCCATTACGTGGGCGCGGTGCGCGACCGCTTTTATGCCGAGGGCCTCGATCGGCTCCGGACGGTCCTCTTCCCGGGCGACGAGGAAGAATAGCCCGCGCCATGGATGTCCTTTTCGCTCCCGACTGGCGGCAGGGCGTCCCCTACCAGCGCCTGCTCGCGGAGGCTCTCGCCGCCATCGGCGTCCGGGTCAGCTTCGTCAGCCACTACAAGCGCGTCCTCCCCCTCACCCGGCTCCTGCGCCGGCAGCCCGCCGATCTCCTGCATCTCCACTGGCCCGAGGCTTATTACCCCCGGAAACGCGACATGTGGGATGGCTTTCGCCGCGCGCGCTTCATCGCCGACCTCGCCCTCGCCACGCGCCGCCTTCCCTTCGTTTTCACCGCCCACAATCTCGCTGAGCACAACATCCGCGACGCCTTTGCCCACGCCAACTACGCCGCCGCCTATCGCCGGGCGCGCCTCGTTTTCGCCCATTCCGCCGCGGCTGCCGCGGAGCTCGGGCGCATCTACGGATTATCCGCGGAGAAAATCCGCATCATCCCGCATGGCGATCTCTCCGTCGTCATGCCGCCGCCCCTGCCCCAGGCCGAAGCGCGCGCCCGGCTCGGTCTTCCCGCGGGCCCGGTGTGCCTCATGTTCGGCGCCGTCGAGCCCTACAAGGGGCAGGAGGAAGTCATCGCCCACTGGCGCCAGGCCCGCCCCGATGCGTATCTCGTCATTGCCGGCAAACCGCAGACCCCGGATTACCGGGAGGTGATCCGTCACGCCGCCGAGGGCCTGCCCAAGGTCGTTCTGCATCTCGATTGGCTGGCCGATACCGAACTCGCCCTTTTCCTGTGCGCCGCCGACGTCGCGCTCTTCAACTACCGCACCATCTTCACCTCCGGCGCCGCCACACTCGCCCGCTCGTGGGGACTCCCCGTGCTCATCCCGTCGCGCCTCTCCACCGTCGACCTTGCCGAACCCGATCCCCGGGTCATCCGCTTTGCCAGCCTCGAGGAAGACTTCGCCGAAAGCCTCGGCACCGCCCTGGCCGTGCCCCCCAGCTACGCCGCCGCCGCCCCCTGGCGCGCGCAGACCGCATGGTCCCACGTCGCCGACCTGACCGCCGCCGCCTACCGCGAGGTGCTGGGCCTGACGGATGGGTGAAAGAGTTCTTGGCTCTTCGTTCTTGGTTCTTCGTTGGCTCCGCGCCGTGTTGCCGCTCCGCACCATGAACTGCAACAGATCACCCCGCGTCACCAACACGAAGAACCAAGAACCAAGAACAAAAAACTCCCCTACCGATTCCCCACACACCGCAAAATCAAATTCACCAGCGGCCCCGGCACATACCACCGCGCCCGTTCATTCACCTTCGCCGTCTTCGGCGTCCGGCTCGACGAACCCGAACTCGAGCTCGAACTCTTCGGCTTGGCCGGTTTCGCTCCGGGCTCCAGTTCGTTCGGGTCGAGCAGCACGCTATCCACCACCACCACCCCGCGCAGTGCCCCGTCTTTCACCACCTGATGCTTCACCACCAGCTCGTTGGTCCCCTTCGATCGCCCATTGACGAAATTGTAGGTGTGATACCCATTCGTATCCGTGATATCCGACGACCGCTGCCGCGGGTTGTCGTCCACCAGTTGCATGCTCACCACTTGATCCGCCAAATCGGTGACGATGTTCAGCCGGTTGAATCCGCCGGCAAAAATCCCCGTGAACCCGTGCGCGGAAAACGAACTGGCCGGCAGGCCGGGGGTGGTCACCTTCGACACCGAATCCGAGACACCTTCGAGATGCAGCCGCTTCTTCGCCAGGGACAGCGGTGACAGGAAAGGCACATCGCCAAACAGCAGCACCGACGGATCTCCCTCCGTGCTATCGCTCGACGTCCCCTGGTCGCCAAAGAGCGAGGCCAGATCCTTGCGCGTCAATTCCCCGCCCTGCCCTGGGCTGTTCCACGTCGACGCGAGCGAGATCTTCTTGAGTTCCACCGGCTTCGGCAGCGGCGTGGCGGGCGGGAGTGACGCCGTCAGCGGAGGCTTCACCGTGGGCGTCGGCAGCGCCGGCACCGTCGAAGGCATCGGCGCCCTGGGAGCCGCTGGAGGCGCGGGCACCGCCGCCGTCGTCGCCGGCGGTGGCGCCGGGATCCCCGCCTCATCGGACACCCGAATCTGCGTCGGCGAGTTGATGAGGATCTGAGGCTTCTGACCCTGATCCAGCTCGATCCGGCCCGTGATCGTCACCACCTTGCCTTCATACATCTTCACATCGCCCACCTTGGCCTCATCGCGGGCCAGCACCGTCCCGCTGAAAATATTCCGCGGAAACTTGTCCCCGAAATTCATAAACGTCGTCCCCTTAGCCGACTTGCTCACCGCGACCACCTTGCCCGTGATCGCCACATCCTCCCCCACATGCTGCGCCGCCTCCGTGGCAGTGAAAGCCTTCTGCTGCGCCACCGCCCCCGGCGGCGCCACAAGAAGAACGAGCAAGGCGAGAGAGAGCAAAACGGCCAGAGGAAGAGTGCGAACGAAGCTCATAACGCCGCCGATATTGCATCGCCGCCCTTCCCCTGCACAGCCCGATTTTCCGGCACATTTGCCGTTGCTCTGGATTGGCATCGCTGAAGATACGGCAAAGAGACATCTCCCGCGTCGCCACAAGCGCCAGCGCCCTCCCCCAAAACCTTTTGTCATCCTGAACGGAGCGGGGATTCGAGGCTTTGCGAGAAGTCTGTGGTGCCGTGGAGACAATCACGGGCGGAGTTGAAGGACCTCCGAGGCGGCGGTTGAGGTGCTGGTGGTGGCCGGTGCCTTTCGGGCGAGCAAATATCAGCGGGTTCTCGCGCGGAGCCACTGTGACGCCCATGCGTCGCCGCGGACCAACATCTGCCACCACACCATCCACCGCAATCACCCCACCATTCCTCACCCTCCAAGCCGGAATCCCACCCGTCCAAGAAATTTCGCGATCCGCCCGCGATTCCTTGCGAAAAGCCACTTGCCGGGCCAAATTTTTCTGCGATACCTTCCGCCCTCGCATTTTCCGGGTGCAAGCGACCAAGCCAGTGTAGCTCAGGGGTAGAGCAGCTGTTTCGTAATTGTAAACTATTCATTGTCAGTGTTTTGCAACGTTTTTCATCATTTTGCAAATCGTTGCTTCTAAGGTGTTTACGGGAGAAAGATTTTTTCACCGCTTGCCAGCATTTTTCACTGTTTTCCGTCGGCAAGTTGCTCGACCGTAGAAAACCACCGTAGAAATGTTTGAAGCATGCGTTGTGTGAATGACGCGGATTTTTTTGCCTCGACTTTGCCCTCACTTGGCGCTTTGGGGGCGGATCAGATTGTCGACTTCGGCATTCGTAGGAGCGTAACGAGCGCAACCGATACATATGAACAACGATGACGCGCGAATTCCTCCACACGAGTGGGATTTTAGAGGCATCGACGAATGGGAGTTCTTCCCCGCGACGATCTACGAGTTCCTCAGATCGCACAATGAATGGAATAGCGTATTGTGCCGGTGGCTCGATTCGAGATTTGGCGACCAGTGGGATGCCATCACCGAATTGATGCCCGAATATAAAGGAACACTGAAGGAGTGGTATTCGTCCAAGATCCGTGATGCGTTGCGCTTCGCACAAGACGGAGAAGACGCGCTGAGAATTGATGGCGAACCAATCGTCGAAGGGCGACCATCATTTCCTGCCTTCAAGCATTTGCTCATTCCGACGTTGGGGTGTTCTCCGCATCCACTGGTGGAAATTGTCGCGATCCGGCTCTATCAATTCCCAACACCGTGGATGGCCCTCCCTTCGAAACCGGATCGGCGCCCGTGGGAACGTTTCTTAGCTGGGCCGGAACCGGTGAGAATCGATGACGGCTTTTACGACGCATCTTTCTACCGTGCGCAGGGGAGGCCAATCGTAGAAGTAGATGGCGCTTCAATCGTGAAGTCGCTCACGATCCAGATCGACCGCTACAGCAACAAGAAGGCTTTGGCAAAATGTGTCAGCGGTCGGTCAAAACCAGCCAGTGATGGTCGGAATTAGAGGCTTCAAAACCAGCCACTTTTTGGAACGACAAACAGCTTCGTTGAGTCGCGATGGTGCGGCGGAAATGGGGCATGTCCAATTTCCTCAAAGTGAA
>JBBRPL010000135.1:0-21126 GCA_038228205.1 Chthoniobacterales bacterium
CCGAAGCTTGGGTGCGCGACCAAAGCCGCCCCGATCTACGCGCTACAGCGTAGATATCATAGCGCCTGCGGCTCTGACGTTTATCATCCCGCTGTCCGGTTGACGCGAATCTTGTCAAGAGGTGGCTCGGCTTACGCTTACGACCCGGCGAACAGCTTCATCATCACGCCGCCCCATGGCGGCCACCAACAACCCGATTGGTGGTCGCCGGGCGCGGGGGCGCTCTGGTGGCCGCCTTTCTACCACACGAAAGGAACCACACCACATGAGTCCACAAGCAGGAGATCTGCTCCTCGAACACATCGCTCCACGTCTTCGGGCCCCCTCCTCCGAAGGAGGAAGTGCCGGCTGAATCACAGGTCCCCGGCCCCCCATCCCACTTCGATCCAGAGGTCGTTCCCCAGCCAAACGCGTCCATAATGAGATAGAGGGTGCCTTATCCATCAGCCGCCGCTCGGCAGCTCGGTAGCCCGGCCTCCTCCGCTCAATCCACTTCAACCGAAGGAGATCATCATGGCGCTCGCCAGGTATTACTCTCCCCGGCTCGAACGCGACCTGATCTCGCGGCTCTAAGCCTGTGGTGCGCCGGTTAATGCCAGGTGTATTGATTGGGAAAAACGAAATTCGTGAACGAAACAGTCATGCTGACATCCAGCGCCCGCACGTGATGCCACCAGCCCACCGGGATGAAGAGGACCTCGCCCGGCTCGATTAAGAGATCTATGAAGGTCGCGTCGCGAAACTTCGGATAGCGAGCCAGATCAGGATTCTCGCAATCGACGTCACTGTAAACTCCGTGGTTGTTATAGACGAGGTGCCATTGGGCGGCGGGAATCAGGCGGTAGCGCTTGCGACCCGCAACTTGAGCCATGAGGGCGTTGCGCGTGCTGTGTTGCAGCGGGCTGACGGTGCCGGCGGGGCCGAGCCACAGAAAGGACTGCCCGTCCGCAGCCCGCGGATTCAAGTATTCCGGAAAGATCGCGAAATCCTCCCAGAGCGGACGCGCTTCGGGCTTTTGGAGGAATCCATTGTCAGCCACCATGTCGTAGTCGTTGGTGACCTGCCCGCTATGGACCATGTCGATATAGTCCGCGAAGCGAAGCGCCGTCCGATGTTCCCGGCCGTTCATTTCGTAATGAGGATCGGCCTCCCGCCCGGTCATAGCCTCGATCAACGCATGGCCGGCCACCCTTTTCAGGTAGTCCGGCGTCCAGGCCTTCATGGCTTTCCAACCCGTCATCAGATTTTGGAGGATGACGGGCCGATTGGCGGCGTAGTACCGGTCGCGAAATTCGCGGCGGGGGAGACGCGACCGCCGCTCCACCAGAGCGGCCTGTGGATCGAGGCGGGCCACCCTGGCTAATGCATTGAGCAGCGAAGCGCCTTTGGCGAGACGCTGCTGCGTCCGCACGGCGCCGGCCAGGTACGGATCCGCCGCCGCTTTTTTCACCTCGGCGAGCGCCGGGCCGCGGAAGAAGCCGTTGTTCACCAGCCTCTGGACGATCACGTCATCGCTCACATGGAGGAGCTTGCTTTGGGCAATCCACTGCTTCCAGGTATCGGGAATCGTGCTGCAGAGCTTTCGTTTTCGCTCTTCCATTTGCTGTTCCCGCGACTTGCCACTAGTCCCACCCGCAGCCAGCCTGGGATCGCCTCCCGCGCTCTTGAACGCCATATAGCGGCTCCGCCATTCCTCACTGCGCGCGTCCGATTGCCGCTGGAGGAGGGCCGGCGGGATCACGACATTGTCTGCGCTGGGCACACCAAGCCATTTCAGAACTCTCACGATCGTGCCAGCGTAATCAGCTTCCAGATCCTCATAATGGAGGACAAAGGGTACGATTCCACTGTGTCGAAAATATGCCTGCCATTGCGCTTCGTTCCGTTCCAGGAACTGTTCCAGCCGCGCAATCGCCGCTGGGTCAAACGGGTGTTCGCCGGGGTCGCTTCCGTGTTTGTTCGAGGTGACGCCCGCCTTCACCCACCACTCATCGGTGGCGAGAGCGATCCGGAACGAGATCGCCTGGCGAACCTTGTCGCGGCGCTCCAGCCAAAGGTACTTGATGTTCGGAAACACCTTCGCCATCGTTTGCGATGCCGTGAGCCTGCGGAGGGTCGGGAGTGCCATCATCTTCTGCTGGAGATCGGCAAATTGAAACCAGTGCAGTTTCACGCCGGAAACGCCATTCCACGACCTGCTCTCGGCCCGAACGCGGTCGAGATATCCCTGGAAGGTCAGATCCGTGGAATTATCCATGCACCAGCGCGCGCGAAGTTTCTGTTCCTCCACGAGGTTGAACCACTCGGTGGGATTTCCCGCGAGGGACGTGGCAGCCAACCCTTCACCCAGTAGCGAACTGCCCGACCGTGGGTTGGTACAAATGATATAGGTTACGATCGGGTCGGGCACCCTGGAAGTGCGAACCAAGCTCATGCGGGCAGCTTGTATCCCAGGAGCGTTCCCGGCGCAAGAAAGTGCGCGCGATCATCGGGCCTAGACGCATCGATGGTCAACTCCGCCCGGCGACTATTCCCCTGCCCTCTCCCCGGTTTGTTTTGCCTTGCGCGGGGCGCGAGTGTCGAATGACATCTTTCATGGCTCCCGAAGGCACCGACACGAAGGCGCCTCCAACCTGAGGGTCAGTGGGAAAGCAGGAAAGGGGTCAGGCATCATATCTTGACAGGAAAACGCCCGGACAGTAGAAACGAACCATGCCTCGCAGTATCCGTCTCGAATATCCTGGAGTGTATTCCCCGTGCGCTCTGTCAAGATATGATGCCTGACCCCTTTTCCCCCTTTTCCCTTTTCCCCCTTTTCCCCCTTTTCCCCCTTTTCCCCCTTTTCCCTTTTGCGCCTTTTCGCGGCCAATTCCTTCTTTCTATCCTGACAGAAGCGAGCGATTCCCCGGATCGTGCGCCACCTACTTTTTCGCAACGAGCTTGAGGAGTTCGGACTGCTCGGCGCGGGCTTTGGCGAGGTCGGCCTGGTATTTCGCGGCCAGGTCATTGTAGCCCTTGATGGCCTCCTGGTCCCATTTCTTGAGGTAGCCTCGCTCCTTCTTGAGGCTTTCATAGACCTCGCCGAGCCGGGCAAATTCCTGCTGATTGGCGGCGACGCGTTGCTCGTAAGGCGGCGCGACCGGTGTGGCCTCCATGGGAGCCGGCGCGGCCTCCTGGATTGCCTCGGAGGGCAACTGGCCCGGTTCCACTTTTTCGACCAGCGCAGCGGGACGGAATTTTTCGGGCAGCAACGTTAAAAGTTCGCCCGTCGAGGCCCGGCTGCCGGTGATGGCGCCAAACGCCACCGTGAAGATCGTGGTCATGGTTCGCCAATTTTTCCCTTCACCAGCCAGTTCCTTGTAATTCCTCCGGAAAAAGAAGGGAGCCAGGGGGAGACACGCGACGGCGATGCCCCACCCTTTGCTGATTTCCCAGGCGGCTCGAACCAGGTAGGCGCGTCCGACCATCGAGCACACGAATGCCGCGAGGATGAGGAAGGCTGGTGAAGGCAGGATCATTTGGCGTTGATTTAGAGCAACTCCAGTACCTGTTTTCCCGGGTAGGGTGGGCGTCCCGCCCGCCGATTCCCGCGTCCCGCGGGAATCTTCCAGCCGGAAGGACGCACCGGATCCACAAAAGACGCCCATCAACCCTGCGGTGGACCGGGCGGGGACGCCCGGCCCGGCGGTCGAGACGCCCACCCTTCGCGTTTTGCTGATCCGTCGCCAACCCTCGATTACCGAAAACTCCCTTTTTACGCCGGTTTTGGCAGTTCGATGCGCGGGAAGAGAGGGGTGGGCTGGCCGAGTTGGTGGCCGTCGGGCAGGCCGGTAGCATCTCCCCATTGTGCGTCGGCGAGGCGGAAGCGCTTCTCCTGGCCCTGCTCTTCCATCTTCCAGTTGAGCTGGTCGAAGATCCCGTGGGCGGCCTGTGGCAGGACGGGCGAGAGGAGGATGGCGATGATGCGGAGGGACTCGGCCAGAGTGTAGAGCACGGCGTCGAGGCGCACGGCTTGCGCGGGATCTTTGGCCAGCTTCCACGGTTTCTCGGCTTCGATCAGCACATTGCAATGAGTCGCAATGCCCGTGGCCCCTTCCAGCGCCAACGCAATCCCAAAATTACGGCCCGCCGCGATATTCGCCGCTTCGCGGGCATAAACTTCGACGATCACATCCTTGATCGGCAGCCCGGAACTCAGGAACGTTCCGTCGTCATCTTTGGTGACAAACGACAGGCCGATATCGGTGCGCCTGATGAGACTTTCGCGATACTTCGCCGCCATGTTCAGCGAGCGGTTCAGCAAGTTGCCGACTGAATTGGCGAGGTCGGTATTGTAGCGCTGGATGAGACGTTCTTCGGAGAAGTCGGCGTCCTTGCCCGTGGCGATGTCGCTCACGAGGTAGTAGCGGACGGCTTCGGCCCCGTATTTGTCGGCGAGCGCGTCGGGGTCGATAACGTTGCCGAGGCTCTTGCTCATCTTGGAGCCGGAGATGTTCCACCAGCCGTGCACGAGGAGTTGCGGGATATCTTCGCCGTCGAAGCCGAGGGCCTTGAGCATGATCGGCCAATAGACGCCGTGGGCGGGGATCATGATGTCCTTGCCGATGACGTGGAGCGCGGGCCAGTAACGGCGGAACTCCTGTTGCGGCGGTCTATCGGTTGGGTCGTAGCCTGGCGCGAAGCTGAGGTAGTTCACGAGGGCGTCGAACCAGACGTAGGTCACGAAGCCGGCGCCGAAGCTCTCGGGGAATGGGATACCCCATTGGAGCCGCACGGCGGGGCGGGAGATGCAGAGATCCCCTTCCAGCTTTTCGACGGCGTTGCGCAGTTCACCCACACGGAAATCGGGAATGACCAACGGCTTGCCGGCGGCGCTGCGGGCCGCGATCAGGTCCAGCAGCCACTGTTTATGCGCCAGGAGGCGGAAGTAGAAGTTTTCCTCCTCGCGGAATTCGACGGGTTGCCATTCGGGGCCGAATTCGCCGTCTTCGCCGCGCTCCTTGTCGGTCAGGAATTGCTCCTGCCGCACCGAATAATAGCCGCCCTCGCTCTTCTTGTAGATCCACTTGCTTTGGCCATCGGGGCCCTTGTCGTCCCAGAGGCGCTGGAGGATCGCGCGGACGCACTCCTTGTGGACCGGGGCGGTGGTGGCGGCCCAGCGGTCGTAGCGCACATTGAGCTTTTCCCAGAGGGCGACGAATTTCGCGGTGATGCCATCGACGAATTCCTGCGGGGCGATCCCCTGTTTTTCCGCGGATTGTTGGACCTTTTGGCCGTGCTGATCGACGCCGGTGAGGAAGAAGACATCGTCCCCCTTGAGGCGGTGATAGCGGGCGAGCACATCGGCGAGCACCTTTTCGTAGGCGTGCCCGATGTGGGGCGCGCCATTGGTATAGTCGATCGCGGTGGTAATGTAGAAAGTGTCGGCCATAGGGCGGGCGCGCAATGTGCGGGATGCGGTGCGGCTTGGCAACTCGCGGGGTGGTTGGGGATTGCCGGGCTCGAATACCCGCCGCCTTCGCCCGCTGATGTTTGGGCTGCGACGGAGCGCAGGCCCTCCAAGGGCGGGAGGTGCCGCTCCTACCCCTTACTGGGCGCCGCTGAGGAGGCCGGAGAGCAGGCTCTGCACGTCGGTGTGCGCGGGGATCTGGCCATCGGGCGTGACGTGATTGACCAGATGCGGAAGAAGCTGCGCGATGGCCGCGGAGGCCATGCCGGGGTCGATGCCGTGCTGCTGCGCGAACTGCTGGACGAAGCCGCTGCCGAGGACTTGCTGAACCTGATCGCCGCTGACCGGTTGGTTCGGGCCGCCACCGACCCACGACTGAGCGACGTGACCGAGGCCCGCGTTTTCAAACTGTTGCACGAGTCCGCCCAAGCCCTGGCCGGAGCTGTGGTTGGTGATGAGCGAACTGGCAAGGCTGACCAGCATCTGCTGTTTGTCACCGCCGCCGAGAACGGAGCCGAGGAGGGAATCGAAAAAGCCCATAGTTTTTCCGAGATTGGGCGGAAGGGTGGGCGGGGTCAAGGAGGGAGGGAGGAAACCCTTCCCCTCCCCGCCAATCGATTCTAATTCCGGTCTTTCCGGGTGAGCACGGAGATGCGGCCATCCGTCTCGAGAATGGCGGCGTGGACGTCGGCGACGCCGGCGCAGTCGTGGGCGCGCAGGGCGGCGAGGAGGTCGTGCAGGGTCAGGCCCGCCTTGCGGAGGGCGTCGTCACGGACATGGCCGTTGTGGACGAGGATCTCGGCTTTGCCTTCCACGAGGATTTCCAGCTTGCGGCTGCGGCGGGTGAACCAACTGACCAGCATGTCCGCGCCGATCAGGGTGCCGGCGAGGAGGGCGCCGGCGGTGATGGAATTGTCGCCGCCGTTCATGGCGTTTTGCACGGCATTGCTGATGAGGAGAAGGAGGACGAGATCGAACGGTGTCATTTGCCCGATCTGCCGCTTGCCGGAAAACCGGAGGAAGACGAGCACCATGAAATAGACGACTCCGGCGCGGAGGATAAAGTGCCACCAGACGCCGCCATTGAAGGTCCAAAGATTGCCGGCTCCGGGGTCCATCGGTCAGTCTTTCTTGATCTTGCCGCCCCAGCCGAGAATGCGCGCCTTGGCGCCGGCGGCTTCCGCTTCGGGGATCATGCCGGCGCGAACGTAGAAGAGAGAGAGACTGGACCAGGCGAGCTGGTCGTTCGGGCGCATCTCGACGGTCTTTTTTCCAGCTTCGATGGCCTCGGGAAAGCGGCCAGTTTTCATGAGAGCCATGCCGAGGGCGTGCCAGGCGTCGAAGAAATCGGGCGCGAGTTCGGTGCAACGGCGATACTTCTCGACCGCGGCATCGAGTTCGCCGAGGGCGAGGTCGCCATTGGCGTCGTCAAACAGTTCCTCGACCTCGGGCGGCGCGCTCATTTGCCGGAGAAGCGCCGCGCATTGACAAACTGCGCCATGGCACGAAGGGCCGGTCAGCCCTTGACACTGGTTTGCAGCCCAGCGGCGTCGCGCCGGAGCTTCAGCCATTCGGTGAAAAGCACGGCCTTCTGGAATTCGGTCATGTTTTCGGCCACGCGCACCTTGTCGACTTTGTATTTCTCCTCATCGAGGGGGAGGCGTTTTTCGACGTAGATGATAACGCTGCCATCGGGCGTCGGGGTGGCGTTGCTGAGCTGCCCGACGTTCAATTCGCCGGCGACGGTCATGATCTCGCCGGAGTTCGCCGGTTCCATCTGAGGCTCCTGCCGCGAGAAAGCGGGAAATTTTTCCGCCTTGGCGCCGGCGGCCTGTGCGGCGTCGGCGAAGGGTTTCCCAGCCTTGACTTCCATATCGATCTTGTTGCGAATCTCGGTGGCCTTGAGGGTGAGCGCTTCCATGGCCCGGTCGCGCTTGACTTCATCGCCGAGGCGGGTTTTGGCTTCCTCGAAGGTGAGCGGGCGCGGCGGCGTCACGCCGGAGAGTTGAATCACGTAGTATCCGCGATCCGTGCTGATGACGTCGCCATTGGGCTGCGCCATGGTGAGCTTGAAGGCGGCCATGGCGGCCTCGGACCCGCTGCCCAGTTCCGCGGGAGGTTCGCTCCGGGAAAACTCCTTGGTTTCCTCGACTTTTGCGCCGAATCTTGCGGCCACTTCCTCGAGTTTGGCATCCTTTTCCGTCATCGCGACGGAGGCATCCTCCGCTTGCTTGGCGAGTTTGCCGAGCGCCTCAGCGCGGGGCTTGGGGTCGAGGGGCTTGTCGGTCGTCGGCAGGATCAAGGCGATGTATTTGACCTTGCGCAGCTCGTCGGATTTGAGCGCGCCCTTGCGCTCCTCGTAGACCTTTTTCAAGTCATCGTCGGTCACCTGCGTGGTGGCGAGAAAATCGTCGAGCTTCAGGCGCACGACCGAGGCCTCGGTCTTTTGGCTGACCTGAGAATAGAAATCGCGCAGCTCGGTCTCGCTGGGCGCGACGGTCGAGCCGAGGATGGTCTTGATCTTCCGCAACCGCAGCTCGTCGCGAATGAGGTCCTCCATGTCATCAGCCGTGAACCCTTTGGGAGCGAGAAAGGCCTGGTTGATCATGTTGTACTTGGACGAGTCGTAGACCCCGCGGGTCTGAAAAACCTGCATGCCCTGGATCTCCGCGATCACTTCGTCGGCCGTGGGATCGATGCCGAGCTTCTCCGCTTCATGCTGCAGGACGAAGCTGTTGTAGATAAAGTTCACCTTGGGGTCCATTTTGTCTTCCCCCGTGCCGGCCTGGCGAATCGCCAGCGAGCGCAGCAGGTCAAAAAGCCGGAGATCCTGGCAAAGTTCAAATTTCCGCCCAAATCGCTGAAACTGGCCGTAAGTGATGGGCCGGCCGTAGATTGTACCCACTCGTCCGCTCCCCGATCTATCTGACAAGTCAGTGCGATTATAGAAGACGGCAAAGGAGATGATGACGAGAATTGTGATGACGATCATCAGTGGTTGCTGAAATCGACGGAGGAGGCTGACCATTTTATTAGGAAGTTTCGGGGTTGCTTTCGCACGGGGGCATTACTAGTTTGCCGCCCCCAGAACGCATGAAGCTACGTTTGCCCTTTCCTCTCCAGCAACTCCTTTCTGCCGTCGCCGGCGCATTATTGCTCGCCGCGGCGGCGCAGGGGCAGGATACGATCACCATGGCGACAGGCGCCGTTCAGCAGGGCAAAGTTCTGGGAGTGACGGCTTCGGGACAGTTGGAGTTCCAGGTCGCCGGATCGACGAACAAGCTCGGTCTCGCCCTGAACCAGGTGCGCGAAGTGCGGATGGTGACCCCGCCTGAGTACGCCCAGGCCTACGCGGCCTACACCGCAAAGGATTACCCCAAATCGCTCACGCTGATGAAGGGCCTCGTGGACAGGTTCAAGGGGCTGCCCGCGCCGTGGGCGCAACAAGCGGCGTCGATGATGGGCGAGCTTTACATCCTGACCAACGATCTTGCGAATGCCGAGGCGGCCTACAACGAATTCAAGCGCCTCTACCCCGCGGGAGGCTCGCTCCAATCGGAGGTGGGCCTGGCCCGGCTGGCTATGGCCAAGAAGGACATGGCCACGGCGAAGCAAAAACTTGACCCCATCACCGATGCGGCGCTCAAGGAAAAGACGGTGAATCCTGCCAACGCGCTGGCCTACAGCCAGGCATTCCTGGTCAGCGGACAGGTCAAGGAAGCGGAAGGAAATCTGCCCGGAGCCCTGGAAGATTATTTGCGCACCGTGACCCTCTTCTATCATGATCGCACCGCGGTGGCCTCCGCCCAGGAACGCGCCAATGCCCTGCGTGAAGCCCACAAAGATGTTACCGTCCCCTGATCCGAGTCCCAGTTTTCTTTTCCATTTCCATTTATGATCCATCCCAAGATTCGCCGTTATCTCCCGCTCGCCCTTACCGTGCTGGCGCTCGTTCTCAGTCGCGCCACCGGTCTCGCGGAGGAAGACGTGGCAGCCGCAGGGGCCGCACACGACACCAGTATCTTCCAAAATATCAAGGAAGGCGGCCCGCTCATCATGCTCATCTGGGCGGCGATCGTCGGCACCTCGGTGACGATGGTGACGTTCATCATTCAGAACATCATGTCCCTGAGGAAAAACAAGCTGGCCCCGCCCCCGCTGATCGCCGCGCTGGAACAGACCATCCTGGCGGGCAATTACCAGGAAGCGTGGGAAACCTGCAAGGCCAACAACAACTACCTGGCCAACGTCCTCAAGGCCGGCCTCTCCCGCCTCGGACGCGGCAAGGAAGCCGTGGAAAGCGCCTGCGCCGAACATGGCCTGCGCGAAGCCACGATGCTCCGCACCCGCAACAGTTACCTCTCCGTCATCGGGGTCATTAGCCCGATGATCGGGCTGCTCGGCACGGTCATCGGCATGATGGGGGCGTTCGCGGTGCTGGCTGGCAGCGGAATCAGCGATCCGCGGGCGCTTTCCGGGAAGATCGGTGAAGTGCTCCTGGCCACGGCGAGCGGCCTTTTCATCGCGATCCCGGCGTTCGTGTCCTACTACGTCTTCCGCAACATCTCACAGATGTGCATCGTCCATGCGGACGACATCGTGAACACGCTGTTGCTCGACATTCCCTTCGAGGAACTGGCCGGGGTGCAAATCGGCGAAAATTTCAGCGCCAGCAGCGTCGGCCAGGCCGAGACCGGCGGCTCCCGCAAGGTCTCGATGGCCCTCACCACGGCCTGCCCAGTGTGCAACGGGGCGGTGACGCCCGGCGTGAATCCGTGCCCGCACTGCGGCGCCACCCTCGACTGGCAGTCCTAAGTTCCTCCCCGTCATGGCCCATCGCAGCCACGCGAAAAAGTCCCGCTCGGAAACGCGGCTTCCGCCCGAGGAAGATCCGGAGTTTCAGATCGCGCCGATGATCGACATTCTTCTGGTGTTGCTGGTCTTCTTCATGTCGATCAGTTCGACGGAAGTGCTGCAAAAGACCGAAGGCGTGACGCTGCCGGTGGCCAAGGATGCGAAGGACGCGAGCCACGATACCGCTGGCGGCCAAACGATCGTCAACGTCCTGTGGGGGGAAATCAGTAACAGCGGCACCCTTTCGATGGACGGAAAGACCTATGGCGATGCCGAGCAAATGCTGGGGGCGCTGCAGACCGGTGTGCAGAAGAACCCCAAGATGCGCATTCTCATCCGCGCCGACAAGAAGGTCCGCTACGCGTATCTCAAAGAAGTGATGGTCGTCGCCGGCAAGGCGGGTGTGGGCAATGTCACCTTCTCGGTCGTGGACAAAGATCCCGGCGCCGCGAACTAATATCCAATGTTTAACGAAAGGACTCCAATATGGGCGGTTCAGTAGGATCCGAAGATGGCGATATCGGCTTTCAAATCGCGCCGATGGTCGATGTGGTATTCGTGCTCATGCTCTTCTTCATGGCGAGCGCGGGCTCCCAGATCATTGAAAAGGAATTGAACATCAGCCTGCCCAGTGGCGCCCAGGCGGCCCCGGGCGCGACGACAAAAACGCCGATCATCATCGATATTTCCGCGGACGGACAGGTGGTGGGAAACAATACGTCCTTCGGCACGACGACGGACCGCGCCTTGCTTTCGCTCCGCGACTGGCTCAAGGCCACGCAAGGTTTCGGGGGTGAAGATCCGGTCATCATCCGGCCCAACTCCGATACCAAGCACGAGCGCATCATCGATGTGCTCAACGCCTGTGCCGCCGCCGGCATCAAGAATCTGACGTTCAGTTAGGTCCAAACTCACTCGCCCCCCGAGCCATGGCTGTTTCCGTTGATGCTGATGACGGCGATCCCAGGTTTCAGATCGCACCGATGGTGGATGTGGTCTTTGTGCTGATGCTTTTTTTCATGGCGGCCGCCGGCGCCCAGGTCCTGACGAAGGAACTCAACGTCCAGTTGCCGAGCCATGGCTACGGTGGCAGTACGGCCGCCATCGTGGAAATCGCGGCGGATGGGAGCGTCCTGTTCAACAGCGAGCAGATCGGCCAGCCGCACGACTCGCAGTTGGCTGGCCTCCGCGAGAGGTTTCGCCTGATCCTGCGGGAATTTGGTGACAAAGACCCGGTCATGCTTCGGCCCGAGCCGAGCGTTCGCCATGAGCGGGTGGTGGAAGTCCTGAGCGCCCTGCAGGGGGCGGGCGTCGGCAAGGTGACGTTTCTTTAGAAGCGCGTCTTCTGGACTTTGAGGGCGAGCAGGAGGGCTATACGCCCCACGCTCCAGAAGCGCAGTTTCATGGGTGGGTGTGGACTTGGCGGGGAATACGGACGCGCCGGGGCGATTCTTGCAAAAAGCACCGGAAATTTTTACGACGCGACGCGGGAGCCGCAGTTTGCTAGTGTGGGCGGCGTGAAATCTCCGATGACTGCCACTGGCGGACCCCGCCTGCTCGCCACCCGGCGCAGCCTGGTCGAAAGGCTGACCAACCTGGAGGACCAGCAACACTGGCAGGAATTCTTTGAAACGTACTGGCGGCTGATCTACGGCGTGGCCCGCAAAGGGGGGCTGACGGACGCGGAAGCGCAGGACGTCGTGCAGGAAACGGTGATCACCGTGGCAAAAAACATCACGAAATACGAGCGCGAGGCGGGTTCCTTTCGCGGCTGGTTGCTGCACATCACCCGGTGGCGCATCGCCGACCAGTTTCGCAAACGCGCCCCGGCCACACTCCAGCAGAAGACGCGCGGCAGCTCGCGCGGCACGGCGACGATCGACCGCATCCCCGACGGATTCGACATCGCCGCGACCTGGGATGCCGAGTGGCAGCGCAACATTTTCGAGGCGGCGATGGAGCGGCTGAAGCGAAAAGTGGACGCGAAGCATTACCAGATTTTCGACTGTCTCGCGGTGAAGCAGTGGCCCGCCGCCAAAGTGGCCGCGAGCCTCGGCGTGGGCATCGCGCAGGTCTATCTGGTGAAACACCGCTTGTCCGCGCAGCTCAAACGGGAAGTTGCGACCCTCGAGAAGCAGCGGTGAACCGGCGCCGAGCCTGTTCATCTCTCCTGTTCACAACTGTAAATCTCCGTTCACACATTCGAGGGAGAGCGGTAACACCTGCACATAAGGTCACTTCCGCATTTGTGTGTGACGAAGGGTAGAGATACACTCCGCGGCGAGAATGCCTTCCACCGCCGAAAACCGCCAGGCGCCGCACATTCCGAACCATGAGATGGTCCGGAGTATCGGACGCGGCTCGTACGGCGAGATCTGGCTCGCCCGCAGCCTGACGGGGACGTGGCGCGCGGTGAAGATCGTGGACCGCCGCACTTTCGAGAGCGACAAGGCGTTCCAGCGCGAGTTCGAGGGCATGGCGAAATTCGAGCCGATCTCACGCGAGGACGCGGGATTTGTGGACATTCTGCACGTGGGGCGCGATGTAGCGGGAGGTTTTTTCTATTATGTCATGGAGCTGGCCGATGATCATCTCGGCTGCGCGGCGATCGATCCGACGACCTACGTTCCCAAGACGATCAAGGCGGAGCTGGCCCGCCGCGCGCGGCTGCTCGCGGACGAGTGCATCACGATCGGCCTATCGCTCACGAAAGCGCTCGGCGCCTTGCACCGGCAGGGACTGGTGCATCGCGACATCAAGCCGGCTAATATCATCTTCGTGGGCGGCGTGCCGAAAATCGCGGACATCGGGCTGGTGGCGGCGAGCGGGCAGGATTCGTACGTCGGCACGGAGGGATACGTGCCGCCGGAAGGACCCGGCACCGTCCAGGCGGATATCTACAGCCTTGGAAAAGTCCTCTACGAAATGGCGATGGGGAAAGACCGCATGGATTTCCCGGCGATCAATTCCGAAATCGCCGATCTCCCGGATCGAACCACCCTGCTGCAACTGAATGGCGTGCTCCTGCGCGCGTGCGCCAATGCGGCGGTGGAGCGCTACGCGTCGGCCGAGCAGATGCACGACGACCTGATGCGTTTGCGCGATGGCCGGCCGCTGCATGCGCGCCACGGGCGGCGTGGGCCGCTGCTCGCCGGGCTCGCCACGGTCCTCGTGCTGGGGAGCGGCGGCTTCTACACGATGCGCCAGCAGGCGGCGCGCGGGGCCGTGCGGATCGAGACCGACCCTCCCGGGGCGATGGTGGTCTTCGGCGACAAAATGCGGCGCAGCCCAGCCGAGTTCGATCAACTGCGGCCCGGCGCCTACTCCACGCGGGTGATGCTGGCGGGATACGAACCGGAGGAAGCGCCCTTCGAGGTCAAGGCCGATCAACAGACGCGGGTCCCGCCGATGCACCTGGTGCGCTCCCACGGGAGCGCGGAGCTGGCGTCGCGCCCCGACGGGGCGGCCTTCGAAATCCGGGATGGCTCGGAAATCGTGCGCAGCGGCACAACGCCGGCGATGATCGATGATCTGCCGACCGGAGAGTACCAGTTGTCGATGAAACTCGACACCCGCACCCGGAGCGACTCGCTCGAAATCAAACGCGGCGAAGTGACGATCAAGGATCTGGAGTTTGCCTCCGGAGTGATCAATGTGACCAGTCGTCCCGCGGGCGCGGAAATCCTGCTCGACGGGCAGCCGGCCGGCGTCGCGCCGCTGGAGATCAAGACTCCCGAAGGCGAGCACACGGTGGTCGCCAAATACCACACCTGGCCCGAACAGCGGCTCACGGTCCAGGCCGCGGCGGCGGCTCCATTCGCGGCGCCATTTGAATTTCCCGCCGGGAGCGTGAAGATCACCAGTTCGCCGGGAGGGGCCAGTGTCTGGCAGGGAAACCGGGAACTGGGCAGGACGCCGCTTCCGCTCGAAGACCTCGAGCCGGGTGGGGTCCGCTATGAATTACGGCTCGCCGGTTTCAAAAACATCGAGGTTCTCGGCGCCGTGAAACCGGGGGAACAAACGTTCCTTCCCGCGCGCTTCGTCAAGCGGCTGGGACCGCGCCGCGGCGAACCGTGGGAGAACAGCCTGGCCATGAAATTCGTCCCGGTCGGCGAAATTCTCATGGGCATCTGGCCGGTCCGCGTGCGGGACTACGATGGGTTTTGCACCGCCATGGGGCGGGCGCGCTCGATTCCCGACTTTGCGCAGGACGCGACCCATCCCGTCGTCCGCGTGAGCTGGGAGGATGCGACCGCCTTTTGCGAGTGGCTGACGCAGAAGGAAATTGGCGCCGGCTTGATCGAGGAAACCCAGGTCTACCGGTTGCCGACGGACCTGGAATGGAGCGCTGGCGCCGGTCTGCCCGACGAAGGCCGGAACACGCCGGAGGAGCGGGACGGCAAGCTCAAGGATTTCCCGTGGGGCAAGCAGTGGCCGCCGCCACCCGGGTCGGGCAACTTCGCCGACAGCTCGATCCGCCGGGCCGGCGCGATCGCCGGCTATCACGACGGTTTTCCCCAAACATCCCCCGTCGGCAGTTTTCCGGCAAACCGGCTGGGTATTTTCGACATGTGCGGGAATGTCTGGCAATGGTGCCGGGACAGCTACAAGGGCGGCGCCGGCGCCCGGGACTGGGGTGTGATGCGCGGCGGTTCCTGGGGGACTGCCAATCCGAGCGAGCTTCGTGCCTCCTATCGGAACGTCGTTGACCGCACCGAAAGGGACGTGATTTACGGCTTCCGGTGCGTGCTCGTGCCCGATTCGGACCGGTAGCCCCCAAATATCCAGGGTTGCGCGGCGGGTAAAATGAGTTTAAAGCGGCGATCCGTGCAGGGAATCTCACTCCAAACGATCAGGGCGTTCGCCGCCATGCTTATCCTTCTCGGGGCCGCTGCGGTCGCCGAAGAGGGCGAATCGCAGATGTCGGTGGTCATCAGCGTGGCCGAGCAAAAACTCGCGGTCCTGCGGGACGGTGGCCTGCTGAAGAAGTATCCCATCTCCACTTCGAAATTTGGCCTGGGCGACGGCTTGGGCACCTACAAGACGCCGCTCGGCCGCTTGCGGGTGTGCGAAAAAATCGGTGACGACCTCACAGCCGGGACGGTGCTCAAGCAACGGCATGCCACCGGAGAGATCCTGCCGGCCAATGCTCCGGGACGCGATCCCATCGTGACGCGCATCCTCTGGCTCGACGGGCTCGAACCGCAGAACGTCAATGCGCGCGGCCGTGGCATCTACATTCACGGCACAGTCGAGGAGAGCAAGATCGGAGTGCCGGTCAGCTACGGGTGCATTCGCATGCGCTCGACGGATGTCGTGGAGGTCTTCGACGAGGTGGCTCTCGATACGACCGTCACGATCATCGCGGAGAAATTTCCGCGGTATCCGAAATATACTCCGCCGAAGCCGCCGATCATCGCGAAGGCGCCGCCCGCGACGAAGCCCGCAGCGCCTGCGCCGACGCCGACGCCAGCCCCCGTGGTCGTCGCGAAGAAGGGGGTGCCAACGGCGCCCGCCGCCGCCGTTGTGACCCTGACGAAGCCGAGTCCGCCAAGGCCGACCAACGGTGAGCCTCCGAAGAATCCCGGCGCCAGCCTGGCCATGCAGGGCAGTATTCTCGATGCCGGCCTTCCGCAGGGGCCGAAGATTGCGCCCCTGCCGGCGCCACCCGAACCGAAGGATGTGCCGCGCCGGAGCGCATCCTCCCCAGGGCTATCTCCGGACAGCGCCTTTTCGCTCCAGGGCATTTCCCGCGACCTCTCGCCAGCCATTCGCGCTCCCGATCAGGATGCCGCCGCTCGCGAAGCGGCGGCCAAGGTGGATCAGACTCCAGCGCCTGAAACGGCCGAAACTCCGAAACCGGCTCCAAGGATCGCTTTCCGAGGGGCAGGCGCGGAGGACAAGGCGAAGCGGTAGACTGAGTGTGCGAGGGCGCGCAACGCGAAGGCGCTCGCGAGGAGCGGTTCATCCTCGCAACTGTCCGGCGCCCGGCCTTGCCACGAACCGGCGGCTGACTTACGCGCGGAAAGATCCGCAGCCAGGGCTCGCCGGCATCGATCAGCCCAATCCACATCCTGCTTGAGAGTGCCCAGAACGGCCGCCAGCGCCTGGGCGTGGTAATAGACGAGTGATTCACGGGCGGGGCCGCGCCCCGCGGACCATGCGCCACCGTGGGTCAGCCCTTCCGTGTGGCGCCGCAGCCATTCCAGGCCCGCATGCACCCGGGGTTGATCGTGAGGCACACCACAGGCGTGCAGTGCCAGGAGGCCGTCGCACGTCGCGCTGCCATAAGAATGAAAGCGCTGGCGCCCGGCTCCGTCCCGGCCAGCGACGCCGGCCTTGTTGCGGATGGGATCGTCGATCGCAAAAAAGAAGCCGCCGTCATCGAGGTCGTTTGGTGGAGAGGAGCTGAAGTTCTGACATTGCTCGATGAACGGGCGCGCGGTCTGCACGCTCGCCGGGCGGCCAGCCGCGAGTAGCGCCTGCGCGGCCAGGGCAGTCGCGGAGATATTTGGCGCCAGCATGTCAGGCACCGGCTGGGTATAACGGGGAGGAACGGGCGCGTCACTCCATGCGCCGCACGCGGGATCATCCGCGGGCCAGCCGAGTGCGGTGGTGGTACGCAAGCGCTCGATGAGATCCGCCCAGACACCAGCGCGGCCTTGATCGCCGGCGACGGCCAGGACTTGCGCGGCGTAGCTGGCCGTGAAAAGCGGGTAGCGCAATTCCGTCCATGGTTCGGTGCGCCGGCTTTGCACGTCGGTCAGCCGCTCCAGCCAGCGCAGGCCGTGCCCCAGGACAGCGCCGAACCCGAGCGCTGCTGGCACCGACTGCGCGGCCCATAGGACCAGCGGCGTGAGCGCGTCGCCGTCGCGGAAAGCCGCGTAGCGATCCGAGCGCCACGCCCCATCGGGCGATTGCTGGCTGGCGAAGAACGCCAGGGCCGATCGCCCGGTGGCTGCGGTGTGCCGGGGCTCCACCGGGCCAGCCGCACCCGCCAGCAGAAGGCCCCCCAGACCCGCGGCACACCGCAAGAACTCGCGTCGCGTTTGCGCCATGGAGCGTTATTGCGCGGCGGCGGTGGTGGGCGGCGTGGGAGGGAGGGCGCTCGTCCGGGCGTCCACCGGGACGCGTTCCACGAGCAGCGCGAGCAAGGCCGTAGCCGTGCAGAAGGTACGGCCCGTGATGCAGTGCTGGCCCGCCCAACTGCCATCCGCATTCTGCGCTCCGCAGACGGTCTTCGACATTTTGGCCTGCCAATCCTCCCAATCCTTGCCGCCCTTTTCGTGCATGCTTTCGGTGAGGTTCATGTAGCTGAGGAATTCCTCTCCGCCGTTGTTGCCAAAGCCAGCGACGTACCTGGAATCGCGCAGCTTGCTGGAGATGCCATCGGTCGCGGCCTGGGTGGCCTTGTCATCTTCCGCGATCGTCTTAAGGTCCTTCCCGGCCTGGGCCTTGGCCGCCGCTGGGGCGGTCGGGCTGGCCAGAACGCCCTCGGCCTGGGTCTTGCGGGCGACGTTCGATTTGGACTGCTCCCGCAGGCCGCCCAATTTCGCCGCTTCGCGGTAAAGCGAGACGCCCGCGCTGGAGGGTTCGGCCGCGGCGGTGGGCGCGCTGAAATCGCCTTTCGCGATGTCGAGCCCGGCTTTGTTTTGCACCTGATCCTTGTCGAGCGCCTGCCTGCTGACTTTGGCGCCGCTGCGCGCCGCGCCGTTCAGGGCCTTGCTGGCGAGTCCTTGCGATAGGACCGCCGCCCAACCCTTGTTGCCGGCGTAAGAGCCGTCTTCGCCCTGGTTGCGTTCGATCTTGCTGACCACTTTCTCGAGAGCTGCCGCGCGCCGGGATTCCGAGGCATCATCGGCCACCTTGCCCTTGAGTTCCGAAAGAGCCCAACCCGCGAGAAACGTATCGACGTAGGTGCCGATCTTGACCTGAAGCTGCGTGTCGCGCACGTCCGTGACATAGAGCGATTCCTTGTCGGCGTGCTCCACCTGGGCACAGACATAATCGAGTGCCCTGGCCGCTGCGTCCTTGTGGACGCCTTGCGCCGGCGAGTGTCCGGCACGCAGCAGGGTGACGAGGCTGACGCAAGTGTTGCCCAAGTCGGACGGGTCTTCGACATTCGTGCCTTCCACCCGGCCTCCACGACCCTGCTGCGAAGTATTCTGCCGCCATCCCCCGCCCTGGCCCCAGCCGCCGTCGGAGTGTTGCTGCGCCCGCAGGTAATCGAGGCCTTTGGCGAGGGCTTCGTCGGGCGAAAGAAGGGGGCCTTTCGGATCGGATGCTGACTGGTTGGGTTGTGGTTCGACCGTGCGGCGGGCCTGGGGCTTTTCGGCGAAGGAATGAGAAGTGAGCCCAAGCGGTGCGACGAGCGCCATGACGAGCAGGCCGCAGATGGAACCGGTGAGTGGAGCGAGGAGTTTGGCGGAGTGGAGTTTTGTTTTCATGCGTTTCATGGAGTTCACGAAACGCTTAGGCCAGTTCTTAGTGGCGTGTGCCACAGCGGGGTCAGAAGATTGTCAAAGAATTGTGATGTGCGGTACGTAGCGGCGAATTCATTCGCCGAACCGCGCGTGTGACAGCAGGGGCTGCCCGGCGACCCCCGAAGCGGCGTCTGCACGAAATTCCACCGGCTTGCTCGCAGCCAAGGTTCCGCGAATGAATTCGCGGCTACGTAGGGCAATTACTGACTTGACGCATTGAGCCTTGACCGCTCTGAGCCCCCCTATCTACGGTCGCCTGCATGACGAGGGGTGAATTTCAAGCGCTGCGCTCCCTACAGGGAAAACTCATCACGATGGATGTGCTCTACAAACCAACGAACGCCAGCAAGACCAGCTACGCTTTCGACGCAGTTCCGGTTGAAACACGAATGGAGTCGATGTGATCGTAAACGGTCTTTGGAAGCGGAATGTGCCGACGGTCATTTTTAATTTTTACATTCGTGCGCAGGGGCCGATCTGCCGAATTTGCGTAAACGGCCAAATGCATGACGGATTTCGCACACACAAACACGAACTTATGAAAGAGGAAGATCAGCGGACGAATTTGCCCTCTGTAGTTGCCCGTCCCGATCTGGAAAACCTTTCCCCGAAGCAGGTTTGGGATATACTGATGATCAACGCAAATATCACCCACACCGGCCAATTTCACGAACCTCCACCATGAGCTTTGAATGCGAACAAATCGCCCCCCTGCTCAGGTCATTTTCTTTGGTGACAAAGTGCGACGTGATCAAAGACGGCTCCGTGAGAATTGCTACTCCGTTCCGGTATCCAAACGGTTCTCTGATCGACGTTTTTTTGACGAAGAAGAATGACCTTTTCCATAAATTGGAACTCTCGGACAACGGCCAAGCGAGCGATTATCTTCTGGATTTGCAGATAAAGCTTTGGGCGAACGCCAAGCGTAAAACTCTCGTTTCCGACGTTTGCAAAGCCTTGGACGTGATCAATGAGGATGGAGTTCTGAAAATCAATTTCCAAGAGGATGAAAGCGATTTGAAACTGATCCCCGAATACCTTGTTCGGTTAGCGCAAGCATGCATTCGCGTCACAGATATCGCGTTCACTCAGCGCTTTCGGACTCAGGGCACATTCGTTGAAGAAGTGGAAGAGTTCATTGCCAGCACAGAGCTTATTTATCAGCCTTCTTTCTCCGTTCTTGGCTGCTATGGAAAAGAGGTGGATTTTGATTTCAAGGTGAAAGGCAAACACGTGGAATCGTTGGTGCATACCGTGCCTACGCAATCCCTCTCGCCTCACATGCCAGCCGCCGAAGTATTTACGCGGTGGTATGACGTGAGAAATCAGTGGGACAAATTTCAGAAGATCACGGTTTTCGACTCCACCAAAGAGAGCACGTTGCGATCTGACGACATTGAGAGGCTATCCGAGGTTTCCGAGGTCGTTGCTTTTCCAGCCGAAGAGAGCAGATTGAAGGAGATGCTCGCTGCATGAAAAATCCAAAGACGATTCCTCAGAAAAACAAAGGTGGACGCCCGCGCAAGTCGGCGATCCTGGCGACGGGCAAGGAAGCGGAGACGCGCTTCGCGGCCGGCCTGCGCCACGTCCTACAGGCTGGGCCGCATCCGCAGGGAAAGCCGTAGAGATGCTGGGCCATCACATATTCGCTGAGATTATTCTGACGTTTTTGAAGGTCGCAGTTAAGAAAACTCGGGAGATCATCGCCTATTACAGGCTGTAGTCTCACTCTGCTTTCTTCTCGTCTTTCGCGGTCAGCCTCTTCCAAGTCAGACGACGACCAACGGCAGTCTGCGTCACTTCGAGGAACCGGCCCCGGTCGCCGTCTTCATCCTTCCGCGCATTGAATCGGTAGGTCTGTTCGTCGAGGTAGCGGAAGAGGTGGAAGGGCGCGCAGTGAACGTAGGTGCCTTTGAGCGTGCGATTGAGCAGCGACCAGAAGTTTTCCAAGCCGTTCGTGTGGATCACGCCGTCACGCACGTAGGACTCGGCGTGATTGATGACTTCGTGAACGTATGAGGCGGGCAAATCCTGATAGATGAGCGCTTGATCGGTGTGGACTTCCGCGCCTTGGCTGACGTGCCGATGGATCACGGGAACGACTTCCTGCTTGGTCACGGTGCCTTTGATCACCTTGTGCGCAATGATGCGGGAATGGCTCTTGGTGTGACGGTCTAGAAGCGCCACCACGGCAGTCTTTGCGTGCATGCCTTTGCCCTTGCTGATGCCCTTGCGCTCCTTCACGTCTTTGTGCATGAAACGCGCTTCGGCACCGATGTAGGATTCATCGCATTCAAAAACACCATCGGCACGAACGATCCCACCCCCACGCTGAATCGC
>JBBRPL010000136.1:0-20404 GCA_038228205.1 Chthoniobacterales bacterium
GGCAGCCTCTTCCGCTTGAGCAAATACATGGGCGACACGCCGGAGACCACCGAGAAGCATTACGCCCACCTCACTCCCGACCGAGCTGACATCGATCGCAGTCATCACCCTATTCCGGAAATATCGGCTCCAGTTTCTGACGATCAATCGCCGTGTCCAGATCCCGCACGTCCCATTGCGTGACCTTGTTGTTCTCCTTCCATGGCTTGACGTAGCCGGCGCCACGCAAAGCCTTCAGATTGGCCTTTCCCCCAACGTACTCTGCCGCCGTGCTATCATCGAGAATCCGATTCGCTGACGCCCGGAGAATATCCGCGAGAATCATTCGTTTGCCTTTCTAAGATAAACGTAGAAGCCGCGCAAAATAGCGCCGGTCTCTTTAACGACCTCCGGGTTGTCTCGCTGCCCGCGGACATAGCGCTGCACCAGCACCACGTCATCCCAGGCATTCCCGCGCAGCACCGCCAGCGCGTCGCGCATCAGGGCCTTGTCATCCACATACTCCTTGCTCAAGCGCACAGGGAGGCCACAGACGCCATCCAGGCCCATGACCATGGCGACACACTTCTGCCGCTCTTCCTCCGACACGTTATCGGAAGGTGCAAAGAGCGCGAGCCCCTGCTGCTCCAGCACCTTGGCTTGCTGCGCGGCAAGTAGCTGGAGCTCTTCTGCCCTTCGCTTCTCCGCCTTGGCCCTGCCACCCTTCGCCTGAATACTCTCGTGACCCGGCAGAAGGTGCCCGTTGAACTCAGCAAAATCGGCCAGCACAAAGCCATCCAGTTCGCCACGCGCCACCACCGCGAGGACGCCAGCTTCGATCAGGCACGAAATCAACGCAGCCGGACTTCCACTCCAACGGCAAAACTCCGAGATCAAATGCGTGAGGTTCTCCGCCCCCCAATCCCGGCTCTCACTCCGGGCCTGCTGCAGCGCCCGCCAATCGGCGCCGACTCTGGCCCAGTCCAGCCACAGGCGAACGACGCAAAGAGTGGCACACTGCGTCGCATCATCCGAGTCCATGTGCGCGCGAAAGACCCGCGCCAAGGTGCGCACATCATCGCGATGCTCGAGGTCGACCGGCATATGGACACACGCCTTCATGCCAGTTGCACGGCAAACTCAATTCCCGTGCGCGGCGCCGGCCATCCCATATCGAGTCTCGCCCTACTCCACTCGGTTCCGAACATCGCGGCGAGGATCTCCGCCGCCTCCGCCTCGCTGGAAGCCTCGACGTTCATTCGCACCATCGCCGGAACAGCAAGGCTGAACAGCGCGTTCCCTGGGACTACTGGCGCTTCAGTGATTTGAGCCATGCGCGTGCCGCAGTAACGGTCTCCGGGTTCTTTGAGTCTACGTGGACCCGCACGATCTCGACGAGACGTCGGCGAATCCGCCTGAACGCCGGGGTCGACTTTGGTGAGTTTCTTTTCATGAAATTTGGTTTGAAGGGATTCTGGAGGACCCGCGTCGGATGTCCCAAATGAGACTCCCAGGCAGGGCAATGGTCAATCCTATTTTAGGAACATTCCTTTTATCGGAATGCTCTGGCGTCCTGAGTTGCGAAAATAGGAATATCCCGACATGAGCGCCTTCGGGAATTATCTCACACTCCAAATGGAACGACGGCAGCGCACCGCTCGCGAGTTCGCCGGCGATCTCGGCATTAGCCCCGCGATGCTTTCCAGGCTGATCACCGACGAACATCAGACCTGCCGCCGGCAAACCTTGACCAGAATTTGCACCGGAATCAGTGACGACCCCATCGTTCAGGCAGAGGCCCAGGCTGCCTACCTTCGAGATCAGCGTGTTGAGCCCGGCCGCGATAAGATTCTGATCATGCTCGGTGCCGGCGCCTCTTTCAACGAGACCCCTCCGGATGCGGGTCTGGACGCACTTGCAAGAGAATCCTCTCTGGATAGGAAGACGATCAACGCGCTGCGGCGCGTCATCGAAGGATGCGTTCGGTCGCGTCGCCTGAAGCGCATCGTTCAAGATTGGGGCGACCTGGCTCAGCACGAACTTTAGCGACGTTCCTTCCATAGGCGGGGGATACCTATTCGCAGCGAGTCCGCAATTCTACTATACAGAATGAACCATTTGTGGTTCATGCCGCGCTCCTTGCAAAATCGAGCCTTTCCCCACCACAAACTCGAAACCGTCTACCACCCGATCCGCGTTCCGAAATCCATCCAACCCCTATTCATGGCGAGGGCAGGGCATCATCGGAGCATCAATGCCTACGTAAACGCGCTCATTGAAAAGGACATCGCCGGCACGACCTCAGTAACGGATTGCCGCAACTGCATGCACCTCCAATTTTTCGAATCGTTGGCCGAACACATCGCCAACATGAAATCCGACCCCCCACCACGGCAATGCGATTTCGATTTCGTAAAGTAACTGTCAGGGCGTGCGTTCCATGAAGATTTCTTGCCGCAACTTCGGCTCCGAATCACAAGCCACCCCGCTAAAGAACTTCCGCCCATCGCTGACATCCTGCGGAAGTGCATCGCTCGACCCGGACCCATCGCCTGCCGCGATCGGCACCAAAGTCGACTGATCCGCGTGCGACACGACGCCCTCCGAGGTGATCGTCGTTTCCCGCCAGCGCACAGTCAGCGTGATGTCGTCAGGAGCCCCACTCACCGTCACCCTCGCCGTTAGCGTCGGCGTTCGTCGCTCATAAGCCGTTTCATCCACCGACAACACCTTCGCCGCAATCACCCGTGGCTCCATTTCGTCTGGTGGAGAATCTCCTGAATACGGACTGAATTCCGAGATATCCCCAGCCACGATCTGCTCGGCAAACGCCTTGATTTCATCCGTCGTCACCTCACCCGAAAGCGTCGTCGTCAATTGATCCACGATCGGCTCCCCCGTCGCAATCGAGATCACTTTCCGTTTCCACACCCGCACCGTCGCGGTCTCCGAAAACAGAGAAAAACCAGCCCTCAACGCATCGTCGCTCAACGAGTCGTCGAACGGAATCCGCCTCCACGACCGGTCCACGAAGGGATCGCTCACGTACCGCCGCGGCACATCCGCACTGAGCGTCGATTCATACGCGTCACTATTTAGCGCCTCATCCCAGTAAAACGTATCGCTCGTATAGCTCTGGTGGCCCGAGTAACTCCGCGCCGGATCGCCATCCCCATTGCCTGCGAAACTCCCCGTCGCCGTCTCCGTCCGGTAAATCTTTGTCTGTGCGGAATTCACATACGCCGCAAAGCCTCCCTTCCTTGCCTGCCCCAGCGGCCCCTCCAGCACCATCTCCACATCACCACCCGCCGCCTCACCCTCCGGTCCAATCGTCCGGTGCGTATCCGACGGTGCGTCGATATTCCCGCTCCCAACCGAAATATAAAAGCTCTCGTCACACTCGCCAGCATTCGCAGTCAGGGTTCGCGGATCATCGGAGATCCATTCCCCATCGTCGTGATCGTCATCCCCCAGCCACCGCTTCACGGTGCGCGCGCGCCACTCCACCGTCGCCGGCGGAAAATTCGTCACTGGGTCGCGATACCCACTCACATCCGTCTTCAGCCGATACTTGATCTTCGTCTTTTCCACATAGCGAGTGAACGCCTCGTCATTATCGACGTACTGGGCCAGCGTGCTAACTCCCAAATCCTCGAACGTCTTCACCGCCTCCGTTCCACCCCACGTGTAAGTTCCGGTCAACCCACTATTCCAATCGTCAATGTCGTCGAAACTCTTCTCATCGAGCAATTCGGTCAGTAACTCATCGATGTTGCCGTCCGTGTTCTCCTCCTCGAAGATGACCTCATACTCATCGTCATGATCTGGATCAAGGTCCTCGACTGTCACATGCCCGCTCCCCGCGTCCATGGTCTCATGCTTCCACCCGGTGAACCCGCCACCGGTGCCGATCGTCGGGTACTGCCGCACCAGCCATCGCTTGTCCGTCTCATCTTCCAGCGCCACGATCCCATGATCCGAAAACCCATTCTTGTTCACCCTCGCCCGCACCGATTTGAACTCCACCGTCGCCAGCTCGCGCCTAAATATCCGCGGTCCAGACCAGCCTCGAACACTAAGCGGGTTCTCCTCCCTCAGTTCGCTCATGGCAGATACAGCGCGCTCCGACTCCCCGCTGAGGCCCAGCTGAGATCGAAGGTCGCGATCCCAGAGGCTGCGTCGACATTCACAACGTCCACCTTCACCCACTGCGAATCCGTCACCAGCGGCTTGATGTCCGTGATCTTGTCGGCGTCGGCCGTCACCTCCACCAGCCCGCGCGCCGTCCACGCCGGCGGCGCACCAGAATCCGGATCGGCCGCCGGAGTGGCCGGCGTCGCATCCCCGGAATCCAGGCTCGCCGCGCTCACCCGCCGCGTCGTTGGCGAGATTTCCGCCTTCGCCCAAACCACGATCGTCCCCCCAGCCGGACACGTAAATTCCTCCGTCATGTTCGACGGCGTGAACCCATTCACCTTCCCCAGCTTCAGCTTGAACCGACGCGCCTGATCGCCCGGAGGACTACCCGAGCCAGTGAATGGCGAGGCATAACCCTGGAATGGCCATGCCTCCGCGCCGCCACCCGCTCCAGCCAGGCGAACCGGGGCCAACACATCCGAGGCACCGGTATAACTGGCGTTCACGATTCCAAGCGATCTTGCGCCGTCTTTAACCACCTTGGACGGCGAGGCATCATTGGAGCCCACCGCGTCGCCCGAGGCAAACGGCCCACTCACCTTAATGAGCGCCGTCCCCTGCGTCGCCAGTGCCACTTGGAATCCAGTGGAATTGTCTGCGATGACCACTCCGGAAAATCGGGTTCCATTGTCCGCCACCGCACCACTGTCATCCTGCCAGATCACCGTACCTGCCGCCGCCGTGTCGTCGAGTTTGATTAGCCGGGGCGATGTGTGGCTCGATCCAACCACCCTCTGCATCACCTCCGATGCGCTCCGGTAGGCCGTAGCCCCACGCCGCGGCAGCTCCTTTGAAATTCGGGCGATCAGTTGCAGATTCCCCACATCGGTCGCATTCGCTCTCTGGCTCGGGAAGAGATCCTTTTGTCGCGACCTTCGGTCCATCTCCCGCTCATGCTCGACGTTACTTTGGTTGCGCTCCTTGGTGTGCTCCACCGCCTCCACCAGTCCCTCGTCAAAGGTCAGAGTCACCGTCACTCGATCCAGCACCGAGCTCAACCCAGTGCCCGCCGCTCCCGGCCTTCGATATCCACCGGATCGATATACCGATTCCTGAAGGATCAGCGCCGCCGCTTCCGCATCCGCCTTGTCCTCGGCCCCGTCGCCGTCGGCATATTTCACTTCCTCACTGAACGCCCCGCTGAGCATCAACGCGTGGTAGCAGAGGTCTTTCACCACGCGCGAGCCCTTCCGATTTCCCGACCCATATCGCTTGCTGTAGAGTTCCGCCTCAAAGGTCATCACCGCACGCACCGCGGCAGGTGCGATCGTGACGTCCGCGTTCGGCACCGACAGGTGGTAGAGCTCGTGCGTCTCGTCGATATCGTCCACCGCCTGGTTCGGGAAGACGAACAGACCGGCGGCACCAGCCCCCGGGATAAACACCGCATCGTGAAACACGATTCCCTTGTTCTTCGTGTCCAGGTTGAACTTGTTGCTGGCCGACCACTTCGTGCGCGCATTACTCAGTTGCGTCGCCGTGATCACATTCTGGGTCCGCGCATCCAGCAGGCTCAATTGCTGGCCCTGCACGAGAACCCCGGCCTTGGCGTCCGGATAAAACTCGCGCGGACTCTTCAGCGAAAACACTCCGCTATCCGAGAAGGTACACGCTGCTAGCATCCCCTCTCGCAGATTCAGCGAATCCAACGAAATGCCATTGATCGTGTAACCGCGCGGCACCCGGTATGCCTTGTAGACGATGTCTCGGATATAGAGCCATGCGGGAATCTCCATCCGCCCGGCCTCCCCCCAGAGACCCCAGTCCGCGTAGGCATTGTCCCCGCGCGCCGTCACATATTCACGCAGGGTCACCGCGTGCGCCTTGGCCGATAGCGACGCCTGGCCCGCTGTCGTCGAATCGAAGGCGCCGAAGCGGGCGTCCACCTCCGCAAACCAGGCCGTCTCCGACCAATACGCTTCATACCGCGAGTTCCAGTCCGGCTCGAGAGCGATCGGCATGTCCTGATACATGTTCCGGTCCCCCACCAGACGCACCTGCGTGTCATTGTGGGAGAGTGCATCGCCGTCGCGGATGTCGTAGGCTCCTGCAGGAACGACCGCCGGCGTCCCTTCTCCCTTGCGCGCCCATCGCAGGGTGCTCTCACCATCGAGCGTAAAGACCAATCCCTGCCGCTCCGAGATATCCTGCAGCACGTTCCCCAGCTTTGCGCCGTGGTTCGCATCGATTCCCAGCACGGCTGCCTCCTGAGTCGCATGCGTATCCAGACTCCAGCCCACCGAGACCGTATCCGCGCCGATCAGCATTTGAATGACATCGCTCGCCGAGTAGGGCGATGACGTCCATGACTTCATTTGCGCATCCCAATCCTCCGGTTTGATGTGCCAGAACCGCTTCTTCCGGTCGATGCCAGGCGTCAGCGGATCATCTTCGACCACGTCCTGATTGTTGAAGGCGCAGTAGACGTCGTCCCACATCAGCTTGATGCGGTTATCCACCAGCTCCAGCACCGTCGAGTCGCCGTCGTTGCGCACCACCGTCGATTTGCTCACGACCCCGTGAAATGTCAGCCCACCCAGATTGATCACAAACGCCGTTCCCGCCGCCACACTCACCGACCCAGGCAGCGTCACCTCGCCCGATGCCGGAGAGAGCCCCCAGCTAAAGGTGGACGTCATGCTCGCGATGTCCGAGCTGTTGAACTGAAACGCCGACATCAGGAAGCGGGGGCTGCGAACGCGATCTTCAGCGGCTGGCCACGCATCACCCGCAGCGCCGAAGATGTTTGCCCAGTTTCCTCCACGTCGTCTTCGCTCGGCGCCACATTGCGGATCACGGTCCCAAGCCCGGGCCTTATCACAAAGTGATCCGGTCGATCCAGTTGGCAGTAGCCCGTGAGTAATGTAGCGACCAGTTCCATTTCCGCCACGTCGCCAGCCGCCAGCTCGATCTCCTGCTGCAACGCGTAATGCGCTCCCGCGCCGTCCACGATACAGGAAAATTCTCCGCCTTTCGGGAAATGAATTCCACGCGGCCCGGCCGTGAACTCAAACCGGCACCGGCTCCGGGCAAAAGTAACTTCTGTCGCCTGCACCCATTCCAGATCCGACTCAGGACCTGTCTTCGCGATTGCCACCTGCACCTCCACCGTCGCTCCGGGATTACCCTCGGTCGCATGTTGCACCCCTCCCATCTGCAGGACCAGCCAAGGCTTGCGCAGAGGCGCCTCCGACCCACCCACCATTCGCCATTCCCCTGCCTTTGGCAGGACCACCCGAAACCGCAGCCTGTAGCCAGTTTCCGGCGCGACATCCTCCCATTGCGTCCAGAGGTTCGCCCCATCCCAAAGCCCGCAGAGATGCGCTTTCACTCGCCACGCTCCTCGCGCAGATCCGGCGGCGCCATCCACCCCTCTTGAGGACGCGCCTCAGACCCGACGTTGACCTGCTTCCATCCGCGTCCGGCAAAAAAAACCGAGTCCACTTCCGATGGCCACTCGTCCGGCCAAGGCTGCACGTCCCCATCGCTATCCAGCAATACCCATCCCTCCTCGTCTCGCGCCGCCGACACGATGCGTTCCGCACCAAACCCGCGCGCTGCACGTGTCTTCTTCGACCGCAGAGTCAACCCGAGACCAACCCCGGAGAGCACCAGGACGATTGCGGTCGGAAGGTTCATGACATGAGAAGAACCGCAATCCCTTGTGTCTTTCAATGAAAAACGGTTTTCCTCGACGGCTAAAGCAAGACCAGCTTACGCTGCGAATTCCATGGAAACGGCCGCCCCACCATCCCCTCTTCTCCTCACGACTACCGACATCGCCGACCGGATCGCCAAGACGCGCGGCAAGTGCAATTCCACCTCCGTGTGGCGCGTGATCAGGAAACTGAAGATACCACCCGCTCAAAGTCCGGGCCGCAATCGCATCATGCTCTACACCGCCGCCGACGCGGACAAAATTGAGCAGGAACTCCGCGCTCCCAACAAAGGAAAAGCTAAAGCCTCCGCGTGACCGAAGACACGCAGATTTGGAATGATGCCCGCGCGGCACTTCCCCTGCCAAAGCTCATCGAGGCCCTTGGCGATTCGCGCCACCTTGGCCGCAAGGCCGAGTGTCCATTTTGCGGCGACAAAAAGGGCAAGTGGGGCGTCTTCAAAGATGACTCCCGAGGGGGCCGCGATTTCTTTAAGTGCCACTCACCAGAGTGCGTCGCCAACAATCCGGAAGGCGGCAGCAGCGAAATCGGCTACCTCATGCTGCGCCGCAGCATGGACCACAAAGCGGCCTGTGTCGAGTATCTGAAGCTCGCAGTCCCGGAGCGCGTCCCACATCTCTTCGCCGACGCCAAGGCCAAACCCAACGCCCTCCCTCGCGAACTCAAGACAGAGCCGCGTGACGGCCCAGCAAAGAACGTCTGGCACGCTCTTTGGAAAAAACTCCCGCTCACCTCCGAGGATCACGCCAAGCTCCTGACGAAACGCGGCTTCAGCCCCGAGACTATCCGTACCCACGGCATCCGCTCGAACAACATATCCAACAAGTCACACGTCGAGAGCCTGGAGGAACATTACAGCCATTCCCTGCTTCTCGCCGAGGGCATCTACAAGGAAGACGGTCGCGGAGGCCCCAGACCAGTCGGCCAATTCTTCGGCTACGGTATAACCGGCGAGAAAGACCCCGAGACCGGCAAGCCGATCTTCGGCGTTACCGAGCCGCCACTCATCCCCTACTTTGACAGCAACGGCATCCCCATCTACCTCCGGCCCCATAAGGGCGGCGTTAAGCGACCCAAGGATGAGATGGAGGATATCGAGATCTTCGAGGATGAAGACGAAGGCCGCACCTGCGCCTCCCATGTCTTCGTCCCCATAGGCTTCGCCACGCTCGTCGCCCAGTGGGACGGTCTCGCCGTCCTCACCGAAGGCGAATTCAAAGCCATCGCCGGCACTCAGTGCGACATCCCCATCATCGCCTGCCCCGGCATCAGCTTCGTCGCCAATCCAGAGTTCCGGCGCAAGCTCATCGCCGTCCTCGAGGAGGCCGGCGTCACCGATCTCGTCATCATCTTCGATCACGAGATCAAAGACGACCCGAAGTATCCGAAGCGCTACAAGCCCGACCCCGAGAACCAGTGCGACACCGAAGTGTATGCCGAATACACCATGCGCGTCCTGCGGCCATGGATCTCCCAGCGTCACGGCTCCTCCCGCGTCGGCCAGCTCCCCGTCGAGCACATGGTCGACGGCAAGGCCGACTTCGATGGCATCCTCGCCCTCTGCGTCAGTCGAAGCGGACTCGAAGCCGGCACCCGCGAAGCGCGACGCATCTTCAAAGCGACGATCGACAACGCCAGCGCGGCCCCTAGCGCCGACCTCTTTCCCTCCAAAAAACGCCGCATCATCGAGTGCAAGCTGGAGCGCCGCTTTCACACTCCATGCCTGTCTGTCGGCGGCAAGCGCGAACTCGCCCTCGCCAAACGGTTCCGCCTCTTCGACCCCGCCACCGGTCGCCCCGTCGACCAGGAGCTCGCTGACGCCATGGAATCCGTCATCGGTTGCTACTACCTCCGCAAGAAGCCCGAGAAGGACGAACGGTCCGTCAGGAGCAAAGCCATCGGCTCTGAAGGCCGGGATGAGGACGGCAAGACCGTTGACCGATCTGGCCTCAAAGGGCGGATCGCCGACCTGGAGGAACAACTCCGAACCATCGATGGCCCCCGCAATGGAAAGGTCGTCGAGATGGCGGAAGGTCAGACCGGCGTCCAAATCCGGGCGAAACTGAAAATCCTCTACAGCCAACTTGCCGCCCAGTGGGAACGCATCAAAGGCGTTCCCGCCTCGATCTCCACCTTCACCCTCGTCTGCGAGTACAAATTACACAATGCCGATGGCATGGTGGACCGCCTCGTCCGCGTTGTGCGCCAACGCTCCAACAAGAGGATCTCCGAGACCACGCTTCGCCGCATCACCCCCGCCGATCTTTCCCGCCTCGCCGATTTCCGACGTTGGTGCCTCGGTGTCGGCGACGCCGTTTTCGGCGGGAGTGGAGGCGGCGGCGACAAGGATCTCCAGGACCTGTGCATGGACATGGACCATCACTCCTATCTTCGCGATATCCACGAACTCGACACCTTCGGTCTCCACCAGGAGAGCAATATCTGGTTCTTCGGTGATTGCGCCCACCCGCCCGTCGGCACCCCCATCCACGCCGACAAGAGCAACATCTTCTGGAACGACGGCACCGGCTACCAGATCACCTCCACCAGCGCGGAAAACACCGTTAATGCTTTCTGCCAGATGACTCCACGCCTGCTGGCTCCGCATGACGCGCGCGCCAAACCCAGCAATCCGGCATGGATCAAACGGGTGCGTGAAGCACTCATCGAAGCCGGCCCCAAGGATCACCGCGACGCCATCGACCTCGCCGATAAGATGATCGCCGACAAAGCATCGCCCGACTGCGACAAACTCATCGAGGCCGCGCCCAACGCAAGCCGCGACAAACTGCGCGAAGCCTTGACCGCCGGCATCTTCAGCCAGGCCTCCGATGACTTCTTCGACACGATCGGCGATTACGATGGTTGGACCTCCATCGGCCTCGTTCTCGCCTACGCCATCGGCCCGGAGCTCACCCGTCAGGGCGGCCATCCCGGCATCTGGCTCACTGGCAAGATGTCCAGCGGCAAGACCACCATCGGCCGCTGGCTCATGCGCATCTGGGGCTTTCCCGAACTCGGCGGCATCAAGCTCGGCGCCAAGTCGAGTTCCGCCGTCGGCCTCAACCGCGGCCTCACCCAGTACTCCAACCTTCCCCTCCTCCTCGACGAGTACCGGCGCGACACCATCGACCCGGAAAAGGAGGAGGCCTTGCGTGGCGCTTTCGATCGCAGCGGCGGCCTCAAGGGCATCGCCGACGGCACGAAGAAAACCCGCAACCCCATCGCCAAAACGACCCCCATCGTCATGGGCGAAAGCAGTTCCGGCGACGGCGCTACCCGCTCCCGCTACGCCCAGATCCACGTCTCGCTCCACAAGCGCCTCGGCGACGGCGCCGCCCGCTACGTGCGCATGCAGCAGGACTGCAAACACTACTACCTCATCGGCCGCTGGCTCATGGAGAATCGCACCGAATTCACCGAAGGCGCTCTCGACACCCTTGCGACGTGGATGCATAGCGAGACTGTCCGCGCCCACATCCACAATGACCGTGTGCGCCTCGTCTACGGCACCGCCTACGCCTGTTACCGCACCGCCGCCGCCCTGCTCGGCACACTCTCGATCGCCCGCGACACTGAGTTCCAGCAATTCCTCATGAAGCACGGCGAGCAAGGCCTCGCCGACGTCGTCGAGGAAACCTTCCTCGCCCGATTCTGGTCCGACGTCATCACCATGCGCCAGCGCAACAAGGACTTCGGCAACTACATGGAGTTGCGCTACGTGAAGTTCAACGACGACGGCAGCCTCACGCCCTGCCCAGCGAATACTCCCGACAAGCAAGCCGACCCGAACGCCAAGCACGTCTGCTACGTTGGCTATCAACCGCTCTTCGACGCCTACCAGGTTCACAAGAGAAGCAGGGGCGAAGACATTCCATTGAGCCTCGGCGACGTTCGGCGCGAAATGGAAAAGGAACCGTACTGGATCCCACTCCCCAAGAGCGCCGCCAGCGAACGTTGCCACCGCATCCGCATCCGCGGCACCAAGACTTCCTGCTGGGTGATTATTCTGGAACGCGTGGAGGGCGACGAACCGGAGGAGAGGCGCCCGTTCATCTGCCCTTTCGCCGAGGATCTCATCAACGTCCTGACGCCGGAAACACAGGGCGAATCGGGCGTCACAGGCGTCACCTAAAAGTTCCATCTAGTCGGGCGCTTCACTCCCCCTTGCCCCATTAATTTAAACGGGGCGAATTTTTTTGACCGGATGCAAGCACCGCACAGGAGGATGCTAGCACCGGCGGGTGACCTCTCTCTCGCAATGTTCCTATTGTGACAATTGCGGCATGCCAGTCTGGCTCATTGAATGTTCCAACTGTGCTAAACACCCGGCCCGTGGCCAGCAAATCCGCTGACCACGGACACCATGCGCTGTCCGCGCAACATCCATCGCCATAGGACGTTGCGACCCGTGGACACCTGGACACCTCGCCAACGGCCCGCCGAAGTGTAAGGGAGACATTGCTTCGATCCGATCGGCGAAAACCGGCCCAACACACGAAGCTCGTTTTTCGGTGTCCGTGGTGTCCATCTCTTTCATTTCAGTACAAGTACTTCAAAATCAGAGAGAAGGAATGGACACCACCCCGGACACCACCCCGGACACCAGCCGGCCACCAAGCTGGCCAACGCCGCCAATTCCAGTGGACAATGAAGAAAAACACCGTTACTTCGTCCCAACTGGAACATGCCAATCCTCCTCAGCCAACGGCCAGCCAAAGCCAAGCGCAAGGTCCCCCCTTGCGGTCGACTCATCACCCACGTCGCCCCGCATTCCCCCTTTCAGAAGCTGATCGCCGGCCGGCAGGCCAGGAAGGGCTTGTCGATCCGAGGCCTCGCGCGCCTCATCAGCCAGGACATCAAGACAAACTCCTCGACCCTCTACGCCTGGCTCCACAACGAGAACGGGTTTCCCCACCCCAAGGCCTTCAAGGAGCTGCACATCGTGGCGCTGGCGAAGGTCCTCGATATCCCCGAGCTGGATATCAAGAAGGCCCTCGATGGCTCCAGGCACCTCTACACGCGGCGCGGAAACCCCATGCCCGTCAAGTCGAAGGACGCATTTCGAACTTTCATTGAGATCCTGAAGAACGATAAGAACGCGGCCAAGAAGACCATCCGCCGCTCCTATGTCCTCAACCTCGCCATCAACCTCTACCGCGGCGCCACCGGCGAAGACATCTAGCCGCGGCCTGCTCATCGTCGCCATCCTGGGCCTCGCGCTTGGCCTGCTGGCCGCACTCCAGTGGGCGGCCCCCATGCCCCGAATCGTGGCGCCTTGGCTCGTGAGTGGAGTTCCCGTGGCCGCGTCCGTCGCCGACCTGGAGCGGATCGGCCCGGACGGATCCCTGCACGGCGCCAGCGCCTTCCTGGTCCCGTCCGGGACGCGCATCAAGTTCCTCGGTGCAGGCCTCGACAAGCGTGAGGTCGAGATCGCCGAGGGCGAGCACGCCGGCCAGCGCGGCTGGCTCCCGATCGACTGGCTGAAGTAACTTTTGCCCGTCGGCGAAAAACATGGCGCGGTGCTCCGCCTCCCGCCGCCCGCCATAAAAATCGGTTCCGCGTTCGCGGAAACCCTCCCCCCTCTGTGAACGTCCTAAAGGTCATTCGCGCCCTCCCGCCCTCCAGCGCGGGTCAATCTCCTCTGTAGTTCGCGGCACGCGTGCCGCGAAAGCCACGAAACCGAAAAAGCGCGGTGCTTTTCTTAGTCGCACGGGGCGCTTGGCGTTATTTTAGCGGTGCATCGGGACGCCAACGCACTACGCGCTGGCACGGTGCAAGCAAAGCAACCGTTATGAACACTAACCACACTCAAAAAATTGTACTCTTCCTTACTTGGGGCACGGGGAACGGGGAGAAAGAGGCGCGCTCCGCGCGCGGTCGTAAATCCGCCGCTACGCGGCGGAGGAATACAGAGCGCGCGGAGCGCGCTGGCAGGCTGGCGCGGCTCCGCCGCGATGGGGGCACAAAGCTCTCATCTGGCCCGGTCATTCTCCTCCCCCTCACGACCTGCCCCGTAGCGCGCTCAATTAGGCGTCGTTCGACGCGGCAGGATGCCATCCGCCCCGCCCTCTCCCGCGCCTCGCTGGCGCTGGCATCTCAGCGGGGCGCGGAGCAGGCGGAGCGCCAGCGCGTAGCAGACGCTACCGCGCTCCGCCCCTCCGCCCTCGCCTATCTACTCGCCACACGCCAGCATGAAGCCGCGATTGAATCCGGCGAGATCGGCACGGCAGAGGCGCGCCTAGCCTTGGAACGGCTGGCTTCCGATGCCATCTCCCCCGAAAAAATCGGGGGCGCGGAGCGCGCCACCCTTCGCACTGCCAAACGCACCAAGGCGCGCGCGGAGCGCGACCTGGCGCAATGCATCCGCCCCGTCTTCGCGCTCACCCTGGCAGAAGCCGCACGGCCAGACATTAAGCTCGCTGGCCGCGAACGCCTCGCCGACAAGTTCAGTATTCTCGCTGACGCCAGCGCACACTCCTTTGTCCGCGCATGGTTGGCCAATGGGGGGCGCGAATTGCCAGCATCCGAAGTAGAGGAGTTGTCCGCCATTTATCGTGCGCGCTTCGCGCGGGCCGCAACGACTAGCGGCCTAGTCCCTCCCGACAAGCGCGCCCTCTATCAGCGCGCGGGCAATGCCCTTCCCTTCCGCGCCCTCTTGGCTTGGCAACGTGCCATCCGCCAAGGTGGCACCGATTGCCGGTCCTACCTTTGGGGCAAGGGGCGCGAGCTTTGCGACGTTACGAGCACCCATGACCTAGAGCGGATGCGGGCCGTGATGATGGGCGCGGACGATGAACGGTGCTGGACGGTGAGCAGTGCGCGGTCCTGCCAGCAAGAGGAGCCTTTGGAGGGCGAGATCGAACAAGAAGCGCGGGCCGAACGGGCGGCAGGCATTCGCGGCTCCTACGTGCGGCGTCTGTCCGCGCGATGGGGGGATTTCCTCCGCGTGTATTGGATGCTATCCGGCTCCCGTTCGTGGCGCTCCGCGTTGGCGTCTGACCTGCGCTGGCTCGCCACCGCCGCGCGCGTCTCACGCGGGGCGAGCGTCGATTGTCTGCCAGAGGCGCGCGATGGCGCTTCCTTCCTTGGCGATGGCCAAGCCGCTCCCGGCTCGCTTCGCAAGGCGAAGCACGACCTACAGACGCGCATCGCGGCGGGCCGCTTGCTGGCACTGGACGGCGGGACAAGCGACGCGGCGGAAGCCGTACTCGAGGCAAGCAAGGCGGCCCGTTCGGCGAGCAAAGCCGCACAAGCCGCAATCGCGCGGCGTGTGCGGGCGGAGCGCCTCGCGTTGGAGGTAGTAGGCTCGGCAATGTAAGCACCCCGCACGACCAGCAACGGCCCGCCCTCGCAATGGGGCGGGCCGTTTGCTTGTACGGGGCACGGGACGGGCCGCGAACAAGTAACGCGGCACCGTAAGACATTTAGAACGGCATCGGCAAGGCGCGGCGCGCTTTGCTCCCGGCGGCACTTCGCCAACGGAACACACACAAAAAACGCGGCATACGTGCCGCGAAACGAAACGCACTCGAAAATTCACCATGCAAAAACAAAGCATCAACGCGGCACTCGCCGCACTCGTCCCGGCTCCGCAAATCACGATCGAATCGCTCCGCGCGCTTTCCGTCGATGATCTCATTGCGCAACTCAAAGTGGCGGCCGTCCGTCAATCCTCACAGCATATCGCCATCGGCAAGATGATCGTCGTCTTGGACGATCAGCGCGACGAGGAAAAGGATAAAACCCTGAAAGGCTTCATCCGCAAAATGATCGGCGAGGAAATCGAGCCCGCCTCCTACAAGGTCGCCAAGGCTTTCTCCCTCGTCGGCGAGGGGCACGGGACGATCACCGAAACCCAGTTCGACAATTCCGCCTTGAACTGGCTCCTCACCACGTCCGCCATCATTGGCTTCCTCGAAAAGCACGATGCCGAGACCGGCGCGCGTGTCCGTGAGGCCGTCGCCATGCTCCTCCGCGCCCCGAACGAAAAGACCGGCAAGGCGCTCAAGGCTATCAAAGACAGCCTGAAGCCAGAGTCAGAGGTCGGCGACGGCGAGGGCGACAAAGACAAAGAACTCACCGAACTCCCCGTCGATCTCCTCACGGCGGAGCACGTCAAGGCGCTCCACGCCGCCCTCGAAGTCTGCGAAGACGAGGCGACCCTCGCCATGATGTGGAAAGGCTTCCGCGCCCTCCACAGCATCGCCGTCATCCGCGCCCGCGAGATCCGCACCGCGAAACCCCAAGCCGTCGCCGCCTGATTCCGCCGCCGGGGCGGGTGACATCCTCACCCGCCCCGCGAGGTTTCGCGGCACGCGTGCCGCAAAAGTTACTTTTCCCATGACGAACGCCGAAGCCATCACCCTGCACACCCGATGCATCCATGCCAAACGCGGCACCGGTCGCCCCATCGGTTTCCACCTCCAGGCCATCATGCGCAATCTGCGCCAGCCCCAGACACCCACCCCGCCCGCCCTGCCCCGGCTCGGCACGCATTCCCGCAACTAACACCCATCAAAGGAGGCACCTGAAAGCATAACACCCCAAACACCGGCGCACACACCGACCGTAGGCCGTCGCAGTGTGTGCAGCCCCGTGTCCTGACATTCCCAGGGCACGGGGCTGCACATCGGATTTCACCGGTTTCAGCATCCAAACAAACACACCACCACCATCGCCATGCCCAAACCCGCACCCATCACCCTCCAGTTCAATCGCGAAAAGGACACCAAGAACACGGTCAAATTCGAGGAAGAGGAACGCCCCGGTCAGCCCAAGATCATCGGCTCCCTCTACGTCCAGAAATTCCATGCCGGCGCTACCGCCAGCTTCGAGATGGTCCTCACGGCCAAGCTCTGAAAACGCGGCACGCGTGCCGCGAAACGCCGCTTGTCAGTGGCGCCACATTCCGCCGGTCGGGCATCGCTTTGCCCCGCCCGGCGGACGTGACCCCATGAAAACATTCCATTCCATTCCCGTCGGGAGCCGCTTCCGCTGGCGCTCCAACCTCGGAGGCCAGGATGCCATGCGCAAGGTGTCCGCCACCGAACTTTTCAATACGAACACCGGCAATCAGTACGTCCCTTGCCGCGAAGACCACTACTTCGGCCCGGACGACGCCGTCGTCCTCCTCCCATGAAGACACTCACCCGCCGTCACAAGATGAAGCTCGCCACCATGCACAATCTCGCCACCCAGCTCGTGGCGTGGCACGGAGGTCAGACCACCGGCCTTTACGCCGTGGCCTCTTCCATGCTGACAGAATGCACCGCCGGCACCCTCTATTCCCCGGCCAATCATCTCCGGAGAGCTCCGCCGCGCCATTGGCGAGCTACGCGGCATGACCCGCCACGCCGCCTTCCCCGAAGCCATGACTCCGGTGCGCCAGGCACAGTGCGACCGGCTGGCCGCTCGCCTCGAAAGACTTTTCCTATGAACACCACCACGCCCATCAAAACTGGAACCCATCCCGCGGGCCGCGGCGCGTGGGATGTCACTCAATTCCCATTCGGCGGAGATTTCATTCGCCCGTCGCAGGACGTAGCGGTCCGCAATGTCCGTCCTGCCCACAAGGACGGATGGCAACTCGCCGATTGCGAGTATCCCGGCCGCAAAGGCGTTCGGACCATTTGCAGCGATCGCATCTCTGCCACGTCCTAGCATGGCCAGATTCAACGCCCTCACTTCCACGCTGGACACCCCCGCCGAAAGGCCCAAGTCAGCTCCCCGGAAGAAAGTCAAATCACCACCCGCATCCGCACCGGCTCCACAGCCTGTGCCTGCCAAGGCACCATCAGCGAAAGCGCCGGCTGCCGAGACTCCACTTTCGCGGCACGCGTGCCGCGTTCCGGTCGCCACCTTCGCCGCTCTCCTCGCCACTGCCGACAAACGCAAGGCTGACGCCGAACGCACTGCATTCGCCGCATGGTGCGCGGCCCGCCCCGCGCTTGCGCTGGACTGGCGCGCCGCATGGTCCGCCTATCACACCAAGGCTGCCCCCGCGGCCACGGTCGCCCCGGCAAAGTCGGTCGCCACGGCCAAGCCCATTTCGACATCGCCCGCCCGTCGTTTCCTCTCTACCCTCTGACAAATCGCGGCACGCGTGCCGCGAAACACACTCTCCCAAAAACACCCGCGCCCCGGCGCGCTGCACCTCGCAGCGCCCGGGGCGCGCTGCTTTCCAGACATGCACCACATCACCGCACCCACCGAATTCAAAGCCACGTGCTTCGAGGATCTCATTGGCCCCGCCGCCGCCCTCGGCCGCGTCCTCCAGTCGAAGATCGCCCGCACGAAATCCAGCCCCACCGCCATCCTCAAGACCATGCTCTACGGCGCTCCCGGCGTCGGCAAGACCGAGCTCGCCCGGCTTCTCGCCATCGCGCTCGCCGGCGACCGGCTCGCCATCGAGGAAGTCAGCGGCCTCCAGGTCAATGTCGACATGGTCAAGCACTGGCTCGGCTCCCTCGGCATGGGCGGCCTCTTCGGCGATTGGCAGGTCAAGGTCGTCCACGAGATGGACCGCATCCCCACCGCCGCCCAGGACCTGCTCCTCCAGTACCTCGATCTTCTCCCCGCGAAATGCGCCTTCATCGGCACCAGCAATCTCCAGCTCGATCTCCTCCAGGAGCGATTCCAGACCCGCATGCAGACGTGGAAAGTCGAAGGCCCCAGCACCGAGGAGATCATGGATTTCCTCACCGCCCGCTGGAATATCTCCCGCACCATCGCCGGCCAGATCGCCGTCGGTTGCGGCGGCAATGTCCGCGCCGCACTCCTCGACACCGAGAGCCACCTCGACGTCCAGCTCGCCGCCTAACAAAGAAAACGCGGCACGCGTGCCGTGAAACTCATCATGCAGACCTGCTTCCCCTTCGCGGACACCGCTTCTCCCGCGCCAGTTACCACGGCCTGGCCACACGCTCATGTTCGCGCCACGCTCATTAGCGAGCGTCACTCCGACCACCAGATGCAGGAGCCGTCCATGGCCGCCGATTACTGGTTCCAGCACGTCTCGCGGCATCCCTTCTTCGATGGTGAAAAGGAACACCTCGTCGTCCTTCTCCTGAATACCAAGCTGCGCTGCTTCGCGTGGAACATGGTCAGCATCGGCAGCTTGAATGAAGCCCTGTTCCATCCTCGCGAAGTCTTCCGGCCCGCCATCGTCGGCGCCGCCTTCGGTCTCCTCGTCATGCACAATCATCCCAGTGCCGACACCACCCCGAGCGACGCCGATCGGCGCGTCACCGTTCGTCTCAAGGAAACCGCCGACCTCCTGCAGATCCGCTGCACCGATCACGTCATTGTCGGGCGCACCCGCGCCGACTTCCCCTTCAGCTTCCGCGCCGCCGGCACCCTCTGAGCAAGTAACGCCCTTGCGTAACAAGGCATGAACCTCTTCGCCCGCCTCACCAGGGCATGGCGCCTCCGGCGGCATACCGCCCGCGTCCGCGCCCTCCTCGAGTACCGCCACATCTGGCGCGTGCGTCGCCACCCAGCCACCCACCTATGAAAATCCTCCCGTTCCCTACGCCCACCGCGCCCGCCCTCTGCGTCGGCCGCCGCGTCCATTGCATCCTCCACGGGGGGCGCGATGGCATCATCACCGCCATACACGGCATCCCCGCACCGGCCACCGTCCGTAGCCTCATCGCCGGCTGCGTCGTCACCGGCGGCCACGCCGATGTCGATGTCGCCTTCTTCGCCTGTGGCGAGGATCACCCCGCCTCTCTCAGTGGTCGCGTCCCCGAGGCCATCGTCTACGGCGTCCAGTGGCGCCTCTCCCCCGAGATCGCCCCGACCGAGGAAATCGAAAAGTTACTTTTGGAAATCGGCGACCATGAGAAGCACGCCGCCGCCGTCCGCGAGCGCGCCGCCCTCATCTCTGCCGACGCCATCCGCCGCGGCCAGGCATTCCTCGATGCGCGCCATCCCGCATGGGCCACCCACGCCATCGTCGCCAACTACGAGGTCAGCGATAGCGACAGCATGACCGATTACTACGCCTCCCATTCCGATCGCACCCTCCTCCTCGCGTGGTCCCGTCATGGGCGCAATGTGTTCTCCGAGATGCGCAAGGCCGCCGCCATCGCCCCCGAGACCGAGCACCTCGGCCCCGGTTGCGATGTCTACGTCGTCCGCCTCGCCTGGGACCACGATTCCAGCGATGAAGCCGCGAAGGCCGGTCGCTGGCTGTCCACCGATCAGCACTACCGCAAGGGCGAACACCTCCCCTTCCACTTCTACCGCGATTTTCTCCCCGAGGAGTATCAGAGCCGCATCGACCCGCCCGAGTTCCTGCGCCAGTCCGAAGTCGAGGCCCTCGTTGCCCAGCTCCCCGTGAAGGGCGGCTGCACCTGGGAGATCCGCAAGGAAAGCGTCGAGAACCGCGAAGGCTGGTCCATGGGCCACGGCTACTACCTCGGCACCGGGCGCTACGCCGGCTGGCAGGTCAGCAAGAGCTCCCTGGTCCTGCGCGAGCTCGCCCTTGCCGTGGGCATGGGAGGCTACCGCATTCCGGAGGAACCCGGCACCCTCCCCGCGCTCGA
>JBBRPL010000137.1:0-20352 GCA_038228205.1 Chthoniobacterales bacterium
GGGTAGCCTGGGAGCGCTTGCGAGCCCGCAGGAAGTTGGGCACCGCGATCGCCGCGAGGAGGGCGATGATGGCGACCACGATCATGATTTCAACGAGGGTGAAGCCCCCACGATTCTTGTTCAATTTCTGCAACATAGGATGATGTATTATTTCGGTTTGTTTCGGTTGATTTAGGACTGCCGCTATTGCTGCAGTTGTTGACCTTTATTGAGCATACGTGATGCCACTTACCAACAATTATGAATTTTCTAATATATACTATTTTCCAGGGAGAAACCGAGGCGACTACCACAGAATCCCACTCCGAATCAGAGCCCAAACCGCCGCTTGCCCTCCCAAAAAAGGTGACCGCGAAACCTTTTTGTCGGTTTCTGGCCTTCACCGCCCGCCCTGCGGTGCGGGAAACCGCCTTTTATCCGGTATCGCGATCAACCTCAGGAGTCCCGAAGCGCTAAAGCTGTGTCACCGCGAATCAAATCTGAGAGGACTGACCCTGAAAGCGGCGATGAGAATAACCACGGATTTAGCTGAAGATCCAGTGTGGCGGACAGAGTCAGCCGACCTGAAGATGAGACGCCGGCATGCTGTGGTCCATCGGGCTCGGCAGTGAGATCAGGTCGGGCGGAACCGCACGGAGTTGCAAAATAAACGTCGCCCCTTCGCCCATGGTGCTACTGCAGCCGATGCTTCCCCCCATGGCTTCCGCCAGCCGCTTGACGATGGCCAATCCGAGGCCCACGGAAGACTCTCCGCCAGTCGGTCGCGCACTCAGTTTGGTATGCTTCTGGAAGAGCTTTTTCTGGTCGCTCTCGCTGATGCCCGGACCTTGATCCCGAACGTCAAACCGCACCCAGTCATCGTCGGTGCGCAAGGTGAGGCTCACGCGGCTGCCGAGAGGGGAGTACTTCAGGGCATTTGAGATCAGGTTGTCGAGCACCTGCAGGACCGCTTTGCGATCCGTCTGTGCCCAGCAGGGCGGACCATCCACGAGATCGAGGGTGATTTCCTTACGCTCGGAGGCCGCATGGTTATGCTGCACGCTGGTGAGAACCAGTGATCGGAGTTCGAGCGGCTCGACTTGGGAAGCGTAGCGCCCTTCTTCGATCGCGTTGGCGTCGAGCAGGTCGTTGATGAGTTCCAGCATGCGCCGGCCCGCCTTGGCAATGGAGGCCCCGCGCTTGGCGACTTTTTCGGAACCTTCCATCTGCAAGAGATCAGCGTACCCAATGACCGCCGAAAGCGGGTTCCGAAGATCGTGCGCGGCGATGCCAAGGAATTCCGTCTTCTCATTGTTCAAGTGGGTGAGTTGCTCGTTGGAGTCGACCAGCAAATCCAGGGAAGCCTGCATATGATCGAACGCTGCGGCACGGCTGACTTCGAAGACCAACCCCAACGCGAAGAGAAACAGGATGATCCCGACGTTTCCTGCGAAATCGATCGGCGTCTGCCACTTTGAATCGTAAAGGGGGGCGAGTTCCACACCCAGAAGTGCGGCGCATCCGATAGCCGCACCGGCAAGAAAACAAATCGCCGCCCACACGGCCGCCGGGCGGACTCCCAGAATCAGCAACGCGCAGAGTGGTACCGAGGCAAGCCACGCCACCGCGTGGCTATGGATTCCACCTTCGATCAGCGTCAATTGGGTGAAGCCGACAGCCATAGTGCCGATGAGGACCTGGCCGGACAATCGCAGCGAGCCTGTCCTCCGCAGCATCCACGGCACGACGCCGAAGATCCCGCCACACACCAGGATGACGAATGCACCCTGGAGATGGCCGATCCTCCAGTAGAAAAGGGCATAGGCGGTGCCAAAGAACGCGCCTTGCAGTCCGAAATGTGCGGTCAAACGCGCCCGGCGCGTCTCCTCCGGATGTTGCCGGCATTTGTCGGGAACGAACCAACCCACCAATTCCTCGAACAGCGCCAGCAAGGTCAGCAGTGCGGAAGGGAGGAAGGCTCGGAGGCGGGTGGCGGTCGGTGTTTCCAATGGAGATGCGTACGTCTTAAGTCGGGGCGTGGTCGTTCACATCTGAGATTAGCAGGTTGCTGGCCGCATCAGGCGCGGTCGCTACCTACGTCATCCAGTTTGCCGAAACGCCCCGATGGCCCTGAATAGCTTTGCCACGCCAAGCGTCTTGCAACCGGCCTTCCCTCGCCTTACATCACTGTCCATGCCCCTCGATTTTTCCGGCCAGCGTGTCCTGATTTTTATCGTGGCTTACAATGCCGAGAAAACGATCGAGAGTGTCCTCGACCGCATCCCGCACGAATTGCGCACCAAGGATGTGGAGGTCTTGATCATCGATGACTCGTCGAAGGACGCGACTTTTCAGACCGGCCTGAAGCGGGAAGACCAGACGAGCGATTTCAAGATCACCATCCTGCGCACCCCGGTGAACCAGGGCTACGGCGGCAACCAAAAGCTCGGTTACCGCTACGCGATCGATCATGGGTTCGATGTCGTGGCCTTGATTCATGGAGACGGCCAATACGCGCCGGAGAAGCTGCCCGTGTTGCTGGAGCCTTTTTTCAAGGGGGAGGCGGACGCGGTCTTCGGTTCGCGGATGATTCACAAGAACGACGCGCTCAAGGGCGGCATGCCCCTCTACAAATGGATCGGCAACCAGGTCCTCACTAATTTCCAGAACGCGCTGCTGGGCTCGAAACTCAGCGAATTCCACAGCGGATACCGGCTCTACTCGACGAAAGCGCTGGCGAAGATTCCGTTCGAACGCAACTCGAACGATTTCCATTTCGACACCGACATCATCGTCCAACTCCATTTCGCCGGGATGCGCATCATCGAGATTCCCATTCCCACATTTTACGGGGACGAAATCTGCCACGTGAACGGGTTGCAGTACGCCTGGGACATTTTCCGCACGATGCTGCGGGCGAAATTTCACGAAAAGAATCTTCTCTACGATCGGAAGTTCGACGTCGGCCAGGTCGAATTGACCTACGATTTGAAGTTGGGATTTCCCTCGTCGCACACCTTTGCGATCGAGGCCGTGCAGCCTGGCGCCAAGGTCCTCGATATCGGCTGCGGCCAGGGCTACGTGGCCAGGGAACTTGCCACCAAGGCGGCCGAAGTCACCGGCATCGACCAGTACGTGCCAGCGGAAGCGCCCGCGCCCAACGTCCAGTTCAAGCGTTGGGATCTCGACGTCAGCGAGTTTCCCGTGGAGATCTCGCAGTTCGACCAGATCTTCATGCTCGACGTCATCGAGCATCTGCACGATCCCGAGGTCTTCATGGAACTCTTGCGTGAGGCCAGCGGTCGCAAACGTCCGGAGATCGTGCTGACGACAGCCAATATCGGGTTCTTCATCACGCGCTTCATGCTTTTCCTCGGCCATTTCAACTATGGCCGCAAAGGGATTCTCGACCGCACCCACACGCGGCTCTTCACGTTTAATTCCCTCAAGGAGCTATTCGATCAGACGGGATACAAGGTCACCGTCATGAGGGGCGTTCCCGCGCCTTTCCCCAAGGCGCTCGGAAATAACCCGTTCGGACGCATCCTCGTGAACGTGAACCAATTCCTGATCAAGATCAGCCGGGGCCTGTTCAGCTACCAGATCTTCCTCCGGGCCAACGCGCTCCCGACCGTGCCTGCGCTGCTCAGCGAGACGATCGAGCGCAGCGACGAAATGAAGAAAACCGCCACCGCCGTGGCGGGTTGATCCGTCCTTTGGGATCCGTCCGCGCACTTCCGCTTTATTTCAGAATACGTTCCGCGCGCAGCAGGTTCGCGGTGGGCAATTCGTAGAGCCGATAGGTGACGAAGAAGCGGTGATATTGCGCGAGATCCACGGCGCACAGCACTGCGACCAGCGCCGCGAGCACGAGCGCCGGCCGCGCAAAACGCGCCGCCAGCGCGCTGACCTGGACGACGGCCAGCGCCCGGAGCGGAAATTCCCAGATGGTCGCGTAGCGCAGATTCATGCCGTTGCGCACGTTGCACATGGCCACGTAGGTGATGACCAGGAAGAGCAACAAGACGCCCAGCTTCCGCTCACTGCGCCAGGATTGAAACGCGCCGCCGAGAGCAAAGCAGAAAGTCGCCGGCGTGAAGATCATCAGGTCCACGAGGTATCGCGACCATGGGCCGTCGCCCTCCTGCAGAGCGTTCGGCGCCGACTGGGCCTTGTGGATGAAGATGAGATAAACGTCGATCAACGTCCGGAAATCGCCGGCGGCCCACGTCATCAGCGAGAGCGCGATGAGACCAGCGACGACGGCCGCACCCCAGTGGCGCCCACTGGCGGCGCCGAGGCCGAGAGGACGGGCGAAGAGGAGCGTGGCCGCGACGGCCAGACCGACAAAGAGGGCGTTTTCCTTGGCCAGCACGAGGAGCGCGAAACTGGCCGCAAACGCCGCCAGCCAGGCGGGATGGGCTTTTTCCCGCAGGCTTTCCACCATTGTCCAGAGAACGAACAGCGCGCACGCCCCGTAGATGCCGTCCACCAGGGCGTGCTGGCTCATGTGAATCATCAGCGGCGAGCACGAAAAAAGCGCGAGCACCGCCAGGGCTTCCCGTTCTCCGAACAAGCGTCGTGCCAGGCCCCACGCCGCGCCGAGCGCGAGGCAACCGAACAGCGTCGCCAGGTGGTGCATGGAAATGAGCGTCGGATCGCGCGCGACGCCGCCGGGCGCGAGAAGATCCGCGGGTGGCGCCGAGCCAAACTCCAGCCGTTTCCATAGCCATCCGCCCGCGACGAAGATGATGCGCAACGGCGGAACCTTTACCACCGACTCGTCGGTCTTGCCTTCCTCGACATACGCCGCGCAAACATCGGGGTAGGCCGCCAATCCATGCTCGTCGAGGAGGAGCACGTATTTGCGATACCAGCTTTCGTCGTAGCCCATGCCGTCGAACGACGTCCAGGGCACGATGCGCAGAGCACAGCCGAGGAGGAGCAGGGCGGCGACCAGCGCCCACGGCGTGCGGCTCCGTTCCGGCGCCGCAGTTTCCAGCAACGAAGCCTCCATCGCGGTCAATCGACCGACATGAATTTGAGGATCTTGAGCGCGTTCATGAGGTTGGACGTTATCATCTCGTAGTCCCGATCAAAGTTCACGAATAACACCTGGTATTGGTGCAGATCAAAAACACAAAGGCAGGCCACGCCCAGGCCGAGAGCGGGATTCACCCACCGCTGGGGGAATCGAGCCGCCAGGCAGCCGAGTTGGGTGAAGGCGAGCAGGCGCAGCGGCATGTCCCACATGTTGGCATAGCGCAGGTTCATCCCATACTTCACATTGCACATGAAGAGGTAGCTGCACGCGATAAAAGCCGTGGCGTAGAGGAGCCCCTGATCCTTGCGGCGAAGCTGGAACACCGCGCTGACCGCCAGCAATAGGATGAGCGGACTCGCGAGCAGCAGATCGACGATGTAGCGATACCAAGGCCCGTCACCGGTCGCGATGGCATACTTCAGACCCGCCGCCCGGACCACGAGGAGCTGGTACGTTTCGAGAAACACGCCGATCCCGCCCGCCAGGGCGATGAGCAGGGCGAGTCCGATCGCCGGCCCGGCAACGGTCACGATGATCAGTTTCCTGCTCACCACACCCCATTTGGCAAAATGCGCGATCGCGGTGACGCAACAGAGCGCGAAGGTCACGAAGGCCGCGTTTTCCTTGGTGAGAACCATCATGGCCAGCGACACGGCATACGCGGCCAGCCAGCGTGGATTGTTCTGCGATTGCAGGTTCTCCCAGAGCAGCCAGACGGATGTCAGAGCCCAAAATGCGAAAAAGCCATCGATCAGCCCGTGCTGCGACATATGAAGCTGGGTGGGTGCACAGGCGAGCAGGGCGGTAACCGCGAGCATGGCTCCGTCACCCGCGAGCCGCCGCGCAAACACCGCGCCGACCAGCAAGCTGAGGCAGGTGAAGAGCGCGGAGATGGCGCGCATGGACCGCAGCGTCGGATCGCTTTGCACGTCCCCGACGGTTTTCACGGCCTGCACCCTGGCGTCGCCGTAAAACGTCGCCCGCCAGGTCGCGCTGCAAAAAATGTATAGAAACCGGGTGGGCGGGAGAAAGGCCTTCTCCGTCGCGCGCTGCTTCACGACGTATTCTTCCGCGATCCTGGGGTAGGAGCCCAGTCCCCGGACGTCGAGTTTCTCGACATAAACCTTGTAGAGATTCTCATCGAATCCGATCCACTGGTAGCCGTGCCACGGCATCACTCGCAGGGAAATGCCCCCGAGGAGGATGACCACCAGTGCCAGCCAGATGATCAAAGACGTGCCGCCACGGGCCGGCGGAAGCGGCGTCTCGGGCGGAGTGGGAGCGTCCGTCTTGGGGTCGAGCGCGAGTTTCATCGGGGATGTTTCAATCATGACGGGCATGTGTTTAGCAAGGGACGCGCCCGCCGGGACGCAGAAATCTGCGGCTGACTTGGCGCCGGCGGCGAATAGGCTCCGCCGCTGGCACAGCTCTTTCTCTTACGTCCCGCGCCCATGACCACCTCGAAACCCGCCTCAAGCGGGCCCTCACCGCTTTTCCGGCGACTGTTGCCGGCGCTGCTGCTGGCCTGTTTTGCGACCATCGTCTTCTGGTGGAACCCCTTCGGCCCGCAGCCGGAGCACGCCTATTTCCACGTCCTCCTCGAAGCGAGTGTCCCGGGTGACGTCCGGCTGGCGGTGAATATCGACGGCACCGGCCTGCGCAAGGAAACCGCGCAGTCACAAACCATCACGGGAGGAGAGGTCAATCACGTCTGCTTCGTGATTCGTGCCGGCAAGCTGAGCAAGTTTCTCCTCACACCGCTAACGACGGAGGGGCACGTCGACCTGTTGCGCTGCTGGATGACCACGGAAAATGGTGACCTGGCCGCCACCTTGACGCCCGCCAGCCTCGCGCGGGCCTTGCCTGGGGCCATGCCGGTCGATGCCAGCGGAGCGGTGCGCCTCCCTTCCCGCCTCGGATCGGTGACGACGGGCCTCGAATTCAAGCCGGAGCCACCGATCGACCTCGCCCTGACTCCCCCACCCCCGTTCTGGCAGATCGGGCTCGTTTTCGTCCTGGTGCTGGTCGCGGGTCTATTCCTGCCACAAGCCGCGACGCGCATCGCATGGCGGAAACACGGCGCGCGGCTGCTGCGCTGGGCGCATCGCCGCCCGCGCACCGCGATCCTCGCCGTGGCCGTGGCCTCCGTGACGGTGTCGTGCTTTCCCGTGGTTTTCTGCGGCAAGAGCTTCGTGTCGCCCGACAACGGGATCCAGCTCCTTTACGAACGCTTTCCCACCGTGCCGGGAGCCAGGGGCGGACGGGTCGAAAACCCCTCCAATGCAGATAACGGAGCGATCTTCTACTGGCATTTGCCGGCCTCGATCGTTCAGCATCGCGCGATTTTTGAGGACGGCGAGTTCCCCCTGTGGGACCGCTATAACTGGGGCGGCGTGCCCCTCTGGGCGCAATGCATGTCGATGCTTGGCGATCCGCTGCATTGGCCCGCAGTGATCTCCGGTGGAGCCGCGTGGGCTTGGGATTTCAAGTTTGTCGCCGCCAAAATCCTCTTCGCCCTGGGAATCGGGCTGCTCGTTCTCGTCACGTCGCGGAGTCTGACGGCCTCGTTGCTCCTCACGTTGTCGGCGCCCTTTATCGGGTTCTTTGCCTATCGCTTCTGCCATCCCGGCATTTTCGCACTGAGTTACGCCCCGTGGATCCTGCTACCGTGGCTGGAGGCGGTCCGCGCACCCACTCGCCGCAGTCTCGCGGGCTGGGCGGCCCTGCTCATTTTCGCGAATTGGTGGCAGCTCAACAGCGGGACCGCCAAGGAATCGAGCGCCTTTCTCCTCTGCCTCAACGCTGCCGGCGCGCTGGCTCTGCTGGGCGCGCCCATCGCAGGGCGTGAGCGGGCGGTGCGATTCGGCGTGTTTGCCTGGGCCAGCTTCCTCTTCCTGCTGCTCAGCGCTCCGCTCTGGCTGGTTTTCCTCGATGCGCTCGGCAAGGCCTGGACCTTTTATGATCGGCCACAGATCTTTCAGATCCAGCCCGGGCTCTTCGCCAGCCTTTTTGACGACATCTTCAGCCGCCAGTTGGTGCCGGGGGAGTTCTTCTCCAATCCCTCGGCAAACTTCTTCGTGTTGTTGGGCGCCGCCTGGGCGCTGGTGCGCATCCGCATCCTCGCGCGGGACCGCAGCTTTCTCGCCGTCCTCGTGACGGCCGTCGGCGCGGCGGCGATCGCCTTCGGCGTGATCTCACCGCTCTTCCTCGAGCAGGTGCCGATGATCCGGAACATCTATCACTTCGACGATACGTTCTCCGGGGTGCTCTTCATCCTGCTCTTCGTCCTCGCCGGCTATGGCGTGCGCGAATGCCACCGCCGGATGCGTTTGCCGGAATGGCGGGGCGATTGGATCCTCGTGCTTTGCTTCGTCGGCGTGCTGCTCGCGGCGTTCTTTGGCTTGGCGCAGGCGGCCCATCGCATGGGCGCCACCTTCCATAAGGTCGGTGAGACCTACCCGCTGAGCGAGTTTTTCTGGGAGTATGGCTCGATGCTGGTCGTGGCGCTCGCGATCCTGCCATGGGCCTGGCGGGCCGTGCGTTTGCGTCAGCCTGCGGCGGCCACCTGGTTCCTCGTGGCGTGTGCCGCGTGGGCGACACTTCATTTCCGGTTCGGCATGCAACTGGTCACGAGCTTCGACGGCTACGCGATGAATCCGAAGCAGCGCCTCGACCTGCGGGAGATTCCCTCGCCAGCCATTCAGCAGATCACCAAGGCGATGACCGAGCCAGCGCGTGTTTCCGGAATCGATTGGGTCATGACGGGCACCAACGTTTCGACGCGTTTCGAAGTCATCGATGGCGCGGACGCGCTGCAGAATCCCGCGATGCGCGATTTGATCAAGGGCATCGGCTTGCGTGATATTTGGTCCTGGCGGTTGCTCGTCTTGCGCCAGGATTTCGCCAGGGTTCACCGCGGCCTCGACATGCTCGGCGTGCGCTTCTACCTCGACAAGCTCGGGAAGGGTGGCGGACTCCCGGGCTTGCGTCTTCTGGGCAGCAGCGATCTCGACGTGTTGGAGAGCGAAACCGCCTGGCCGCGGGCATTCTTCACCGACTCCGTCCTGGCCTACCGCGACATGCCCGAGATGATGCGTCTCGTGGAAGAAGGCGACGGGCGGCCATTCGCCGTCATGTTGCCCGCCGACCGTTCCCGCCTGCCGTTGCCGGCGGCCGACTTTGCCCAGCGTAAAATCATTCCGGCGCACGGCTACCGATTGACCCAGAATACGACGACCTTTGAAGTCGAAGCCCCGGTGCCCGGGGTGGCGGTCCTGGGCGAAGCGTGGCTGCCGGGGGATATCGAGGCGACCGTGGACGGACAGACGGCGGATGTGCTGCGGGTGAACCACGCGTTCCGGGGAGTGTTGATCAAACAGCCCGGCCGCCATGTCGTGCAGTTCCGCTATTGGCCCGTGGCTCTCGACCGGGCCTTGTGGATGGCTCTCGCCGGAGCCGTGGGACTTCTCGGCTCCGCGTGGATGATTCTCCGACGCCCACGCAACGGGGAGGAAGTCGCGTTCCAGTCCGTCCCCGCTCCAGCGTCGGTGGAGCAGGTTTGATCGATCCAATGCCCGCATAGAATGGAACGCTATTTCGACTTCAGTTACGCCGGAGCTTTCTTTTGGGGAATCGCAGTGCTTTTCGGATTCATCGGCTGGGGACGTCTCGTCGCCCAGCTCGTGAGTAAGGAAACCGCGCCCAAGGCGGGATGGGGCTTGCAGGCGGTGTGGGGCATGGCCGTTTACTTGTTTGTCGGAGGGACCCTCGCGGTCTTTGGCGCCTGCGGAGAACTGGCGATCACGCTGCTGATCGGCATCGGCCTGTCGATCATGGCCTGGACGACGGTCCGCGGAGGATGGCCCGGCAAGGCGTCGCTGGCGGCGTTGCCTTGGATGGCCTGGCCGGCCTTTGCGGTCGTCGCGCTGCAATACGCCGGCGGCGTTTGCTGGCAGGGAAATGTCAACGCGTGCGACGACTTCGCTGCTTACTTCAATTATTGTGAAAAGCTCCTTGCCAGCGGGTCCTTTGACGACCCGCTCTCCTGGCGCCGGCTAGCCTCACTAGGCGGCCACACGCTGCTGCAGTGCAGCACCCTCTCAAAATCGTCGTACGGCAATATCCAGCTTTTCGAGCTCGGGCTTTGTCCAGTCATCCTCCTCGGGCTGCTCCTTGGCTTTCGCGGGGGCGCCCTGCGACGTTCGCCATTGGGAGTGTTCATCGCCCTCCTCGCGGTGACGACTCCGATTCTTCGCGTCAACACTTCAAGTCACAGCACGGGCCTCGTTCTCCTCCTGGGACTATTCGCCACATTGGATCTCATGGAGCGGACGGACTCCCGGCGGCGACTGCTCGTCGTTGCGGGATTGGTGGGCGCGGCGCTCTGCTCGTTGAGGGCGCAGGATGTCGCCGCGGCCGGCGGCACCTTGGGGATCTTTTGGCTCGCTTCGTGGATCAGGGATCGACTGCCTCCCAAGCAAGCGCTCCTCGAGGCGGCATGCTGGGGCGGGGCGCTGTTTGTGGCGTTGCTGCCGTGGATGATCATGGGCATTCGCTCCAATGGCTCGCCATTGTTTCCGCTGTTTCCCGGGGACAACAGCCTGGCCTTTAATCCGCAGGGCATCGACGGGTCGCTCTATGCGAAACTGAACTTCCCGCTGAAAATGATCGTCGAGCCCATGCTCCTGCCACTGCTCCTCTGCCTGATGGCTGCGCCAGAATGGCGGCAGGGTTTGGCCGCACGAGCGGTTTCGATCGCCGCCGTGCTGACCAGCCTCCTCCTCGCCTATGGCCTCAGCATGGCGCCGGATGACATGACGGTTCCGCGCTATGTCCAGCCACTTCTCCTGGCAGGTGCGCTGGCGATTCTCGCCACGGCGGCCGTATCCCCGCGGAGGCGGATGGCCGCGTGGGCGCTCGGAGTCGTTCTCCTGTTAAGCAATATTCACGACCGCGGTCGCGACCTCATGTACCACTACATGGCGCTTGCCCACCCGAGCAAGCTCGTCATGCCTTATCCCAAGACGGTGATCGCCGATTACCGGGAGGCGCAACTGCTCATTCCGGAAGGCCGGCGGGCGCTGATCTGTGGCGACTTTCCATTCCTTTTCGATCACGCCCGCAACCCCCTCTGGAACATCGATCTGCCCGGTGGCGCCAGCCCGGCGCCGGGGCTGCCCTACAAGAAGCCGCCGGAAGAAATGAAACGCTACCTGCGCAAGCTGGGGATCGAATACGTCATCTTCGTCGATTTCGCGGAAAGCATGCAGCTCTACAACCGCGCCGAATGGCAAAAGACCGCGCAGGGAGACGTTCCTCTGTGGAAACACCAGGCGCCCTTCTACCTCGATTTCTTCGACACGGTGGACCGATTGAGCACCACCGAAACGGTGCTCGGAAAAGTGGGCAAGCTGACCGTTCTCCAGTTCAAGCCGTGATCCAGACGCATTTCTGCAAGGCGCAATTGCAATCGCTCGCCGGGCTCAGTAGCACAATGCGCCATGATTAGCGTCGTAATGATCAGCATGAATGAGGAGAAGGCCGTGGGGCAGGTCATTGCCGACATCCGCAAGTATGCGCCCGAGGCGGAAATCCTGGTCGTCGATTCCAGCAAAGACCGCACGCCGGAGATTGCCGAGCAGGCCGGAGCGCGCGTCATCCGGCAGTTTCCGCCGCAGGGTTATGGCAAGGCGATGGAGGTGGCGCTGCGCTCGGGCCACGGCGACGTGATCATCACGCTCGATTGCGATAGCACCTACCCCGCCGATCAGATTCCGGTGCTGGCAAAGATGGTCCTCGAAGACGGCTGGGATCTGGTGGACGCCTCGCGGCTGAAATCCAAGCCGGAGGCGATGCCCTGGGCCAACTACTTCGGCAACAAACTCTTCTCCCTCATCGCCACGGTCCTTTTCGGAAGGCATCTCACCGATCTCCACAGCGGAATGCGGGCCTATCGCAAGCGGATGATCGATGAACTCGACTTTCTGCCGAAGGGGGCGGCGCTCCCCGTGGAACTGCTCCTTCTGCCGATCAAACTCGGCTACAAGGTCACCACGCACTTCATCGCATACTATGACCGCCTCGGAGTCTCGACGATGAACCCCTACGATACCTGCAAGTGGACGGCCTGGCGCATCTGGCGCGTGTGGAGCGGAAAGCATACGCGCAAGACCGCATGATCGATTACGGGATTCTCGGCGCCGGTCCTGCCGGCCTTTCCATGGCCCTTTTCCTCAACGGCGCCAGCGAGGTGCTTGAGGCGGACGGGCATCCGGGCGGCCACGCTTCTTCCTTCTTCGAGGACGGGTTCGCTTTCGACTTCGGTCCGCACATCATGTTCTCAAAGAACAAGCCGGTGTTGCAGTTCATGATCGATTCGCTGGAGGGCAACGTGCACGAATGCCGCCGCAAGAACGTGGTCTCGTTCCGCAACCGGCTCGTCAAATACCCTTTCGAAAACGCGCTCGCCGCGCTGCCGCTCGAAGACAATCTCGCCTGTCTCAAGGGCTACGTTTTCAACCCGTACAAGGCGCAGTTTCCGCAGCCCGCCAATCTCCGCGAATGGCTGCTCGCGACCTTCGGCGACGGCATCTGCGAGCGTTACCTTTTCCCCTACAACGAGAAGGTCTGGAACATCCCGGTCGAGGATCTCTCGATGCTCTGGGCGGACCGCATCCCGAACCCCGACCCGGAGGACATCCTCAAGTCGGCGATTGGTTACGAGACCGAGGGTTACCTCCACCAGCTTTACTACCACTATCCACGGCGCGGCGGCTATCAGGCGATCTCCGAGGCGTGGGCGAAGCGGGTGCCCGTCACCTACGACTTCCGGGTGCGTTCTCTCGAGCGATGCGGGGATTCATGGATCGTGAGCGACGGCACGCAGACCCGTGAGTACCGGCAGCTCGTCTCGACGTTGCCGATCCAGCACCTCGCCACGATCACGAATCTCGATATCCCCGCCGAGGTTCGCGCGGCGATCGATGGGCTGATCGTCAACCCGATGTTCATCATCTCGCTCGGCATTCGTGGCACCGATGCGGACCAATACACGGCGATCTATTTCCCCGAGCCGGAGTTTCTCGTCAACCGGGTCAGTTTTCCCGCCACCTTTTCGCCGGAAAATGCACCCGCGGGCGCCTATAGCCTCCAGGCGGAGATCACCTGCCGCCGCGATTCCGCGACCTGGGCGATGTCCGAGGACGCGGTCCTCGAGCACGTCATCGACGGCCTCGTCAGCCGCGGGATCATCCCGAATCGTGACGTCGTCATTTACCGCAACGTCCAGCGCAAGGCCTACTCCTACGTCGTCTATGACCGGCACTACGCCGAGAATACCCGCGTCATTCGCGAATGGTTTCCCCGCCAGGGCTTGCACCTGGCCGGTCGATTTGGCTTCGTGGAATACGCCAACGTGGATGGCATCCTCATCCGCAACCTGGAACTCGCCAGCCAACTCAACGGCCGGCCGGTGACCGTGAGCGGCGGCAATGTTATTCGCTAAAGAGCGTTCCTTTCTTCCCCGTTCATGCTCAAAGTCATCCATCGCCCGGGCCATGGGAAATTGCCGCGGCGTTCCGCTCCCCGACCATGATCCCTTCCACGTTCCAACATATTTTCGTCTCCGGCGGCGCCGGTTTTATCGGCAGCCATCTCGTTCGCCATCTGCTCAGCCAGAGCGAAACTCAGCGCGTCATTATTTTCGACAATTTCAGCTCCGGGCAGATCAGCTATCTCGAAGGGCTGCTCCATGAGCCGCGTCTGTCCGTCGTCCGCGGGGATCTGAAGCAATTGCCTGCCGTGACTGCGGCGATGGAAGGCTGCGACACCGTCTTTCATCTCGCGGCCAATCCCGATATCGCCAAGGCGGTCAACCAGCCGGACATCGATTTCTGGGAAGGCACCTATCTCGCGCAAAATGTCCTCGAAGCCATGCGGGTCAATGGCGTCCGCCGCATCCTCTACACCTCGGGGAGCGGCGTCTACGGCGAGAACGCAGCCGTGGCCTTTCCCGAGAGTTACGGCCCGTGTCTCCCCATCTCAACCTACGGCGCGAGCAAGCTCGCCTGTGAGGCGCTCATCTCGGCCTACTGCCATATGTTCGACATGAAAGGCCGCGCCTTCCGGTTTGCGAATGTCGTCGGCCCGCGCCAGACGCACGGCGTCGGCTACGATTTTGTCCGCCGCCTGCAAGCAGATCCCTCGCGCTTGCGCATCCTCGGCGACGGCTCCCAGAGCAAGTCCTACATCCACGTGGAAGACGTGCTCGCCGCGATTTTCACCGCGGCGGAGAAGAGCCCCGCGCGATTCGATGTCTTCAACGCCGCGACCGACGATTATATCACCGTGCGCGAGATCGCGGACATCGCTGTCGCCGTCAGTGAACTTGCGCCGGGCTCCGTGACGTATGAGTTCACCGGCGGAGATCGGGGCTGGAAAGGGGACGTGCCCATCGTCCGCTTCGATGTCTCGAAGCTCAAGGCGCTCGGCTGGCGGTCCCGCCGCAGTTCGAGCGAGGCCTTGCATGATTCCATCGCGGCGATGCGCGGAGAGATTGCCACGCCCTAGTCGCTTCGTCATGCTCCGCGCGCCGTGACCGATCCTACCGACGCACCCCTTCATTTGTTGCCGGAAGGAACGACGCCCGGACCCGTGGAACTCTCGATTGTCATCCCGTCGCTCAATGAGGAGGTGACGATCGGCGAATTCGTGGCGTGGTGCCGCGAGGGACTCGCGAAAGCGGGCGTGACTGGACAAATCCTAATCGTGGACAGCTCCACCGACCGCACTCCGGAGCTCGCGCTGGCCGGCGGCGCCGAAGTCCTGCGCGTGCCGAAACGCGGACTTGGCCGCGCCTATATCGACGCGATTCCTTTCATTCGCGGCGAATGGATCGTCCTGGGCGACGCCGACCTCACTTACGATTTTCGTGAATTGAGTCCCTTCGTGGAAAAGTTTCGCGCCGGTTCCGATTTCGTCATGGGAAGCCGCTTTCTCGGTTCGATCGAAGAAGGCGCCATGCCGCCCCTGCACCGCTATTTCGGCACGCCCTTGACGACCTGGATTCTGAACTTCATCTACCGCAGCCATTTTTCGGACATTCATTGCGGCATGCGCGGCCTCACGAAAGCGGCCCTGCAAAGAATCAATCTTCAATCGCAGTCATGGGAATACGCGAGCGAGATGGTGCTCAAGGCGGCTCGGCTCGGACTGAACATCGCGGAAGTGCCGGTGAAATTTTACAAGGATCGCGAGGGGCGCATGAGCCATCATCGTCGCGCGGGCTGGCTTTCGCCGTGGATCGCCGGGTGGATCAATCTCAAGGTGATGCTCGTCTATTCGCCCGACTCATTTCTCCTCAAACCCGGTGTGGCGCTGTTTTTTTTGGGTCTGATCCTGGCCACGAGCCTCGCCGGTGGGCCCCGCATGGTGGCGGGAATCGGCCTCAATCTGCACTTCATGCTGTTCGGGATGACCTGCGCCACGCTCGGCTACAGTTGCGTGCAAATCGGCGTGCTCGCGCGTAATTTGCACTGCCTCCGGCCGGGCTTTGCCGGACCGCTCCAACGCTGGCTCAACTACGATCGTGGCATGGTGGTCTCCGGATTGCTGACGTTCATCGGCCTGATTTTGAGCAGCGTGCTCGTGGTTCGTTACCTCGCGGGCGGCCTTCGGCTCGCGGAGATTTCCTACCCCGCCATCCTGGGCCTGCTGCTCATCATCCTGGGGTTCCAGACTTTTTGTTTCACGCTGCTCATCGAGATGACCCAGCGCCTTTCGGCCACCCGCCATCCATGAGCGCCCGCGCCCACGAAGCCTACGGCCAGCACGGAGTGAGCATGGTCGATCGCTTCGGCGTCTGGCTGTCCCAGTCGGCGATTCGCCGGCATCTTCCCGCGGGCAATGCCCTCGAGGTGATCGAACTGGGCTGCGGTTACTCGGCGCGGGGGCTTGTGGGATTGCGGGATCGCGTGAGGCGCGCCGTGGGGGTCGATTTCCAGGTGGACCCGGCGTTGCACCAGCTCAGCTCCTACACTTTTCTGGAGGGTTCGATCGAAGAAACGCTTCCCAAGCTTGCCGGGCAGACCTTCGATGTGGTCATGCTCATCTCCGTGCTCGAACACCTCGCCCAACCGCTCGCCGCGCTCGAGTGTGCCCGCGGCCTGCTCAAGCCCGGCGGTGTGCTCCTCATCAATGTCCCGACGTGGCGCGGCAAGTTTTTCCTGGAGTTCTCCGCGTTCCGGCTGGGCCTTAGTCCGAAGGTCGAGATGGACGATCACAAGATGTATTACGACAAGCGCGACCTCTGGCCGCTGCTCGTCCGGGCGGGTTTCCTCCCGAGCGCGATCCGCCTCCGCTATCACAAGTTCGGACTCAACCTCTTCGCCGCCGCTCATCGCGAACATGCCTGACACCTCCACAGCCCAACATGACGATTGGGATGCGCATTGGGACCAATTCGCCGCCACCGCCAGCCAGAATCCCGCGCAGCAGATGCGGCATGCCATCGTCACCCGTCTGCTCGATGGAAGCCGGAAGACTGGAGCGAAAATTTTCGACATCGGCAGCGGGCAGGGCGACCTGGTCCTCAAGCTCGATCCGCTGTGGCCGGACGCGCAATTTCTCGGCGCCGAGTTGAGCGAGAGCGGCGTGGAAATCTCCCGGCGCAAAGTGCCGCGCGCCACGTTCCTCGTCGCCGATCTCTTTCAGCCCCCCGGCGCCATGCAGGAGTATCTCGGCTGGGCGACCCACGCCGTGTGCTCCGAAGTGCTCGAGCATGTCGATGACCCGGCGGCCTTTCTCCGCCAGGCGCAGCCCTACCTGGCGCCGGGCGCGGAGTTGATCGTGACCGTGCCCGGCGGACCGATGTCGGCCTTCGATCGTGTGATCGGCCATCGCCAGCATTTCACGCGCGATTCCATCTGGAAGGTGCTGGAGGACGCCGGCTTCGAGACCCGGCGCGTCTGCCTTGCGGGGTTCCCATTCTTCAACCTTTACCGGCTGACGGTCATCGCCCGCGGCGAAAAACTGGCCGACGACGTGCGCGCCGGCCAGGCCAGTTCCGGGTCGAAGGTCGCCGCGATCGTCATGGCGATCTTCCGCGGGCTGTTCCGCTTCAATCTTCTCGACTCGGCTTTCGGCTGGCAGGTCGTGGCCGTCGCCCGCAAGCCCTTGCTATGATCATCACTCGTTCCCCTTTGCGCATTTCTCTCGGTGGAGGCGGCACCGATCTGCCCTCCTATTACGAGGAGCACGGCGGATTCCTCATCGCCGCCGCCATCGACCGGCACGTTTACATCAACGTCCATCAGCGTTTCGAGGACGGCTTTGTCCTCAAGTATTCGAAGCTCGAAGAGGCCGCGACCCTTGACGAGTTGCACCATCCCATCATCCGCGAGGCGCTGAAGCTCGTCGGAGTGACGCAGCGCAACCTGGAGATCGCCTCGATGGCAGACATCCCGGCGGGCACCGGACTCGGGTCGTCCGGCAGCTTCACCACAGCCCTGCTCAAGGCCCTGCACACGTTGCGCAAGAACATCGTGCGTCCGGCGGAAATCGCCGCGCAGGCCTGCCAGATCGAGATCGAAAAACTTCACGAACCCGTGGGCAAGCAGGACCAGTACATCGCTGCGGTCGGTGGAGTGACGTCGTTCCACTTTCTCCCCGGCGGCGGCGTCGAGGTCCTGCCCGTCGAACTGGATGAGGAAACGCTCTTCAACCTGCAGGATAACCTGCTCATGTTTTTCACCGGCTACACGCGTTCGGCGTCGAAGATCCTCAAGGAGCAGGACGACAAGACGAAGGGCCTCGACAAGGCGATGGTCGACAACCTGCACTTCGTCAAGGAACTGGGAGTGCGCAGCAAGGAAGCCATCGAGTCGGGAAACCTGCACGAGTTCGCCCGGCTCATGGACGTGCACTGGCAGCGCAAAAAGGAGCGTTCGGGTGGCATGAGCAATCCGCAGATCAACGAATGGTACGACTTCGCCATCGCCAACGGCGCGCTGGGCGGAAAACTGATCGGCGCGGGTGGCGGCGGGTTCTTGATGTTCTACACCGAGCAGAGCACCCGCCTGCGCCGCGCGCTGCGCGAACGTGGCCTGCGCGAAGTCCGCTTCCGGTTCGATTTCGAAGGGACGAAGATCGTCGCGCAGGACTAGGATGAACCCTGACGGAGTTTTAAACGCAGTGACCCGACGCGGGGGAACGGCGAACTTCACCGTCTCCTGCCTGCCATGAGCCTCAGCGACGTTCCCATTGCAGTGCTCGCCGGCGGGTTGGCCACTCGCCTCCGGCCGATCACGGAAAAGATCCCAAAATCACTCGTCACCGTCGCGGGCGAACCTTTCCTCGCGCACCAACTCCGATTGCTGAAAAGCCGCGGCCTGCGGCGCATCGTTCTGTGCGTGGGCTACCTTGGAGAGATGATCGAGCGGGATTTCGGCGACGGCGCGGCGTTCGGGATGGAACTGAGCTATTCCTTCGACGGGCCGAAACTGCTCGGTACCGGCGGCGCGCTGAAACAGGCGCTTCCCCTGCTCGGCAAAGACTTTTTCGTGCTCTACGGGGATTCCTACCTTCCGATCGACTATGCGGCCGTCCTGGCGTCTTTTCGGACGAGTGACCAGCCGGGGTTGATGACCGTCTTCCGCAATGAAGGCGCGTGGGACACGAGCAACGTGCAATTCCACGAGGGCCGCATCGTCCGCTACGATAAGCGCGAACGAACCCCGGAGATGCTCCACATCGACTATGGGCTCGGCGTCTTTCGCGCCTCCGTATTCGCCGAACACCCGTCTGGTGAAACGTTTGACCTGGCCGATGTGCAGCGCGGATTGGTTGCCAAAGGCGCGCTCGCCGGGCATGAAGTTTTCCAACGCTTTTACGAAGTCGGCTCGCACGCCGGTCTCGCCGAACTCGAAACGGTCCTCCATCCACTTCCGCAATCCTGAACTGCCCGTAACGCCAAACCCGCCATGAGCTATTCCACCCAGCACCTCGCCGAGACTCTCCGTATAGTCGAACAACTCGATCCCGCCCTCCTCGAAAAAGTGGTGGAAGGCTTGGGAACCGTCCGTGACCGCGGGGGGAGGCTCTTCATCCTTGGCGTGGGCGGCAGCGCGGCGAATGCCTCGCACGCGGTCAACGATTTCCGGAAAATCTGCGGATTCGAGGCCTACGCACCGACCGACAATGTCTCCGAGCTCACGGCCCGCACCAACGACGAAGGCTGGTCGACCGTCTTCGCCGAATGGCTTCGCGGCAGCCGCCTCAACGCCAAGGACGGCCTGCTCGTCTTTTCCGTGGGTGGCGGCAACCTCGAAAAGAACGTCAGCCCGAACCTCGTCGAGGCCGTCAAGCTGGCGAAGAGTGTCGGCGCGGCCGTGTATGGGATCGTCGGCAAAGACGGCGGATACACCGCGCAGGTCGCCGACGCGGCCGTCATCATCCCGACCGTGAATCCTGCGAATATCACGCCCCATTCCGAGGCCTTCCAGGGCGTCGTCTGGCATCTGTTCGTCTCCCATCCCCGCTTGAAGGTCGCGCAGACGAAATGGGAAAGCGTGAAGTGATCGCCCGCACCCGACGATGAACCGTGCCGTCTTCCTCGATCGCGACGGCGTGATCAATCGGCCCGTGGTTCGCGAGAACAGGCCCTATCCGCCCGCGACGCTCGCGGAGTTTGAGCTGCTCCCCGGCGTCGAGGAGGCATGCGCCCGCATGAAAGCCGCGGGCTGGCTCCTCATCGTCGCGACCAATCAACCCGACGTGGGCCGGGGCACGCAAAAACGTGAGGAAGTCGAGGCCATGCACGCCGCGATGTGCGCCCGGTTGCCCATCGATCGCGTCGAGGTGTCCTACGATCCCGGCCAGGGCCTTCCCTCCGAGTTTCGCAAGCCGGCTCCCGGAATGCTTCTCCGCGCGGCGCGTGAACTGGAAATCGACCTCGGCCAGAGCTGGATGGTCGGCGACCGCTGGCGCGACATCGACTGCGGCGCCGCCGCCGGCTGCCGCACGATCTTTATCGACTACGGTTACGACGAAAAACTCCGGGCCAGGCCCAATTTCACGACAGTCAGCCTGTCCCAAGCCGCAGGCATCATCTTACAGCCGGGCTGAGGGAATAGTTCACCGAAGCCGCCGGCTCCGCCTAAACCTAAAAACGGGAATGGAACTCTGACGTCCTGCGGAAGTCGTTACCCTTCCACGAAATCCCATCGCTCCGCAATGAACCCAGTGGATGTCCCAGCATGCCAACAGCACAGTACCAACCGCATCGCCATAAAAGACCCCGGAGGGGTCAAAGCCATTAACCCCGGGTCGAGCGA
>JBBRPL010000138.1:0-20297 GCA_038228205.1 Chthoniobacterales bacterium
GGTGGCCTGCTTCCGCAGCCATTGTAGGTCTTCAGAACAAGGAACATCAGAGGTGACGATAACCATCTCGATAACCTCTCCGAGGAACTCTCGCCAGACAAGAAAGATGTTACGCTATTTGCGCCGCACTACACTAGAGAGTCATCGCCACGCAAAAGTTGGGGGGTCAATTGTAAGCGAAAGCGTCGGAGGATCACAAGGATAACGATGTCCAGTTCGTGATCCGTGATAGATGCGGCTTTCGGCTTCGTCCGATAGAACTCGTTGATAAGCGAGTTCCGGCGTCGGAAAAGTTTGTAGTATTTCGGGACGAGGCGAAGATACTCGACGAGGCGCTGCGAGACGGTCGTCGGCTGGGAAGCGTTTGGCGCAGCCGACACGGAAGCATCTACATCCTTTTTTCGAGCGAGAGCAGCATTTCTTTGCTTTTCAATGCGCTGCTCCACCCGTCGCTCTATGTCGCTTCTTTGCAAAGCTTCTTCGAAGCGGGACAGCAATAGACGGATCTTGTCATCTCTAACCGGAACCTGTTCCGTCTCGGCGACGCGACGAAATGCACCCGGTCTCTTCCCGACCTTAAGCAAGCGGAAAAAATCCCGCGCAATCTCGTTGCGGTAGTCTTTCCAAATCCGCACCGTCTGCTCAGTCGCCGCCATGCCTTCCCGTCCAAGACTTTCCTTAATGTAGTTCTTGAGCAGTTCCGTCGGTGTAAAGAGCACCCAGCTTTTCTCCGCCACAAAAAGATGGTCCACCCGTTCATTCGCGCTCAATTCACCAGCCTGCAGGAGATCCTCCTGGCTAGTTTTCATCGCGATACGCTTGATCATCACCGTGGTCTTACCTGTGCCGGGCGAGCCGCTGATCACCAAGGTCATTGCCATTGGCAAACGAAAAAGAGGATCTTGCTGAGTATCGACAACGATTTGATCCCGCAGGGAGATTGCCTCGATCGCTGGACGCTTCCGTGGACGCTTGTCCTCCAAACTAAATTTGCCGCTCAGGAGGTCCCGAAGAGATGGAACGTAAAGTTCCGGAAGCGGAGGGCTAATTTGGTTTTCGACTGCGTCGTTCGACTGCGTTCGGAACAAGTCTTTTGCAATCAGCACATATTCCGTGGGCGTCGGAGGCAATGTTGGATGATCCCTCAAGGGAATCATCACTGACTGTCCGACACTCAACGAAGCCAGCCTTCCGACCGGTGCTTTGTAGCTCAAGTAGAGGCCGTTCGCGCCCCCTACGCCTGGATTCCCGGAACGGCAAAGCACGTAGCGGAACTCCTTGTCGCCGCTTTTCGCCCTCAAGTATCCAACAGGCCCTTCACGCTGAAACCCTAACTGCGCAGAATATCCCTCGGCTGTCCTGGCCGCAATTGAAGCGCGTTGAAGATGGGCCTGAAAGTATTCAACTTCCTGCAATACCTCCTCCGCCAATTTGTGGACCGATTCTGTCTCGCTCATCTCGCCTCTAGTATCCGAACACCAATACAGTTGCACCTAGTATTTTCGCAGGGACCCGACTTTGCAGCGAGGTGTGGACCGCCGTGAAGTGTACTCAAACAATCGTTGGCGCAGGATTCTGGTCAGTCGCAGTATATTGGAGTCCGCGCAGACGGGTTCTTAACCGATCTGAGCTTTGATAACGCCGTGACAGAACTCGTCATAGTCCTCCTGCGTATGGATTCGGGTGGAACAGATTGCCTCGAGACCAGCGATGCGGAAGAAGCCCCGAACTTTGAGGAAATTGAGCACGCTTTCGTCGTGCGGGCAGCCTGTGACGAACTTGTTCCTACCCGGGATTTCTCGAGGCACTGGAATGTTGGCGTTGAGGATGTGCGCGTCTCCGCAACCGCAACTAAAGCTGTGGCCATAATAAACCGGTGCTGCGTCGGCCGGCATTGGAACTCCTCTTCCGGTCAAACGGCCAAATTCAAATGGGCTTACGTAATTGCTCATTAAGCGCGCGAGAGAGAGTCTAGGGGCTCCAAACTCCACCACAGGCGGAGCGTGCACGAGGACAGGATCGGATTTTGGGGTTTCGTTTGTTTGGCCTAACGAACCGTCGGAAGGATGGCTCTTTGCCTTTTGCGCGCTTTGCTCAAGGACATGGTGGCGCATTTTAAGCGCCCAAGCAGCCTCTTCTCTCGTGGTCGCGTCCGGGTCGGACATCATCAATCTGAGAACTTCGATGTCGTTTGATTCGTCGCCAAGGCAGAGTTTCCGGACAGCACCCAAACGCTCCGCATACGGTAAGCCGCGCATTTCAATCGCCCGCCTTTCTGCCCGCGTCGGTTCTCGTTTCGGCGTTGGAGGCGCTTCTTTCCGATTCGACACGTGATTCTTTCGAGCCGCGTTCACGAGATTCTTTGCCGGTTCGGTATTCTCCCGACGGAGGTTTTCCAAAGCAATCGAACGCAAATGCTCAGGCATTCGGTTCAGTTCCTCGACTGTTATTGCTGGGCATCTCCCAGAATCCCTTGTTGCCTCATGAAGAAGGTTCGCTGCCTCTGGCGTGCCCTCTCGTTGGAGGTTTTCCAGCACAACTACACGCAAGTGCGCAGGCAGACTGTTTAATTCTTCAATGGTCATCGCGAGAAAGAAAACGCAGGAATCGTTCCAGCCTTGGGTCGGCGGAAGCGGTCTGCACACACTATTTGCAGGAACTACGGGACCGTGGCGTTCAATCCCGTTCGGGTCGCCACCTTGAAAATGCTTGGCAATTCGGATCGGAGCATCAAACTCAAGTGCAACACCTTGCGCCATGAACCGTGCTGTCACCGCATCCCGCCCCGGGGAAGTTCGTGTCCCGACGAGAGGCAGCAGCGCATCGCGTCCTTTTTCCACACCTCGCTTCCTTCGGACCTCGCACTGCCTGACGCTGATCCTCCGCTCCGCGGCGCGCGGAAGCGATTTCATGACAATGCCGTTTCGCATGGTGGCTCCATTGCTGATCGCGTGTTGGGCCGTTCTGTTCACCGGCAGCCTCGCCGTTGCTGAGGAGAAGAATGGGGCACCGGCGGACGGGCAAACGAGCTTGAATACGGCGCTCGTCGATGCCGCATCCCTGGGCAAACTCGAAATGGTCAAAGAACTGCTCGCGAAAGGGGCGGACATCCAATACAGCGATCCGGCTTCCAATGGCAAAACGCCGCTCACGAAAGCCGTCGTGTTGGGAAAGTTTGAGGTCGCCAAATACCTGCTCGAAAACGGCGCGGACATCCATCACCCCGATGGTTCCGGGCGCTACCCGATCTACTTTTGCTGCATCGGCAGCAACGTCGAAATGCTCAAGTATTTGCTCGCCAAAGGAGGCGACCAGGATGTCAACCGCGGGCCGTTCGCGATGCTCGGCTCGTTGTGCGATCATGGACAAGCTCCAGCGGAATTCATTCCCATCCTCGTCCAGGCGGGCATTAGCCCCGACGAATTCAAAGATGGTTTCACGCCATTGATCGCCGCGCTCCGACTCGATCCGAAGGTGCGCAAACCGGAAGTGACTCGCTCGTACGTCAAAGCGCTGATCGAAAACAAGGCGGATGTGAACTTGCGGGACAAGAAGGAAAAGATGACGCCCCTGCAATGGGCCAGGAAGCGCGGCGACCAGGAGGCCATCGATATGTTAGTGCAAGCCGGCGCGAAGGAATAGTTCCCATGCTCCGGAGCCTTGTCATGCGGCGAGGATTGCGCGACCAGGTTCTGCCATCGGCTCAGGTCAGGATACGTCCCGGGCGTGTCTTGCTGCTGTCGCTTGCCTGCCTCTTCTGCGGCCATGATTCGCGGTCGTTTGCGGCGGACGCGGCCACCGGTGCCGATGCCGTATATGAACGCATTCACTCCGTGTTCGAGAAGTTCTGCTTCAAGTGCCATGGCGAGAAGGTGGCGAAGAGCGGTTTGCGCCTCGACACGCTCCCGGCGGACTTTCTCAAGCCTTCCGCTGCGAGCACTTGGAGAGAGATCTCGAACCGAATCGTGGACCGCACCGATGACATGATGCCGCCAGAGGGAAAGCCTCGACCGTCCGAGGAGGAAATTCGGGCGGTTCACGGGTGGATCGAATCCAAGCTCGCCGCCGTGGCGGACGCGGACGCGGACGCGCAGAAGACCGAAGGCCGCGCCCAACTGCGTCGCCTCAATCGCGTCGAGTACAACAACACGCTCCGCGATCTCCTCGGCATCGACGTCGATCTAAAACCGCTGCTCCCGGATGACGACGCCGTGGCCGGGTTCGACAATGTCGGCTTGGGACTCCAGATCACGCGCATCCACCACGAACGCCACCTCGAAGGCGCCGAGACGGCGCTGAACGCCGCCATCGCGACCGGTCCCCGTCCGCCATCGACGACGCGGAAGTTCACGTTTCCCAAGGATGGCTACCCGCCTCGCCGAGTCCTTGAAAACGACACGGTCGTCTTTTTCACATCCGCCCTGGCGGAACTCCAGCGTTCACGGGCTCCCGTGGCGGGCCGCTATCGGGTCCGGATCTCCGCGCAGCCCTATCGGAACGAAGGCCGGCCGCTGGTCGTGTTTGTCAACTGCGGCAATCCAAACCACCCGGACGAACGCTATTGCCCGGTCCCCGCCGAGAAACCGTCGGTCATCGAATTCGAGGCTCAGATGGGGGCGGGGAACACGGTTCGCATGTCCCCCTGCGGCTTCGGCACCAAGTACATCCGGGACCTCGCCGCTTATGAAGGGCCTGGCCTGGCGATTGACTGGGTCGAACTGGAAGGCCCGCTCACGGGCGCGTGGCCGCCGTCCAGCCATCAACGCCTGCTCGGCGCCATCGACCTCAAGAAAGCCACGCCAGCCGACGCCGAGCGAGTGCTGCGCACGTTCATCCCGCGCGCCTTCCGCGGACCGGTGCCCGAGACGAAACTGCAGAAGTATCTGACCTTCTTAAACGCGAAAGTTGCCGACGAACATTGCACGGTCGAAGACGCCATTCGGCAGTCGTTGACCGCCGTGCTCTGCTCGCCGGATTTCCTGCTCCTTCGCGAATCACCCGGCCCGCTCGACGATCACGCCCTGGCGTCGCGGCTCTCCTATTTCCTCTGGCGATCGATGCCGGATCAGACGCTTCTCGACCTGGCCAACGACAAGCGCTTGCGATCGCCCGGCGAACTGCGACGGCAGGTGGAGCGCATGTTGCAGGACCCGCGGGCCGCGGCGTTCGCCGAGAATTTCCTCGGCCAGTGGCTCGGCCTGCGCCAGATCGATGCGACGACACCCGACCGCGTTCTCTATCCCGAGTTCGACGATTACCTCCGCTACTCCATGCTCATGGAGCCGCTGCGCTTCTTCGGGGAGATGCTGCGGAATGACCTGCGGATCCAGAACCTGATCGACTCCGACTTTTCGATGCTCAACGATCGCCTGGCCCAGCATTACGGCATCCCAGGTGTCGAGGGCCCGGAATTCCGCGCGGTGAAGCTGCCTCCCGAGAGCCATCGCGGTGGCGTGCTGACCATGGCCGCGGTGCTCAAGGTGACCGCCAATGGCACCGTCACTTCGCCCGTGCTGCGCGGCGCATGGATTCGGGACAAGATCATGGGGCAACCGCTGCAACTGCCGGCCAACCTGAAGGTGTCGGCCGTCGAGCCGGACATTCGCGGTGCGCTGGACATTCGCGATCAGTTGGCCAGGCACCGGACAGTCGACCAGTGCGCCTCCTGCCATCAAAAGATGGACCCGTTCGGTTTTGCGCTCGAAAACTTTGACCCCATCGGCGGCTATCGCACGAACTATCGCGCACTGGGAAAATTCCCGAAAGCGCCGGTCGTGCTCTACGACAAGCCTGTCCAGTATTCTCCCGGCTTGCCTGTGCAGGCGGGCGACGTGATGCCAAACGGCAGGCCGTTTGCGGATAGCGACGCGTTCAAGAAACTCCTCCTGGACGACCCCGCCCTCATCGTGCGGACGGTCACCGAAAAGCTGCTCGTGTATGCCACGGGCAGCCCGTCGCGCCCCGCAGATCGCGTGGCGTTCGAGGGCATCCTTCGCCACGTGCATGAAAAGAATGACGGCCTGCGGACGCTGGTCCAGGAACTGGTTCAAAGTGACTTATTCCTCAACAAGTAGAGGCTACAATCCATGACGCATTCCTCCCTATCCAGACGCCGATTTTTAAAAGCCGCGGGCGTGTCGCTGGCGCTTCCCTGGCTCGAGTCGCTGGCGCCCGTGGCCCGTGGGGGCGCGCCCGCAATGGCGCGGCGGCGCATGGTCGCGATCCTCTACCCGCTCAGCTTCCACCCACCCCAGTTCTTTCCCGAGCAGACGGGTCGGGACTACACGCCGTCACGCTACCTGAAGTGGCTGGAAGCCTATCGCAAGGACTACACGATCTTTTCCGGCCTTTCGCACCCGCGGGTGGCGCAGAGCCACGCCGAGAGCGAAAACGTCTTCCTCACCGGATGCGCGGTCGAAGGCCGCATCGGGGGCGCGGCCGCCATCCGCAACACGGTCTCGCTCGACCAACTGGCCGCCGCCCATATCGGCAGCGCGACGCGCTTTCCCACCCTCAATGTCGGCAACCTTTCCTTCCTGCCCTCCGGCGGCCGGGTGCCGGGCATGACGAAGCCCTCCGAATTCTTTGCCAGGCTGTTCTACTCGGGCAACGAAGAACAGCAGAAGGCCCAGAAGCGCCGGCTCCAGAATGGCCAGAGCATCCTCGATCTGGTCGGCGATGAAGCCCGGGACATGAAACGCGGCCTGCCGGCGCGAGATGCGGCCAGGCTCGACGAGTATTTCACCTCGATCCGCGAAGCAGAGAATCGCCTCGGGACCATCCTGCAGTGGGAAGACAGGCCGAAGCCGAAGCCCGACGTCCCGCCACCCGCGGATGTATCGCAGAAAGAAAAGCCCTTCGAGTTTCTCCGCGTGATGTATGACCTGCTGGTCCTCGCGCTCCGCCACGATTCCTCGCGGCTCATCACGGTGCATGCCGGCTTCATGGGCACCCAGCCGCTCTTCAACGGCACGACGATCGATTACCACAACCTGTCGCACCACGGAAAGCTGCCGGAGAACCTGGAGAAACTGAGCCTGCTCGAGGATGAAAGCATGAAGACCTTCGCCCACCTGATGAAGAGCCTGACGGAGACCCAGGAAGAAGGCGAGCCGCTGCTCAATCGCACCATGGTGCTCCTCGGCAGCAATCTGGGGAACTCTAACACGCACGAAACGACGAACCTGCCCGTCCTCCTGGCCGGTGGCGGTTTCAAACACGGCCAGCACCTGGCGTTCAACCGCGAGAGCAACACTCCCCTGTGCAACCTCTACGTCTCGATGCTCCAGCGACTAGGCCTGGAGATCTCGTCGTTCGGCTCGAGCAAGAGCGCCCTCACTGGGCTCGAAGCAGCGTCATCGTAAAGACTCACCTCTGTGGGGCGCACCTCTCAGCCCCACGCCGTGCACTTCCACGCGCTTGCTTCCATATCCCGGACCTCCCCCGTGACCCATCCCGGGAATGATGTAGTATCGGCAAAACGATCGGACCGTTCACCGGGTAAATACCTGCCGGATGGCGGGCAGAGCTAGCTGCGGAACGGTGTGTTCAAGCTGGCCGCCGCTCGGTCGGAGTCGAGATGGTGAGAGAGGACCTCGCGCAGGATGCCATCCATTTGCTGGAAAGAATTCCCAGGTGGGCCTTTGGCAATTTCCCGCTCGCAGGCTTTGCGGATTGTATCGCCGTAGTCTAGCGCAACGTTTTGGAGAAAAACCCCAACCATATCTGTAGTTTCTTGATTTTCCATAATTGTTAGAATATTGGCTGACCACCCATCTATGCTGGGATGAACGCATTTGCAACTGGCAAAGCACCACCGCGGGGGATTCCCAGGCGGCGTGCAAATTCGCGAACGTCTTCCGGATTCAGGGCGGCTTCGAACTCGCCGGAGACCAAACCCGTGAATCGTTCGCGCCCCGAACAAAGCACTCCGAGCCAATCGACGAAGATCTGGCGGTCATGCACCTCGAATGGCATCGCGTCACCGAAATGCCCGAAGTCTCCGTGATCGGAAATATGGACGTTTTGAATCATGTCGAGGATGGTGCGAGGAATTTCGGTCCGATCCACGCGTTTGAGGAAGGCCCAGTGAGCCAAATCGGCTGAGAGACCACAATAATTTTTGAGCGTGGCATCGGTCTCGATCTGCGAGCATAGCTGCACGAGCCTATCCCAGGTGCCCAGCAGATAGAGCGGCCCCGGCTCACACTCGACGCTGATGCGAACTTTGGTGGTCTGGAATGCCGGGTCCAACCTCCGCAGCGTATCGAGAAAGTCATTCACCACGACGGATGGGTTGCGCAGGTTCATCACATATTGAACTTCGCCGTCGTCGTCGTCCGCGGTCGGCTTGGCCGGCCAGATTCCATTGGTCAGGCCGCCCGCCACGACCTCCAGGGTAAATTGCCCCGCTTCGCAGCGATCGCGATTGAGTTCTTGCGCGAGATGCATGAGGAAGCTCAGCGCCTTGGCCACGTCTTCCCGCACCTCGCGCGAGTGCGAACTGGCCTCTGGAAAATAGGAACTGAACGCCTCGACCGGAGGGTTCCCAAACTCGGCCAGTTGCGCCCGTATTTCATCGGCCACTTCTTTGACGCAATCGCGTGCCTCATGCCACCTGGCTCTCGTGCAAGGCAAGGCGGCGAGCATGCGGAAGACGTTGCATCGCGGCTCGACGACGCCGAGGGAAGGCCACCTCTCCAATTTCCACTGTGTGGGCCAGGGACCATGAAAGCGCGGAACGAATCGATTGCGCCAATAATTCCGCCGGATCGCAGCGCGGTATGCCTGAATTTCATCGGCGGTGGGGCGGGCTGGGCTTTTCTTCAATAGCCGGTCGGCGTCGCGCTGCATGAAGCAGTAGAGGTCGCAATATCCGCCAGGCCATGGCCCGTTCCACGAGTCCAGTCCTCGCGCGACGAACGAGCTAATCATGCCATATCGCAGCCCGGGGATGGGCGTGAGCGGCGGGATTTTCTCGGGCGGCAGCCGAATCGCCACCTCGGCCGGAGGCACCCGCAAAGCCGCCAGGTCTGGATGAGGGTATTCCGCATCGATCTGGTGGTTTGCGCCCCGGCACCGCACCCGCCCGATATGCACGCTCCGGTATTCACCGTTGCCCGTAGTCTCCGCGTCCCAGAGCCAGATCTCGCAGCCTTCCCTCCACGCCTGCCACCAGATGAGACGATCGCCGAATAACCGGACCCATTCATCGAGCAGTGCTGCTTCCGGCCATTCGGGGCCAAAGATTTCCCTGATGAAATCGATAATCCGCCCGCGGTCGGCAGAGGGCCTGGCCAGGAGCAGTTCGCCGGGGTCAAAGGGTCCACTGACGGCCCCGCTTTGGTGATCGAGATCTCTGCGCAAAGAATGCGCGAGCGGCAGCAACCCACGCCTCTGCGAATTCTCGCAGGCATCCGCCAGGAGCAACTTTACCTTTCGCGGCGTGACGGGAATGAGCCGGAACTTATCGAGTTCCGTCATCGGGAGTTCACCGTCCCTTTCCTTCAGGTAGGTGCTCGCCTCGACCAATTGCGGCCCGGTGGCCCGCATAAAGGGCAGGCACGACGGGTCGTGAATGAGGAACTCATCCCCCGAAAAGCCGACGCCTACGACGACATGCCCTCGCGGGCGGGGATTTTTGAAGGCATGTTCCTGGCGCCGGTGCGGCAACACGCCATTGAATTTGTAGATACTCTCGTCGTAGCGGAGGAGATCCTCCTCCCTCGGGAGGTTGGGGCTGCGATAACCCGCCATCCTTCCCGCATCGACGCGAAACAAGACTGGAAAACCCGATCGGAGATATGCTCGGGCACTGGCCGTGAAACAGGTCATGGCCGAGCCGCGAGGGAGGAGCCCAGGACTTCTCGTTCTGCCAGCTCCTTGCCGCTCCGTCGCCGCCGTTCGCGGCCATTCGTTCAAATTGATCGATACGCCGGAGAGCCCCACCCGCTCAAAATAATGGGAAATCTCACGCGGCATCAGTCCCGTCACCAGCGTCTCCAGACGATCCATGTCGCTCGCGTAGCGTGTGATCTCGGGCACGCCGAAAACTCCCGTGCTGTGATCGTGCAGGAGCGCGGTCGCCATGAAACACACCGCTTGAGCGCACATGCCGCTCAGGCGGGTCGTTTTGGCATAGGGGATGCCCTCGATCGATTTGCCTTCTCCATAGGCCCGGCCGAAATCGCGCGCGATGGTTTTGAATTCCGACCTCAACCGCTCCGGCACGGTGAGGACGCAGTCGCCCACGCACTCGCCTTTGCGAAATCTCATCGCCGGCGTTTCCGTGACCTCGTCAGGTTCCAGTCCCACGCGCTTGTCTTCCGGCAACTCAGGGTCGCGCTCCCCCCATTTCCTTACCTCGTTACACAACGAACCGACCCGGATCGCATTCACGAACGACCCGCCCGGCAGATACACCCGCATCCCGAAACGCGGGTACGATACGCCGAGGAAATCCGCCATGCCCCGCGCAACGATCGACGGCGCGATTCGCGCCTCCCAGGATTTCGCGAGACGGGCCAAGCGATCCCGCCAAGGTGTTTCCGCCTGGCCGCTCTCCAGCCAGTCTGCCAACGCTGCAATTTGCAGCATGCCGTATTCTCCCAACTCACCAAGCGCTTCCTCGTAGGGCACCGTATTCATTCGGAGGCCGATAAAACATCCCGGCCCAGTCGAGTCAAGGGGCTTTTCTGCCCTGCGGAGCACCTCAGCCTCGCTCCGGATTTCTCGGTGGTGCTCGTCTTAGCCTATGCGGCGATGGAAAGGAAACGCAGAGATGCAAACGCTCAGAGGCCAAAGACATACGAATAGAGAGGACCCAAGCTCCTCACCCCAAAGGTGAATGGGTTTGAGATTCGAGATGATCCATTACAGCCTGACCTCTGCGTCTCTGCAGTGCTAACCTTTAAAGTCTCCGCATCGTGCGTAGATTTTCGCGGAGCGCCGTGGCGGTTTCCATTTCGGTCTCTCCAGCAAACGCGCCGCAAGAATTCGGCCAGCGCGACTCCGTCGCAACCATGCTCGCCCGAAAGGCACCGGCAGCCACCAGCACCTCAACCGCCGTCTCGGCGGCGACGAGTCGCGCGCACTCCAAAACGCTGTCGCGCCGTTCCATATTCTCCCTTCCGCGTCTCTTCGCCCTCTGCATATTAATGCCTTTTTGGTGGCGGCTCCGCTGCTCCGGGCCTCTGCGTTTTCAATCCTATTTCCGTTTTTAGAGTTGGTTGCCCGCCTATCATTCCGCAGCGGCCGGCCGGAACGCGCCCGCGACGCGTTCGACGCCGCCGCGCGGACCATCCACCGATTTGAAGCTGGACGTGGCGGCATCCCATGCGGCCTTGGCCGGATACGGATAGAGCGGCATCTCCAACTCCGTCTTCCCCGCCACCACGCGCCGCCCCTGCAGCGCCTCCGGAGTCGTGCCTTTCTCGCGCCATTCTCTCACCGCCTGGATCATGTTCGGCGGGGAGTTGATCCCCGGTCCTCCCCCGTGGCCCATCCCGGGAATGATGTAGTAGCGGAAAAACGAACGGACCTTTTCGAGGCTGCCCAAGCGCTCGGCCACCCGCTCGTAGTAATCCAGCGTCGCGTGGTAGGGCACGATTGGATCGGCCGAGCCGGAGGTCATGAGGAGCTTTCCTCCGCGTTTCTCGAACGGGCTCAGGTCGGCGTTCTCCGCGTTGAGATATGGCCCGAGGGCCGCGGTATAGGTATCGATGTCCGCACCGAAGTTAATGTCCTCCAGCTTCTTGTCCGCGCCGAACACCCACTTGAAGAGATAGAGGTGTCCGTGCGACGCATCGATGGAGCTGCCGATCGGAATGCCGTTAAAGATGCGCTCGCCGGTGACGGCGTGGCGCGGCCCGCCGAAGAGTTTGCGGAGCGCCTCCGCGTGTTCCTTGGTGAGCGTCGGGTCCTTTTGCAGGGCCAGCGCGATGACCGCCTCGATGTCTTTGCTGTCGCAGCGCGGGTCGGACACAAACTTCCCCGCGACTGCCGGGGCTTCGCGGCCAGCCATATAGTCATTGCCCGCGGCGATGACATTGGCTTCCTGGGATTTCGTGAACGGGCACTTTTTGAGGATCTGGTCGTTCCACAAAAAATAGGCGTGCAACGGCGTGCGGCAATGCGCCGGGACCGCGCCGACAATGCCATCGTAATCCTCGGGGTAACGCTGCGCTTCCTGGAGCGCCTGCTGGCCGCCGGTGGAGCCGCCATTGAAGTAGGAGTATTCCGGCGCCTTCCCGTAATAGGCCGTGACGACTTGCTTCGCGGCGAGCGTCATGAGGTGTGTCGCGCGAAATCCGAAGTCCTTCCAGACTTCCGGATTGCCGTTGCCGGAGTCGGCATTGGGCGCGGTCCCCATATCCGTGGTCGCCACGGCGTCGCGGGCGGCCACCGGCCCGGCCAGGCTGTTGGAATTGATGTGCCCCGCGGACCCGCCATTGCCGAGGGCGAGAAAGCGGGCATTCCAATTCTTCGCGTCCGGCAGCCAGATTTCGACGTTGATGTTCGAGCGCTTGGCCGGATTGAGCACCAGCTTCACGATCGTCCGCGGCGGCAAGGTGGTTTGGGTTTTTCCGTCGGCCGCCGTCAGCGTCGGCGCGTCGTCGTGTTGCACCAGCGTGATCGTGCCGGCGTCGATCTTCAGAGCCTTGAGCGCCGCCAGGCGGTCCTCAGTCGAGGGGGCGGATGGCGCGGCAGCCTGCGGATTCTGGCTGTAGCTGGAGGCGCCGCCGAGGAACAGAACCGCGCAGAAGAGGGAAAAGATTTGTTTGTTCATTGAACAGGGAGAGAGGGATGCGGGCTTGCGCGCCGATCATGACTTCGGCAACGCTGGCCAGCCCGCGCTGGGATGGGAGAATGTAGGGAAACATCCCTGGTGACCGAGGAAAATCTCGGAGCGGCGCCAGGCAAGGTTCGGCGTCAAGTGCCGCAAAAAGTCTGGCGGACCACCTCGTGCTCCTCTGGCGGCTGCGCGTATGCTGCGAAGCGGGGTTGATCCTCATAGGGGTTCTCCAGGACGGTGAGGAACTCTTCGAACGGGCCGAAGTCCTCGCGATCCACCGCGGCGCGGATCACCGCCTCCATGCGGTGATTGCGCGGGACGAATGCAGGATTCGTCGCCTTCATTTGGGCGCGCCGCGCCTGTGGATCGACCTGCTCCTGCGCCAGCCGCGCGCGCCACCGGGCGAGCCATTGATCGAAGCCTGCGGCATCCGTGAACATCCGGCGCATGCCGGACTCGGACTCCGCGCCAGTCGCTTCGCTCAGCCCCCGGAAGGTGAGCGTGAAGTCCGCTCGGTTTTCCGCCATCAGTTTGAGCAGATCCTGGGAGAGCACCTCGTCGCCCGGCTCTTCCGTGGAAAAACCAAGCTTTCGCGCCAAGCCCGTGCGGTGAGCGGCGGCGAAGAGCGACGGAAATGCCTCGAGCGCCTCCTCTGCCTGCTCCATCGCCTCGGCTTCATTGTCCCCGAGGATCGGGAGGAAGCATTCGGCGAGGCGGGTGAGATTCCAGTGCGCGATCGTCGGCTGATTGCCGTAGGCGTAGCGGCCATTCCGGTCGATGGCGCTGTAAACGGTCGCCGGATCGTACTGATCCATAAAGGCGCAGGGTCCATAGTCGATTGTCTCCCCGGCCACCGACGTGTTGTCCGTATTCATCACGCCGTGGATGAATCCGACCGACAGCCACCGCGCCACGAGTTCGGCTTGGGCGCGGATCACGGCATCGAGCAGGGCCCGGCAAGGTCGCGCGCTCCCCGCCGCCGCGGGATAATGCCGGGCGAGCACATGATCGGCGAGAAGGCGCACGCCTTCGGAATCACCGCGTGCGGCAAAATACTCGAACGTTCCCACGCGGATGTGACTCGCGGCCACGCGCGTGATCACTCCTCCCGGCAGCAGCGTCTCGCGCACCACCTTCTCGCCCGTGCTCACGGCGGCCAGCGCCCGGGTCGTCGGAATGCCCAGCGCCGCCATGGCTTCGCTCACCACATATTCGCGCAAGACCGGCCCGAGCGCCGCCCGGCCGTCACCGCGACGAGAAAAGGGCGTGGGCCCCGAACCTTTGAGCTGAATGTCCCGCCGCAGTCCGTCCCGGCCAACCACCTCCCCCAGCAGAATGGCGCGCCCATCGCCGAGCTGGGAGACAAAGCTCCCGAACTGGTGCCCGGCATACGCGGTGGCGATCGGTTCGGCGCCCGTGGGAAGCCGGTTCCCCGCCAGCATCGCCACGCCTTCGGCGCTCATCAGCCACTCGGGATCGATCCCGAGTTGGCCGGCGAGCCCGGCATTCACGCGGATCAGCCGCGGGGCTGCCACCGGGGTCGGCGCGACTTTCGCAAAGAAGCGCTCCGGCAGACGGGAATAAGTGTTATCAAAAGGAATGGGGATGTTCATCGTGCGGGCGGCAGCAGTGAGGCGGTCAGGCTAAGCAGATCGAAGAAGAAGAATGCCTCAAACTTTCTTTATCCTAAAAACGGAGATGGAAATAACCACGGATTTCACGGATGGCACGGATTCAAAGGGATACGGGTGTCCGGACGCACGAAGCCACTCACCCGACGGGAGAATGTGAGAATCCTCGTTCGTGTCTGCTTATCCGTGCTTTCCGTGGTTCCCATTTCCGGATTTAGATTTATCGCACCGCTCGTTATTCGCCTTCCCCGCCCATGACCCAGTCGCTCCCTGCCCGCGCCATCGCCACTGCTTTCGTTTTCGCCTTCCTTGCCGCCACCTCCGCGGTCGCGCAGAAGCCAACGGATTCCGGAGGCGGGCCCGTGCGCAAAAAATTGATCGAGCTCGGTTGGGGCGATTTCGGGCCCGCGCGCTTTTTGGAAAATCTGGCGCAAGTCGAACAGACGCCTTTCGACGGTATCACCCTGCGTATCGACGGCACCGACGACAACGGAAAGCCGGTCTCCACCTTTCAGACCTGCATCCCCAAACCGTGGAAACGGGAATGGTTCCAGAAGGAAATCGACACGCTCAAGCAGATCAAGTCCACCCGGCTCACGGACAATTTCGTCCGCTGCAGCCTCTCGGTTTCGAAACCGGACTTCGTCGATGCGTTTGATGATGACGGCTGGAAAATCATTGTGGACCATTTCCAGACGGTCGCCTGGCTGGCGAAGGAAGGCGGTCTGCGCGGCCTCATGTTCGATCCCGAGGGCTACGGCGCGACGGTCATCAATACCAAGATCATCGCGCACCCGGAAAAGAGCTTCGAGGAATACGCGGCCCAGGTGCGCAAGCGCGGGCGCGAGGTGATGGCGGCGATGGCGAAGGAATATCCCGACATGGTTTTCTTCACCCTCTTCATGAACGCCGGCACCTCGCTCGGCGCGCTCGGGGGCGACCCGCGCGAAGGCCTCGAGCAAGGCGGACGCTACGCGCTCTACCCCGCTTTCGTGAACGGCTGGCTCGACGCCGCACCGCCGGCCCTCACGATCGTCGATGGCTTCGAGCCGTCGTATCCGCACTCCGATGAGGCGCAATACCTCAAGCACGTCAACGCCATGCGCAACACGACGCTGGCGCTGGTCTCGCCAGAGAATCGCTCCAGGTTTCGCGCGCAAGTCCAGGCCGGCCTCGCCATCTACCTGGATGCCTTCGTCGGCGCGCCGCGCAGCGACGTGCATTCCGACGTCTACACCGATCCGCCGCTCGAGGGGCGCCTTGTCGATCGCTTGCAACAGGCCACCTCCTCCGCGATGGATGCGGCGGATGAATACGTGTGGGTCTTCAACGAGCAGTACCGCTGGTGGGCGGACGCGGCGAACCCCGAGGCGACGCGGTATTGGGAAGACATCCTACCCGGCGCGACCGCGGCGCTGAATGCGGCGCGCGACCCCGCGCAGCGCAGCCTGCTGCGGGCCGAGAAGGAATTCGCCGTCATGGAAAAGAAGATGGCGACGCGCGGCAACCCGATGCGAAACCTTCTGCTGAATGGCGATTTCCAAAATGGCGCCGCGTCCTCCGCGCCCATCACCGCTCTGGTGCGCAACTCGCCATTTGCCAAAGAGGCGGTGAAAGACTGGGAGACCCTGATGAAAGACAAAGGAACGCCCCAGCGCGGCCGCATGGGCTGTGCCGGACCGGCCTCGGCCTGCATCATCGGAGCGGACGAGGGGATGTTCTTCCAAAAGGTCAAAGTCATCCCTGGCCGCTATTACAAAGTGCGCGCCTTTACCCGCCAGCTCGGGCAGGGCGAGGCCAGCCTCCGCGCCGTCTGGCAGGATGCCGAGGGGAAGGAAATCGGCGACGCGCCAAGTTTCGTCCCCAAGCTCTCGCCCCGCGACCAGTGGGTGAAAATCGAGGGTACCATCCGCGCGCCCGCTACCGCCGCGAGCCTGGCCGTGCAACTCATCGCCAAAGGCCAGTCGGGCGACAAAGAGATGATCTGGTTCGACGATGCCGCGGTCTATGCGATCGGGGTGAACTGATGTCTGGTTCCGCTGTCCCGGAACCTCGGCGGTCGGGATCCGTCAGCGTCGGCAATCACCCCCGGACATGTCTTGATTGCAGGTCAAAAACCTGACAAACGTGGCCCATGGAGCCGCGCCCCTGTCCTGATGGCTGACGCACATGGGCCTGGCGGCCTTTGTTCGGCGAATGAATTGCTGGTCGCATCCGCTCCCACCCTTCGGGCCGCCTACGGCGGGCTATCTCGTTCCACTCGGTTCGCCGCTACGTAGCCGCATCTCTTCGATCCGGGTTCAATCGGCGCTACCACGCGCGCCTACGATTTAATCTAAACCGCTCTGGAGCAACGGATGATCCTCCGTAACATAGTGCCGAGCTGAAGATCCGAATGATAACCCCAGTAACTTTTCCCAGTGGCATGATCGCCATGGGCCTCCTTGGCCTGGCGCTATCACTGACGACACCTTGCCGGGCGGAGCCGGCCAGCGACGCGGAGTTTGCCGCGCTGCAGGCCGAGGCGAAAAAGACCTTTCAGGATCGCATCGCTCCCTTTGTCAAAACCTACTGCGTGGACTGTCATGGGGAGAAGAAGCGGAAGGGTGGAGTCAATTTCCAAAAAGAGCTCTCGCGGCCCGGCGACCCGGCCTCGAGCAAACGGTGGAAACAGGCGCTCGCCAACGTGAAGGCCCATGACATGCCGCCGGAGGAAGCGGACAAACAGCCGACCGATGAAGAGCGCCAGTTGTTCCTGGATTGGCTGGGCAAGATCAAGTTCCTCAGCCCGAAGGATCCCGGTCTTTTTGTCATCCGCCGATTGACCAAAGTCGAGTACGGCAACACGCTGCACGATCTCTTCGGGGTGGACCGGGCCGTCGCCGACGAGCTGCCGGATGAAGTATTCGGCGAGGGGTATCTGAACACGCTGTCGCCCCTCCAGTCGGAGCAGTATCTCGGGATTGCCAATGAAGTGCTGGATCGGATTCTGGCGCCCAAGGATTCGCCGCCCACGGAGGTGCAGAAGCGTCTGTTCGGCGAAACTCCCGCGCCCGGCGCCGATCTGCGCGAGGCGGCAGGGAAGGTCGCCCGCTCGCTGGCCCGCAATGCCTATCGCCGGCCCCCCTCGGACGCGGAACTCGATGTCCTGCTCGCGGTCTTCGACTTGGCGCGCGCCAACAAACTCGCCTACCCGGCGGCCCTGCGCTTGATGCTCAAGGCGGTCCTCGTTTCTCCCCAGTTCCTCTTTATCACGCCCGCCCGGGAGGCCGAATCGGGTCAGGCGATCGTCCCCTTGGATGACTATCAACTGGCGTCCCGTTTGTCGTATCTGCTGTGGGCCACCATGCCCGATGCCGAGTTGTCTGCCCTGGCCGATGGCGGCAAGCTCCGCGAGCCGGCGGTCGTCCAGGCGCAGGTGAAGCGCTTGCTCGCCGATCCTCGTTCCCGGGCGTTGTTCGATGGCTTCGGCGCGCAATGGCTCGGGCTGGGGAGCCTGGAGAGCAAGACCTTCGACACCGCCAAATTCCCCCAGATGACCGCCGAGATGCGTTCGGCGATGTACGACGAGGCGCGCCTGTTTTTCGCCAGCATCGTGCGCGACAACCGCAGCGTCGTCAGTCTCGTGGACTGTGACTATACGTTCCTGAATGGGACGCTGGCCCCGCTCTATGGCCTGGAAAAAACCGTCACTGGACCTGCAATGCGCAAGGTGCAACTGGCGGATGCCAATCGAGGGGGCATCCTGGGCATGCCCGGCATACTGGCGACGACCTCCTTCCCCAATCGCACCAGCCCCGTCCGGCGCGGCGTGTGGGTGCTCGAGCAAGTGCTGGGGGAACACGTGCCGCCTCCTCCGCCGAACGTTCCGGCCCTCGACAAGCAGGACAAGAAGAAGATCGAGAATCTGACCCTGCGCCAGCGCACGGAGCTGCACCGCACGAACGCCGTGTGCGCCAACTGTCACAAGATCCTCGACCCCATCGGCTTCGGCCTGGAGAACTTCGACGCCATCGGGCGCTGGCGCGATCAGGACGATACGGGCGGGGCGATCGACGCCGCGGGCGAGCTTCCGGGGGGAAAGCGCTTTGCGTCGCCCAAAGAGTTGAAAGTCATCATCGCCGCGCGAAGCGATGAACTGGCGCGCAACCTGACGGAAAAGCTGCTGTCCTACGCCCTGTGCCGCCGGCTCGAGGGCTACGACGAAATCGTGGTCGATCACCTCATGGAGACCATCGCCCGGGATGGCTACCGCATGCAGACCCTAATCTCCGAGATCGTTACCAGTTATCCCTTTATCAATCGCTCCATTCCGGAACAAGTCGCCTCCACGCCCAATGCGAAATAACTTCCTCATCAATCGCCGCACCTATCTGAAGGGGATCGGAGCCTCGCTCGCCCTGCCCCTTTTGGAATCCATGGGCTGGGCCGACTCCGGCAAGGGCAAGCCGGTCAAACCGCCGGTCCGCCTCGGCTTCATGTACATGCCGCACGGGGTCATCATGGATCAATTCTGGCCCGCGGACGCGGAAAGTTTCCTGCTGGAGCCGCTGCCCGCGGCCCTCCGATCCCTGGCTCCGGTGATCGACCAGTGCCTGCTCATCAAGGGCATCACGGGAACCCCGATCGCCCCGTTCAATGGCGCGCCCCATGCGCTCGAACTGTCCACGTGGCTCACCGCGTCCTTGCCCGATCCCGGGAAACGGAACCAGATCAACATCGCAATTTCCGCGGATCAGATCGCCGCCAACTACGTCGGAGGTCTCACCTCGTTGCCGTCCTTGGAGCTGGCCACGATGCCGCAGACGCACAAGGAAAACCAGGAAGGGCTGAACGAAGGGTACTATTCGCATTGCAGCTTTCGCTCGCCCACCCAGGCCGTCCCCGCCGAGACCAATCCGCGCAGCGTTCTGAACCGGCTCTTCGGAAAGTTCGATAACTCCGGAAAAATCACCCCGGCCGACGCGCTGGATCGCCAGATGCTCGATCTGGTCCTCGGCGGCGCCCGGGACCTTCGCCGGAAATTGCCGCGGGACGACCAGCACAAACTCGATGAATATCTCGACAGCGTGCGCTCCGTGGAGCGCCGCATAGCGGCCATCGAATATCGCCAGAAAGAGGCGGCCCTGGAAAAGGCCGGAGTCAGCACCAGCAAACGCAACGCCTCCGATTCCCCACCGATCGAGATCAAGATTCCCGAGGGCGACAAACGCAGCGAGTACATGCAGGTCATGTGCGACCTCAATGTGCTGGCCTTCCAAACCGACACGACGCGCGTCAGCACCTACATCGGCTCCACGCCCAATGGCGTTTCCTACCCGGAACTCGGTTTCAAGGACGAGCACCACTCCCAGACCCATCACAACTACCAGCTCGACAAGGTCGAAAAGGTCGGTGCGATCGCCGCCTTCAACATCGCCCAATTCGCCTACATGATTAAGAAGATGGCCAGCCTGCGCGAAGGCGACGGCACCCTGCTCGACAATTGCATCATGATGTGGGGCTCCGGCCTGGAGGACGGCAACAAGCACACCCGGGAAAACCTCCCCTTCATCATCGCCGGCCGCGGCGGCGGTACCGTCAACACGGGCCAATTCCTGGCCGAGACCAAAGGCAACCAAGGCGACCTCCTCACCACGCTGCTCACCTGCGCGGGCATCCCGCTGGATCGGCCCATCGGCATCGCGACCAAGCAGCTGACGGAGATGACCACGGGTCTGTAGCTAGAGCGTCTTCTAGTGTAGTGCGGCGCAAATAGCGTAACATCTTTCTTGTCTGGCGAGAGTTCCTCGGAGAGGTTATCGAGATGGTTATCGTCACCTCTGATGTTCCTTGTTCTGAAGACCTACAATGGCTGCGGAAGCAGGCCACCA
>JBBRPL010000139.1:0-20084 GCA_038228205.1 Chthoniobacterales bacterium
CCGCCGTGCGGCGGAACTGGACGTCGCCGCCATACGCGCCGAGCGAGAAGAGGCAGATGCTGAGGATGAGAGGAATGACTGTTTTCATGATTTGATGGTTTGGTTTGTGACCGTCAGGTCTTTCGCCGCCTCAACCCGGTGCCGCTCGCGCAGCACCGGGTGATTCGAAGGCGGATATTTCCGGCGCTTTACTTGGCCGGTTCGGTGGGCACTTCGACCGGGCCGATGATCGACACGAGGCTGCCGAGCGCTTCCGCCCGGTCGGCATCGCAGACGAACTCTTCGCCTGGCTGGTAGGTCGCGCCGTCTTCGTGGAGGGGCTGGCCGTCGAGTTGTTTACTCTTCGGATTGAGCCCGCCCGCGACTTTCACGCGGACTTGTGGATTGGTTTTCTTAGCCATGATGATGATTGGATCAGTGGGTTGTGGTTGATGCCTCGTCAGTTCAGGACGCGGCGGTGAAGAGCACGGTGAGGGCAGCCGCGAGGCGGCCCTTGAACGCGGCGCGGGAGATGCCCCGGAAGCTGCGTTGATCGTTCGTCCAGCGCGCGTGGTCGCTGAAGTCGAACTCGTAATCCTGGCGCCGGCCGACGACGTAAGCCTCGGGATCGCCAAAGGCCATCACCGGCTTGTTGGCCGTGTTCGTGGTCGGCAGGACGTGGCCCAGGGTCACGGGGAAGCCGAGGATGGAACCGAGCCCGCCCGCCGTGGGAGCCTCCAGCGCGTTGAGGAAGATCGGACGGCCGTTGCCGTCTTTGATCGACAGCATGCGGATGAGGATGAAGGGATGCATCCACCAGCGGCACTGCCGGTCGAGCACCGCCTCGGCCGCGCCCAGCACGGTCTTGGTGATGTCCTCGAAGTCGAACGTCTCGACCGAAGTGTTCCCAGTCGCGGCGACGATCTGCGTGCCGAAACCGAACACGCCGGTATAGGCGCCGTTGAGCGCGTCGTTGGTGCCATCGGAACGGAAGGCCGCGAAATCCATCCGCTTGGCCACCGCGCGCAGGAACTTCTTCACGACGCGGCCCGTCACGTCATACTCGCTATCCTGGAGCAGCTCGCGGCTGATGTTCAGGAGCACCGCGATCTTTTTCGCGATGGCCGTCACACTCGTGCCGGTGATGTTCGCATCGTCGGCGATTTCGCCGGCCTCCGCGATGAAGTTCGCGATCGGGTCCGCGGTATCGACCGGGAGGATGAGGTTCTTGGTCCCCATGTCTTCCGTGCCGAGCGTGTTCCAGATGCCGAAGTCCGGCAGGGCGTCGTAGATCATCTTCGAGAGCTGGTCTCGCAGATACGTGCTGCCCGGCGAAGCGCCCTCGGAGAGGTCCTTCTGCTCCGGCGCGATGCCAAACCGTTTTCCCTCGAAGGGAATATCCTTGAGCACCTCGGCATGGCGCTTGGTCGTGCGCTCTTCGAGCCCGGTCCGCACCAGGGCGTTGATGAGTTCGCGCACTTCCGCGTTCTTGGTGAAGCGCTCGACCGGGTTGCCCCAGTTGGTGTGCACTTCGCGCTGCACGGCGAGTTGCGATTTCTGGACGGCGAGCAGCTTGGTGCTCAGGTCCGCGTTCTCTTTCTGGACCTTGGCCAGTTCCTCAAACGCCTTCTTGGTTTCCTTGTCGGCGTTGCCGAGGTTCGTGGTGACTTCGCTCATCTTGTCGCCGAGCGTTTTGATCTGCTTTCCTTGCGCCTCGACCCCTTCGAGCACTTTTTTCTGGAACTCGGCCGGCTCCATCACGCCAGGGCCTTCCTGTTGCTGCTGTTCGTGCAGCATCTGCCACGGTTCCTCCATCGGCTGCTCTTGAGAGCCGATGAGCCGCCGCGTGGCGTTGCGGTTGAATGTGTGTATGCGTTTCATCGAATTAGTGATTTGTGACTGCGTTGAATTTCCTCAGGAACTCGCTCTGCTCTCGACGCTGAGCCTCCCCAGCGGCGTCGAGTCCATCAGCCGGGGTTGCGGGTTGCTTGCGGTTCTTGCGGAAAGGGATCGCGGCCAGCGTCGAGTCGGCGACGCGGCGCATGAGCGGGTTCAGTTGCGGATACACCCCGGCCAGGTGATGAAGTGCCGCCATGTCATCATCCGTGAAATTGACCCCGGCCAGATCGGCGTCGGTCACCGCGCCCTCGTCATGCGCCTTGGCCAGGGCGTTCGGGTTCGCGCCGATGATGCAGGCGCTCAACTCGATCTGTTCCTGGTTGAGGAAGATGACATTGGCCATCGCCGCCTGTTCCGGGCTCAGGCCCAGTTCTTTCACGGCATCGACGAACGCCTTTTCATCACCCCATTTGCTGGCCTGCTTCACCGGGAAGAACCCGACGCTCACCGCCTTGAGGAAGCCCGCCTCGGTCATCTTCCAGCCGAGCTGGGCGAGCTTGTTTTCCTCCACGTCCTTGGCCCACTGCACCCGCTCGACGAGCTGCTTGCCGACGACACGGAAGTCGACGACGCGGCCGACCTGCTTTTCGAGCGACGAGTAATCGTGCGAATCCACGAAAGGCGCGTTCTTGGAAAAATGGGTGAACTGCCAGCCCGAGGCGCGAACGATCTCCCGATAGCAATCGAGCGTTTCGTCGCTGGCCACATATTCGACGATGCCCTTGGCCGCGTCGATGACGCGGACCTCGGGATTGAGAGTGCGGATTATTTTGCTCATGATTGCTGGTTACTTTTTTCATCTCCCGGCCCATCGACCGGAATGGACACGCAGTGGCAGTTGATGATCTCGCCGGGATCGTTGTCGCCAGGGCCGGCCGGGATGCCCGGCGCGATGAGATGCACCGCCCCGATATGGAAAGCGTCGTTCGTCCGCGCGCGCTGTCCTTCCGCGTCGCGGTGCGTCGCGCGGACCGTGGCCAGGCCGCTCGTCAGCCATTCCTTCCACTCGATCCCGGCCTCATCCATGGCCACCTGGCGCGCTTCGCCATACGCCGCGCCGACTTCGGTCTGCGCGATGGTCAACGCCCGCCCGTCCTCGATCCCGTTGAACGCCGTGCGCACGCGGCTGGCGAGCTGCGCGTGGCTCTCGCCCGCGTCGATGCCTTCCTGGAGCTGCTTGCGCACCTTGTCGAAGACATCGTCGGCAACGCCGCTGAGCAGGTTTTCGCGCTGTTGCAGGAACCGGTGCGCCTCGGCGGGCGGCATCGTGAATACGTCATCCTTCATCCCTGGCACTTCCCCGTAGAGTTGCTGGCCCGCTTCCTGGAGCGTCATCTCCGACGCCTTTCGCATGTTCGCGATCAGCGTGGCTTTGAACCCGGCCAGGTCGAAAAGGAAATCCGCCGCCGCCGCTTTGGTCGTTGCCTTGCGGCCCGCCGCTTCAAGCTTCCCGAGCACCTCGCGCCGGGCGGCCATCAGCGACTTGCTGAACTTGTTGCGCGCCCGTTTGATGGCCGGTCCGCGGCTCCTCAGATGCGCATTGGCCATGCGCACCCGCGCCGGATCGCGTTCGCCCGTCTTCCGGGCGCCGATCTGCAACGTGCCCGCATCCGCCGTGAACGCATCCTGCAAGAGGAGCACCGGCTCCCGGCCGGCGAAGGCCAGGCGCATGAGTTCGACGGGATCTTCCTCCGGCTTCGGTGCGACTGGTTGCGCGTCGCTCGTCGGAAGAGGCGACTCGGCGTCGACGGGCGCAAGATTGAATGGGAGGTAACCTTTGTCGCTCCCTTCGAACTGGGGCAGCCCGAGGTCGAGATGATCGCTCACCTTGTCCCACGGCACGCCGCGATCCCAGAGCTTCGTGCCCGTGTCGATCCGCTCCCGGCGCACTTGTTGGATGACCGGGTGATCGTCGAAGTCGAACTGCGCAATCAGATTGGACCGCCCACCTGGAAAGAACCGCCGCGACACCGCTGAGACTGCTCCGGCCAGTTTTCCATTGGCCAGCGGGATGCACGTTTTGACGATCAACATGTGCCAGTCGCTCGCCGCGCCGATGGAATAGTTGGCGACCAGATCCGCCATGCTCGGCGGCACGCCAAAGGCGATGAAGATTTCATGCCGGCTCTGAAGGCGGCCAGCCACGAAGTTCGCGTCGGGCGCCGCGATCTTTGGATCTTCGATGGCCACGTCGCCGGAAAGGAAGATGGGCCGGAAGTTTCCCTCGCGGGCCGCGTTGGCCTTTTCGCGGAGGGCGCGGGTGATCTGTTCCTGTTGCGGGTCGGACGGGATGCCGCCCTTGGCGACCACGATCACGCCCCGGTCGCCGTTCGCCCGGTTCATGTTTAGCGCAAACTTCCCGGCCAGGTAGTCGCATTCGCTCGCCGTCTTCGCCGCCTCGTATTCGCCGAGGCCGCGCAGATCGTCGTAGGGATTCCAGAGCTTGCGATGGATGACCTGTTCCGCCAGGAGCGCGTGCCTCTGGCCCGTGGCATCCGTCCATTCCCAACCCGCCAGGCGGTTGTTTTGGAGGATCGGGCGCATCCGATCCGGCCGGGCGATGATCAAAGGGGCGTGCGTTGTTGCAAATCGCTGAGTCAGCCAGGTGTCATCGAGGATCAGAAAAAACTCGCCCGCGAGTTTCAGCCAGCCCGTGCACGCCTCGATGAAATCGGCGCGCTCCATCAGGCCGCTCCGGTCTATGGCCGGCGTTTCCCAGAACGCAGCAAGCGCCGGCTCCTTTACCTCATCCAGATTGCCATCGGCACCGCGCTCAAAGAACCCGAGCGCCACGGTGGCAATCGGATCGGCGACGCTCTTGATGGCCCGCTGCACCCAGACGCTGTGCGCATATGGCCGGGTGAGCTTGTCACCCGCGACGTTGCTCATCCCGTCGAGTCCGCGCAGGAAAGGGTGCATCGCCGCGTTGGAGCGTTGCACGAGCTGGCCGCTGGCCTCGTCGCGAATGAAGACCTGCGAACCGTCCTTGGAAATTGCGGCGCGAATTTGCATCAGCGTGAAAAGAAGAATGGTGAAGAGCGCATGCACAGGGTCAGCACAGGGTGGCGGAGTAGGTAGCCACGGCCCGCTTGGCCGCATGGAGGGCGAGCGCATGCGCCCAGAAATCGTCGGCGTGGCCGGCCGCCGTGCTCTCGGCGACAAAGCGCGGGTTTCCCGCCGCCGTCGTTTCCTTTCGGATGGCGCGGTGACTGGCGATGATCTTCGGATCGTCCGGGATGCGGACGGTCTTGTCCTCGAACCCGGCCCGGAGCGGATACGCCAGCTCCTCTTTCACCGCCGCGGTGAAGGTCACCGGCTCGACCTTGTAGGTGCCAAAGCGTTTCGCGGCCCGCTCGACGAGCTGGCGGCCGATGCCGGTGTTGTCGATGCAGGCCCGGCGCAGGTTCGGTAACGCAAGCAGCTCGTAAAGCCGGCGCTCCTGTTCGTCGAAGGGCGTGTTTTGCAACGCGACCCGGTGCACCGTGGGCCGGAAATCCGCAACGCGGCGCACGATCCAGAAGACGGTCAGGTCTTTCACCCGGCCGATGTCACCGCCGAGGAACAGCTCATCCTGGCACGCGGCGAGTTCGGCGATCGTCAGCTCCCACTTTTCGCCTGGTCGATATTTACATCCGTCGATCAGCTCGTAACTCAGGAACGCGGACGCGTCGTCGCTCGGGACGCACATGTATTCCTGCTGGAAGCTTTCCTCATCGGCGCACCCGGCCCGGATGAAGTCGAAATACTCCCCTTCATCCATGCCGATCCGCTCGTCGTCGTGCGGCAGTTTGGTTTGGAGCTTGTAGAGGAACCCTTCGTCCAGAGCATCCTGGAGCGTGACGCGATGCAGGGAGAAATGTTTTGGGTTCCCCTTGTGGCGCGCCTCCAGCACGAGCTGATTGAAGAAGTTCGCGCTGCCCCGGTGCGTGCTGAAGATCTCCAGGGAGCCGCCCCAGGTGATGCCGGGATAGGCAATCGAGTAGAGCTTGCGCGGATCGGGATGGAGCGCGAACTCATCGAGCACGCGGTCGCCTCGCTTGCCGGCCTGTGCGTCAGGGTTGCTGCTCATCGAGTGCGCCCGCAGCCCATTGGCAAAGGCCAGCACATAAGCGCTGTGGCCCTTGTCGTCGATGACCTGTTCGCCGAGATCGCGGGCGCCCTTGTCGAGCAGGGCCGCAAAACCTTTGCAGTCTTCCAGGAAGAGCCGCGCCTGGATGTCGTCACGACTGGAGATCCACGCGTCGAGACGGGCGCTCACCAGGGATTTCACGGAAACGAGCCGGTAGGCGGATGACCAGGTCCAGCCGATCTGGCGGGATTTCTCGGCCAGCTTGAGCCGCGAATTGTCCTTCACCCAACGTGCCTGCGATGGCAGGAGCATGGCCTTGGAGGCCGGGAAGACTTTGCACTTCCCCGAAAAGTCGGACGCCACCCATTCAGGACGCGCAATCATAGCAGGTGCGCCGCCTCCTCGATCATTTGGAGCGCTTCCGGCGAGAGTCCGCCCGTCTTTTTGACCGCCTCCAGTTGCTGTTTGGCCGACTCCGCCTTGGCCGCGCGCTCGATCTCGCGCTGCTCATACTCGCGGAGCTTGGCCTGCGCTTGCTGCAACGCGGCCGCCACAAGCCGGCCCTGTTGGTCACCACGCCGGAGACGGGACACGGCGAGAGAAAGCGCATCGACATCGATGTCGCCGGCTGAGTCTTCATCCTCCGCGTCCATGAGCGCGGTAAAGATGCGCTTGCTGAGCAACTTGGCCGAGGCGTCGGCCAGGGTGCTTCCGCCTTGTTCGATCTGCTCAACCTGGAGCGCCACGTCCTGAGCCTGGCGAATCTTTTCCAGATGCCGGTCGAAGGTCGTGTCGCGAAACGCTTTCGCGCTCATCAGCGAGATGGTGATCCCCATCTCGGCCGCTTTGCGCCGAATGGCTTCCAGCGTCCGCTCACCGCCCGGCAATGCCGCCAGGGCGGCGACAAACGCGTCGAGCTGCTCGACGGTCAGATTTTGGACGATTTTGTTCCGCTCGATCACAAAATTGACTCCGTGAAGCCGCGACAAGAACCTTGACGCATAGCGCGAAGGGCCTTTGCAGACTCTTGTAACGCCCTCTGCCTACCGAAAAGGGTCGTGACAGCGGAACCGCTGTCGCGGGGCGAAATTCGGGCGTCTAGCGCCAAGCTCATTGCGCTCATGAGAGCAGCCCTCGCCGTTCGAGTTCATGGTCGCCCGCCGCCGTGGTGGCGTAACGCGCCAGCGCCGGGGTGAGCGCAGCGCCCTTCAATGCCGTGATCAAACCAGCACTGGTCAGGTGGCGCAGCTCGCGTTCGATTCCCGCTTCGTCGACCTCGTAGCCGCTGCGCTGGATGGTGCGCAGGATGCGGGCGCGCGGAATGCCAAGGACGTTGGCCGCCCGGCAGAGCTGGATGATTTTCTCGCGGAGAAGGTCGAGATCTTCGGCGTTCATGGGATTCCTTTCCGGCCCGACAGGAGGCGGTCCACCTTGGTCTCGACCGAGTCGATCTTGTGATTGGTGCTCTTCGTCCGCTCATCCAGCACGTCTTGAATCCGCTCAACCTTCCCTATGCGATCCCCGAGGTCTTGCTTCGATTGTTCGATCGCATCGAAGAGATCGCGCGTGTTGCTCGCTCGACGCTTGTCCTGGTGTTCGACCGCCTCGCGCATTTCCTTTTCCAGCGTCCTCAGTTCGGCGGTGATCGGAGTCGTGCGGCCGAAAAGCTCTTTCACATTTTTGATTCCTGCGACCAGGAAGAAGATGACGCCAGCGACGTAGAGGAGATTCTGGAGCCATGCCCCAACCGAGGACGGCGCCGTGGACGGCATGATCTCGCCGAGGAATGCCGTCGCCGTTGCGCCAATGCTCCCCAGCATCATTTGATACGACGCAACGAACGACGGCTCCCCTATGCCTCCGACGCCCGAGAGCGCCGGATCTATGAACACCATGAGAAAGAACGCGCCGGAAATCATCCGATTGGCTGGACCCCCTGGCCGCGAAGAATGAATCGACCCGTGTTGACGCCATGCCGAAGGACGGTCATCGCGCCGAGCTGCGCGTCGACGGCGGACGGATCGTAATGACCGTCGTCAGTAAACTTGCCTTTTATGTAGCGGTTCGAAGCCGCCCATAGATACGGGCTGGCGTTGGCGTGGAAGCGGTATCCCCACCCATTGAAACTCTCCAGGGCATACGCCGCGCCGGCCACATCGCTATAGTCCATCTTGTCGAGCCGGTCGTAGCGCAGGGCATCCCACGCGCTTTCCGACCAGGTGAATGGACCCTTGCCGGTCGGGCGGCCCTTCGGAACGTGCACCGTGGGCTTGGAGAGCGGATCTCCGTTGTGCAGGTGCGTTCCGAAATCCAGCGACGCTTCGCGCATGTGGATCAGCGCGATAATCCACCATGGAGGGGCTGGCAGTTTGTTCGCCACAGCCTCGTAGCGGTCGCGATGCGCAAAGATGACATCGAGCGTCCGCTCGATCTCGGCCACGCGGCCAGGGGTCGGAACACAAGCCATGAAGCGGGTGAAGTATTCTCCCAGGAGCGCTTCCTTCGACGGGATGGAGACATGACTGCTCACGGCTGTGCCTGTCCCTTCATGAAGTCACGGATGCCCAGCCACTCCGCAGCGAACCGCCTTGCCCTCCCCGCATCCGTCACGATGTCGAAGAAGTTGTTTTCGAGCGCGGCGCTGCTCGTGAAGTTGTAAGAACCGGACAACACGGACGCCGCATCGCGCACCATAAACTTGTGATGCATGATCCGGTGTTTGCTACTGGTGCCGACCAGGTAGGTCACGCCAGCCGCCCGCAGCCGGAGCAATTCCGCTTTCTCGGCTCGGCCGGCCGCCTGTGTGCGATCCAAGACCAACGACACGTCCACGCCGGCCCGATGCCGGGCGATCAAAGCATCGGTCAATGGAGGGCAAACGAAGCTATAATCCGCGACCAGCAATTCTTTTCGCGCACCGTTCACGAACGCGATCAGCGCCGACTGCGTATCCTGCTCCGGCGAAAACCAAGTCACCGTATCGGCCAGCGCCGACGAGCAGACGCACGCGGCAACCAGCAACCGGCAAAAAAAGATCACCGCTCTCATGGTCAGCGCAACGCCACTACCCGAGGCACAATGAGAAATTCCCCGCGAGGCCCGACGATGACTTCCTCCCGGCGTGCATCGAGCGTCAGGATGAGCGGAACATCGTCTCGCAGTCGCATCCTCTCCGCGTCTGTTCGAAACGGAATCCGCCAAGCCCTGCCGAGGCTCGTCCCCGCGGCGAGCACCTTTGCATTCATCCTTTCCCCTTTCGCCCCCACATCCCCATGAGCGCCGGCCTTGGAGAAAATCGAAGTCGCCAACGGCACTGCCGCTCCCGCGGCTTTGCCAAACAGCCCGGAGCTACCCGCCGACAGGACCATGCCACCCGCCGCCGATCCAACCGCATTCACCCCACCCGCAAATGCCCGCCCTCCCGCCGTCGTTGCCGTGCTGTTGTCGAGCTTGTCCGCGTGAAAGTAGTAGTAGTTGGGACGCGCCTCGACCGTGATGCCCGTCGCGTTGCACTGGATGCGCCCTCGCGCTGCCGCCGTCTTCGTGCCCAGCCGATAGCTTTCCTCCGCGCACCCCGAGATCAGCATCGCAATCATCGCCATCGCAACAGCGGCGGCGACCATGGGTATGGTGGACGTCCCGCCTGCCGTGAAGGGCGTCGCGCCTGGCGCCTCTGCCGGCGACTTCAACGCCGAGGCAATCGCCAAAACCGCATTCGCACGCCCGCCACTATTCTGCGCCAGATAGTAATGACCCAGCGCCACAGCCGCCGCATCGGCGTGACTCGCCTTCAGCCAGACACGCAACGCCGGAAAGCTCGTGACGATGAGACCGATGAGCGTGCTCGCCAGGCCAGAGTCGAGCTTGCCGCACCACATTGAGATGAAGACGGCGACCAGGGCGACGGCGGCGAGGATGAACTCGGAAGATTCTTTTCCCGGCGTGAGCGGCGGGAGGAGCAGCGCAGGCTTGCTATTATCGAGGGCGGGTTGTTCCATGCCCGCGACGGTGCACGGCTTTTAAAAGGCGTGCAGAATACCAGCGGGGTTTGTCCTTCCAGCGGCTGAAAATTCACCCCGAGTGCGCGCAAGCCGCTTTCCAGCGCCATTCACGCGGGCATGAAACTGGACCGCTCAGTCATGAAGATCGCACGACGTTGCCGACGTTTTCACCGATACCATCTGTCACCCGCCAACCGTCTTGCCCTACGCTTACGTCTCTCGCGAAAGAGCAATCAATCCATCAGCACCAATTCACTGCTGCTCACTTAACTTCGCCTTTGCCAGTTCTAGCGATGTCGCATAGGCGCGAAGTGTTTTCCGACTTCCGCCCACAGATTCATAGCTGTATGTGCCCGCGGGCCAAATCGCCCCCTGCCAGATGTCTTCATCCGCAAGACCTTTAGGCGTGCCGAAGATCATTGCACGTTCCGAAATCATCTGCGTGGACTCCGAACTTGTCGGGCGCGCCACGACTCGCGGATTCCTGTCTAGGGCGGTGGCCGGCGGAAGCGTTACATACTCCGTCCCATCGGTCTTCACTTTCGTGAACAGCTTGGCCATAACGCCGTCTTTGAGCACCTGAAGGATCACCGCATCGACGACCATCTTGGACTCGTCAAACTGCCTCTCTGCCAGCCGCTCCTGTTTGGCCCGCAGGGCTGCCGCTTGCGCCTCGACCATCTGCTGACGGAGTGCCCGCTGCTGCGCGCGATATTCGTCTGCCTTTTTGAGGTCGAACCCAAATCGTTTCTGAGCTGCCTCATCGAGAAGAAGGAAGCTGACCTTTTCGATGCCAGCATCCGTCATCAGAACAAGCCCGTCCGGTTCGACCCGACTGATGTCGCCTTTGATGATCTGGCCATTTGCCAGCTTGATTTCTTCGGACCGGGCTAGCTGGGCAAACAGCAAAGCTGCAATCGTGATGCACATCGTCTTCATGATTCTTTTCCTCGGCTTCTAATTTTTCACTTCGTCATCCGCTGGGGGATGAACTCGCTAATAATCTTCACGACCCGCGTCCGCAGACCGCTAGGTAAATCCTGATCGTCTGCGATCTTGGAAATCATTGCCGCGAGATCGTTGACTGAAAACCCCTCAGTCAATCTCGCGATCACCAACCGCAGTGACTCATCGTCTTTTCGGCCATACTCCACGGTATCTTCGCGGCCTCGGCGTGGCGACTCCGCCTTTCGCTTCACGGCGCCTACTTTAGGCACGACCTGGTCATACAAGACTTCCAAATCTTGGAGATGGAGGCGCACCGTCTCTGACAGCTTGTATTCGCCCGCACGTATCCGTTTTAGAGTCCGCCCCTCTAGGCCAAGCCTGCTTGCGAGCGTTGGCAGGTCCACTCCCATCTTGCGGGCCACTCGATCAATTACCTCTTGGGGACTGCTGCTCATTCCTATTCGTGGAAATACTTTCCCTAAATTCGGTTGACTGGTTTCCTAAATTTGGTATCTCTCAACTACCAACTATGCCCCACTCTTCCAAACGCTGGTGGAAAGTCAAAGCCGAAATCATCGGTGCTTTTGGTTCGATCACTGCGTGCGCCAATCACATCGGATGCAGCCCTGAGTCCATCAGGCAATCGAGCGATGGCCGCTGTCCTGGCGTGAAGCGGAAGCTCACTAACGCGCTTTCCGAACGAAAGGCTATCGCGTGAACAAGCCATCCCCGGTCGAATTCTTTCTCGCGACCACTGCGGCCGAGGTCCGCACGATGCCGGTCTCCGAGGCCCGCGCCTACCTGTCCGGTCTCCTCGCACTCCTACCGACCGACCTGCTAATCGTCGAGCCTCTCCGCGCGATCTACCGCCACATCGACCTCGCCGACGATCAACTCGATCTCATCGCCACCGGTCAGCTCAAGCTAAACCTCCCGGAAGGAATGGACGGAAATAGACAGCCAGCCAACGGCCAATGACCTCCCTGCGTCCCGCCGTTCAAGAATGCGCCGCCAGGGGAGGGAAAAAGCAATGACGGCCGCTCCCCAGCCCAAGTTGGTTCAGGATGATTTCTATCATCACCTGTTCCGGCCGTTCCTCCTGCCGGAGGCTGCCGCTGCGTTGCTCGGCTTCAGCGCGAAACACGTCATCCGCCTGGCCCGTGAGACCCACGAGCTGCGCGGCTTCAATCTCGCGGTGAAGATCGAAGAGGACGCCGCCACCATGGATGACCGCGATCCGCGTTCCATGATCCGCATCCAGGCCCGGAGCGTCGAGATGCTCCGCACTCCCGAACTCTTCGTAGGGGTCCGCCTCAGCGCGCTCGATCTCCAGGTCGATCTCTTGCACCGCCGCGACACCTTCAGCGTGTGGGAAGTCACCCACACCTTCGATTGCGGAGACGACCATGTGCGCCGGCTCCTCGCCGCTAGTCATCTCCGGGGCCGTGCCCTCTCCATCGCCAACGCGCGGCAACACATCACCCGCGAGAGCCTCCTCCAATTTCTCACCACCCGCGAACTATGAACATCTTCGATTGGATTTTCACGAAAGCCCTGGCCGATGTCTGGCGCTGCCTCCGGGCCGCAGGAGACTCGATGCCATGGAACGTATTTGCTCGAATCCATAATCCTGCCACGCCTCGGTCAGAAGCCAGCGAAGCATATCGGGCATGGCTAATGGCGCAGTCCAGTCCAGCGCTCGACGCGCACCTGGCGTCTGTAGGAAACTGGATAGACGAACGGCAAACTCCAGGCGCAAGCAAAGCATGCTCGTTTCATTTTCGCTTAGTGCTGGCCATTGCCGCGTTTCGGCAAACCCTAAAATGGCGGCGTCGAGTTTGGACGCTGCTTGAGCTTCAAGGACTTCGATGGAGTGCGGAACAAAATCGAGGGACTGACTCAACTTCTCCAGAGGACGCGCGTGGTCTAAGAGCCGCAATAATTGCTCGTCAAGAAGCGCGTCGAGTTCTTGCCAGTTCATCCTCGAAGACTGAACTCCAACGCAAGGAGGGCCAAGCCTGATGAGCGCCATCCTCGCCGACCTCATCCTTCCGCAAGGAATCCGCTGCGACGGCATCCAGCCCGGCCCGGCCGGCGACCTCCTGCAATTCACGGACATCGACGAGAAGAGCCCTGCCTTCCGCGCCTCATTCAATCTCCCGGTCGCCGGCATCACGAGCCTCGCTCTGGCTCACAAGACAGCCGCCAAGCGCGCCGAGTTCCGCGGCCCCACGCATCCGCTCCCACCCGTCTTTACGCGCGCCCAGCGCCACTTCGTCCCCGATGGCGAATACCGCCCCTGATTTTATGAGCACCAAGATTCATCCCGACCTCTGCACATCCATCGACGACCTGCGGTCATCGCTCCAGTGCAGCTACGACGAACCCACCGCACCCAATATCGCCTACCTGCGCGAGTTGCTCGCGGGGTGTCCGCCCAGCAAAAAGACCATGCACGCCCTGCTCACGGCCTGGCTGGCCAAGCTGGAGAAACGTTCGCCGCGCCCTTCGGCATCAGCAGACGGCTCTAGTGGGCCGGATCATTCCGGGTCTGCGTTGGGCAAGCTTCTTCCCTACGGCGGGATGTTGGAGGGCCGGGACGCGGCCGGGGCCATTGCCGCGACGACCACCGAGCCCGAGGATGAGGACGAGTTGCTTGGTCTCCAGCTCTCCATGCAGTGGGAAAAGGCGGTCGGCGGGCAGCGCGATCAGATCCTTTTCGGCGCGATGATGATGAAATTGAAGGCGAGGTTGTCCGCGCGCGGACAACCTAAAAAGGGGGGGCACGACCTGAAGAAAGGCGAAGGGCTTCAGGGCTGGCTTGAAGATCACGCGCCCAAAGTCTCGCGCGGCACGGCCTACCGTCTCATGGAAATTGCCGAAGGTGTGCAGGCGATCTGCAAACTCGGCAAGAAGATCGACCTCGAAGAATTGCTCGCGTGCAGCGGCGAGGATGTCCCGGAGCAGCTCCAGAAAAAGCGCGCCGAGATCGAGAAGCTCATCGCAGGCAAGAGTCAGCGGCAATTGCTCCTCGAATTTGGCGGCAAGGAAGATGGACGCTCCAACAACAAGCCCGGCTTCCGCCCCAACGCGCTCTACCTCCGCGCCTGGCTGGAACAGGAATATCCCGACAACCCGGAGTATCTCGGCGTCGATGTCTTCACGGACCTGCCCAAGGAGGTGCAGAAGCGTTTCAAGACCGAAGGCAAACGCTACGAGGAGCGGCTCACCAAGGAACAGCGCGAGGAGATCGAGACGGCTGCCGATGCCCGTGCCTGGAACGAGCAGATCACCCCGGCCATCACGCTCGGCATCGACAAGGAATACTACCTGCGCGCCACGGACGAACAGCGCGCGGCGCTGCTCACGGCCCTGACGGATCTGCGGGAGCTGCTCAACCAGGCCGAGGCCAACCGCGCCGGCAAGCGCAACACGAAAGCCCTGGCCGCGAAATAATCATGAAGCTCCTCAACCTCCCCTACTCGGACGCGGTCGTTAAATCGTCCCGGCACATGCTGAAGTTTCCCGACGCGAAGGATCGCGCCGATTTCTTCGGCTACGACACCGACGAGCAGGAAAACGTTCGCGAGCTGCACGACGCCATGATGCGGATCGCCGGCGCGCCCAATCCGAACCAGGGCTGCAAGGCCGTGGCCGACCTGAACCGTGGGCGCGAGGGCTGGAGCAAGCAATACCTGCGCACCCTATTCGACGAATGGAACGATGCCGGCCGGGACTGGCGCTGGCTCGTGGACGAGCGCCGCTATCCCGACGCCAGGGGCACGATGCTGACTCCCGCGGCTCAGCAATGGGTGCGCGACATTCTCCTGGCAAATCAGCGCAAGTTCGCACCGGCCATCCGCAAGATTCAGGCGCAGTGGCGCGCATGGTGGCGCACCGGCAGCGAGAAATACGCGATCCCTGGTTTCGTCAATGACGCCGGCCATCCGCAGTGCCCGCCGCCCGATGCCGGCTATCTGCCGCGCGCCCTCCAGGATCACAACATTCGCCGGGTGAAGATCGACCCGGCCGTCGTCGAGATGGTCCGCTATGGCAGCCACGCCGCGCGCAACATCCTGCCTTACATCCCCGGCACGCGGGACGGCGTGCGCTGGCTCGAATACGTGAGCGGCGACGACATGGAGCAGGACATCTGCGGTTACGTGCCGGGCTTCGGCAAGTGCCGCGTCCTGCAATTCGGGTTCTGGGATTTGTCGTGCAGCTACTATCTGCCCGATTGCTTCATCCAGCGCCCGCGCACGCCGAACAACGACGGCACTTGGGACAAGCTCAAGCAGCGCGACTTCCTTTTCAGCGTCGCGTTGCTCATCGAGCGCAATGGCTGGCCGCTGGATTGGAAAATGCATCTGCTCTGCGAGCGCGGCACGGCCACGATGAGCCGCGCCAAGGCGCAGATGCTTTATGAGATTAGCGAAGGACAGATCATCGTCGGCTATAGCAGCATGGAAGGGGAGTTCGTCGCCGCGTGGGAGGAAAGAAAGGCGGGCAACTCCCGCGCCAAGGCCGGCCATGAGGGCTATCACGGCATCCTGAAGAACGAGATGGGCCACCTGCGGGGCCAGCAAGGCATGGACCGCGACCACGCCCAGGCGCTCGACTACGGACGCGAAAAGGTCACGGCCCGGCTCGACAACGCGGTCGTTCAACTCCCGCCCGATCAGCGCGACAGGATTATCCCATCGTATCTCACGATGCCGCAGGTCTGGCGCGAAACCTTCGATGCCATCCAGCGCATTCACCACAAGCCGGACCACAAGTGCGAAGGCTTTGAGTTGGTGGTCGAGTGGCGGCCCATCGGCTTCAACTGCGAACCGCGCCCCATGGATGAACTGCCCGCGTTCCTCGCTGCAAACCCGACGATTCGCGAGCAGGACATCGAACTCTTTGACCGTTTCGAGACACGCGCCGAGCGCCAGCGCCGCCTCTCCGCCGATGGCCGCTTCATGGCGCCACCGCTCGCCGCGATGGTCCCGTTCTACGAGGACAACTGCGAGATGAAGCGGATCGGTGCCGACTACTCGTTTTCCTTTGATAAGGATGGTCGCAAACATCGTTTCGTGCCGCCGACCCCGGACGACCGGCTGCCGGTCGGGGAAAAGGTCGTGGGATTCTATCGGCCCGATGGTGAAGTGATCCACCTGTTCAGCGGCGCGGACGGCAAGAACCGCCGCTACCTGCTCACCTGGCCATCGGAAAAGAAGCTGCGCAAGGATGCCGACGCCGACACGCGCGGCGCGTTCTTCAGCCGCAAGCAAGCATTCTTCGATCACACCTACGCCGAGGTCACCAGGGCGACCGCCGAGCAGGTGCAGATCGTCCGCGACGAGGCCGAGCACAACGCCCTGGTCATCGCCGAAAACAATCTGCTTCCGGCCAATGTTCAGCGCGGCTGCACACCTACGGCAGCCGCTGTGCAGGACGTGACCGTGCAGCGCGATGCCGACGCCAGGGCGAAGCGCAAGCAGACGGACCGCGAAGCTCGCGAGTCGCGCGAGGCCCAACAACAGGCCGCTGCCGCCCGTGCCGCCCGCGCCCGCGATCTCATCGCCACGGACTGACCCTCTCACCCTCAACCCCATGCCTACCATGCCTACCACACCCGACCCAAAAGACCCAAGCCCGACCACTCTCCGCACCCAAAACGACGCGCGCCTCGACGACGCCACCGTCTCCGGCAAAATCCAAAACTACCCCGGCGAGATCATCGAACCCGTCATGTGGCTGGCCGCCTACATGCGCGAGCGGTGCGCCGGCCGGTTCGACATCCTCACCGAACGCGCTCGCCAGCTCGGCTTCAACAAGACCACGGACAACTACTTCTACCGCGTCCTCACGGGTCGTTACTTCACCCGCGATGGAAACGGCAAGGTCGCCGGGTCCGTTGAGAATCTTGCGCAGCTCATCGACAAGCTGCGCGCAGGCGTTCAGCTCGCGGAGCGGGCCGGCAAGACCCCTTTCATCGAGACGGACACCTACCGACTCATTCGCGATCTCTTCGACCAAAAGCGCGCCCCGGAAACGGTGTGCAAATTCGGCGTCATCATCGGGCCTACGGGCGGCCAGAAGACCGAATCCGCGAAGCACTACTGCCACCTCAACAACCACGGCAAGTGCGTCCACATCGAAGCGCCCGAGACGCCCTCGCTCGGCACATTCCTGACCGATCTCGCCTGCCGTTACGGCCATACCGTGTGGGCCAGTTCCGCGATTCATAAGCGCAACATCGCCGCGAGCGTGAATGACCGGAAGTTGATCGTCGTCGACAACGTGCAGCGCCTCCATCTCCCCAGCCGCAAAGGAAATCAGCCGATCTTTAGCTACCTGCAAAAGCTCCAGGATGACACCGGCTGTGCCGTCATCCTCATGTTCGCGGCGGATCGTGCCGGCTTCCTTACCGAAGGGCTGGAGCAGGGTTACTTCGAACAATTCGAAGGCCGGGCCGGTGGCCGGGAAAAGTTCCTTGTCCTGGACGATTGGACCCCGCGCGAAGACTTGGTCCAGATCGCCAGCGCCTACGGTCTGAGCACCGGCAAGGACACCATCGACTACCTTGAGGCTCTGAGCCGCAAGAAAGGCCGCATCCGCATCCTGTTCGACGCCCTCCAGGAAGCCCAGCGCGAGGCCAAGGCCCGCAAGTGCGACCTCACCCTCACCCTGATCCGCGAAGTCCGTGGGGAGGTCGTGAAGTGAGCTACATCGTCATCGATGACACGCTCGGAACGGCCGCGCTTCTGCTCAGGCGTGACAACGTCCTGTGGAAGAACGTTCCGAAGCTCGGAATCCTCCTCTCCGACGAACACGTCGCTACGGAGTTCGACAACCGGGCCGATGCCAACCGCGCGATTACTCGCACGCAAGCCTACATGGCGCGGATTCAGAATCGCCGGCAGCTCAACGAATACCGCGTCTTCCGCCTTCAACCCGAGGCAGCTCAGCATTCTGCGGTTCGAGCGACCGGGCTCCCTCGCCAAATTCAAAGAATTGCTGGCCGTCCTCAAAGGACCGGAACGCACACGCCTGCGCCGCTTCCAAGTCTTCGCCAGCCTCGCCGCCGCATTGGAACGGAAGGCAGTCACCCGCGTTGAATCATGAACGCGACGCAACACGAACTCGACCTGCCGGCCGGGCCAGCGCCGCGCTGTCTGACGCTCGATCAGGTCCACAACCTTTACGGCGCCGCCGAGGAGGCATTGCGCGGCTCGCATCCGACCATCGCGAGTCAGCTTACCCGGCTCACCACGGCCCTTCCCGCGAGTCGGCGCGCCGCCCTGGCCTTGCTCTACGCGATGGCTGATGCCGACGCGAAAAAGCTCATCCGCACAATGCGCGCCCTCGCGCAATTGATCGTCGACAACGAAGCCCACGCCGCCCGCCAACCCACGCATGCCGCCGTCGTCACCATTTCCCCCCTGGCCGTCGCCACCGCCGCCTACGACCCCAGCAACCTTTCCGAATCCTAACCCCACCCCAAAGACTATGAGTAAGAAAAAAGAAACCGTCCGTATCATCGCCGTCGCTCTCGCCACCAAGGAGGACGCCGCCCGCGTCGTGCGCGAAACCGTGCAACTCCAACTCAGCCAGGAAGCCGCCATCGTCGAGCGCGACCTCCTCATCAAGGACATCTCCGAACGCTCCAACAACGGCATCGACCTGATCGCCGCCGCCATCTCCGAACGCATGGCTCAGCTTCAGCAGTGGGCCGACACGCACCCGGAAGAGTTCGCGAAGGATGCGCGCTCGCTCAAACTTTCCGGCCATACCATCGGCTGGAAACTTGGCAACCACGCGACCAGGCTGCTCAAAGGCTGGACCTGGAAGAAAGTCGTCGCGGCCCTGGAGACCACCCGCAAGCGCATCCGCGAAAAGTATCTCCGCGTCGTCACTGAGCCTAACAAGGAGGCGATGGTTTCGGATCGTCGGCGGGCGAAGCTGCTCGCCAGGTATGGCGTCGAGATCATCCAGGCCGAGACCTTCTATCTGGAACCAAACCGCGAAGGGCAGGCCGAACCCACCATCCAGGGCGACAAGCAAGAGGCCAAAGCCGCCTGAGCCATGAAACTCGGTTGCCAATGCCTCGCCTGCCAGCGCGCCCGCACCGATCGTCGCCTCCGCCGCGACATGTGCATCGAGGATTTCCTCACGCATCACCGCCTCGGCGCGTTCGTCATTCTCCTCGGTATCGCCCTGATCGCCTGGCGCCTCGGCGCCCACCTCTACCTCGCCCTGCTTTCATGAGCCGCACAAAACGCCAATCAAAGGGGCCTGGCTATGAATACTGGGGCCGCCGTCCATCGAAGGGATGCACGGCACCTGGAAAAGAAAACAAGCGCCTGACGCATCGACTGGAGCGCAGAGCGGCTGAGAGAGAACTCCACTCGATCGGGGCGGGCTCTGCGGATCGGGGCCTAACGGTCGATCGGACTTCGCGCGCTGAATGACATGAAACCCTTCACTCGAAACGGCCCCGAATCCGTAGCAGTCGCTTGATGGCTGCCGGTGCCTCACGAAAGCAAAAACCTATGCAAACCAAGTGCCCACACTGTAACCGAATCGATAGTTTTTACAAAGCCCTTGACGCGATCTGGTGTGTTGAATGCCACAAAGAAGTCCCACGGTATAGCGCCTCGCCCAACGACAGCCGGCAGACGGCAAGTGACTGCGTGAGAGAGCCCGCCCCGATGGCTGCCGGTGGTGACATGAAACAGGAACCGAAGCCGCGTATTGAGACGAGGCGGTTGCTGTTGCACGCAGCGGATTTATTGCAAACGGAAGCGGCCTGCTTGTTTCGGAGTTTTGAAATTGATGGGCGGTGGGAGCTGACGGGAGAGGACGATTCCGACCGAGATGCATGGGACGCCTATCAAGATTTACGGTCGACCGAAGTGGGCCTCCGTCAGCTGGCCTCGTCTCAATACGCGGCGACTGCCGCCAGCGACGTGCCACCGTCTGGCCCGCAGAATTTGGAACCACCGGCAGCCATCGAGGCGCTCTGCGGTCAACGGAAGGTCGAGGAATTATGAGCAACGATGATCCGCAGCAGCGGCTTGTTCCCGCCGGAAACGGTGACAGGCAGAATGGCGAGCAGGTTCCCGAGCGCCTCGTTCCCGCCGAAGTGGCCGGGCTGAGAGAGCGCTGGGAACGGAGAGTTGCCCTTATGCAGGCATCGC
>JBBRPL010000140.1:0-20065 GCA_038228205.1 Chthoniobacterales bacterium
GCGCTCGCGATGGGTTTCCACGGTCTTCACGCTGAGGCCCAGGCGCTCAGCTACGTTGCGGGTGCTTTCGCCATGGCCGATGAGGCGGTATACTTCCAGTTCCCGAGCGGAGAGAATGGAGCGCGCCGTGTCTTCGAGGCTGCGGAACTCCACCGTGCCGCAGGCCATCTTCTCCAGGAGGACATCCCTGGCTTGGGGTCCGGCGAAGCGCAGCCCTTGCACCGCGGCGAGCACGGCGCCGATGACCCCGACGACCGGATCCCGCCGCGTCACGTAACCGCAAGCCCCCGCCTGGAAGGCGCGGTGCGTGCTGAACGCGCCGTCCAAACGCGTCATCACGACCACCCGGGTTTCGCGGCGCCACTGGGGGAGGTCCTTGATGAAGGAACAGATCTCGCCCAGTCCCGCATCGAGAACCAGCACGCGAGGCTGCAGGCGTGCACACCAGTCGCGCGCCGAGGGCAGGGTTTCGACTTCGCCGCAGATCCGCAATTCCGCGTGCGAATGGATCAATTGGACGAGTCCCGCGCGCGCGAACGGTTCCGCGTCCGCCACGAGGACGTCAGCTTTCCTGGGATGGGCCATAACTTGTGTCTTCCTTCTTGGGGGCACAGCGCTTGTAGAGGATGGCGATCAGCGTGGCAACACGGATATCCCGCTCCCCGACGAAAAAACGGGCGTTTCCCCACACCGGCCCCGACACGGATTGTGAGACCGCCCCACAAAAAGTGAGGGGGGCCTCCTGATATCTTTGCCGCGCGCGCCCTGTTACAAGGAGCGCCCGATGATTCGAGTGCTGCTTCCCATGGTCCGCCGAGGTCTCCCCGGGGCTTTCCCCGTTTTGCTCTCTGCCGACGGTCTGTTCCCGTCCGGCGGGGCTATGGCGGCCGGCACCCCGGCGGAGGAGGCGAGGATTGCGAAGCTCGAGAAGCTGTCCCCGGATATGGCGAAGCGAACCGAGGTTCTGCTCGCGCAACTCAAGGCGAAATTCTCACCCCTCACCATCCAACGCAGTCAATCCACCCACACCACCCCATGAGCAGTCCCGAAATTGACAATTCTCCCGCCGATGCGCGCAGCGAAAGCAACCTCACGACCTTGCTGCCGCAGGTGCAGCTTCTCGCCCGATCTCTGGTCCACGCGGCCAGCGCCATGGGTATCGAGATCAAGGTGATCTCAGGTTCGCGCACCTACGCGCAGCAAGACGCGATTTTCCTGCAAGGGCGGGCGCCCTTGGCGGAGGTGAATAAAGCGCGGAAGGCGGCGGGACTCGATACGATCACCGCAGACGATAACAAAGTGCGGACACCCTGCCGGGGTGGGGAATCGAACCACAACTTCCAGCTCGCCTTCGATATCGGTGTCTTCAAAGGCAAGACGTATTTCGAAGAGTCGCCCAATTACAAGGCGGTGGCCGTCCTTGGCAAACAGTTGGGACTTACCTGGGGCGGCGACTTTCATAGCCACGTGGACGAACCACACTATGAATTGCGTCCGCACTGGGCGGGCACCCTCAGCGAAGACGCAATGCTCGCCGAACTGCGCAAGCGCGTGAAAGCCGACAAAGACCTCTTCGCTTAAACCAGGATGAATGCCCTGGTCTCTTCCTGTTCCACCGTGCGAGTGGCTCTCCTTCCCACGATAGCCGATCTCGGGATCAGCCACTGATAAGATCACCTATCTAGTCAACCAACAATATACCCAGGAGCAAAAGACAAACTATGACACCCGAACAACAACCCGATGGAAGCTGGACGATCCACGCCGGCGCACAAATCGACGGAGACGGAAGCCCCAGATGCTACGGACCGAATAACAGGGGGCTGGATTATACGGCCAACGCCGGACACCCAGGAAATTGGTGGGGAGTGAAGACCGACAACGGCAAGACGAGTGGAAACCCGATCGTCGACCCCGGAACCGGCCTGTGGATCGCGGATACCAGCCTCCATCAGAACGGAAATCCCATCAACGCGGAAACGGTTTCCTTTATCGTCGTTCCTGGGCATTGGGCCATGAGCGTACCGGGAATCGTGCTCGGGTGCAAATGCGAGGTGACCGACCTGCAGACGGGGAACAAGATCGATGCCGTGGCCGCCGACGTCGGGCCAAACTTCGGAGAGATGAGCATCGCGGCGGCCATCGAAATCAGGGAACTGCCGACGTCCATCCTGAACGATATTGATGCCCTGAAGGATCTCGTCCGGCGCGGTGGAATCTCTACCTATCGCTATCTCTACCAGATCTGGCCCGGCGTCGCAGCGCCCGGCTATACCTTGCAGAAGCTCTGACAGGCGGTGAGCCGCCCCGCGCCGCCAACGTCGGCGCGGGGCGGGTGTGCGCCATCGGGCGGCGCCATCGCGCCAGAGCCTCCGTCCCCCGGTCGCTCCGCACGCCGCGATGATCGGCTTCGGCGAGCGAGTGTGGATCGTAATTTGCGGGCGGCCGGTTTCGACCCTATTTTTGGCGGTGGCTGGCGTTGGGTCCGGGCACGCGGATGCGTGAAATTGCGAGTGAGGTGTGGCGATGGAATCTCCCTCTCCCTCTTCATCTTAGGCTTCCTTCGCCGCAAAGGGCTGCGACCTCCTTCGGGGTCGGGCTGCGGAGGGGGCGCGATCCGGGGGTATCGCTCGTGCGTTGATGGTCGCCGCCGCGACCACCCTACGGGCTCCCTGCCGTCGGGAGTCCTCGCGCTCCGCGCGAGTGCTCAACCCCCGGCTAATGGCTGTGAACCCTCCGGGTTCGGGAGGCGCTTTGAGATCCTGGGAGCGTGTGGGGGATGGCTCTGGCGGGGATGACGATGACGATGAAGAGGGAGACGAAGATGAAGAGGGAGACGAAGATGAAGAGGGAGACGAAGATGAAGAGGGAGATGACGATGAAGAGGGAGACCGCTCTTCAGCCCTGGCCGATGGTGTGGCCCCCCGGCGCAAATGCGTTTCATACCAGCGCCCGCTGGCGGAGCGGTGAAAGGCGATCGGGCATGGATAATGGAAACGGGGCAAAATTTGACGTATTCGAGTGGGATGTAGAGGAAAGGGCTGTTTTCTTTACATGTGGAGCCGGGTGCTCGACGTTTCCGCCTTTCCGTTTACGCTCCGACCGTCCACTTCCTCCCCCCTCGTGAAACCTCAAACTGCCAACACCCCCCTCGTGAAAAATCTCCCCTCTCTCACCCGCCGCGAGGCGCTATTAACGGCCGGCGGCGCGGCGCTGGCCGGGCTCACGGGCGCGAGTTCAGCCGCTGCGGCGGAAGCCACGCCGGCGGCGGGTGGCAAGGTGTTTCGCATCGGCGTCATCTCGGCGGCGGTGCGCGGCAAGTCGCAGCCGCGCAATGGGCACACCTGGCACTTTAGCCAATACCTGCATCCCGAAATCAATCTCGCGGCCGTGAAGAAGTATCATCACCCGGGCTTCGACGTGCACTTCGCCCGGCAGCGGGAGCCGCGGAATAATTTCAACGCGCTGCCTTTTCCCGATACCCGGCTCGCGCAGATCTACGACAAGGACCCCGCGGAGATGCAGCAGTTTTCCGAGGCGTTCCCAGGCGTGGAGCCGGCGAAATCGGTGGAGGCCATGGCGGCGGAAGTGGACGCCATCTGGCTCGGCGATGCGGTGGGCTTTGGCGAGGAGGACTTCGATCTCCTCGCGCCGGCGCTGGCGCGCGGGCTGCCGACTTTCTGCGACAAGCCGATCGGCGGCTCGGTGGCGGGAACGCGCAAGATCCTGGAATTTGCGAAGGCGCACAACGCGCCCATCATGTCATCGAGCCTCTTCCGCCATGAGTGGGGCACGGAGGCGGCGGTGCGCATGCGGGACTCGGGCGAGTTCGGCGCGCTCCAGCACGTCATCGCCTGCACGGGCGGCGGGTATAGCGACGATGGGTGGGTGATCTTCGGCCAGCACCCTGTGTGGACGGTGATGACGCTGTGCGGACCCGGCGTGGAGGGTGTGAGCATGTACGCGAACGGAAACACCGCGCACGCCCTCATCACCTATCCCGACCGGCCGCCGGCGCAGGTCTGGTATGGGCGGCCGGATGTCTCGGCGGCGGGCGAGTACTGCGAGACGCAGGTGTATTTCGCGAAGAAGGCTTACAAATACACGCCCTCGATCGAGGGCAGCTTTTGGTTTGGCCATCACTACGAGATGTTCCGCATGGCGGCCACGTTCCGGGAAATGGTGCGGACGCGCCAGGAGCCGATCCCGCACCAGGAAATCCTGGAGGTGACGGCGATCATTCACGCCGGGGTAAAGTCGCGCGCGGAAAAGAGCCGGCTTGTTAGCCTGGCAGAGGTGATGGGGTAGCGTCGGGGCGGGGGAGGGCGGATGAGGAAGGCCTTTTTCGCGGAAAGGAGATAGCCCTGCGGTGGTGGTACGCCCGGGCGACGTGACCATCTCGTGGCGTCACGGGCTGCGACCCCTGCCGGGGGCGACGCGTCTTTTCTCCTCATCCGGGGGTATCGCTCGTCCCTCGCTCATCTCGGACCGTCCACCGCGACGTGAGACCAAGGAGCGGGGGTTTCCCAACCCCCGTCCACAAGCTCCCTCCATCTTCCCTCCGTCTGGGCGCCTCCGGCGCGATGGCTGATTCGTGCTCGCCCGTCCACCAACCCCCGCTAGTCCCCTCCGCCGCCTCGTGCTCGCCCCAAAGGCACCGACCACCACCAGCACCTCGACCGCCGCCTCGGCGGTAGGGAAACCGTTGCTCCTTGGGCTCCGTGGCCTCAGTTCCGCCCGGCTAATGGCTGTGAACCCTCCGGGTTCGAAGGAGCGGCGGGGTGTGCACCTTGCATCCGGCCTTGCGCCGCACGCCTCAACCGTGGGATGGGCTTTCCGACAGATCCCCCGGCGGCTCCGGGGAGTGGCGTACGCGCACGAATAGGAGAATGCCAACCCCCACAAACGTCAGCGAAAATGGGGCGGCCAGGAAGATCAGCCCCCAGGAGAATTCCCGGTCGATCACGGAAAAGCCCGGATGCTTTGGATCGATGAAGACGCGAATGGGCGTCCCCGCCTGCCACGCGGATGTGAGTGGTCGATAGAACTGCGTGGATACTCGGAAAAGGGTCACGCGCGAGCCGGTGTAAGGCTGGCCATCGACGCGGTAATCATAACGCGCGGCCGTCGCGGCGCTGCCGCGGCCCGACGTGTGCCGCTCTACGGAATTCAAGCGCGCCTCCACGGTGATCCCGTCGCGCGTGCGCCAGTATCCATAAAGACTATTCCACACGATGCCGTAAACAAGGCTAAGTCCGATCCCGAGGAAGATACAGCCAGCCAGGCAAAGGATCGCGCGCTCGTTTTTCGAGAGAAGCGCGCCGGGCGTCCGACGGGTCCGGCGTGACGAGCCCGCGCGCTCCGACATACTCGCATTGGTCCGTGGTCGCGTCATGGCGCGGGGGCCTTGGATTTGTCTCCCGGTCGGATGAACGCGAGACATTCCGCGGGCAGGGTGCGCGTCGCGGGGCTGCGAATCAACTGCCGTATCTCTCCGTCCTGGTCGATCAGAGGTGCGTATGCGAAGCCATCCTCGATCGTCACGTCGCCGGCTGTCCACCCCATCTGGAAGCAGATCAACCGGGCAAGGACGGCGAGGCGGTCTCTCGCGATTTCGGGAGATGTGTCGTCCGTCGAGAATTGGGTCCGGAAACCAATGGGTGCTTCGTCGAACCAAACATCCCACAGGAAGCTGCACACCGCGCCGCTGCGACGGTCCACGACGAGCAGCAAATGCACGGGCTCGGGACCCCAGTGCGTGAAAGTCATATTCGCAATGCGGAAAGTATAACTCGGGTAGAGCCGCTGGAGATCCTGCACCAGCGCGCCGGGGATGGGGGTGAACTTTCCCGTGAACCGGACTTGCGTTCCGTCCGAAACCGAGTGTACGCGCACCAGGTACGAGAGAAACTCCCGGCAATTGCGTTCGACCTTATCGGCGGCCCAGGTGGAGGACGCTAACGAGAGGAAACACAGAATGACGAACGGAAGTTTCATCGGGTAAGCCTAAATCAGGAAATGGAAACCACGGATTTCACGGATGGCACGGATAAGGAGACGCTAACGAAGATTTCCACAGTCTCCGATGGGGCGAGAGGCTTCGCACGTCATGGCACCTGTATCCTCTTAAATCCGTGCCATCCGTGAAATCCGTGGTTATTCCCATCGCCGTTATTACGTTCAATAGCCTGCCTGGGAGACTCTATAATCACTCCAATGAAGAGTTCCGGGATTCGTGGTATTCGCGCGATTCTCCTGTTACGGGTTGGGGGAAGGATCGGCTTCGGGGGGAGCTCCTGCGTCGGTGGCCAGGAGTTCGGTCGCCGCGGCGAAGTCCTCATCGTTGACCTCCACGCTCACGCCGCCGGCCGTCTTGGACCAGGGCTGTTCGAACTGGGCCATGTTTTCATCCTGCACGAATGCCTCGATGCCCGCCGCACCGAGGTGCATCCGGCAAAGGTGGGCGTCTTCACTTTTCCCGAATCGCGCGATAGTTTTCATCAGCTTATACATCGGTCATGGAGCCTCTCAACGCAAGTCGGCTGGGCCATGAAGGTCATTTGCGATGAGCGGATTAGGCCTCGTGGTCCTTAAGGATGGCGACTGTTCGCTGGGCATTTTGGAGGTGTTCTTCGGCTTCATCGAGCGGCGACTATATCGAGTCCCCTTCGTCCACGACAGAGTAACCGACCCCGGCAACAACGCAGGAAATCGCGGCGCTCTTGAAGCGCATGAAGGCGGAGCGCAGCCGCAACCAAGATTGCCCAGGATTCCGATTTCGATTGCGTGCGCGATATTCCGGAATTCCAAGCCTACCTGGCCGAGTTGGCCGGACCTGCGGCGGGATCGTGAGGGGGACCGTCATCTCTGACCTCACACCTGACACGCTCCAGTCACCGCCCTCGATTGCCGGCTCCAAATCTGGCATTTGCGACTGCGAAAGAAACGTCCCCGCGGCGGGGACTGGTCTCGATTCTCACATGAATTCGCTTGGACAACAGGCGGGCTGAACGGTTTTATTGCGCCCATGGACGTCCCCATCTTACGCGGAAAATATGTACTCGCTGCGCACATATTGGCCTTGCTCCTGGGCGGCTTGGTGGCGCCGGCCTGGGCCTCCGCGCCGGACGAGGACGTGCAGATCAAGGCGATCTCCCGCCGCTACGGCCAGGTCGAAGCGCAACTCGAGCGCTCGATTCACTACAAGGGAACCACCACCGAAGCCGGCGAGACCGAGACCCGCGAGTTGTGGACGACAGCGGCGGGCGAGAGCGTGAAGGTGGCGACGGAGCGCACCGGTCCGAAAGGCCGTGTGGTGAAAGAGTATTTCCCCGCCGGCGACGAAGTGCAGCTTCCTATCTTCGTCCTCACGCGCCGCGAGACGCCACTGCCGGATGGCGGCACGCAGGTGGACGAGCGGCGCCAGTTCTTCGGGAAGGTGGATGGCAAGACCCAGATGGTGCGTTCGCTGGTCAAGAGCGCGCAGTTTCCCGCCGGGGCAACTCTCGACTCCGCACCGGTGAAGAACACCGCGCAGGACCTCGCCAAACTCCCGCCGGAAGAGCCCGATGCGAGCGCGCTCATGGTCGAGGAAGAAAAAATCGCCGACAAACTCCGCGAGGGAAAACCCGATCGCGATCCCGGCGCGGGTATCGAGGGGGATTCGGCGAGGTTCCGGCTCATCCACGGCACGGTCTCGCCCGATGGCCGCCTGGTGTTCGCGATGGGTTTCGCGCGAAAGCAGATCGAGTGGGATACCTATGCCGAAAAGGACAGCGCGGGAAAAGAGTACCGGGTCTATCTGGATAAGGACACCCCGGGATTGAAGAACTATATTGTCGACCTGGCCACGCGCCACATCGTCGGGGAAACCGGCGTGCTCTATAATGGCACCCGCGCGCGCTACAATCACGACGGCTGCGAGGTGGTCTGGTCGCCCGATAGCTCGATCTTCGTGCAGTACGTCCACTCGAAATGGAGTTACGAGCAGTGCTGCGCCGGGCGCCTCGGCCCCGGGCCGCGACTCCTGGGCGTCGCGGATCTCGGCGCGGCCACGGACAAGCAGGCGCTGGCCTTTCTGGCCGCGAAAAAGGATGCCGCCTGGCGCAAGCACCGGCGCGATCTCAAACCCAACAATCCGCTGCTCGAGACCCTGCTCCTGGATTGGCAGGTCGGTGACGACGGGGTGATCGCGGTGACCATGATGGGGGATGTGCCCAAGTCCGATGCCGATGGTGATAGCTACTCGGTGCGCGGGCGGCTGCGTCTCCAGACCGGGCCGAAGGGTGTCCGGCTGGAACCGCTCGACACGCGCTATCAGGCACCGTGAAGCCGAGTAGCGGCTGGTGCCTGCTTTGGTTGTTTTGTCGCCTTCGTGCTTGGTGGCCTCGGCCGGGGCTGCTAGCTTTGTCTTCATGCCTCATGCGCATGCCTCGCCCCCGCGCCCACCCGCGTTTCCGCTGATCGCGGTGCGGCGCGCGCAAGATCACTTCCATGCCAGCGGACGACACGGGGCCGCGTGCACGCTGCTTTCACGCCGCTTCTTGCGGGTCTTGGCCGCGATGGTCGCGATGTTTGTTTTTGGAACTCTCGCCCGCGCCAGTCAACCGATCGGCTGGCGGACCGATGCCACGGGAAAATACCCCGATGCCCAGCCACCGCGCGAATGGGGACCGGAGAAGAATGTCGTTTGGCGGACGGCCATGCCCGGTTTCAGCAACGCCATTCCTGTCATCGTCGGCGGAAAGATTTTCGCCTGTTCCGAGCCGTGTATCCTGCTCTGTGTCAACAAGGCGGATGGGATGATCCTCTGGCAGCGCGAAAGCTCCTACAGCGACGTGGTCATGACGAAGGAGGAAACGGAAAAATTCGCTACTGAAACCAGGGAGGCTGAGGCGTTCGATCAGCAGCGAAAACTGCTGGAGAAGGAGCTGGGCGATCTGGGGCGGGACGTGCGCGAAAAAAAGGTCGTGCTGGAAGCCGTCGCCCCGAAGATGCAGGAACTCCGCAGCCGAATCGAAGAATTGCGCGGCAAAGTCGAGGCGCTCCCTGTCTATTCGCGATACTCGAAGGCCTACATGCATCCCACGGGCGGCGTCTCCATGTGTACGCCGGTGTGCGACGGCCACCATGTTTACGTCGGCTTCGGCAACGGTCTCGTCGCCTGCTACGATATGGACGGCAACCGCCAGTGGCTCCGGCTCCTCGAGCACTCCACCGCCGCCTATGGCCACGCAGCGTCCCCCGTGCTTGTCGGCAATAAGCTCCTCGTCCACTACGCCGACCTCGTGGCGCTGGACGTGAAAGACGGCTCGGAAATCTGGCGCGACAAGATTCCGCCGAAGCACGGCACGTCGATCCACACCCGCATCGGCGACGTGGACATCCTCATCCATCCCGGGGGGAAACTCGTCCGCGTCGAAGATGGCAGAATCCTCGCCGACAACCTCGGCCAGAACGGTGAAAACTCTCCCATCCTGCAAGATGGCATTGCCTACTGGATCGCCGGCTCCGGCCGCGCCGTCCGCCTCCCGAAATCACCCGAAGAAAAACCCGAACCCCTCTGGAGGACTAACATCAAGGGCGGCGGCTATTGGTTCTGCTCGCCCGTCCTGCACGATGGCTTGATCTACGTCGCCAATGCCAACAAAACTTTCAGCGTCGTCGATGCCGCCGATGGAAATCTCGTCTACGAGATGAAGCTGGATGTGGCGGGCGAGATCTATCCCAGTGCCTGTGTGGCTGGAAACCTCATCTACCTTAGCAGCGACGATGGCACCACGATCATCCTCCAGCCGGGCCGGGAGTATCGCGAACTCGGCCGGAACAAGCTCGAGACATTCCGTAGTTCGCCAGTTTTTGAAGGCAAACGGATGTACGTGCGGACCGCGAAGTATCTCTACTGCATCGGGAAATGAGTCGCCGGGAAACGTAGATGCGGCATCCTGCCGCATTTTGCCCTGGAGACAAAGCGGCTGGAAGCCGCTTCTACTTGCCCCCGCGTTCCCAATCGCAAGAGCATCCGGGTTCCGGAGAATAACCTTCACAAAGCATCGGCACTGGTTCGGGGAACTTCGGCTTGTGCGGCACTGGATTTTCTGCGATTTCATCACGCATGGCGTCTGACCCGTTCCCTGTGACTTTCGGCGGGCTCCTCCCATGTGCGAAAGCGCTTCGACATCGAAGCCTGCTTGGGCGACTTTGAGCGCCACCCGTGAAAGCAAACCTTCAAAAGACAATATTGAGAGCCGCTGTATTCCTTGTGCTTGGCGCTTTCGGCATCGTTACCTGGCTCCGCTTCCCCATGTGCCACTTCCGCCTCCAGTTGTCGCGGCTCAGCCTTTCTTCGCCACCATCCAGCTTTTACGTCAACACCTTCGAGCACGAGGTTGGAAGTTCCGTCCTCCGCGATCTGTATGCTGCTGCTTGTCGCAGAGCGTTGGAACTTCAACCGGCCGCACCAACGCAAACCTATTTTTCGTATGCCGGACCCGAACGTTGGGAGCGGCTTAGCACTGTCACCCAGTTTGCAGACGCGTATCTCGAAATCCGCGCTTCCGAGTCGAACGACAGCGAGACCGTAACTGTGCTATTCCAGCCGGGCACTTTTGATAGCACTCGCACTCAACTCCAGTCCGATGCCACGATCCCTCCAACGATGCTTACCAGGATTACATGGCCGTGAGAACGTCGCGTACGGGCTGCGACAAACGCGCCTTCGCGCGCTTCCACCGCTGCCATTCCACCCACCGTGCAGGCACCGCGCCGATTCCGCGAGTCGCTGGGCTTGGGGGGCATTGGTTCCTTCGCCTACGTCACTCAATGAATGGTTTGCCAAATCGGCGTTGGCATCGTCTCATTGGCGCTCGTGGCCATTTTCGCAAACGTTCCGCGTATCGGGTGAAACTAAACTAGCCGCGTCCACTCGAAGCCACGCTTTTATCAAGCACACCCACCCAAACTACCCATGAACACCACCGTACCCAACATCCCCTGCCATTCAGCCCCTTTGATCAGCGCCGGCCTGGCTTTCGCCTCGATGATCGCCCGGCAGCAGAAACGTCTTTGTCTCGCGCTCCTGACCCTGGGGGTCACTCTGGCCGTCACCGATCGCGCCGCAGCGCAGGAGGACGGGAAGGTTTACATCATCCGGAACAAATCCACGGAGAAGGTGCTCACCCCGGATCGCGACGGTGGTCTGCTCATCCAGGAGCCGGAACCCGTGAAGCCCAAAAAAGCTCAGTACCGCCAATGGAAGCTGCTCAAAGAGGGCGAGTTCTTCAAGATCGTCAACGTCGGGAGCGGCAAGATGCTCATGTCTCCATCGAAGGAGACGGGGGCGCAGATCGTCCTGGAAGGCGCCGACGGAAAAGGGGCCCGGTTGTGGTCCTTCACGGCGCGCGGCGCCAAGCATTTCACCATCGAGTCGCGGCGCGGCGGGCTGTTCATGGACGTGGCCAACAACGACGCGTCGAACGGGAACCCGGTCATCCAATACTCGCTCAATGACAGAGGAGCCTCGCGTGCGAACCAACTCTGGGAACTGATTCCCGTGCCGTAACCGGCGGATGGGAAAGAGGCCCACCGGTCATCCCACAGGAGGAAAGGCGTCTCACCGTCTCCGCCTCTGATACCCGTCAAGAAAGGTGACCGCCATTCCCCAGATCTGTTGGGACATCACCCCACAACGGGTGATATCCAGACTGATATAATTAGTGGGCCGCGCTACGCGTATTTAGACTATGAAACCACGAGACCTATTTGGAGTTCTGCTGCGCTGTATCGGAGCCTTGATGCTGGTCGGCAGCGTGCTCTACCTCTATTCCGCAGTGACCGCATTCTTCGCGCCGGATACACCGTACGCTTCGTCCCCACTGAGCTACATCGGAGCATGTATCGTTTCACTTGGGACTAGCGCGTATTTTCTTCGCGGTGCGCCGCACTTGGTGCGTTTCGCATACGGCGGGGACAGAGAGGATTCACACGATGGGCCTAACGCGGCCTAGGTGACGCGCGCACACCATGATCAATCCGCGGCTGTCATATGCCAAAATGAATGACGCACTCGCTGGGTTTCCCACCGAGGAACTTGTTTCTTTGCTGGATTCGCCTTCAATTAAAGTTGGCGACACGGCCTCTTCGTGGTTGTCCCGTCGCGACGCGCTTGACCCGATTTACGACGCACTTTGCGATCGCCGGCTCCGAACGAAGTTGGGTCGGATACGCGCGCTTAATACCCTTCTGCTTCCTGCTCGCGAATATCCCAAGAGTTATGACGCCTGCTTACTACTCCTTCACGACCGGAGTCGCGAGGTGGCTTGTCAGGCATTGTGGGGCCTCTGCCTCTGGTCGGACCCTGCTTGTCCGCCGCAGTTAGACCGTATTGAGCACGCTCCTGACAGAGACCTTGTAGCACTCGCAATTCGAGCTATTCACGCAGACAACTATCGCATTTACTTACCATACTTTGATGACTGCGGGCGCTGGAAAAAGCCCCAATCGAACGTCGCCTGACCCGTTTGAAAGTTGTGAAGTGAGTGCGTGTGGAAATCATTTCCATCTCGTTCCCAAAGTTAGCGAAGCATGAGCGCTTTGGGAACGCACCTCGAGGGCGGAAACTCCGCTTCGGCAGGCCCGGACTCCGAATACGCCCAGCCGGTCCTTGCGCCGGAACTGCACAAGAGACGGAGTCTCCGCCCGAGAATGGGCGCTCCCAAAGCGCTTCGCTGGCTTTGGGACCGACAGAACGGAATCGGCATCCGGCACGTATGGTCCACCGCAAAAACTCCCGGGTGCAACGCGAAACGCTGAGCGTTGGCGACGGTCAAAAAAGAGATACTCCGGCCATCCCACAGAGGAAAAGGCTTCTCCCCGCCTCCACCTCTGATACTCATCAAAACAATGACCGCCATTCCCCAGATCTGTTGGGATATCACGCCACAACGGAGTGATATCCAGACTGAAATAATCACTGGTTAGGCGGCCTACCCATCATGACTGTCCGTGAGTCCATTGAGTCAGCTTTCGCGGATGTTCAGTATCCTGGCGACGACCGGATTGCCGACCACCAAGATTGTCCGGAGTGTGATGACGTGAGAGCACATTTCCGGGGCGCGACATGGCGTGGCCACACCGTTGCCGAGCTTCAGCAGTATCAGTCGGTGCTTCCACTTTTTACACCACAGGCACTCCAGTATTTTTTGCCCGCGTTCATGCTGGTGAGTTTGGATGCTTGGCGTGAGGCGGATGACATTCCGTTTTCGATTATGTATCGGTGCTTACCGCCCGACCCAACCGAAGAGCTTGGGTTGCAGCAGCACCATCGAGAGCGGTTTGAGATATTCACGCCTCGGCAGCGCGATGCCATTGCAGCCTATTTGAGAGAGTGGGGTGGCTCGGATTCGCCTTTTGTTGAGGCACACGCAGATGATATACCCAGAGCCATAGAGAGATTACTCGACCATGAGCCGGCAGCCATCCATGCGCTGTAGCGCCTAACCCGCTGAGGTTGTTTTCGTCAGGCCCAACAACACACCCACTCATCATGCGCACCATTATCTTCACCGTCCTTCTTGCCCTATCGCTCCCTTCGTTCGCTGAACCCGTGTCCATTCCGATCCCGAAGCAGGATTGGAGCATTTCCATCGAAGCCCCCACGTTTTCACGCAAGCAAGGCCAGCAAGACGGCCCCAACTACGTCTATCGAGCGAATAGTGACCGGTTCAATCTCTCGATATTCGTCGAACCGCGGGCGAAGACCGGCGGCAGCAAGGAGTGTTACGAATTCTACTGGCCGCAAGCGAGCCGGAACCCCTTAATCAGCAAGCCCACTGTCAAGACTTCAAACACCGACAAGTTCTACCGTGTCGAATCCGACGTCGTCGCCGGACCAAAAGCGACCCAGAAGAACGTGAACTATTACTTTATGTTCGATGGCAAGTGGGTGGATGTTCATATCTCGATAATGATCCCCACAAAGAAAGATGACGCTGTGATTGCGTCATTCGACAAGGGCTTGAAGTATGGAAAGTAACCGGCCTAACGACCGCAAGCTCACTCCAGCATGGGAATGTTCGATGCATATCAGCCCGACCCTTCAGTCGTTTGCCCGTACTGCGGCCATGAACTGACGAGGTGGCAAGGCAAAGACGGACCCTGTCTCCTTTTCGTTTGGCGGCAGGGCGCCGCAGCGCCCGTCGGGCAGGAAATGGACGACGAGTGTCGTTTCCCGGATTCCACCAGGAATCAATTCAGACTCCCCGCGGAATTTACATTTAGCCCTGGAGGCATTAAATGCCGCTTCTGTCCGACGCGTGCCATCGGCCGGACTCAAGATCAAATATGGGTTTCCACGACGCTCGTTCTCTTGCGCGACGCTCCTTATCATGAAATCGTCGATTTGAACGATGATCGCTCTTTCAGCCCGCACCTTTGGCAGCGGACCGTTCTTTCGTCATAAACGACGTACTTGCGGGGACGCGGTTCCACGTTGGGTGGTTTTTCGGCCCCAGCACTGATCCGGTGGCCGTTCTTGATTCCCGTCATTCGCGCCGCGTGCCGCGAGGAGCGCCCGGGAACTCTCGACAAAACCCCTGCGGACGATTTCGATTGCGAGAACACCCCCTGAAATCCCTCGTATGCGCACCCCCCGCCGCCTTGTCCTGTCCACCCTGGCTGTCATCGCCACCATCCTGATGGCGCCCCCATCGGCCGTGGGTCAGGCCGGAGCGCCGGTGAATGCAAAGGGCGCTGCGACTCCGAACCCCAAGACCGGCGCGGCGTATGAAAAGGATCCGGCAAAGTATGTCGAGGAGCCCACCAAGAACATGGGCAAAGGCGCGCCGGCCACACCCGCCGGCAAGACCACCCCGGTCGATCAAACCGGCTTGGAAAAGGTTCTCGCCAAACTTCCGCCCGACTCCCGCCACCAGTTCCTCATGATGCCTTTGCGGGATGGCATCAAGCTGGCCACCGACATCTTTCTGCCTCCCTCTGGCGACGGCCCATGGCCCACCGTGCTGCTGCGGACCCAATACTCCCGGTGGGACGAACGCGGGATGCAGGCCATGGCCGGCACTCCCTGCGTGCTCGTCCTGCAAAACGTCCGGGGCAGTTGGGGTTCCGAAGGCGCCGGCACCTATGATGCCCGCAGTTTCGACTCCGATCGCAACGATGGCTACGACACGGTGGAATGGATCGCCGGCCAGAAATGGTCCAATGGCAAAGTCGGAATGTGGGGCCCGTCGGGCCACGGGATAGCCGCCATCAACGCCATGTGGGCATTGCCTCCGCATCTCACCGTCGTGGATGTCAGCATCACCTGCGACAACCCCGACCTCTACTTCGTCTTCGACAACGGCGCGCGGCGCTTCCTCTACTCCTGGCTCGCCCAGCGGGGGCTCAAGACGGGTCGCGAGGAATGGCCGCGCCCCACCGTCCACCCATTCAACCCCACGGCCTACTTCGACTTCATCAAACAGCAGGCCCCAAAGGTGAAGACCTACTACCGCATCAGTGGCGGATGGTTCGACGTCTTCAGCGAAGCGGCTCTCGACCACTTCGCCATCCTGGCTCCCTACGGGCGCACCTATGCACAAATAGGACCCGGCGGCCACGGCGCCATCGGGGGCGACTTGAAATTCAATGCCCGGAATCAGTTCCCGATCGAGGGCATGAAGGCGTCCCACGGTCTCAAGGAATGCCTCGCCCAGGACCCGCCGCAGGACGGCAAATCCTGCCTCGCCTATTTCCTCATGGGCGATCCCAAAGATCCGTCGGCCCCCGGAAACATCTGGATGCTCACCGACCACTGGCCCGTGGAGCACCAAGCCACCTCCTTCTACATGCGCAGGGACGGAACGCTCGCCCTCGAAGCCCCCCAGGAGCCAGCCTCCCGCCTCGAATATGACTACGATCCGCGGAACCCCGTGCCGACCCTCGGCGGCAACTACGACGTGAGCGATCCCAGGCGCCTGCAGATCGGGCCGCTGGATCAACGGCCCCAGGCGGACCGGAAAGATATTTTGCGTTTCAAGAGTGAACCGCTCAAGGAACCCGTCGGCATCACCGGCAAGGTGTTTGCCGAGTTGCACGTGAGCAGTGATTGCCCGGACACCATGTTCACCGCCCGGCTGGTCGATATCTACCCCGACGGCTACGAGGCTCTGATCCGCGAGTCCGCCATTTTGGCGCGCTACTCCCAGGGACTCGATAAGCCGGCGCCCTTGGAAAAAGGCGGGATTTACAAGCTCAGCATGGATATGTGGAGCACGGCCCTCGTCTTCGCCAGGGGCCACCGCATCGCGCTCTACGTGAGTAGCAGCAGCGAGCCGGGCTATGAAGTCCATCCGAACACCTACACACCGGCCAAATCCATGGAGGAAGCCAGGGTCGCCCATAACACCGTGCATCTCTCGGCCACTCACGCCTCCAGACTGATCCTGCCCATCGTCCCGAAGGAGACTTACCTCAGCCGGGTGGCTAAGTAGCCAGGCGAACCTTGCCAATGAAATTCATGAACGCGCGCGTGTGAGGGCCGCGCCCCACTAACACCGACAGCGGCACGAAGGCCAACCTGACGGCGAATAATGCCGGGGCGAATATCTGTGGCGACAAGCTCACGGGCACCCTCGGGCTGGCCGAGACGGGCGCGGGCAACGGCTTCCTCGTCAACGGCCCGCAACTCGGCCGCGACAGCGCCCTGCTCGGCGCGGGCTTCGCTATCCAGTGCGGCGAACTCCAGAATCCCTGCTACGTAGCCGCGAATTTATTCGCGGAACCGTTCGCTCCGGCTGCGATGCACCGGCCCCAGAACCGCCCCAGCGAATGAATTCGCTGGCCAGGAGCTCCCGCCGGCCCCATTTACTGGATGCACGGGCGGCACGAGTGCGGAGTTTGAGCTTCTCACGAGGCGCAGCCACGGCCTACGGTGGACGCGATGCATGCGGCGGCTCCTTCTCCCCTCGTTCCCGGCGGTCGATCAAATACTTTATCCTGGAGCCACGTGCCAGTTCCCGCGAATCGGCTCAGTCCAACCGCAGTGTCTCCGTCATGCCGGGCCCTCCCATCGCAACGCATCGTCACGCACTCACCGGCCCAGCATGACGGATACACCGCTTCACGTTAGGCGTCGCTACGTTTTCCTGATCGACAATTTCCATGTCCCATATTCCCGATATGGCTCAGCTGGAAGGTTGGCAATACGATGGAACGCGCTCTGTTGCCGTAGGATGGCTCGGAGATACCGTTCCCCACGCGGGAGACGTCCCAGAAGTGGCCATGCGTGTGCTTCGACATTTTCGCGAGCACTACACATATTTGGATGGGTTGCTTGGGCTTCACACTTGCGAGATTTGCGGCCAGGCAGAATTCCATAATGAGTTTTGGATTGGACATGGCGGTATTCGTTACGTCGTTCCTGTGGGCATTTTTCACTACATCGAAGCTCATCATTACTGTCCGCCGGGAGAGTTTCTCGACGTTCTGAATATTCTCTCCCATCACTCCATATGAACTCGCAACACCTAACCCTGAGCCGCAGCGCCGAGCTTTCGGTCGTTGGCGTTCTCGCGTATCCTCCTTATGTCATGGCCGAATAATCCAACTTGGGCAGCCGGTAGAGACAACGCAACGGTCGTCACCGAGCGCGGCGAATTCTATACATGGACTATTCGATGTGGCTCATTACTCGTCCCGAGTGGCAGACTTGTGGTGTGCGACCCCTTCGCATTTATGCGCCCCAAGAACAACCCGCACATTGTCACGCCAACTGGAAGGTTTCCTGTGACGGTGACGCTGGCGGATGTCAGCGACAGCCTCGACCGGAGTCATATCCGAGAGGCATACGCCTCCATCACTTTCGCTGACGGACAGGAGAGTTATCGCCGCAAACTCCCTCTGGCTGCAGACGGTGAGGACCGGCCCGTTACCGAGGGCGACGACTATATCGGCTTCGCCGTTGACACCGGAACCGCCTGTTTCGTGGATGACTCCGTTCTCGCAGCCTGTATGCCCGCCGAATCCAAATGGCTTGCGGAGCTGTTCGAGAACGAGCGTTCGGATTGTTGGTTTGCTCGAATGGACGACCCCAACCACATCCGTGCCGGGATCGCCGAGATTCCATTGCCGCTCGCCCACAACGGTGAGAACCTGATTTTATTCCATTTTGGCTGGGGCGATGGCGTCTATCCCGTTATCGGCTCTTACGACAGCAACGATCGCTTGCTCTCAGCGCATGTTGATTTCCTCGTTATTCCTTAACGCTTTTTCCGCAATCGGCTGAACGCCTGACCCAGGCGCTGAGCTTGGGGTCGTCGACGACTTGCCACACCTTTCCGAAAATGCAGCCGATTGATTCATACCAAGAGAAAGGCTTCTTCGGTTGCCGGCGCGTCGAACTATTCGACGACCGCGTTGTTGTCTCGGGTTATCACGCGTTCACGAACGACTTCAAGTTGACCGTCCCCTTGGCGACGCTTGAACCTACCGTCGGCCAACTGGGCATCCACGAGCAGATTCGACTTTTCGGGATCGTGATTTTCATCTGCGGCGGCATCGGTGCGTCGGCCTGGGGCGGACATCCATCTATCTACGCGAACCCCGGATTCTGGGTCTGTGGCCTCTTTTCCGTTTTCGGCCTTTACCTGCTGCTACGCTCATTCCGGCGCATCGAGGCTGCTGCGTTTTTCACCTCCGGCGGCGTCCATCGGCTCACCATCGCAAAGATTGGTCCCGATACCGGACGCTTCCAGGATTTCGTAGAGCGCATCGCATCACAAATCGCGCTCTGCCGTTCAGCGCAACCTGCGCCACCATCAATCCGAAGCGACCGTCGCCATGCGTTGCAGCGCTGAGCTTCCGGTTGTCGATCTATGAATGCCTTCGTGTTTAGCGACGTCCTTGAACCAGCCGGTAGAGAGCCGATTCGCGTGCTTGTACGAATTTCCGTAGTGCGAACCGAGGAGGGAGGGCGCATTGGACCATTCACCAAATCTTACCGCCCGAACCACAACTTTGGCGGGCCAGACGATCGCGTGTTTTACATCGGAGAGGTCGAAGTCCCCGAAGGCGAGTGGATTTATCCCGGTGAGACTCGCGAGCTACCAATCACGTTTCTCAACGTGCGCGGCCTTGTAGAGTTACTACACGTCGGTCGCACCTGGCGTATCCAAGAAGGCGGTAAGCTTGTTGCCACCGCACAGTTACTGGAGAAACGCAATGAGACCTAACCCTGAACTGCAGCGCTGAGCTTGGAGTCGTTGGCGTTCTCGCGCTTCTCTTGCATGGACACATCAAAGTCTCTCGCGGAGTTGACGGGCACCGACTGGGGACCACCGCCACCTGCGGCGTCGTCTTTGATTCAGGAGCGACACGTGTTCCGAAGAACCCCACTCAAAAACCTGACAGACAACGCGCTGATGCGCCTTCTCGACATCGGCTGTGAATACGAGTTCCTGATTCCACTCGCTTTGCAGCGCCTGACAATCACTCCCGAAGCCATCGGTCTTCTCTGTTCAGTTTTGGCTGTGGAGTCATTCGACTGGCGTTTGCAGCCTCAGCTTGTCGAGTGCGTGAGAGATCGTGTCAGCGCAGCACTGAACGACACAGCGCAGATCAACGACGACTGGGAACGGCTATCCTCCGACGCAACGATCTATCGTTTCTACTCTGGTTTTGAGCGGCGACTTTCAGCCGTCTGATCCCGTCGCGTACACCATACTCCAGTCCAATGGACGCCTATCCAGGCTCAGCGAACGGCCCCGTGTGTCACGGCCTCTACGACGGTCCGTGACAAGGTACGGATGACACTTAACTTAAATCCGTGGTTATTTCCTTCTCCGTTTTAGGGTAAACCGAACTGAGCCCGATCTCGAGGACGCGGATCGCTTCCGACGCCGAGGGTGATGCGAGACGGTGCCGCTATTTCGGCGCTTCGCTTTTCTAAGTGGGTGGATTCTATGATGAAGGAACCGGTTTGATGGGGGCTATGCGCCCCCAAACCCCGCACCGCTCGCCGCGGCAGGCGTTCGGGGGGAACTGGGAGGGCGGCTTGGCAGAGGCGGCGGGA
>JBBRPL010000141.1:0-19870 GCA_038228205.1 Chthoniobacterales bacterium
AGTGGCTGCTCTATCCGCTGCGCGATCTCGCCGCGCTGCGCGCCCGCCAGCAGGCCATCGGCGCCTGGGTGGATGATCCCGGCCGCCTGGCCCAATGGCGCGCGACGCTCAAGGAGCTGCGCGATCTTGAGCGCGCCGTGGGCCGGCTGAGCCAGGGCGCGGGAAATGCGCGCGACCTGGCCGCGCTGGGCCAATCCCTGGCGCGCATGCCGGCCATCCGCACCCAGCTCACTCCGCTGCACGAATTCTCGCCGCTGCTTGCGGGGCTCGATGCCCAGATGCATGACCTGCCGGAGCTCGTCGAGAATCTGGCGCGCGCCATTGCCGACGAACCATCCGCCGCGATCAAAGAAGGCGGCTTTATCCGCGATGGATTCGATCCGGCGCTCGATGACCTGCGGCGTTCCGCCAACGAGGGCAAGTCCTGGCTCGCCGCGCTGCAGGAGCGCGAGATCGCGCGCACCGGCATCAAGTCGCTCAAGATTCGCTACAACTCGGTCTTCGGATACTACCTCGAGGTCACGAAATCGAATCTCGCGCTCGTTCCGTCCGACTATCACCGCAAGCAGACGACCGCGAACGCCGAACGATTTTACACCCCGGAGCTGAAGGAAATGGAAGGGCGCATCCTCGGGGCGGAGGAGCGCGCGCGGCAGCTCGAGTTCGAGCTTTTCCTGCGACTGCGCGACACAGTGGTGGCGCAGGCCGCGCCACTCCAGCAGACGGCCTCAGCGCTGGCGCAGGCCGATGCGCTGGCTTCCCTCGCGGAGGTGGCCCGGGTGCAGAGCTTCGTACGTCCGCGCCTGCGGGAGCCGGGATTCATCAGCATCCGCGACGGCCGCCATCCCGTGCTCGACCAGACGCTCACGGAAGGCCGCTTCGTGCCGAACGATGTGTTGCTCGACTCCGAGACCGCCCGCCTGCTCGTGATCACCGGCCCGAACATGGCCGGCAAATCGACGTATCTGCGGCAGACCGCCCTGCTCGTGCTGCTCGCCCAGATCGGATCGTTCATTCCCGCGGCCGAGGCGGAGATTGGACTCGTGGATCGGATCTTCACGCGCATCGGCGCGAGCGACGACCTGGCGCGCGGGCAATCGACCTTTCTCGTGGAGATGAACGAGACCGCGAACATCCTCAACCACGCCACGCCGGAATCGCTCGTGATCCTGGACGAGATCGGGCGCGGGACCTCGACCTTCGACGGGCTCAGCATCGCGTGGAGCGTGGCCGAGTGGCTGCATGACGAAGTGCGCGCCCTGGCCCTCTTCGCCACGCACTATCACGAGCTGACTCAAATCGTGCACAACTGCCGGGCAGCAAAGAACTACACCGTGGCCGTGCGGGAGTGGAACGACGAGATCGTCTTCCTGCACCGCATCGTCGCCGGTGCCGCCGACCGCAGCTACGGCCTCCAGGTTGCGCGCCTCGCCGGGCTCCCGGCTCCGCTCCTCGTGCGGGCCAAGGAGTTGCTCGACAAGCTCGAAGCCGGCTCCGGTCCGCAGCGCCCGAAGCGGAAACGCGCGGGGGAGGAAAGTGCCGGGGAAGACGCGCAGCTGTCGCTGATTTGAGAGGGGCAATCTGCACACCCTTGACGAAATAAACGATGCTTGAACCCGGGACAAATCTCCTCGCCCCCTATGGCATTTCCGCCGCACGCGAATCGTCGATGTGGAAGGCGCACCGCCGCGAACAACTCCTGAGCTGGGCGGCGCTCCCGCTGGGAAAGAAGCTGGAGATCGTCGAAGAAATGCGCGAACTCGCAGAAATGATGGGGCGTTCGCGGGAAAGGCGTCTTGCCGCGCGACGTACGATTCCTGCCTCGCCTCTGCCGGGTAGTCAAAGCACCAGGTCCGCAAGCTGAACTTCAGGTCCGCGAGTTCGAAGCGGGCTGGGTGCCGCAGCGCCCGAAGCGAAAAGGCGCGAGGGAGGAATCTGCCGGGGAAGACGCGCAGATGTCGCTGATTTGAGGTCGGGGCCTGATCGCGGAACGGATTTGAGCCCGGCCGTATCGCGGCCCTTCAGGCCGCTGAGAGTTGTTGTGTTCGTTTCCCAGGCCGTTGGCCGGCCGTTGGCCTGGGCTAAGGAATACTGGCCCTTTGGGCCTGCCGACGATCTTTGCCCCTTTGGAAGACGATCCAGGCGAGATTTGAGGGGTTGTTTGCCTCGGTGAAGAGACGAAAGTTTTGCGAGGCTATCTACGGTACGCTCCGGTTCTCCCGCTCCGCGGGATCGGCTGCCTGCCGATCTCCCCGCCTGCCGATCTCCCCGCCTGCCGATCTCCGCCTGCTGATGGTCGTGCGTTGATCGTCGGGCGCAATTTTTGCGCGCGAAGAGCGCAGCGCTTGACGATCTCGCGAGCGGTTCACGCGGCCATTCGTGCGACCGCGCTCGTGTCGCCTACGCTCAGTATTCAGCGACGAAATCATGAGCAAATTGTCCCCTGGGTGACGCGTCGCCCGCCTCCAACTCGAAAGCCGAACCACCTGGCCTCTGAAACCCCTCGGCCCGAAGGGTCGACATTCCTTAGCCCAGCCCAACGGGCTGGGTACGATTCCAAATTCCGTCGCGGCCTGAAAGGTCGCCATACCGAGCCAATCCTAGAATTGGAGTATGGTCACCCGGAACAACCCGCGGGCAGGGTCAGCCATGCGCGTCGAGTAGTTGTTGAAGCGCACCGTCACGGTGTCCTTGGCGGAGACCCAGGCGCTGAAGCTCGAGTTGGGCAAGACCGATCCGTTGGGCACACCCAAAGCGACCGTGTCGCCGCGGTTCGCGCCCGCGAGCCGGATGGTGAGGTCGGCGCTCGACTGCGCGGGAGTGGGACCGAAATCGAGCGCGGCCGTGGAAGAGCGCACGTATTTCACTGCGACTCCGCCGCCGCCCTCGCCGGAAGAGACCAGAGGAGCGACCCCCGGAGTGACCCCCGGAGTGAAGGCCTCCCACCCGGAGTTCGCCGCATTGCGGCGGACCGACTGACGAGCGGCTAATGGCACGGAAGCGAGGCTGCCCTTTGCATCCGTGACAAAAAACTGATTCGCCAGGCGGCGCCCTCCCAGTCGGAAGGTAAAGGGACGGCCCGCGTTGCCCGGATCAAAATCGAGGAAACGTTCGCCGGTGGAGAGGAACGTGTCTCCGAGCCCGGTGTTGAGATAAACCGAATCCTGGTCGGCATAGAAACTCGAACCAGTCACTTGGGGCAAAGCTTCGCCGGAGTTCACCGCGAGCGTGGTGGTGGCAAAGGGCTCGCCGATGATGCCAAGACTCTCCGGCAGACCCGCGATCGCCTCACCGGCAAGGGTTCGGTTGCCCGCGGACCAGGCCAGACCGGTCTCGGGCGAGTTCGGGCCGACGTAAAGCAACGTAGGGTCGGCGCGGTTGTTCAGGAGCCTGAGATTTGAGTTTGCGGGCCCAACAGTTTGCAACATGACCGCCCAACCGGTCGGGATGGACCTCCGCATCTCGTTCCCCTCGATAACAAAATTCTCTGTATCCCCGCGAAGCGCGACGCCGTAGGAGTTCGAGGAAAGAACGAACGTATTGTTCCGGATTATCCAGTGCTTCCAGGCAAACGCGCCTCCTGCGAAAACTCCAAAACTGGCCATGCCGTTCGGATCCGCCCGAACTTGAAAGAAGTTATTTTGGATAACAACGTCCTGATAGAAATGCGTGTCGGTGAAGACGCCGCTCCAGACATCGATCAGCGTGTTCCCTTCGATCACCACCCTTTGCCAGCCGCCACACCCAAAGACCTGCATGCGGGAGTAACCGCCCGAACTCTTGCCGGTTACGCGGCAGTTTCGAATCGCGCCCGTAATCCAAGGCTGTCTCACGACCGTTGCCTCGGTGATATCGGTGGCAAAACCCAGCGCTGGGCCGGTAGACCGAATCGCCGTCGGTGAAGCCGTGGCCGGCCGACGAAAAGACGCCGGTGGCAGCTTTTGCAATCACGGACCGAGGGGGAGCACTTTGCGCGAGCAAGTTTATGGCCGTCGAGTTCCCGTCCACGTCCGCCATCGTGACTCCATCAATGATGCCTAGAGAGGGCGAGATCGCAGTGCCACGCGCGCTTTCAATGACGACCGGAAAAAGTTCTCCCGCACCTTTGCTGAAGATTCCACGGACAGAAACGTTTTGGATGCTGCAACTCGTCCCCTTGAGCGCAATGGCGATGAGATAGCACTCGTCGAACGCGCCGGTATACGCGGGCTGTACGTCCCTGTTGCCATCGATAGTCAGATCGGAAACATGGTTTCCTGAACCATCAAGTGGCGTGAAGTAGATGTTGCGCTGGGAGAAAGCGGTGGTCATGGCTGCTTCCGCAAGTTTGACGATGGTCTTTTCCGGCCCCTGCCCTCGCACACGCTGGCCGTCCGCCAGCGTCAGGCCGGTGGCGGTAGTGAATGTGCCTTCGCCGAAAAGGATGACGGCTCAGCTCGGGATCGAGGGCCAGAGAGCATCGAGCTTGGCGGCGGTGCTGGCGTCCCGCGGATCGTCCGCAGTACCCGAGCCTTCGCGCACATCGGTGCGTACGGCAAGATGAACGACCTTTGCCAAGCCCCGTGCGGCGCGGGCGGCCGTCGGCGGCAGAGTCTCGCTCTCCGCGCCCCAGGAATCGGCGTGCGCCAGCAACGCGGTGACGAGGAGAAGAATGGGCAGCAGACGCGATTTCATGGGCTCAGGAAGGGGAATCGCGGGTCAGGTCCCGGGGGAATTCGCAACACTGCCGGGATCGAAGTTCCTGACAAGCTCACCCTCGCCTTGCCCGTTGCTCTTCTGGGCGCAATGCTCCCGCCCATGCGAATTCCCCTTCTCCTTTCCGCCCTCGTGGCGCTGCTTCCCTGCTCGCTGGCGAGCGCCAAGACGCTCGTCCACGCCGGCGTGCTCATAGATGGAGCGTCCGACCAGCCCCGCAAGGAGGTCACGATCGTCATCGACGGGGAGCGTATTGTGGACGTCGTGTCGGGCTATCAGGCGGCAGGCCAGGGCGACACGGTCATCGACATCAAGAAATCAACGGTGCTCCCGGGCCTGATGGACATGCACACGCATCTCTCGAGCGAGCACAGCGTGACTTCCTACACGGATCGATTCTTCGTCTCCCCGGCGGAACAATCGATTCGCGCCACTGCTTACGCGAAGCGCACGCTTCTAGCGGGCTTTACGACGGTGCGCGATCTCGGCGACAGCGAAGGCATCTCGGTGGCGCTGAAGAAGGCGATTGCCGGTGGATTCATTATCGGGCCGCGCATCTTCACGTCGGGAAAATCCATTGCGACCACGGGCGGGCACGCGGATCCCACCAATGGCGTGATCCCCAAATACCAGGGGGACCCGGGCCCGCGCGAGGGCGTGATCAACGGCCCGGACGAGGCGCGCAAGGCGGTGCGCCAGCGCTACAAGGACGGCTCCGATTTGATCAAGATCACTGGGACCGGTGGAGTGTTGAGCATGGCCGCAAGCGGGCTGAATCCGCAATTCACCGAAGAAGAGATCAAGGCGATCGTGGAGACCGCGAAAGACTGCGGGTTCAAGGTCGCGGTCCACGCGCACGGCGCCGAAGGGATGAAACGCGCGATCCGCGCCGGCGTCGATTCGATCGAGCACGGCACCTACATGGACGACGAAGCGATGACGCTCATGAAGCAAAAAGGCACCTGGTACGTCCCCACGATCATGGCCGGCAAGTGGGTGGCAGAGAAAGCGAAGGCCGCGGGCTATTTCCCTGAAATCGTGCGCCCGAACGCGGCCGCGGTGGGACCCGTGATCCAGGAAACTTTTGCGAAGGCATACAAGATGGGGGTCAAGATCGCCTTCGGCACGGACACCGGGGTTTCCCCGCACGGGGAGAACGCCACGGAATTCAGCTTCATGGTGGAAGCAGGCATGCCCGCGATGGTCGCCATCCAATGCGCCACGCGGAACGCCGCACAATTGCTCGGCCAGGAAAAGGACCTCGGGACCGTCGAGAAGGGTAAGTTTGCCGATATCGTCGCCGTGAGTGGCGATCCGCTGGCTGACATCAAGCTCCTTCAGCGTGTCGCCTTCGTCATGAAAGGCGGGACCGTGGTGAAGCAGTGAGCTGGAAGGCGGAAGGCAGATGGCGGATGACTGGTTGATAGCTGATGGCTGATGGCGCCCGGTGGCGGAAGCCACCGGATGCACCAAAAGTGCGGGCCGATTCCATCGAAACGGCTCTGGAATCCGGAGAAACGGTTGCTCATTTGCCTTTCACATCAGCTCATCTGGAATCCGGATCAGATTGTCTGAAACCCAGATCAGATGGTTCTGGATTCAGCCTTTCCTCATCTGCTGGGAACATCAGCGGTTCTGAAATCAGCCCTTTTTTCCCTTGATTTCAAATCGGGTCGGGCCGGTTTAAAGAACGCTCAACAGGTCCCGCAAGGCGCGCCCACTGCGCCACGCTGGGACGGGGTCGCGTTTTGACTCGCAAACATAGTTTTCGGGATCAAGCCATTCGTGGAGGTGCCCGAGGTCGGGCGTGTACATGCCGAAGCGTCGGGCGTGCACATGCCCCACGTTGAGCTGCAACTGCTTTAATAGGGGTTCCGATTTCACACGGGCAAAGCGCAGTCCGACGCGTCAGCTGAACTGGGGTTTGAATGCGTTCACGAACTGCACGAAGTCCTGCGCAATGCCCTACTCAGTCTTCGCCGCGCGCCGCCCGCAGGTAGGCATTGACCTGGCCCCGGCCGAGCAGTCGGGAGCCGCGGGTACCGCACGACTCGTTACGGAGCAGGCACGAGCGCTCAGCCGGCTGGACGTTCCGTGGGATTGGGTGCCCCTGGTTCGCAGCCCGCAGAATCCGCTCTGGCCCGAGTATTCGCGCTATTTCCCCGAAGTCGGCGGCAGTCCGCGGACTTCGGTCCGCAGCAGTCTATGGAACGGCGGCGCGTGGAGTCGCCGGCGATGTGACCTTGTCTTCGCCACGAACGGGCTGGCCCCGTTCCGCGGGCCTACGGCCGTTTCGAATTTCTTCGACGCCAACATCTACGAGTTCGGCGACACCTGGATCCGCAGCGGGCGCGTAGCAGGCCTCCTTATCCTGCGTTGCCTGGCCCGTGTGACCGTCTTGCGCTCGCGCCGGCTTTTCATCCTTTCCCACTACGGGCGCGACAAGATGGCGAGCGTCTTTCCCAAGGCATCTGATCGTTTCGTTGTCGTTCCGGGGGGGGTGACGGAACTGCCGCCCCCGCCCGCGGAAACACCGGCCTGGGCGGAAAGCCTGCCTCCCCGATTTTTTGTCAACGTGGGAGTCTTTTCTGATAATAAGAACCAGCCCCGGCTCCTGGAGGCCTGGCGCCAATGGCAGGAGGTAGATCCTGACGCGCCCGGACTGGCCTTGCTCGGCAGCGGCGACGAGCATTTTCTCGCCTCCGTCATTCGGCCCGCGGCGGCGCGCCTCCCTCATCCCGAACGCGTATGCCTGCCCGGACGGGTCTCGGATGCTGATTTAGCTTGGGCCTATTCCCATGCGCTCGGCTGCGTCCAGCCATCTTTCGCCGAAGGATTCGGTTTGCCGCTGGTCGAAGCGATGTCGGCCGGCTGCGCGGTTGCCTGTTCCCGCAGCACTAGCCTGCCAGAGACAGCGGGCGACGCCGCGATCTTTTTCCAACCGGCTGATCCTGCCGACATCGCCCGCGCCGTGCAACGCCTGGCGGCGGATGAACCTCTGCGGAAGGAGCTCGTGCAGCGTGGGCGTCTGCGCAGCCAGGTCTTCACTTGGGAGGCGAACGCGGCTGCCGTCGCGGGCGAGATCGAAAGTGTACTGTCTACCCTCAAATCGGCTGGCCCCTTCCGATTTTGAATCGCGCCGGGGCTCGGTTGCAATCGCGCTTGCGTGATGCGAAGACGCCGCGCCCGACAAGGAGTGCTGACCGCGCGTGCGGAGAGAGTCCGCTGTTGGCCGCCCGTCCGCTGCTGCATGAATTCGACTCCGCCCGTCCACCTCGGTTCCACCGACCGCATTTCACTGGGGGTGACCATTCCTACGATGAATCGGCCGGAGCTGCTGCGCGCCGCCCTGCGCTCGGCCTGGGATCAGCGCCGCAAGCCGGACGAGATCTACGTCCTGGACAACTCGGCTGAGCGCGACGCCGCGCTGGAAGAGGAATTTCGTCATTTACCGCTGCGCTACATCCATCGCAGCGAGCGGGTGGGGGTGGAGAAGGCTTTTGACCTCGCGCTGCGCGGACCTGAAACCGATTACGTCTGCCTGTTGGAGGATGACAACTTGTTCGGTGTGGACCACCTCGCCACGATGGAAGAAGCGATCCGTTGTCGGCCTGCGGCCGGGGTGTTTGGTAGCGCCGCCTACGTTTTTCGGAAGGAAACCGGGCCCCTGCACCATCCGATCTTTGCGGCCTGCTGGCCGACCACCGCGCCGGCAGCGGCTCCCTCCTGGCTGGAGCCCGGCATCGTCCTCGCCACCCACATCTACAGCGTGCCATTCGCCGCCTCCGCCCTGGCCATCAATCGCGCTGTCCTGAAAAGCACGGAGTTGGAACTGACCAAGATCCGCGGCCCGCAGGATCGTTGGCGCTGGGCCCAATTGGCAGCCAAGACTGGCGCGGTCTATGTCGGCCGGGCCACGGCCTGGTACCGCCTCCATGAGAGCAACATCTCCAGCGATATCACGAAAGTTCAGTGGCGGCACGAAAACCGGGAGGTCACCCGCCGCGTCGTCCAATTGATGGAGGCCAACGGCCTGGACCCCGTGGAGAACACGCGTCAACTCTCCGCGCTCATCACTCCGGCGGCGCGCGAGTTCCTCGCCGGTTTTCTGATTCGGCAGAGAATGCTCGACTACCTCACTCGCTTACTTCCTCCCCTGCTGGACAAAGCGAGTTTCGCGCAGTGTCTGCCCTTGATCCCCAGCCTCGCCTGGCGCGAACGGTTCGGAAAACTGGGCTTCTAGAGAACAGCGTCCGCTAGCGTGGCGTGGCGTGCAGGAATCCGGAAACCCCGGGGACTTCGCAGCAGGTGTATTGGTGGGTTTCGAGGAACTCCGCACACCGCTCGAAAGCGCGGGTGCCGCCGCGATCATGGTAAGCCATGATCAGCAGTTCGGGCCGGTGTTGTCGCAGAAGTTCGACCGCTCCGCGCAATGCCTCGATTTCGGCGCCTTCGATGTCCATTTTCACGAGGTCGACAGAACCCGGTTGGCGACGCGCATTCCAGAGATCCAACGTGCTGACCGGGATGCGCTCGGCGAAGCGCAGGGCACCGGCCAGATGGCTAACCTCCTCGATCGAGCTCATGGCTCCGATCGTCCGAAACGCGAGCGTCGTCTCGCGGTCCCACAATCCGCTCTCGTCGATCTCGACGCGGTTGGGACCCAGGGCGTTGAGCCGGCAATTGCGACGCAGTAGGACTCCTTGCCGGAGGGAGGGCTCAAAGCAATGCACCACGGCTTGCGGAAAGCGGCGGCAGGCGGCGACCGCAAACAAACCGGTGGCAGCACCTGCGTCGACGATGGTCCGAATAGAGGCGGATGGACGCTGAATCGCCTCGAAGTAGGGAACGATCTCCTCGTCGAAACAAGGCTGCGATTCGTTGACCCACCAAAGGGAACGCTGAAACCGCAGTTCCTCCCCTTCGAATTGCAGAGCCGATGTCCGCGGAGTGAACCTGGCTTCCATTACGCGGAGCGCATTTTTGAGAGCTTCAAACATCGGGAAGCATTCGACCTAGACTAAGTTGGAGCGGCGCGCCAGCCTCGCTGCTCAAGGAGGACCCGACAGAAGACGCTCGTCCCGATAGCGATGGACCAGACCAAAACCCAGACGTCGGACCAGCCGGCGGAGCGGCAGGGACCAGCGCACCGAGAGCGGCAGGCGGCCGAGAGCTAGCGCCCGCGCCGCTTGTCGCCGGGCTTCGAAGGCATACGGCAGTTTCCCGAATCGCTCCGCGTCGTTCGCCGCCAGCATGGAGGCGTATTCATGCTGGATCTTCCGCAGGGCGGACGTCCCGGCATGGCTGAGGTCGGGGAAACGGGCCGTCAGCTTCCCGGGAGTGCGCCAGTCGAAACCGCTGAAGTGGAAGAAACGAAGCGGCATGCCGGCCCCGGTGATCAGCTGCCCGCCCTCTTCGCGCAGGTTTCGCTCGTCCAGATTCCAATAGGCGACGTTGCAGCCGGCATCCAGCAACAGCGCCACCTCTCGGAAGTAGACGGGGGCGAAGTTCAGCCAGATTTGGTCCACCACCAGACCCTCCTCGATGAGGACAAAGCATTTTTGCTGCGTTTGTTTCCTCCACCAGGAAAGGAAAGCCGTCGCTTCGCCGCCTCGGCGCAGGGCGAAGAAACCAGCATTGTAGAGCCCCCAGATGTTGAAGGACTCTTCGGCCGGGCGGGAAGTTTCGCTCACCGACGGCGAGATCCGATGCGGGGAAAGGACGAGCGCGGCCGTTGCGAGGAGATGCTCCACTGGCTCCAGGCTGGCGTAGAGTTGGATATCCGAATCGGCGAAGATCAATCGGTCCGCCTCCGGATGCGCCTCCAGCAGATGGGCTGCGAGATAAGGCTTGGCCGCACAGTTCAGCTCGAAGGCGGTATAGCGCTCGATCAAACCGCTGTCCGCCACGCCCGCCACGGACTCGATTTCGAGCACGGGAAAGGAAATCGCGTCGATTGCCACCCGGCCCTCCAGGCGATCGCATAACCCGATCACGAAGTGCCAGTGGGGATGAAACCGGCGCAGGGAGTGACCCAGCACGATGGCACCGGCCAGATGGTTCAGGGAGCAAACGGTGTAGGCGATCGTCATGGCAGTGGGGACAGCGCGCGGCGGCGCGCGACGACGACGTTGATGATATAAACGTGATCCACTTTCGGCAGAATCGCATCCCAGAGCAGTGTCCAGAGGTTTAGCGACATCCAGGCGAGACGGGACACCCCCCGGGCTGCGCGCGAGCCTCTTCCGATCATCCGTCCAAGGATCCGCGTCGTGGTCAGGATGGAAAGTTGGCCGATCGCCCGCACCGCACTGCCCGCCCGCTCCTCGGCCTCGACCTCGAAACCAGCCTTCTCCAGGAGCGATCGCAAGGCGTGGAGCGTATAGCGCGCATAGTCATAGGGTTCCTCGTGCATCTCCCAGGAGAAGGGGCAGGTCAGCAGCATCCGCCCGCCGGGGCGAAGCACGCGGGCGATTTCCCTTAGGGCCTCGTCCGGATTGAAGATGTGCTCGAGGACCTCCGTGGTGAGCACACTATCGAAGCTCGCATCCGGAAAGGGCAGGCTCTTGCCATCGTAGAAGTAATCGATGGGCTCGCCCTCGTGCGGATGTCCCTCGTTGGAGAAGTCGACGCCGACATATTCAGTGACGTCGAAAAGCGTGCGATAGGGCTTCGATCCGCAGCCGAAATCCATGAGTCGGCCTTGCAACCGCGGCGCGTATTTTTGGACCGCCGCCAGCAGCTCTGTGCGAATCAGATAGCTGTCCTGCCAGAGATTCGGGTTGAAGGCCGCGGGCACTGCAGCCAGCGTGGCGGCCTCCGACGGTCGGGCAATAGGAGGTGCAGCAGGGGTCGGCATGGTAAGGGGACGTCTCTCACCCGGGACGCGTCATCGTGCGCGATGGGCCGAAGCTCAAGTGGTGGTCGTGGACGGAATCGCGGCTGGCTGCTGCGCAGCCCGGAGTCGTGCGATGAGCCGGGCCGTCGCGATGGGCGCAAACCAGGCGATGAATGCGACATACCCGAGCAGTCCGCCAACGACGAGACCTTGGACCCCGATGCGCGTGACTAGGGTGAGTCCAACCGCCAGGGTCACCACAGGATGGACGATGAGGTTGATCATGAGGGGACGAAACTCCTCGAAGGAATTCAGCAAGACGCCGTGGACATCGGTCCAAATGCGCAGACCCGCGACCATCGCCACCCCGACGAGCAGCCAGGGAGTGGGCGCCGCGTCGACGCCCACCCACCAGCGCAATAGAAAAGGACCCGCCAGCCAGAGCCCGAGCAGGACCACGCCGTAGCTCGCCAGAACTAGCCGTTGCATGCGGCGATGGGAGCGCTCCACCCAGGAGTAATCATCCGCGGCCCGGGCGTTTCCGTAGGCGGCCCAGAGCGGCGGGGTCAGCAGCGCATAGAGCGAGAGCAGCACGCCAGCCACCTTCTGGGCGACGTTGTACGGGGTCACCTCTTCCGCCCGTAGAAAGTGCAGGATGATGAGCGCGTCGGCCTGGACGATGCCAAGCATCGCGACTTGCACCAAAAGGAAGAACCCGCTTCGTCTCAGGAGCTCGTGCGCTGCCTCGCGGCGGACGTGCTTCCAGCGGGGACGGAATTCCGCGAGTTCCGATGCGCTCAGGTAATGCAGCGACCAGCCCAGAAGAAAACCCGCTTGCCCCAAGGCCGCTCCGGCCGCCGCGCCTTTCAATCCCCAGCCGGCCGAGGCGGCCGCCGCCGACGACACTGCTCCCAACCCGGCACTGGCCGCGATCGCCAGGTTGACCTTGTGCACCTCCTGCCGGACCGCGCAAATGGCGCTCATCGGGGTCAGAATGATCGCGACCAGAATGCCCAGAAAGGCATAGCCCACCGCGGCCGGAATCTCCGCGCTGAACCTGTCCGTGGATGGCGGGAAAACGCGGGTCCAATCGATTCGACTGCCGAATACTCCGCCGAGGAGAAGAAGCACCAGACAACACCCGACGACAATGAACGCCGTCGTGCTGATCAACTGTTGCCGACGGGCGGGGGAATTCTCCCCCAGCAGAGCGTTCTGCAGCCCGGAGGACAAGCCGAGGTTGGAAATCGACAGCATGGCGAGCGTGCTGGTGATGGCCATGCACAGGCCGAATCCCTCGGTCCCAAGTTGCCGGATCAAGATCGGCGTCGCCAGCAGAGTCAGCGCCATGGACAGGACGCGTCCGAGAAGTCCCGTCGCCATGCTCAGACGCAACCGCCCGCCCCGCGAGATGCCGAGAAGGCGGTGCAGCCGGACAGGGGGCGAGGATTCGACACCTGCCTTCCCGACGGGGAATTCAGCCGACGCCGGAGGGTTTCCGTCCGTCTGATCGTTCACAGCCTGAGAGAATCAACCCAGCCGATCTGCCATTGATCGGGCACGCACCGAGGGCGAACGCGCCGCCTTGGAAGCGAGGAAAAAACAACGTGACGCATGGGCGCGGGTCGGCATCCGTAGCGCCGCCGAAGGACACGCGAAAGCGGAAACTTCCAGCGCGGGCCAGCCCCCGACGCGTTCCGCCCTCAGCTAGGGCGCCTCGGGACCGTGGCACGTCCGGCGGGCGTTGGGGCGACCTGCAGCTGGGAGCCGCGTGGAAGGCGAAAGGTGGCACCCCGGGGTACCCGATTTCGCGCGATCAGTCCCTGAACCGCCGGCCCTGTTTCAAGCAGGACCGTCGGGCGCTGATAAGCGAATACGTTGTCCACTAAACGCAGGCGCCGAATCCGCGCGGTGTCGAACTTCACGACCGCTCCGGCCTCGCGGCCGGAGAGATCCACCCGATTACGCGCGATCGTCAGTCCGTCGTAGCGGCCGCTGCCGTTGATCAGAAAGCCGAATTTCCAAAGGCGCCGGAAAGTGTTCCGGACAAAACTGACGTTGCCGTAGTCGTGGGTGTCGATGACCACACCTGCCGCCATTCCCTCCACGTAGTTGCCCTCCACCCTGAAATTCTGCCAGCCTCCGGCTCCAAATGCGTTAGAACTCGGGGGCCCGCCGAAGCCGGTCACGCGACAGTTCCGAATTCCGCCGGTCAGAAACGTGCCTGTTTGGTCGAAGGCCGAAATGGATGTGGCATAACCGACATGGCGATCGACCCAAACCTTCACAATCTCGGCGCGATGCGGCCGCTGCCGAGTGCCACCGGTGGAGTAGATCAGGACGGGGAAGCCTTCCCCGGGCGCGGTGAAGGTATTCCGAACGCGGACATTTTCGATCCGACCATCCCGCGTCCAGAGCACGACCGCATCGATCCAGCAGGGCGTGCCGCCGAGGCGGAAGGCGGGTTGGGCGTCCCGGTTGCCATCCAAGGCCAAGTCGCGCACGCAGGCCGACTCCAACAGCGTTTCCGGCCCTCCGTAGTCAGCCCGCCCGATTAGCAGCGCTGTCTGCCCCGATGCTTTCACCAGGTTCGGCGCGAGCTTCAAAATCGTCCGCTCCGGGCCTGCCCCGGCCACAGTCCAACCACTCTGAATCGGAACCCCGTTGGTCACGAAGGTGCCGGGTCCAAATTGGACTCGAATGCGTCCGGCAGGAATCTGGGCGAGGGCCGCAGCAAGACGTTCCGGAGTGGATCCGTCGAACGGATCCCCCGCCGTGCCCACTCCAGTCTGACCATCCGGTCGCAAGGCGAAATGAAAAATCGTCGTCGTCGCGGCGGCCAATTCCGCGGATCCAAGGATAAACAGGAATAAGCATAGATGGCACATCCTCGAGGCTGACAAACCGCGGCGTGTAGTAGGCACACTGCGACGGGAAGTCATCCGCTCACGAGCGCAACGTGAACCTAGAACGCGGGCCCGAATTAGACGCGAACCTTCGCTCGCCGACCACATGATGCCGGCCTCGTTCGCCGGCTAGCGCTCCACACGCGGCAGGCTGACCAAATCCAGGTAGCGAGCGATTCCGAAGCGTTCCCGGAACTCCTCCGGCAACGGCACACAGAATGCACGTTCGTCCCGGTGCGCCGCCGTCAAGCGCTCCTGTAGGGCCAGCTGATCGCAGGGATCGAAGCGACATTCTGGACGCCGCACGACCTCGCGCAGACTACTGCAGTCCGATACGAGCACAGGCGTTCCTACCGCCATCGCCTCCGCTGGCGGCAATCCGAATCCCTCCATCAGCGAGGGATAGACGAGCAGTGAGGCAGCACGATAGAGAAACGGCAAATCCTCGTGCTCAATCAGTCCGGGAAGTCGCACTTCGTGCTCGCCCAGTCCCTCCGAAATCATAGTGCCGCGCACGTCGCAGACCGTGTCGCCGGGAGGCGGCACGCGGCCGGCCAGCACCAAAGTCGGAACGTCCCGAAGGCTGCGGCGGCAGGCAGCGTAGGCCCGCAGCAGCAAGTCCAGATTCTTGCGGTAGTCGAAGCCTCCGACGTAGAGCCAAAACCGCTCGGGCAACTGCAGGCGCTCGCGCAGCCGCTCTACTGCTGCGGGGCTGGCTTGCGCGAACGAGCGCTCATCAACCCACGGATAAAGGACGTGAATCTTCTCGTTTGGAATCCCGGCCAAGCGGACAAGTTGGTCGCGGGAGTAGTCCGAGTCAGTCAAAACGCGCCCGGCGCGCGTCGCCCACCGTTCAGTGGCATACGTCAAAAGCCGCCTCACAACATACTGTCCGAGATACGCCCGGAAGGTGCGGTAGAGACAATCGTGCAACGTCACGACCGCTCCACCGAGAGCGCGTAGCGACCAAAAGGGCGAAGGGGAGTGGAAGACCGCGTGGGGAAAGTCGCGTCGCACCTGCGCGGCGAGCAGGTTCATCCTCCAAGGGTGGGCCACGAGCTCGTGCGAATGCGGCGGCCGTCCCCGCAGCTCCGCAAACTGGCTGGGCCCCACCAGGTCTCGGAGGGTGGTGAACTCCAGCGGAGCCACCACTCGAAAATCGATCTCCGCGCGCTGCAAAGCTTCAATGAGGCGCATCGCATACACTCCCTGACCCACGAACGGATTCGCGAGCCCGAGACCGCTCAGGACGAGGCTGGGAAGGGACATGACGATGCTGATTCAGGACGGATGACGCACGTGGGGCCGGCGCCGCTCGAAATGCCCGACAGCACCACGCCAGTGAAATTCTCGAACAATCATTGAGGTTCGCGTCTGGGCCCTTGGTCAAAGTCGTGCAGCGCCACTGGCGATTTGCTTCCCGCCGCGTGGACGAAGTAGTTATCGGTCAGAATCCGCTTCCACTGGTCGGCGCCGAATCGCGCGAACGGCCGCAGCATGCGCCTGGGCAGTACCCGGCCCAGGAGCTGGACCGACTTCGCGTAGATCTTCATGGGCCATTCGCTCCGCTCCCCGCCTCGGGTCGACCACGACCACCAGAGTCGATTGAAGCGCATGTCCAGAGGCTGGGAGATCCCGGCGCGCTGGACAGCGAGCGAGACGTGAGGCTGGTCGGCCACGAACTTGAGGTGATTCGCCTTCGTGCGCGACACCGTCAGCGCCGCCACGTGGCTCTTCCAGCGCGCATAGAGATCCCGAAAGAACGGAAGATGCCCGCGATGCATCAGAAAGACGCCGCCATTGAGGACCAGGGCCGTCTCGCACTCTTCGGCAGACAAGGGAAGATCGTAGTAGTCGTAGTAATCGCGCACCTGGCGGGCATCCCAGCGCCATTGCGCCCGCTCGTCGACAGACGCGAACTTCTCCGGAGTCCATTGCTCCACGATCGAGGGCGCCTCGGGATTGACGAAAATGTCGTTGTCGAGATGCAGGATGGCATCGAAGGCGCGAAACTCCGGCATTTCCAAAAGGAAGAAACGTCCCCAGAAGACATGCTCGGGCACCGGAGGATCCTCCACGACTTGAATCGGCAGCCCGTGCCGCTTCGCATATTCAGCCCAACCCGACCAAGCGATGTCGAGGAATCTTCGCTGGCGCTCGTCAGGGCAGACAGAAACGAGAGCGATCTTCATGACTACGGGCAATAATCGAACACTCGGTGTTCAGCGGAGCGAAAGCCGTGACTTGTGCAAGGGGCGGACCATACGCGCTGTTTTGTCGAACGGGCAAGCAGTCACCGGGAATCGAAAATCTCGACCCGCCCGCCCCCAGGCTCAGGAGGCCCCCAGCTACGGCTTGATCCAGACGCGCCCCGAATAGTCGATGCGCGCCACGAAGGGCCGGAACTCGAGCCGGGCCAGGAACTCGTCGACGGCTCGCCGTGCTCCCTGCCAGTGCCCGTAGTCATCGATGATGATGACGCCCCGCGGAATCACGCGGTCGTAAAGATGGGTCAATTCATGCGCCGTGCTTTCGTACCAGTCAGTATCCAGCCGAAGGAGGGCGATGCGTTCCGGAGCCGATGCCGGCAGCGTGTCCTCAACTTTGCCCGGGACGAAATGGAGCAATTCGGCGGGATAGCCCGTACGCGCGAGATTGGCCTTTACGTCATCGAGCGAGGCCCAAGCCCAAAGGTGGCTCACTTGATCGCGTTCTTCGCGGGCGAGCAAGACGTCGGCTGACTGTCCATCCCAGCCCACGTCGTGGGCGCTTGGTGGGGGCATGCCCTCGAAGGTATCGAAGAGATGAAGCACCCGATCTATCCCCCCGCGAGCTTGGAGCCTTCGGGCCATTAGCATCGCACTCCCGCCCCGCCAGACTCCGCACTCGACGAAGCTTCCCGCCAGGTTGTTGTCCACGACGTAGTCAACCGCGGCTAGCAGCGCCATCTGCCGCTCCAGGCTCGTCATCGTATAGCGCGAGACACCCTCAAGGAGTTTCCGATCTGTCGCAGAGAGGTCTTCGGGCGCTTTGGAAGGCGCCGGCGCGCGACGCAGCCGCCGCAGAATTTTTGCGAGCATGGGGGTAGGGACGGGGGTAGAGACGCTATCGGCGAAGACGGACGGAGCTTCAAGTTCTGCCGGCTCGGCACCGACTCGTGCGTAATCGAGACGATCAAGCGCCGGCCTCGACGCTTCCGCCCCGCGGCATGAGCGGAATGGGGCAACTGTTCTCCGATGTGCTCTGGCGCACGACCACCGGACCAGATCTATGCCGACCACTGGACTGCTGCACTGTTCCCTTTGGCACTTGGGCTGTTTTCGCCCGGCTTCGCGAGTGATTCAGACCCAAGTCCCGCATAAACACGACTCCTCGGTTTGGGCTTGAGAAACAACCCACTGCAAGGAAGGTGCGAGGCTTCGTCGATGTCTCCGATCCTCACCCATCTCACCTATTACCTCGCGATCGTCGGCGGGTTGATTGCGGCCATCTTCATGGGTTCCTGGCTGGGCTCGGAGAACTACGGGACGGTGATCTTATCAGTTCTCATTTTGCTCGCAGCCTTCTGGATCCTTCTCTCTGGCGAGGGATGGTGGGTGCCCATGATGTTCGCGTTGGGGATTGGCGGTTTTTTCACCGTTCCGTTCAAGCTTTACCCCCACGAGATGGCCCTTGCGATCTGCGGCGTCGCACTCCTGCCGCGCATTCCCCTGAAGGCGTCTGGACTGCGCAAACTGAGGCCGCGCCTCAGTAATGCATTCCTGGCATTGTTGGCTTACCTGCTGGTACATGTTTCCGTCGGAGCGTTCAATTACTGGAACCACCCCGGCTTGGGCAACATCGGACGCGCATACCTGAATGCTCTCTGGCCCCTCCTGTTCGGGCTTGGCTACTACTATTACGGCTCCATCAAGTTGATGCGCCCGGCCCTCCGTTTCCTCTACGCCGCGCTGCTCATCCGCATGAGCATGGGATTCTTGAACTATTTCACGGATGACGTTTTCTTCGTCCCGGGCGTGAACTACACGATTGATCCCCAAGACCTGCGCTCCTCGGGCTACATGCTCCTATTCCTTTCCGGTCTCATGCTGGTCACGACGGATTCGCCGATCGCCAAGGTCTGGCACGGATTCACCTTTGTTGTCTCCGCCTACGCCTGGCTCCTCGGTGGTTCGCGCGCGCAGGTCGCGGGAGTTCTGATCCTGGCGTTCATCCTGCTCATAATTTTTCGCAAGTGGTTCCAAATCACGATAGCGGTCACCGTCGTCGCTATTCTGGTGGCACTCCTCAACGTCTCCCCAACGATAATTGAGCCCCTCCCTTATCGCATGCAGCGCGGTCTTAGCGTACTCATCGTTGGCTCGACGCCGCAGGTGGACGTACAGATGGACATCAGGGGAAGCGATCAATTCCGGGAAGTCATCAGCAACGAAGGGCTCGTCCGCTGGACATCCTCGTGGCAAACTATGTTCGTCGGGGTTGGTATCAGACCCTTTGACGAAAATGCAACTTTTATGGCATCACGTTTCGAGGTCGATGCGTTCACCTTGATGGTGCAGAGCTCCGCCGATGTAGGTGCGTACGAGACAGGTCTCTGGACAGTGCTCGCGGTCACCGGGGGCGTGGGGTTTCTGCTTTACGCGTGGCTGCTGGTCAGCTTCTCGCGGGAAATCGTACGCGCCATCCGCGCGGGCCATCTGCGGGGAGGGGAGCTCGTCATCTGCGCCTGGGCAGGCTGCAGCCTCATAGGCTGGTTCTTCACTTGCTACCTTTACGGTGGATTCCCAAGTTTCGAGCTTTTCCTCGGTTTCATTGCGATGGCGGTCGTGGAAGATCGACGCAGGCAGTTGGCGCAGGTTGAACCGAACACCCCTGAGCAAATCGCTCCCCCGTCGCCGGGCAAGCGCGTGCGACCTGGCCGCGAGCCCGTCCTCGCGGGTGTTTAGCCGCAGGGATGCGACAGGAAAAGCCTGGTACTCCGTCATTTCTCCTCCCTCGGCGGAATTTCCAAAGCTCTGCGGCGCAGCCAATATCTTCCCAGCGCCATCGTTCGTGGGTTCAGCGGAGCGCTTCCCGATAGCCCGCAAGTGTGCGGTCGGCGCAAGATGACCACGCCAGCACTCCGCGAAGTTTTAGCGCGATGGCGGCGCATTGCGACTCTGGCATCCGCAGCACGCTTTCCAGCGCGACGGCGAGTGAGTCCGGAGATTCCAACTCGAAACTGCCGGGCACGTCAGGCGGAAGCAACTCCGAGAGCGTCGCATCCTGAACGAAGATCACGGGGGTGCCAGAGTAATACGCCTCGACTAGCGGAAGGCCGAACCCCTCGATCTCCGACTGGAGAACCAATGAGCGTGCGCTCGTGATCATGGCCTCCACCTCGGCATCCGGCAATCTCACGGCGATCTGCACGTTTGGGAGGGACTCGGCC
>JBBRPL010000142.1:0-19847 GCA_038228205.1 Chthoniobacterales bacterium
AGATTTGCGGGATGAGCTTCTTTGGCGTGCTGCCTTTCTCGCGACTGCTGGTTTCCAAGTTCTCGGATTTCATAGGACTGCGGACGGCGATGGCCACGGGGGCGATCTGCTTTTGGATGATCGCAACAAGCCTGCTCTACAGCCATCGGCCCGAACCGGAGAAATCGGTGTGAAATCGCCGCAGGTTTCGGCGGACGGGCTGCGACCCCTCCGGGGTCATTCGCGGGGGGGGTGGGATTCCGGGGGTATCGCTCGTGCCTCGCTCAACCCCCCGGATAATGGCTTTGAACCCTCCGGGTTCGCTCGGGATCCATCGATTCCCCCCTGCCCAAAATGGCTTTGAACCTTCCGGGTTCGTTCGGAATCCATCTCGCCAGCGGGTGCCCGCGGGTGGGTCTAATTTGGGCGCATCGCTGATCCCAAGACGGGCTGCGACCCCTCCGGGGTCAATCGCTAGGGGGTGGGATTCCGGGGGTGTCGCTCGTGCCTCGCTCAACCCCCGGCTAATGGCTGTGAACCCTTCGGGTTCGCTCGGGATCCATCGATTCTCCTCTGCCCAAAATGGCTCTGAACGCTCCGGGTTCGCCCGGAATCCATCGATTCTCCCCTGCCGAAAATGGCTTTGAACCCTCCGGGTTCGTTCGGAATCCATCATGGTGAGCCGCTCGCGCGGGCATTTCTTTTTCCACCGCCCCCAACGCCCGCTTGCTTCTCGTCCTGACATGGAGAGGTAGTATAAGAGCTCGTTGTCCTGCCATCCGCCATGATCCGCTCTCGTCTCTGCCTCGCTTTTGCACTCGCTATCGCCTGCCCTGTTCTCGCCCTCGCGCAGACCCCGGAAACCGGCGGCGACGGCAGCAAGAAGAAGGACCGCGACCCGGAGGGCGTCTCCAAAGAGGACACCGGCGAGATGGCCCTCAAAAAATTCAGCGTGGCTCCGGGACTGCGCGTGGACCTCTGGGCGGCGGAACCGCTGCTGGTGAACCCGGTGGCCTTTGCCTTCGACGACAAGGGCCGGGCCTTCGTGGTCGAGACTTATCGCCGCCGGACCTCCGTGCCCGATATCCGCAAGCACATGGACTGGCTGCTCGACTCGCTGGCCATGCGCAAGGTTGAGGATCGCGTGGCGTTCCTGCTCAAGACCCTCGACCCGGAGCTCAAACTTAAGCCGACGAAAACGCTCGAGGATATCAATGGCGACGGGCAGTTCGACTGGCAGGATTGGGCCCGGGAAAGCGAACGCGTGAAGCTCATCGAGGATGCCGATGGGGACGGCAAGGCGGATGTCTGGAGCGTCTTTGCCGAGGGCTTCCGCTCCGCGGAGACCGGGACGGCGGCCGGCGTGGCCGTGCGAGGAGACGACGTCTGGTTCGCCTGCATCCCGGACTTGTGGCGTTTCCACGGCGGCTCGGGCAAGCAGGCCGCCTCGAAGGAAAAGCTCCTGAGCGGTTTCGGCGTCCACATCGCCTACGGTGGTCATGACATGCACGGCACGAAGATCGGCCCGGACGGACGGCTCTACTGGACGATCGCGGACTGCGGCGCGCACGCGCGAACGAAGGAAGGCAAATTCCTCGATGTGCCCGATAGCGGCGCGGTCTTCCGCTGCGAACCGGACGGCTCGCGCGCGGAGGTGTTCGCCACAGGCCTGCGCAACCCGCAATCGCTCGCCTGGAACGATCTCGGCGACCTCTTCACCGGTGACAACAATGCGGACGGCGGCGACAAGGCCCGCTGGACGCATGTCGTCGAAGGCGGTGACTACGGCTGGCGCATCGGCTGGCAATTCCTGCCCAATCTCGGCCCGTGGAACAGCGAGGGCATGTGGCATCTCGACAACAATCCGACGAACCTCGCGCTGCTCCCGCCCGTGGGCCTTATCGGCCATGGCCCCGCGGGCATCGCGCACTATCCCGGCACGGGATTGCCCGAGAACTACGCGGATCATTTCTTCTACGCCGACTTCCCCGGCGGCGTGCGCTCCTTCGCCCTGAAGCCCAAGGGGGCGAGCTACACGGTCGACAATCCCGGCGACATTTTGCAGGACAACAAGGCGAGCAACATGACCGGGAAGCTGCTCTGGGGGCTGTACCCGAGCGATGTGCAGTTCAGCACCGATGGCGGCGCCTATGTGCTCGACTGGGTCTTCGGCTGGGAGAAGACCGGCCAGGGCCGCATCTACCGCGTGCACGATCCCGCGGTGGACACGAGCCCGCTCGTCCTCGAAACGAAAAAGATCCTGGCCGACGGCATGAGCAAGCGCGGCGACGATGAACTGACGAAGCTGCTGGGCCATGTCGATCAGCGCGTACGCTACGCCGCGCAGTTCGAGCTGGTGAAGCGGGGCGATGCGAGTGTCCTGGCTCAAGCGGCGTCCGAAAAAAATCCGCTGCTCGCACGCCTGCACGGCATGTGGGGCCTCGCGCAACTGGCCCGCACCAAGCCGCGGGCCGCCAGCGCTCTCCCGTCGCTCGCGCACAACAAGGATCCGGAAATCCGCGCGCAATGGGCAAAATTCGTCGGCGAAACGGCGCGCAAGACCGACGCGGAAGCCGTCATCCGCCTCCTGGCCGACGATGCGCCGCGGGTCCGCTTCTTTGCCGCCCAGGCGCTGGGAAAACTCGGGTTGAAGGAGGCCGTGCCCGCGCTCATCGCGATGCGCAACCTCGGGAACGATTCCGATCCCTATGTGCGGCATGCCGCCGCGGTCTCCCTCGCCACGCTCTCCGATGAAGCGGGGCTCGTGGCGGCCGGCGGGAATGAGTCTTTCCCGATTCGCACGGTCGCGCTGCTCGCCTTGCGGCGGCAGCACAGCGCGGAGGTAGCGCGTTTTCTCACCGACAAAAGTCCGCAGCTCATCGTGGAAGCGGCCCGCGCGATTCACGATGGCGGCATCCCCGCCGCGTGGCCGCAGCTCGCGGCGCTCGCCGACCGGCGCGGAATGCCGGAGCCCGTCCGCCGCCGCGCCGTGAATGCCAATTACCTCCTCGGCACCGCCGAATGCGCCCAGCGCCTCGCGAGAATCGCCGGCGATTTCAAAGCCGAGCCGGGTCTCCGGCTCGATGCCGTGGAGGCGCTCGGCGTCTGGAATGAGCCCTTCCGGCGCGACCGCGTGAACGGCCTCTGGCGCGACTTGTCCGGCCCGCGCGATACCCGGGCGGTGGTCGCCGCCGCGGCCCGCATCCTGCCCCCCTTGCTCCGGGAACCTTCCGAGCCGCTCCGCCTGGCCGCCGCGGAAATGGCCGGCACGCTCAAGGCCATCGCCGGCGAAAGCATCCTCCTCTCGGTCGTCGGCGACAGAAGCCTCGGCGGCAATACCCGGGCCGCCGCCATCCGCGCCCTCTCGGCGATGGATTCCTCCAAGCTGGCCGACGCCGTGAAGCTCGCGCTGGCCGACACCGACGGCCCCCTGCTCGCCGCCGCCCGCCAACTCGCCGCCAGGGTCTCGCCGCTGGACGCCGTCAAGCTGAACGCCCCGGTGCTCGAAAAGGGAAAAATTCGCGACCAACAGGAGGCGCTCGCCACCATCGCCGCGCAACCGGTGCCGGAGGCGGATGCCGTGATCCTCGCCCAATTCGATCGCCTCGCCGCCAACAAGCTTCCTCCCTCGCTGTGGCTGGATCTCGCGGAAGCCGCCGCGCAGCGCGACAATCCCGAGATCAAACGCCGCCTCGCCAAACGGGAGGCGCTCGCCGCCGAGAGCAAGGATCCGCTCGCCAAATGGCGGGATTGCCTCGAAGGAGGCAACGTGAAAGCGGGCCGTCAAATCTTCACTGAGACCGCCGAGGTGGCCTGCATGCGCTGCCACAAGTGGAAGGGAGAGGGCGGCGATGTCGGCCCCGATCTCGCCAAGACCGCGCAGATCACCGACCGGGTCTATTTGCTCGAGAGCATCGTCGATCCCAACGCCAAGATCGCCGCCGGCTATGACAACGTCCTGCTCACGCTCAAGAACGGCGAGATGGTCGCCGGCATCCTGAACAAGGACGGCGCGGAAGAAGTCACCCTGACTAGCGTGACCGACGGCAAGAAACAGCAGATCAAGACCGGGGACATCAAGGAGCGCATGCACGTCCCCAGCGCCATGCCCCCCGGCCTGGCCGACGTGCTCGGGAAACGCAATCTGCGCGACTTGATCGAGTTCCTGGCGAGTGCCAGGGAGAAGTGATCAGGATGATGGCCGGAGACGCGGCCGTGCCTTGAGCGGCCGATGAAGAAAGATGGGCGGCGGAGCCGCGTTCGCGTTTCCCATCGTGTTGCGGAGAACCCGATCCACCCGCGTGTTCTGACAGGACGACGGCATCCAATTCGCGAGCAAAGGCCGGACGGACTCGGAGAGGACACCCGCTTGAGATTCGATCGTCGATCGCAGTTGACGTGGGTGGATCGGGTTCTCCGCAACACGATGGGAAAAACCAACGCGGTCCGCCGCCCATCTTTCGCCGCCCAATTCTCCGCGATTGAATGACGATATCATCATCGGCAGGATCACGCGATTAATCGGGGATTTTTTCTCGATTCATTGCGTCGAAATGTCACCCTCGGCGGTCACAAGAAATGAAGCGCTTCTACCATGGCTTCGGTGGAAAATTGTATCATGACGTTCCGTCTTGGGTTCGCGACGATGCCATCTTTCACGTTCGTATTCGTTGTGAGCGGACACAGATCACGCCGCTGACTTCCTCCGAGATTGCACCTTCATTGTTGGAATCGGCGCGCTTTTACCAAAGCCAACAAAGATGGTGGCTCAACGTTTTCGTGCTGATGCCGGATCATCTTCATGCATTGCTGTCTTTTCCTCGCGATGAGGACATGACCCGAGTCATCGCCAGTTGGAAACGTTATCACGCCCGAAATAGCGGCATTCATTGGCAGGAGAACTTTTTTGAGCACCGCGTTCGGAATCATGACGGGCAATTGCAGAAAAATAGGGAATACATTCTGCAGAATCCGGTGGTGTTGGGTCTTTGCGCCAGCGTCGAAGAGTGGCCGTGGAGATTTCAGAGTGAAGATGAATGCCCTGAGACGCGGCCTTGAGCGGCCGATGAAGAAAGATGGGCGGCGGAGCCGCGTTCGCGTTTCCCATCGTGTTGCGGAGAACCCGATCCACCCGCGTGTTCTGACAGGACGACGCCATCAATATCTCGTGCTCTTTTCCGTCTCGCCATTTTCTCCGTCCCCCTATTCCCTCCCTCCCATGCGTTCCTCCCTCGCTTTCCTCTGCTCGTTCCTCGCCTTCGTCACCCTTTCCCGCGCCGAGACGCCGCCGCCGGCGCATGCCTACGAGAAGGATATCGCCGCCTACGAGGAAGCGGACAAGCTGAACCCGCCGCCGAAAGGCGCCATCCTCTTCACCGGGGCCTCGAGCGTCCGGTTGTGGAAAACGCTCGCCGAGGATTTCAAGGGGCTCGCCGTCATCAATCGCGGCTTCGGCGGCTCCCAAATTTCAGATTCGATCTACTTCGCCGACCGCATTTCGATCCACTACGCCCCGAAGACCATCGTCATCCAGGCCGGGGGCAATGACATCAATGCCCACAAGACGCCCGAGCAGGTCCTGGCGGATTTTAAGGAATACGTCACGAAGGTCCGCGCCGCCCTGCCGGACGTGAAGATCGTCTTCGTCAATCTCGGCCCCAGCCCCAGGCGCTGGGAGCAGCGCGAGGCCCAGCAGAAGGCCAACCAGCTCGTCCGCGACTATGTGGCCACGGCCAAGAATATCGTCTACGTCGATCTCTGGGCCAGTTCGATCGGCGCGAACGGCCTGCCGAAACCGGAACTCTACGTCGCCGACCAGCTCCACCCAAGCGCCGCGGCCTACGCGATCCGCACTCAGCTCCTGCTTCCGTTCCTCCAGTAATCGGCCCGGAGGAACGGGGCACGGCGAAAAGAATCGCTAACGTTTCGCGCGTCCGCGGCATTACCCGCCGCACCCTCTGACGAATCTCGCGAAATGCCCAGTTCCTCCCTCCTCCGCAGCCGCCCGGCATTCTCATGGCCGGCTCTTTCGATTTCATCCTCAACACCCATGCTTCGAACCCTCCTCCTTGCCGCCCTGCTCGCCGTCCGCGTCTCCGCCGCTGAGCCGCAGATCATCAAACTCAAGACGTTGCAGGCTCAGATGCGCTACGACACCCCGGAATTTTCCGTCGCCCCGGGCGCCGACGTGAAGATCATCCTGGAGAACGTGGACGACATGCCGCACAACTTCGTCCTCTTTCAGGCGGGCACGGACGTCGTCGCGGTGAGCAACAAGAACCTGGAAAAGCCGGAGGAAGCGCTGAAGCGGGACTGGCTGCCGGACGATCCCCGGATCATCGCGCACTCGAAAATGGTGAACCCGCGGACGACCGATGAAATCGTCTTCAAGGCGCCGGAGAAGCCCGGCATCTATCCGTTTGTCTGCACCTTTCCCGGCCATGCGCTGAGCATGCAGGGCAAAATGAGAATCACCGCGCCGGGGCCGGGCCTCGCGGAGTTGAAGTTCGCGCTCTATCTCGGCGATTGGACGAAGCTTCCCAACTTCGAGAGGCTGCAAGTCCACCGCGAGGGAGACATCCCGGACAACCTGGTGCAACTCAAGTTCGACGATTACAAGAACCAGTACGGCGTCGTTTTCACCGGCAAGCTGAACGCGCCCAAGGAAGCGGAATATACCTTCCTGCTCGCGTCGGACGACGGCGGGCGCATCTACATCGACGGCCGGCCGGTCGTGGAGCACGACGGCGTGCATCCGGCCACGGAGATCCATGAAGGCAAGGTGAAGCTCAAGGCGGGCGAGCACGCCTTCCGGCTCGAGTATTTCCAGCAGGCCGCAAACGCGGAAATCTTCGCCGCGTGGAAGGGCGCGGATTTTACGACGACCCCGCTGTCGAAATGGGTGCCGCCGAACCTCGCGGAATTTGGCGCCAAAAAGAAAGCCGAGGCGACGCCATCGATCCCGCTCGTGGTCGACAAGGAAGCGGTCCTTTACCGGAACTTCATTGCCAGCGCGGGCACGCGCGGCATCGGCGTGGGTTATCCGGGCGGAATCAACCTGGCGTGGAATGCCGATCAGATGAATCTCGTGCTGGTCTGGCGCGGCGCTTTCCTCGACGCGGGCCGGCACTGGTCCGGCCGTGGCGGCGGTCCGATCGGGCCTCTCGGTTTCGATGCTTTCCGCCCGGCGGGCGAACTCTCCCGCTCCTTTGCGGTCCTCTCCTCGACCTCCGACGAATGGCCGAAGGCCACACCCACGGAGCGTCCGGAGGAATTCACCTGGAGAGGCTATACGCTGGATGCAAAGCGCTTCCCGACTTTCCTCTATGAATGGAATGGCGTGAAGGTGACCGACCGCTTCGACGTGGAAGGCAATGCCGTCTCCGGCGACGGAAAGCTCATCCGCACCGTCACGCTCACCGGCACGATCCCGCCAAACTCGTTCTTCCGCGCGGCCACCGGCGCCAGCATCCAACCGGCGAACGGCGGCTTCCTCGTCAACAACGGGAAGCTCAACCTCGATGGGCGCGATTACGAAAATACCTTTCGCATCGCGGCGGACGGCGCGGAACTCGCCGGCACGAACCTCCTGGTTCCCGCCCGCTCCGAAATCAAAATCACCTACTCGTGGCCGATTAACCACGCGCAGCACACGCACTAAGCCATGCCTGCCCCGCTCTTTTCCGCACCCACCATGAAACCATTCTCGATCCTCTGCGGCCTCATCCTCGCCACGACGGCCGCCATCCACGCCGCCGATTCGCAGGAATCCGACTACTACAAGATCACGACCTTCGAGACGCCGCAGGATACCGCGCTCGAAGTCAGTTCCATCGAACTGCTGCCCGGCGGGAAGCTCGCGCTCGGCACGCGCCGCGGCGAAATCTGGACGGTCAGCAATGCCCAAGGCGATCCCGCCAAAGTCGGCTACCAGCTCTTTGCCTCCGGCCAGCACGAAATCATGGGCCTCGCTTACAAGGACGGCTGGCTCTACGAGACCAACCGCTACGAAGTGGCGAAGCTCAAGGACGAGGATGGCGATGGGCGCGCCGACACTTTCCTCACGGTCTCCGACAAGTGGGGCGTGAGCGGCGACTATCACGAATACGCGTTCGGCTCGCGCTTCGACAAGAATGGCGACCTGTGGGTCGTCCTCTGCCTCACAGGTTCCTTTACCAGCCAGATCGATTTCCGCGGCTGGGCGATGCGCGTCAAGCCGGATGGCACGCTGGTTCCGACATGCAGCGGCATTCGCTCGCCCGGCGGCATGGGCTTCGACGCCGATGGCGAAGTTTACTTCACGGACAACCAGGGGCCGTGGCGTGGCGCGTGTACGCTTCAGCACTTGATTCCCGGCACGTTCCAGGGCCACCCCGGCGGATTCAAATGGTACAGCAAGGCGCCCAACATGGGGCCGCAGCCGGTCGAACCGCACGACCGCAGCTACATGGTGGTCGAGCGTGAGCGCGTGAAGGAACTCGTCCCGCCCGCCATCTACTTCGTGCATGCGAAGATCGGCAATTCCTCGTCCTTCATCGTGTGCGACCTGAGCAACGGGAAATTCGGCCCGTTCCCAAAACAGCTCTTCGTCGCCGACCAGAGCCACTCGAATATTTCCCGCGTGTATCTCGAGGAAGTGAACGGCATCAAGCAAGGCGTGGTCTTTCCGTTCCTCAAGGGCTTCAAATCGGGCCTGATCGGCGGACGCATGACCGAGGAAGGCCAGATCTTTGCCGGCGGTTCCGATCGCGGCTGGGGCGCAAAAGGCGGCAAGCCCTATAGCTTCGAGCGCGTGGACTGGACGGGCCAGGTGCCTTTCGAAGTCCACGAGATGCACGCCAAGCCCGATGGCTTCGAGTTGACCTTCACGCAGCCGGTCGACCCCGCCACTGCCGGCGACCTGGCGAGCTATTCCGCGCGCGAATTCACCTACCTGTATCGCGCCGAATACGGCGGCCCCGAAATCGACGATATTTTCCCGAAGATCACCCAGGTGGTCGTCGCACCGGACCACAAATCGGTGCGGCTGACTTTGGATAAGCTGACCAAGGGCGACATCCACGAATTGCACTTCGACGGCGTGAAATCCGCGGAGGGCAAGCCCGTGCTGCACCCGGTTGGGTACTACACGCTGAACGAGATCCCGGCGAAGTAACCTTAAATCCGGAAATGGAAACCGCGGATTTCGCGGATGGCGCGGATAAGGAGGCACTCACGCGGATTCTCCCACTCTCCCATGGGGTGAGCGGCTTCGAATGTCGTGGCGCCCGTCGCCCGGTGAATCCTCGCCATCCGCGAAATCCGCGGTTGTTCCCACCTCCGATTTAAAGGGTAACGACTGCGGCAACGTTGCCCGGACCTTCACCCGGACCTTTCACCGTCTCACCGAAGCCGATACCGGGCGAGATGGCCGTTGCCCCGCCGGGCGAGAATGTTCGAGCCGTCGCGCGACACCAAAACAAGTTCTTCGTAGATCAGCGATCCATCGGAAATGCGGAGGCGCCGACCGACGATTTTCCATTGCAGCTTCACCGCCGCAGTGTCGCTCTTCTGCCCGAGTTCCGCGGCCACGTCACCGTGATCGGCGAACCGGAACGACTCCACCCGCATCGCGTGTTGAAGGGTCAGGGTGTGTCCGGAAACATCCTGCTCGGCCCATGCATCCGATTTCGCGCTCCGGTCCGTCGCACATCCCAACAGTGCGGCGGCGGCCACGCTCATCAAGGCGAAGCGCCCGAAGACGCCTCTCAGAGCGTGTTCCAAACTCTGGACCCCGAAGGGGTCACAGCTATTAGCCCCGGGTCGAGCGAGTAAAACGAGCGAACACCCGGGGTATCCACCCCCCAGCGAACGCGCCATCCGTCCCGGCGAAGCCGCATCTCCGAGGCAGAGGGGAACGATGCGGCCAGAAGGCCGGGACGGATGGAGTGGCGCTTTTTTGGGAGAGAACCCCGGGTGTTCGCTCGTTACACTCGCTCGACCCGGGGCTAATTTCCCTTGTCCCTCCGGGACACCCAGACGGCCAAAGTGCAGAACACGCTCTAAGTCGGCAAAAATCAGACGGGATAGTTTCATGAAACGGATGGAACGCATTGATGATGACCGAGATGACACACGCCGTCTACTCGGGCGTCATTCATACGACAAACACCGTGGAGGCGGTCCGGTTGCGGCCGGAGCAGCCCAGGCATTCCCCACATCTTACGAAGATGAAAAGATGCGGGTCACGCCTGGAAGCGTCATGCCTGGCAGCGTGACGCCTGGCAGCGCCACGCCTCACCCGCGCACCGCGGCGTCGATCATGGCGCGGCGTTCCGCGGGGATGGTCCAGCGGTGGCGATGCTCTTCATCGAGTGAAGCGATCGGATCGAAGTAGAGGAATTCTTTCCCGGGTTTCACGCTCGGACTCGTGAAGACGCTGATCCCGGATTCGCGGTCGTAGCGCTCCGGGCTGTGCACGTCGCGTTTGCCTCCGCCCCCGGGGGCATCGAGCACAAATGCGGGCGTGTTGAACCCGGCCGTGGCGCCGCGCACGCGCTTTTCCAGGAACTGCGCGGTGGCCAGCGAGGTGCGCAAGTCTTCCACGCCCGGCACCATGTCATGCACGTAGACGTAGTAGGGATGCACATTGACGTAGCTCAGCCGGCGCACCAGCAGCGTCATCGCCGCGGGATCGTCGTTGACCGTGCGCTGGAGCACCGTCTGGCAGCGCACGTGAATGCCCCGCTCGGTGAGCACATTCATCGCGTCGTGCGTGATGCCGGTGATTTCGGCGGGATGATTGAAGTGGGTATGGACCACGACGTCCTTGTGCAGCGAACGGCCCAGGTCCACGACGCGGGTCAGGGCATCGGTCCACGCGTGATCGCTCAGGATTTTCTGCGGGAGCACGCACAGCCCTTTCGTCGCGTAGCGGATGCGGCGGATATTCGGCATGCGCAAGAGGCGCTCGCCGATGAGTTGCAGGTGGTCGGGCTTGAGGTTGTAGCTGTCGCCGCCGGAGACGACGATATCCTCGAGGTCGGGCTGATTGGAGATGTAGGCAAAGGCCTGCTCCCAGCGCGCGAGACTTGCGGACAAGGCCAGCTTCTCGACGCCCGGAGTATCCTGCCCCACGGCATAGCTGCGCGTGCAGAAGCGGCAATAAACCGGGCAGCTCAGTTGCGGCAGGAAGAGCGCCTTGTCGCGGTAACGATGCGTGAGGCCCGGGACCGGCGAGTCCTCCTGCTCGTGGAGCGAGTCAAACTGCAGCATCGGGTGGTCGGGCTGCTGCTGCGAGCGCAGCGGCAGGAATTGCGTGCGAATGGGATCGCTGAGCGGATCGCCCCAATCGATGAGGCTCAGCAGGTAGGGCGAGATGCGCAGGGCCATCGGCGCATGGGCCAGGGCGGATTCGAGATCCGCATAAAAACTCTCGGGAACGAGCGCGCCCAGCGTTTCCCGGAGCTGGCGCGGATTGGTGACGGTGTGACGGTTTTGAAAAGTGTGAGTCCGAAACTGTTCGGCGCTGATTTTTTGGTATGCGGGAATTTTCTCCCGCCAGAATTCGTCGCGGCGGAGATCGCGATGGCCGGAGGCCGGAGCGACGGTGGGTGGATCAACGTGGGCGGTATCGATGAACATGGTGGATTGGGTGGTGGGGTGGATGATGCGTGATGGAGAGAGAAGCGAAGCGGCTCAGGCGGCCTTGCGACCGGTCGGCGCGGCCTCGGCCATGGCCTGGAGGACGTCGCGCAGGGTGCGCCGGGCGAGCTCGGATTCCAGGGCGGCCTGCGCGGAGGAAAAGACTTCATCGAGCACCCGCTCGATGCCGGCGCCGACGGGGCACCGTTGGTTCGGCTTTTGCCGATGCGTGCCAAATGACGCCATGGGTTGGACCGCCCGATAGACGGCATCCAGGGCAATGGCCTCCGGCGGGCCGCAGAGCGCCGCGCCTCCGGTCGAGCCCTTGTGCGTGGTGACCAGCCCCGCCTTGCGCAATTGCGAGAGCAACCGCCGGATGACCACGGGATTCGTGTTCACGCTGTGCGCCAGCTTATCCGAGCACGCGCCACCGGCGGCCCGCCGCAGAGCGAGCACCGCGAGGACATGAACGGCAAAAGCGAATCGACAGCTTGCGGCCATAACTACGGCATATGTAATCGTCGCAGTTACATTTGTCAATTCCCGGCGCACCGCCAGGAACGACGGACTGGGGATGAAATGCGGAACCCAGCGAACACGCGCCCATATTGAACCGATCGGGGCCGGTTGTAAACCTCCCTGATGGACAGCCCAGCCGCGCCCCTGATTGCCGCGTGACAGGGCAAATGGCCTGTGTTAACGGCAGTCCATGACAAAGTGGCTCAGGATCTGCGCCTTGGGAATCCTCGCGTCGACCCTGCGCGCGGAGGACTTCAAGCTGACCAACGGACAGGTCGTAAAGGGCGACCTGAGCCGCGTCGAGCCGGATGGGTTGGTCCTCGTGACGGATGCCGGCATCGAAAAAATCTCGTTTTTCCTCCTGCCCGAGGAGACGCAAAAGCGCTACGGCTTCGATCTCAAGAAGGCGGACGCCTATCGCGCGCAACAATCCGCCGCCCGGCAGCAGATGCTGGAACTGCAGGCGGCGGCTATTCGCAGCCGCGCCGCACGGGTGGAGAAGATGCAAAAGAATCAGCCTTCGCTGGAAGATCAGCAGCGCCGGGTGAAGATCGAATCCGAGGTCATCAATGCGACCGCCTCCGTCCTCCAGGGCACCTCGAAAGGCGCGCGGGTCAGGATCAGCGTGAAGACAGGCCGGGCCGCGACCACTCTGCTGGACCGCGACACGCGAGCCACGACGGACCTCGGGGAGGGCTTCGTCTATGAACTCCGCGCCGCCGACGGAGAAACTTGGGAGGGCAAGCTCTACCCGGCGGGCTTTTACACCTACACGTCGGCTTTCGGCGAAGAGCACACCATGCGCGCCTACGCGCTCACGGCGGATGCCGCCTTGGGGAAATAGCCGCCTTCACTGTTACGCCGTTACCGGGCAGGCCCGTCGCGCATTTCTCGTGATCGCAAAAAAAGCATTTCCCTATGATCTGGAAATTCAAAAGCTCAAGCCATGAGGTCCCACAACCATGAAGATCATCCTGGCGCCCGCTCCGCGAAATTTCCGATGGCGCTGACCGCTTTCGCCCTGCTCCTCACCGCCACCCTGGCCTTCGCCGGCGAAGTCGCCTGGAAAGATCAGAGCGGCCAATTCGCCACCTTCCAGACGCCTGCGGCCATGATCCGCGACAGTAGCCGCCGGGCCAGCGATGCCATCTCGGAGGCCTACCGGTCGCCCGATCTGATCCTGACTTTCGACAGCGAGACCCGGTCCCTCCCTCCCTCTCTCCAGAAGCAATTTGATCGCACCGTCACGACCTGGGTCGCCCAGCGCAAGAAAGACTGGCGCAAACCCACCTTCGTGGAAGGCGGCGGAGGGATCGATGGCTCGGACAATCCCAAAGACCCCAGCGGGATGCGCTACTACCTCTTCCTCAACTGCGCGCTGGGCGAATCGGATTCTTTCGGCGTTCACGTGCACTTCCGCAACCTCGACCGCCTGGATGACGTCGAGCGCATTCTCAAGTCCATCAAGTTCAAGATCCATTGACTCCCGGGATGAAGGCCCTCGTCATTCTCTTCCTGTCGGCCGTGCTCAGCTTCAGCGGCCTCGCCGTGCTCGATCGTCGCGCGCGGATTTCGGAGAAGACGTCCGGCGATGTTCTCACAGATCGGGACGCGGCGCTCTTCGGCCTGAGTTCGGCGGACGTCCGCGAAAGGCTGGGCAAGCCCATCAGCATCGCGGAGAACCACTATGGTATGACCATCTGGACTTACCGGAACCGAGTCATTGAGTTCAATCACCGCGGAGAAGTGTCGGACGTCGTCGCTTTCACGCCAGGTTCCAAATAGCGCGTGTTCGCAGGTTGCCCGCCTATGCGCAGCCGCGGGGCGATGGGTCATATCGGGAGGTGGTGCCGCGATTTATTTCTCATCGTGTCGGGGCCACACGATCCACCACCCGATCTGGTTCTGCGGCGCAGGCCAGTCAAGTCATCGGCCGGGCCGCCAGGGCAGGCTGGCATCGACAGGACTGATGTGACCTGCGACACCACGTTCGCCTCTCCTCCATATCCCCATGCCCGTCGTCCCCGAGACTGAGATCATCGTCACCAAAGACGGCGCGGAAGTGCTGCGCAAAAGCGTCGCCCCTGGCGAGTACGTGATCGGGCGCGATCCGGAGTGTGAGGTGGCGCTGGATGTGGAGCTGGTTTCCCGCCTGCACGCCCGGCTCACGGTGAATTTCGACCACGCGCTGATCGAAGATCTGGAGAGCAGCAATGGCACGTTTGTGAATGGCGAGCGGATCCTCCAGGCGACGAGGCTCTGGCCCAACCAGAAGATCCAGATCGGCGCGGCCACCGTGGAGCTGCGGCGGCTGAAGACCGCGACCCTGCCGGACACCACCATCGCGCCCCAGACAGCCACCGTGCAGCGGCTCCTGCCCGACGAATTCCTGCGGGAAAAGAAATACGACATCGGCCGAGTCGTGGCCCAGGGGGGCATGGGCGCGATCCTCGATGCCCGGGAGGCGACCATCGAGCGGCGGGTGGCCATGAAGGTGATGCTCGCCGGATCTTCGCCCGACGATCTCAGCCGGTTCATTGCCGAAGCCAAGATCACCGGCCAGCTCGAGCATCCCAGCATCGTGCCCATCTACGAGCTGAGCGTGGACGAGAATGGCCAGCCCTTTTACACCATGAAAATGGTGCGCGGCATCACCCTGCGCAAGGTGCTGGAACTCCTGGCCGAAGGCATCGCGGAGACGGTGAAGAAATACCCGCTCGCCGCGCTGCTCACCATTTTTCAGAAAGTGTGCGACGCCATCGCCTTCGCGCATAGCAAGGGCGTGATCCATCGCGACCTGAAACCCGAGAATATCATGCTCGATGATTTCGGTGTGGTGTTAGTAATGGACTGGGGACTGGCGAAGACAGTGGGCTCAAAGGATAAAGAAGAGGGAGGGAGAGCGGTGGTCGATCCGCAAGCGCGGAGCCACACTTCGTCATCCTCCCCTTCGGTCACTCTCGCCGGCACGATCATGGGCACGCCGCAATACATGAGCCCCGAGCAGGCCCGGGGCGAGGTGGATACGCTCGATGCGCGCAGCGATATCTATGCGCTCGGGGCGATCCTGTATCACATGGTGGCGCTGCGCCAGTCGGTGACCGGCCAGGACGCCTGGGCGATCGTCGATAAAGTCGCGAAGGGAGAAATCGAGCCGCTCGCCGGCGGGCGCGTCCCGGAGTCGCTGGCGGCGGTGGTCGGCAAGGCGATGGCCTTCGACAAAGGCGGGCGTTACGGGAGCGTGGAGGAAATGCAGCGCGACCTCGCAGCCTATCAAACCGGCTTTGCCACCAGCGCGGAAAACGCCGGCGTGTGGAAACAGCTCCGCCTCCTGATCAAGCGCAACAAAGTGCTGGCTGGCAGCGCGCTCGTGGTGGCGCTGCTCATGGCGGGCTTTACCCTGCGCGTGCTGCATGAAAACAAGGTGATCACCCGCGAGCGCAACCGCGCGGAAAAGACGCTCACCGAACTGCGCGGCACCGCGCCCACCTTCCACGCGCAGGCCCAGGCGCTGCTCGATGAATCGAAACCCGCGGAAGCCCTGAAGAAGATCGGGTATGCGATCGAGCTGGATGAGAGCAACGCCGACTATCATCTCCTCCGCGCGCACCTGCTGGAATCCTCGCTGAATCTCCCCGCCGCGCAGGAGGAATACCGGCGGGTGCTGGCCCTGCGGGCCGGCGATCCCTCGGCGCAGCGCAATCTGGCCCTGTGCGAAAAGTTGCTGGCGGAAAATGGACCGGGCGAATTGCAGCGCGACGCGCTCCTCAAATTCGTGGACGATCTCTTCGCGCAGAAGCGCGCGGTCGAGGCCGCGCCCATGGCCGTAAAGCTCGGCCGGGGCACCGAACAATTTGAAGCCGCGATCCTCGCGCGCTTAAAGGAATGCACCAACCAGGCGGGCTGGAACAACGCGCGGGTCTATCGGCTGGCGAATGGAACGTTCCGCGTCAACCTGACGGGCATTGCCATCTCCACCATTCCGGATCTGGCGGGAATGCCCGTTTCCGAAATCATGTTCAGCGGCGCTTCGGTGAGCGATCTGACGCCGCTCAAAGTCCTGCCCCTGACGGTCCTCGCGCTAAACGCAACGAGTGTGACCGATCTCACTCCGCTCAAGGGGCTGAAACTCAAGACCCTCATCTGCCCGAGTTGCGCCGCGACCGACCTCACCCCTCTGGCCGGAATGCCCCTCGAGCTGATCGACTGGATCGGAAATGGCTGCCGCTACACCGACCTGTCTCCCCTGCGCGGCATGCCGCTGAAGGAACTTCGCATGAGTTACGGCAGGGTGCGCGATCTTTCCGCGCTGGCAGGAATGCCGCTCGAAAGACTCCAGCTTGATTCCCTGGAAATCACCGATCTTTCCCCATTGCGCGGAATGCCACTGCGCGTTCTCTCCATGCGCGGCTGTCCCAAGCCGCTCGACCTCGCGCCACTCGCCGAATGCGACACCCTCGAATTCGTCGGTGTCCCCCAAGTGCCGCTGAATCTCTCCGCGCTGCGCAAGCTGCCCAAACTGACGAAGATTTCCTTCGGCTCCAGCAGCACACCCGACTATGCGCCGGAGAAGTTCTGGACGGAATTCGCGCCAGAATTCGAGCAAAGGGCGAACGTCTTCAAAGTGCAGACACAGCTCTACGCCGCTGTCCGTGCGATGAATGTGCGAGCCAAACCGGAAAGCGCCGTGAAGGTCGACGCGGACCTGCTCGCCACGGTGGAGCTTTCCAGGAATTCCGACTTGAGCGATCTCACCCCGCTGCGCGACATGCCGATCAAGAGTCTCGAGATTTTCAATACCGCGGTCTCCGATCTATCACCGTTGCGCGGGATGCCGCTCCAGCGCATCAGCCTTGCGCACACCTCAGTCGCCGACCTCTCCCCATTGCACGGGATGGCGCTGACCTCCATCCACTGCGAAGGCAGCAAAGTCACCGACCTGGCGCCCCTGGCCGAGTTCAGCGACCTCGAAGAGATCAGCTTCCCCGCCGGCGCGAAGCACGTGGAGATGTTGCGCACGCTGCCCAAGCTCCGCTACCTCTCCACGATTTGGGACGGCGCCAAAAGACTCCCCTCGAAAACGGCGGAGGAGTTCTGGAAGGAGTATGATGCGAAGGGGAAGTGACGGGGGCGTTCCTGGTTCCTGGTTCCTGGTTCTTCGTTTCTCCCATCGGCGATCAGTTCCATTCGCGGTGCGCGGTTCGATCCGCGAATGAGTTCGCCGCTACGTAGCCGCGAATTTATTCGCGGAATGCCTCGCGACGGCGGTGGCGCGGAGCCAACGAAGAACCAAGAACCAAGAACCGGTTTTCGCCTTTGCCCGCGGCACGGTGGGTCCCTATGGTCGATCGATGATCCCGGCGGCTGTATGAGATTCCTCCTGGCACGCCGGTATTTTTATTCCGTCGCTCCGGGCTGCTCCCACCCAACCGCTCAGTCTCAAAAAAACTATGAAACGCCTCGTATTCCTCACCCTGATTCTGATCGCACTGGCTGGCCAGCGACTCTCCGCGGAAACTCCCGCATCGTCACCCGAAAGCGTTGTATCCGATCTCTACAAACTGGAGGCCAGCAAACACGGCCCATTTTTCCAAACCAAAGATCATGGCGTGGTGACCAAATATTTTGCAGACCCCCTGGCGCAGCTCATCTGGAAGGACGCGGTGACGTCCAAGGGCGAAGTGGGTGCTCTCGACTTCGATCCTCTTTACGGCTCGCAAGACCATGACATCAAAAAGTTCTCGCTGCGCAAATCCAAGTCCGAACAAGACGCGGCCGAAGTGATCGCTTCCTTTGAAAACATGGGTCGCAAGACGAATATCACCTTTTCTCTCGTTTTGACAAAGGCGGGCTGGAAGATCTCGGACATCAAGGGGGCGGATGGCAAACATTTGATTCGTCTCCTGGGTGGGAAGTCACGCGCCGCAACGCGATGGGAAAAAAGAATCGCGGCTTCGCCGCCCATCTTTTGCCATCGTCTTCGGAGAAGCCGATCCACCCGTGCACTCTGTCGCCGAAATTGTGAGAAACTCGCGCGTTCCCACCCGATCAACAGGATCCGGAATTCTCAACCACTCACCACCGCATAGGAATGTTTGCCAACGCCATTCCCGCGATCATTCTGAGGATCAAAACAGATGGACGCGATGAGTGGTGCAGGACGACGCTTCGCTTCGGCGGCTGCCTGGGCTTTGCGATGCGCCCAAGGAGCGGCGGTTTCCCTACCGCCGAAACGTCCCAACGCGGCGGAGCCGCCAAGCCGGGTAAGGCTGGCGTCATTGCGACACGCATCCTGGAATCAACTCTATGCAAGTGATAGCCACCCTCGGAACGACCGCCTTTTTAGTTTGTTCCATGCTCTTCACGTTCCGCCGATACCCTCTTTGCGGTCCGTATTTTTCTGGTCTCTTTGTTCTCGCGCTTTGTCCGTTTGTGTGTTCGGCACTTTTCGCGGTCATCCATGTTCACGATTTTCTTCTCCATGAGTCCCTGGCCGATCAAGCATACATTATGGGACGCCTCCTTGGACCGACCCGCTTCGGCATCGCCGGCGCATGGGCGTCTCTCGGAGCCTTGGTCATCTACTCCGTCACGTATGCCTGCAGCTCCGCGCACCGCACCGCAAAAACGATCGATGCGCCTCGACACTAAACCTGCGGTCGCCGACCTTTCGTGCAGCCGCACACCTGAAAGCGACCCGGCAGGCCAGAGACTGCGTTGTCCGGCCTTAGCCGCGTCTCTCCCATGAACGCGAACCAAAACCACAGGAATCTGAGCATCTTCAACGCGGTCGCTCGATATCTGGGCGGTTCTCGTCTCGGGCAGTTGTTCTTCTCGGTTGCGATTGCTGCGGTGTTCTTTGGCCTGGCCTACGTCGTCTGGCTCGCCCCCGACCTCGCTGCCACCGTCCTGACCGTCAGCCTTCTCGTTTATGGTTACAAGTTGGCCTGGCACGCCCTGCCGCTTTCCAGTGCCACCCGGGCTTTTTTGGACTGTGACCCGCAGATCGCCGAGGGTTGTCCAGCGTGCGACTATCGCGGTTTTCTCTGGGGTGGCATCAGCATCGGCATCCTGAATTACTGGGCCTCCGATTCCACCAAGCCCTTCGGTTTTCCCTCCTTGATCCTACCCGCCGTTTTCATGGTCATCAGCGTCATCAGTTCCATCGTTTGTTGCCGCTTCACCCGCCATGAACGAAATACCGGACCACGGGCAACCGCGGCTCGCAGCGATGCTCAAGGCAAGGAAGACTCCGCGCGAGTCCTATGATGACCGATGCATATTTGTGTCCGACGTTAGAGCGCGTTCTGAACTTTGGCCGTCTGGGTGTCCCGGAGGGACAAGAGAAATTAGCCCCGGGTCACTGGAGCGGAGCGACAGGACCGAGGAGGCGGAGGGGACTAGAGGGGGTTGGCGGGTGGGCGAGAAACGCGCCAGCGAGCCCCGCGAAGCGGGGTGGTCGCGGCGGCGACCATCAACGGAGTGTAACGAGCGAATACCCGGGGTTCTCTACCAAAACAGCGCCACTTCATCCGTCCCGGCCTCCTGGCCGCATCTTTCCCCTCTCCCTCAGAGGAGATGCGGCTGCGCCGGGACGGATGGAGCGTTCGCTGGTGGGTGGATACCCCGGGTGTTCGCTCGGTAAACACGCTCGACCCGGGGCTAATCGCGGGGACACCACCGGGGTCCAAAGTTCAGAAAGCTATCTAACAAAGGCGCAACGGCAC
>JBBRPL010000143.1:0-19720 GCA_038228205.1 Chthoniobacterales bacterium
CCGCCGCGTCACCTTCTTCTTGGCAAGAAATTCGGCACTCGCGAAACTGGATTGGCTCAACATCCCTCAAACTAACAAAACCGACCCGTCGCATCAATCGTTAACTCTCCGTTGGGTCGATTAAATCAGCGTTTCCCTAGAACACTCAATCGGGACTTATCTTCTCTCTTGTGAAATCATGCGGCGGATCGTGCAAAATCACGAGCGATTGAACTTGGAACACCCTGGGAAGCATGTGTCGCAGCAATATCAGTATTTTCCTAAGAATTCCGAAGTGGACGTGAGAATGAAATCGCTGCAAGCGCGTTGGAGGGGGATCACTGAAGTGGTTAGCATAGCGGCCTTGTTACATGACCTGGGTCATGTCCCGTTCGGCCACACACTGGAGGATGAGTTTACAGGGATTTTTCAGCGTCACGACCGAATGGCCGGTCATCGACTTTATGAAATGCTCTTCAATCAAGAGAGCGAGTTGGCAGAAATCTTTTCGAACGGCAAACGATGGCTTCCAGAGATCGAGAACGGCGACCTCCGCGAAATCATCTTTCTCATTCTAAATTGGAAGGAAAAGATCGTTCCCCCAGAGAGTTTTCAAGATATTTTGAAAGGTCATATCCGCGAAATCAAAGAACGCGGGGAGAAAGACGGGGAATTACAGCGCCTAACCCATTTGGACGCGTGGCACAAAAAATACACGCGTGGAGATATACCGCTTTTCCAACCTTACATGACAGATATTATTGGCAACACTATCTGTGCCGACATCCTAGATTATCTCCCGCGAGACCGGACCAACCTCGGAATGGAGGTGCGCAAGCATGACCGTCTACAGCGCTACTTTACCATACGGCGGGGCACCGTACACCCCGATGAGGATTATCGCATGTCGATAATGGTCACTCGTAAAGGACGAGGTGGCCAACGACGCGATGTCGCGACAGCAGTCCTGGATGTAATGCGGGAACGTTTTGAAATGGCGGAAGGCGTCTACTACCACCATAAAAAAGCAGCTGCGAGTTCCATGCTTGCGAAGCTTGCTGAGATCGCTGGCGTCGTCGAATCCGATTATCAGGCTAGAGGGCAAAAGAAAACTCTCAAACCGCGAGACGACTCTGCTGTGTATCCAGCTCCGTGGAATCCGAAACCAATTCCAGAAGGTCCACCTCACATGACTCATCTGTCGGATGCTGAACTGATCGATTACTTGGGCACCGGAGTCCAGGTTGACCTTGCCGACAAAGAGACTGAACTACACTACCGGCAACTACAGCAACGCCTATACCGAGGTCTTCGCTACCGCAGACGCGACCTATATAGAACACTTTTGGTTATTGATACAGATCTGGCGGAAGAAAGCATTCATCACGTCGCATACTTTACAAAAGTTTTGCGCGGCCATGGAGACCATCCTGATAACACAGGGCGCCAAGAGTTTGAGGTGACGCTCGCCAAGGCGGCAGGAATGAAGGACGGCGACGTCCTGATTTATTGCCCCGCTGGGGATATGCAATCCAAGGAGATCGATGCAAGACTGGAAATTCAAGAAAACAAAGTCCTTCCTCTTCGGGTACAAGACACATTCGTCTACAAACGGGATGTAGATACACTTCAAGAGTATTACAAGAGCCTTTGGAGAGCGTACGTCTTTGTTGCCCCGCATCTTTTTGCGGACTCCGTGCGCTGCAAAGCAGTGGTCGACGCATTTTGCGAACACTTCCAAATCGACCCTGCCGAGGCATACCAAAAAGTAAGAGGTCACAGCTTCAGCGCAGTTCCTAACACGTCTCCCGCCATTTCGATGACTCAGCGCCCCGATGTCACCTCGGCGACAGACACGACCCGCCTGCATAGATTGCTGGAGCCTGTCTTAGCTGAGGAATCGGAGAAGGCGCTACTTCTCGATTCACTGCGGACTTTTGTCCAGACCACGCTTGCCAGCGCAGGTCCGGAGCAACGGACACACTTTTGGGATGAACTTCCTGCCTTTGTCACGCAAAGAACGCCGAAGAAGAAATTTTTGCTCAATCGGCTCACTGTCGCCCAATTAATAGAGCAGCTTACGAGCTTCCTCCTCGCACAAGGTGACGAAATCGCCGCAGAAGATACATAACGACTGGCCATCGTTGCGACGGCAGGCACTAGAATGGGCAGAAAAGGCGGCCCTCGCGGCGGGAGCATCGAGTAAGCCGACCGCGTTAGGGGTAATTGCAAAGCGACAGACTGTTGCAACGGTAACGTTCTGCCCCTTGTTTGTTGACGGAGGTATTTATCTTGACGACTTGGGATTCCACATTTCGGTAAATTGTGAGGCTTCAAGATGTGCAGAATATTCCCGACGTTGGGCAAATGACCCAACCGGGAGCAATCTTCCGCCTAGGATGCGGTTTACCTTGGCGCACGAAATTGCACACACCTACTTTTTCGATTTAACAAAGAAAAAGCCCGTATCCAAAGTCGACTATACCAACCCTAGGACATTGCACTCTTTGGAGCGTGCGTGCCACCTGACCGCTTCGGAGCTTTTGCTGCCGGAGACTATTCTCGCTGAAACGATTACGCGTGGTGATCTTCTCAGACCCATAGAACTTCGAAAGCTCGCGCATAATCGTAGAATATCACCGTCAGCCGTCGTGGTCCGACTTGCACACTTGAGGCGCTGCACTCATCCCTTCGGAATAATTCTTGCCGTAGATACCCAAATTACTGGTGGCAAGATCGTTGCTCTCTCACGGCATTATGGCTATTCTGCGTGCCCACAACTTGCGATCGGCGCATTGCTCTCAACTTCGTTGGACCTGGCTCAATTTCCCGTCCCGCCACAGCCCGATCGCGCTAGTATTTCCAGCGGTAACATTACGATAGATACCGAACAGATCGTCGAGAATACACCGCGCATTCAACTGGTGACAATCCATCCTGCTGCTCCAACAGCTTAACTATGGGTACAAGACTCTTTTTTTGGTTACAGCGTGTTCGCCTCGTCTGGCTATTGGTAATGATGATCGCCGTAACTGGTGTTTTCGCTGCCATTTACGCTGCCTTGGATTTGTCGAACACGGGAAACGGCCTTAGACGGCCAGATCATGATCTCTCAAGCTGGTTCGACTATATATACTTTTCGGTCGTAACTGAGGCCACTTTAGGCTATGGCGACATATCGCCGGTCGGTTCCTCCCGGTTCGTCGCCTGCATCCAAGTGTTTGTTGGCGTCCTGATGGCCGGCGTGGTCGTAGCCAAGATGACCTCCCAGGCACTCAATGAATTGCTCGAAATAGGACACGCTCTAAGCGGTATTTGGGTCGATATAGCTACCTTACCTGACGGGGTCCAGGTCTTGGGCCTAGTAGAGTTTGCCTCGGAGAGCGGCACTCTTTTTTTCCGAGGCTCCAATTTCACGTCTGATGGTCATCTGCGGCATACTTTCAGTTGCCAGCTTCAATACCATGATTGGCCGCACTATTTAGTATTTCATTATGATGAGGCTCATGGGCAAAATGGGCTTACCAGTGGGCAAACGACCGTGACTCTAGCGGACTGGATTTCCGGTAAACCGCACACATTTGTCATCTCCATCAAGGACAAGAGTCTGAAAAAGAGCGCATCAGCATGCGGATGGCGCGTCATTGACAAAGGATGGCTTAAGAAGCTGCGGCGGCATGAACGAGATGCTGCGCTCCTGCGCGAGCTTTTTCAGCACTACTCGAACACGGCAGGATAAGACGATGACTTACTTCATCCATCGTGCCATCCGCTTCCTGGCTTTGGCGTGAGTGACGACGCGACCCTCTTCGACGGCGCGTTCGCCACGGGCAATACCCTCCAGGATGCCGAGGCGCTTTTCCAGGTTATCAAATGCGTCCACGGATATGAGGTAGGCCGCCGGCTTGCCGTGCTGGGTGACGAGCACGGGGGTTTGGTCGGATGCGAGGCCGGCAATAATTTCGGTCGCCTTGCGCTTGAGGGTCGTCACGAGTTCCGTTCGCATGAAGTGCCACTTTAGTGGCACTTCGATTCCGAGGCAAGCGGACAAGGTTTAGCTCCTTTGAGTCGACGATGGTCAGAAAACCGAAGGCTGTGAGAAAGACGCGATCCGCGCTATCGCTCGTGCCTCGCTCAACGCCTCGGCTAATCCTAAAAAAGGAGAAGGAAATAACCACGGATTTCACGGATTTCACGGATGTAAAGGGATACGGGTGTCCGGACGCACGAAGCCACTCACCGGATGGGAGAATGTGAGAATCCTCGTTCGTGTTTCCTTATCCGTGCCATCCGTGAAATCCGTGGTTCCCATTTCCGGATCTAGGCTAATGGCTTTGAACCCTTCGGGTTCGGGGGAAGCCGCATCGAAACGGCCGACTTGACCGAGGCCCGCGTGGCAGTTTGGGTCAAGCGGACGGCGGGACTGCGGCCTTCTGTGTCGTGATGGCCTGGTAGAGATCGGGGCGGCGGTTGCGGGCGAAGTCGAAAAGCGAGCTGTAGGACTTGACCATGTCGAGGTCGCAGCGGTGGATGACCAACTCCTCGCCCAGCGTCGTGCTGCGGGCGGCGATTTCGCCCGAAGGGGCGATGATGGCCGTCGCGCCGATCTGGCTGACGCCTTCCTCGACGCCCGCCTTGGCGACGCCTACGACCCAACAACAGTTCTGGTAGGCGCCCGCTTGCATGCTGAGCAGGTGATGAAAATCCGTGAGGCGGTCGAAGTCGGGATGTTCGGGAATGTGCGCCGGCGTGTTGTAGCCCAACAGGACGAGTTCGGCGCCCTGCAAGGCCAGCACCCGGTAGGTCTCCGCCCAGCGACGGTCGTTGCAGATGCACATGCCCACGACGCCACCGAAGGCCCGCCAGGTGGGAAAGCCGAGATCGCCCACTTCGAAGAAGCGCTTCTCCAGGTTTTGAAAGGGATTTCCCGGGCGGTGCTCGACGTGGCCGGGGAGATGGATCTTGCGATACTTGCCGATGATCCGGCCATCGGGGCCGACGAGAATGCTGCTGTTGTAGCGATGCTTCTTGCCGGAAGAATCGAAGGCGAGTTCAGCGTAGCCAAGGTAGAAGCCGATGCCGAGCCGGGCGGCTTCATCGAAGAGCGATTGGGTGTCGGGCCCGGGCATCTCGCGCTCGAACCAGGCATCGACTTCCGCTTCGTCCTCAGTCCACCAATGAGGAAAGAAGGCCGTCAGCGCGCACTCGGTGTAAACAATGAGATCGCATTCGCGCGCCCGCGCGGCACGCATCTGGTCGATGAGGCGGGCGACGACTTCGGCGCGAGACGTGGTGCGGGAGATGGGGGCGCTCTGGGCGGCGGCGATGGTGAGGATGCGGGACATGGGGTGGAAAATCTGAAATCCGAATATCGAAATCCGCAACAAACTCCAATGAATGAAAGGGGGAAAATCGGCGCGGGCGTGTTCCGGGTGAATTGCGGATCACGGGCGGGGCGGGTGCAGGACGACGTAGGGCTGGCCCTCTTCCCATGACGGCCAGAGAGCGCCGACGCGGGCGGTGAGGGCTTCGACGTAGCATTGCCACTCGAAGTGGGGATCGATCTGTTCCGCGGGGATCGTCACCAGGTAGGTCCGGTTGTCGTCGGAGTGCATCTCGGTCGTGTGCCAGTCGCGGGTTTGGTCGAGCGGGCGATGGTGGAGGATGACGTGCTGGAGGAGATTGTTCGGGTCGATCGTGAGGCGAAGGTCCACGCCGCCATCGGGGCGCCAGGTGGGAACGATGCCGTCCTGCACGCTGAACCACGGGCGGGCCTCGGGCATTTCCAGAGGCAGGCGGCGCACGGCGGGGGAAGCTCCGCCAGCAGCTTCCAGCTTGGCGCGCAATTCGAGCAACTCGGTGAGGTCTGCCTCCACCTCCGGCAATCGATCCTGCCAGTGGCCGGTGTGGTGGGCGCCCTGCTTGCTGCGCGGGCTGTCCTTGGCGATGCCGAAGACGAGGTCGTGGTGATAGACGTGCGCAGTCAGCGCGACCAATCGTTTCCAGGCTTCCAGCGCGGAGAGGGCGTGGACCTCGGCGAGCTTGATCCGGCCGGGTTGCTGGTCGCTTTCGAAAAAGGCCAGTTCCGTGGCGGCGCGGATTTTGGCGGCGTGATAGCGGGCCAGTTCGGCGAGCAGGCGGTGATCGACTTCGGTCATGCGCCACTCGGGCGTGACGCCCTTGCCTGCGGCGGCGGCGGCGGTCCATTCGGTGTCGATGGTGGTGGCGGATCGATCCAGGCGGTCCGCGATCATCCAGGGGGTCCACTTGCCGCTGACCTTGCCGGCGATGACATCCTCGACGAACCCGGGCGTGTCGTCCCACTCCTCCCAGCGCCAGCCCGGCGTGCGCTGCCACTGGGCGATGGCGTAGAACTGCGCGGGATCGCTCGGCTGGATGCGCAGGTATTCCCGCAGGGCTCCGCCGGTGTCCATCTCGGGCCACCAGCTCCACTCGCTCGCCCCGGGCAATCGCGCCGCGGTGATCATGGGAAGGACTTCGCTCGCGGCTCGATAGGCCTGCTCGATCGCCGGCGCGGCGGCGCCGAAGCGCGCCCGAAATTCCCGGCGCCAGACCTCGGGATTCGTCTCGCGATTGAAGCCCAGCCGGCCAAAGCACAGGTAGAAAAACCAGTAGCGCTCCTGGTCCCATTCGCCCACGCGGAAAGCGGGATCGTCGATCGTGCGCCACTCGCCGGGGCGATTGCCGTAGCCTTGATCGGTGAGCGGGGCGAAGACCTCAAATCCACTGCCTCCGCCGAGCCGGCAGCTCTCGGCAAATCGCCGCGCGTAATCGGGGTCGCCCCACAGCGTCAGGCGCTGGGAACCGACGTTCCAGAGTTGATAGACGACACGAGCGGCGAGCGGCTCCCGCAGCATGGCGCCGAAACTGTAGCGGTCCTGGCGCCAATGGGTGTCGACGCTGGTGGGATGCCACGGCAGGCCGAAATGCTCGGACCAAAATTTGGTCGAGACCGTCACGTCGAGCTTTTCATCGAGCGCAGCCTGGGTCGTGGCGGGCTGCAATCCCTTGTAGCGCAAATCGAGGCGTATCGGGCGGGCGGCCGCGCTGAGGGCCTGGAAGATCGGGCGGAAAAAAGCGGCTTGCTGGTCGGCGGCCACGCCAGCTTCTTCATTCATCCGGAGCTGGACCCCGTGGATGGACGGGCACGCCTCAAGCAACCGGCGCAAGCCCAGCGCGCAGTACCCGGCGAGCGCCTGACCTTCCGGCAGACCGGTGACCTCGACCGGGGCCGAATACTTCGGCACCGGCGCCTGCATCCAGATGCCCAGGTTGAATTCGATGCCATCGGCCTCCGCCAATTCGGCGATCCGCTTCAACATGGCGAGTTGCTTCGCCCGCTCCTGCCGGACGTGCTCCTCGACCCGGACCGAGGGGTACTCGGACATCTCCACGAGGAACGCGTAGAGAGGGCACATGTAATTCGACTGATCGGAGAAGGTGAGAGTGAAGTGATTGAAGCGGTGCAGGGCGAGCATGCCAAAATAGCTGCGCCAAAAGCCCTCGTCGAAATACCAGCGGCGTTCGACGTCGGCATTGAGGGGATGGATCGAGACATTGCGCACGGCCAGCAGGGGTGCGGCAGTTTCCTCGAGGAGATGCGCGAGGGGATCTTCCTCCCGGCCGGCCAGCTCAATGCCGCGGGCGACGTCGCGCAAGGCGTAGGCCAGGCCCCGCGCATCCCGTCCGCAGATGAGGAGGTGCTGTTTGTCGCCGAAGCGCCGCACTGCCAGGGATTCGGGGGCATCTGGCAGGGTTACTTTCTCGGCGGCCAATGCACGGTCCGTAGCCAGCGATTGGCCCGCGATCCCGACCAGCACCGTGGCGCCCTGCGCACCCTCCGATGAGGGCTTGTCGACGACCCGGACCGCATGGCCTTGGGCCGTAGCGGCGCGCTGGAATTCGAGGAGCGCATTTTGGGCGACGGGCGGCAGGGGCTTGTCGACGACGAGCTGAATCTCGGCGGCGTCCACGGGGGCGGTGGTGCAAAGCATGGCCGCGACGGCCAGTCCGCGCACGAGGGAGGTGAATTCTAGGGTCGGCATGACGATTGAAACTCATACCGATACGGAGGAGATGATCGAGTCCGAATTACTCTGGTTTACGCAGATCCGGTTCGGGGGGAGCCGTCACCGAAATCCTCAAAGGAAATGGGGGCCAAACGCATCATATGTGTGTTACTACGTACGTCATTGAAGACTGTGAAAACAACCCCCACTCCTTGCCCCGGCATCAATCGCCGGAGTTTCCTCAAAGCCGGGGTGCTGGGTATTGGGGGATTGACCTTTGCCGACGTGCTCCGGCTGGAAGCTGCGGCGGGGGTTCGCTCGTCGAATAAGGCGATCATCAACATCCACCTGGACGGCGGGCCGCCGCAGATGGATTTGATCGACCCGAAGCCGGATGCGCCGGCGGAAGTTCGCGGGGAATTCACTTCCATCCGCACCAAGATTCCGGGCTTTCACGTCACCGAGCTTCTCCCGCGACTTGCCGCGCATGCGGACAAGTATGTGTTCCTCCGGTCCCTCGTTGGGGCCGATGGGAGTCACACTGCCTTCCAGTGCCAGTCGGGATACATGGAAAAGGAGCTGATGAGCGTGGGCGGGCATCCCGCGATGGGCTGCGTGGTGAACAAGCTCCTGGCGAACTCGCAGGACACCGCGCCGGTGTTCGTGGATTTGATGCAGGGGCGGCCTTTCGTGCGCAATAGTGCGCGACCCGGTTTTCTTGGGCCCACGCACTCGGCATATCGCCCCGATATTTCACACCTTTTCCCGCTGGCGCTGTCGGTGGGCATGAAGGCGGAACTCGAGCTGCGCAGCTTCGGCCGCAGCGAAGGCCTCGCGCTCACGAAGGGACTGACGGTGGGCCGACTGGAAGAGCGGGTGAATTTGCTCCGCGACCTGGACACCATCCGGCGCGACGTGGACAACAGCGGTTCCATGGATGCGCTCGACAAATTCGAGCAACTTTCGCTGGGGATCCTGACCTCGGGGAAATTCGCGGCGGCCCTCGATCTCGACAAGGAAGATCCCAAGGTGCTCGAACGTTACACGCCGCGGATCGCCGTGCCGGAAATGCGCGAGACGATGGAAAGCCCGAAGTGCGCCCAGAAATTCCTCCTAGCCCGCCGCCTGATCGAAGCGGGGGTCCGCTGCGTAAGCCTCTCGATCGGCGACTTCGATACGCACGAGGATAACTTTACGAGGATCCGCTACCTCGGCCCCATTCTGGATCATGCGCTGGATACGTTGGTGACGGATCTGGAGGAACGCGGGATGCTCGACGATGTGATGATCGTCGTGTGGGGGGAATTTGGGCGCTCACCGAAGATCAATCCGAAGGCTGGGCGCGAGCACTGGCCGCAGGTGGCGATGGGAATCATGGCGGGCGGCGGTCTGAAGACCGGCCAGGTGATCGGCAGCACGGATCGCAACGCCTCGGATGTGACCTCGCGACCGGTGCACTATCAGGACGTGATTGCGATGCTCTATCGCCACCTGGGCATCGATGCCCGCACGACGACGATCACCGATGCGACGGGACGGCCGCAGAATCTCGTGGACGTGGGCAGGCTGATCGAAGAGCTAATCTGAGTCTGGGCGGCCGACAGGCCTTCGGCCCGCGCCGTTTTTCTACTTCTTTTCCACCAGCCAGATGTTCCGGTAGACGACCGGATTGCCGTGATTCTGGAGCTGGATGGGGCCGGGCCCGGGGCCGTCTTTGCGGCCGGCCGCGGTCGTGGAACTGTCCACTTCCACGTGGTCGTGGATGAGCACGCCGTTGTGCTTCACGGTGAAGACGGCGTTTTTCAGTTTCTTGCCGTCGGCGTCCCACTTCGCGGCTTCAAAGTCGATGTCGTAGGTCTGCCAGCTCAGCGGCGGAAAGCACATATTCACCTTGGGCTTGTGCTTGGTGTAAATGCCGCCGCACTCATTGTTCTCACCCTTGAGCCCGAAGGAATCCAGCACCTGCACCTCGTAGCGATCCTGCATATAGACGCCGCTGTTGCCGCGCCCCTGGCCGCGGGCGAAGGGCTTGAAGGGCAGGAAGAACTCGATGTGAAGCGTGCAGTCGCCGAATTCCTGATTGCTGAGTACGCCGCACTGGAGATTGCCGTCTTTGTCGACCTTGCCGTTTTTCCAGGCATCGGCGCTCTTGCCGTCGAAAAGGACAATCGCTCCCGGGGCCGGCTGGGCGCCGAGGGTGGGAGACTTTCTCTCGATCTTCTTCAAGGTGTAGCTGACGCCGTCCTTATTCGTGCCCTTGATCTCGCCATCCTTGAGCGTGGCGTCCCAATCGTCGTTCTTGAAATGCACGCTACCGTCCTGGAGCACGCCATCGATTTCCTGCTTCTTCTCGGCATCGGGAGTTTCGCCGGGCAGGCCCTTGCTCCAGCCGACGAGATGAAACTTTCCGTCGCCCAGCGCGATGACCTGCGCGCCGCTCTTGTCCGTGCGGTACTCGCCTTGAATCTGGAAGTCGACGCCGGCGGAAGCGGCATCGGTGAAGGTCACATCGGCCGCGAAGCCGATGCTCGAAAGGGTGAGGGAAGCGAGGGTAAGAAGGAGATTGCGGGAGAACATAACGGGAGCGGACTTGTACGGAGTGAGGGAGGCCAAGGCAAGCGCGTGAGGTGAAGATTAAGATGAAGAGGGAGAGGGAGATTCCAACGCAGGATGCTGGTGGGCGGCGGATAAAACGGAGCGATGACCTCCAAGGGTCGACAGGCACATTGGTTCGCCACTACCTTAATGAAAACGCACCGCTCAGTTGCCGTGCGCCGAACGCTCTCCATGAAACTGACCTTCCTCGTTCTGCTCCTCATTCCGTTGACCGCGCTGTGCGCGGATAATCCTGCGCCCGCGGTTAGTCTGCCGATTCTCAAGGGGCGCATCTCCGATTCCAGTAACCATCCTTTGACCGACGTGCGCGTGGGGTTGAGATCGAACGGAGCGTTCGCGCATACCGACCAAGATGGGCAGTTCACCCTCACCTCGAACGCGGGCCGTCCGGCCGCGAAGGACCGAACCAACGTTTACGACTATATCGAACTCGACAAAGACGGCTACCTCGGGCGGACGATCAATATCCAGGACCTATCCTTCTTTGATCATCCCATGGCCGAGAAGCTGGACGCCAATCCGATCACCGAGGACCGGGCCGAGTTCAGCACGCGGATGAGCGTGGACTATATCTTCCCGCCGATCGGGCCGGACAAACAGTACACGCTGATCAGTGCCGAGCAGTGGCAGAAATTTTTCGCCGGCATGGACGCGAAGAAAAAGGATGGACCTACGGAGCAGGTCGTCTTTCAGGCTTACATCCCGAAGGATGCAAAGAAGCTGAAGGCGGTCTTCCTTCTCACCCGCCACGGGATCGGCTCCATCGATCATCCGCGCCTGCGTGACTTTGCGAATCGAAACGGTGTCGCCCTGGTGAGCGTGAAAGGCAATCCGGTGCAGAGAGGCTTTTACCCCGTGAGCATCATTGATGAACACGTTGCGCGATTGGGACAGATGCTGAAGCATCCGGAACTCACCAGTCTTCCCGTCATTTCGTTCGGTCATTCCAATGGCACCGGCTTTGCGTGCATCTTTCCGTCCCAGCGGCCGGATCGCGTGATCGCGTGGATTTCCTATCACTCCGGCGGCGCGTTTCATCTCCAGTTTCCGGGCGTGGAGAAAGTGCCGGGGCTCGCGATGCACGGGATGATCGATCCTTTTTTCAAGAATGGTCAGACACCGACGATCACGAATCTTCGCAAGGAACGGAACGCGCCGCTCGCGATGATGGTGGAGGCCAACGTGGCGCATGGCCCGGTGGACAAGGACCAAAACGCGACCTGGGATTTCATCACCGCATTCAGTGAAGCGGCCATGCGCATCCGCCTCAATGATGACGGCACGTTAAAGCCGGTCGTGATCGAGCAAGGATGGCTCGGCGCGATCTATGATCAGAGCCAGGGCGGTCAGCAGGAACTGACCATCGCCCCGTACGCGGAGTTCAAGGGCGACCGCTCGACGGCGAATTGGTTCCCGGACAAGAAGTTTGCGGAAACCTGGCAACGGTACGGCAAGACCGATCCGCGGCCCGTCAAGTAGCCGCCATCGCATCTTGTGAACAAAGGAGAAGTGTGTAAAATCTGATTTTATGGATACGATGCTGACCGTCACTGCCGCGGCTCGGAATTTCGCCGATGTCGTCAACCGGGCCTATTACCGACAAGAAAGTACGACACTGCTGAAGAACGGCAAACCGGTGGCTCGTATCGTCCCCGCCGCGAGTGCGCTGAAAACGGGCAAGGAGATCGCCGCACGAATGGTGGCGTCGCGCCCGAAGCTGACGGTGAAAGAGGCTGAGTCGTTTGACTCCGATCTACGCGCCGCGCGCAAAACGATGCGGCCGCCGCGTTCCCCATGGGATTGATCCTGGATTCTTCTCTGCTGATCGCCAGCGAGAAGGAAAAATTCGATCTTGCTGGATTTCTCGCCACGCGAGACGAACCGGTGGCCCTGGCGGCCATCACTGCTTCGGAGTTGCTCCACGGGTGTCATCGTGCCGTCAATGTCCGGCAGAAGGAAAAGCGAACTCGTTACGTGGAATGGGTGCTCACAGAATTTGAGGCTGTCCCCTTCGCTCTCGAGGAAGCACGCCATCATGCGCGTATCTGGTCTGATCTCGCGCGACGGGGCAAAATGATCGGGAGCAACGATTTGCTCATTGCGGCCACGGCGGTCAGCCTCGGATTTACCGTCGCGACCGGGAACATCCGCGAATTCTCGCATGTCGCCGGGCTGTCTCTGGTGGACGAACGCGTGCTTTCACCGTTTCGAAAAGCCGGATAAACCGACTCCGCGTGTCATCATTCCCAGTGTCCCTATGAAATCCCCCGCCGTCGTTAATTACGCCCCCGAAGAGGGGTCCGTCGAAATCCGTGAACTCGAAAAGCCCACCATCGGCGCGGAGGACGTGCTCCTCGAAGTCGCCAATGTCGGCGTCTGCGGCTCCGACCTCCACCAGTGGACCTCCGATCACTCGTGGGCGGTGAATTACCCCGTGGTGCTTGGCCATGAATTTGGCGGCCGCATCGCGGAAGTGGGCAAGGAAGTGAATGGCTGGAAAGAGGGCGATCGCGTCGTGTCCGAGACCGCCGCCGTCATCGATGCGAACAACCCGATGACGAGGCGTGGCCTCTACAACCTCGACCCCACGCGCAAAGGCTTCGGCTACGGCGTGAACGGCGCGATGACCAAATACGTCCGCGTGCCCAGCCGCATCCTGCATCGCGTCCCGGATCAACTCCCCTTCGAACAAGCCTGCCTCACGGAGCCCTGCTGCGTGGCCTACAACGCCGTCGTCAAAAACGCGCGGATCGAACCAGGCGATCGGGTGGTCGTGCTGGGCCCGGGGACCATCGGCATCCTCTGCGCCGCGATGGCAAAGCTCTGCGGCGCGCAAGTCGTGATGGTCGGTTTGCCCGGGAGCGAACATCGCCTGGAAATCGCGAAACAATTCGGATGCGAAACCGTCATTGGCGATGCCAAACCCTGGGCGCAGGAACGCGACGGCCTCGGCTGCGATGGGGTCATCGACGCCGCCGGGGTAAGCGCCACGCTGAAGATCGCGCTCGATCTCGTCCGTCCCGCCGGATGGATCAGCAAAGTCGGCTGGGGCCGGCAGCCAATCGACTTCAGCCTCGATCCGCTCGTGTTCAAAAACATCACCCTGCAAGGCAGCTTCAGCCACAACTGGCCCGTGTGGGAGCGTGTCATCGCTTTGCTCAGCAGCGGCCAGATCGATGTGAAGCCCATCATCGGCGGCGTGTGGCCCGTGACGGAGTGGCGCGAAGCCTTCGAGAAGATGCACCGTGGCGAAGTCGTGAAATCGGTGCTGAGACCCGTTTGACGATCTGGGAGACGCTCCGATGCCCAAGCTCGCCGCCTTCCCAAAAGCTTTCCTGCAGGCCCTCTGCAAGGACGGGACCATGACTGTCTCGGAATGGATTGTCCTCGCCGCGAAGCTCGATGTGCAGGGTCTCGAATGGTACGCGGGCTTTCTCGAAATGGCCGACGAGAAGAACTGGCCGCGCTTTCGCCAGGAAGTCGAAGACACCGGCAAGGTCATCCCCATGATGTGTTGCTCGCCCGATTTCACGCATCCCGACGCCGCGTTTCGTGCGAAGGAGATCGCCAAACAGAAGCGCTGGATCGAGATGACGCACACGCTCGGCGGATCTTACTGCCGCGTGTTGAGCGGTCAGCGACGGCCGGAGTTGAGCCTCGATGAAGGCGTGAAACTCGCCGCCGAATCGATCGAGGCCTGCCTGCCTCATGCACAGGAACGCGGCATCACGCTGATCCTCGAGAACCATTACAAGGATGACTTCTGGGAGTATCCCGAATTCGCGCAGAAGATGAATGTCTTCTGCCAACTGGTGGATGCGGTGAAGCATCCGAACTTTGGCGTCAATTACGACCCAAGCAACACCTACCTCGCGGGTGAAGATCCGATCGAGTTGCTCAAGCGGGTCTCCCACCGCGTGGTGACAATGCACGCGAGCGATCGCTACCTTATCGAGGGGACCATCGAAGATCTGCGCCGCGAAGAAGGCGGCGCGCTGGGCTACGCAAAACGCCTCCGCCACGGCGAAATCGGCCAGGGCCTCAATGACTACGATGCCATCTTCACCGAGTTGAAAAGCAAAGGCTTCGACGGGTGGATCAGCATCGAGGACGGCGTGGATGGGATGGACCAACTCGCGCGTAGCGTGGCGTTCCTCCGCCGGAAAATCAGTCAGCATTGGGGGGCGTGAGGTACGGCAATTTTTGCCGAATCACTTTCGCTTTTCTCCCGCCGATCAGGAAGCTCACAAGGGCAGTAATAAAGTTGGACGGTAATAACGTTACCCGTTACTAGTTAGTCGTGATTCAAAGCTTCGCCGACTCCGAGACGAAGACTGTTTACGATGGCAACGTCTCCCGGCGATTGCCGCAGAACCTTCAAAACGTCATGCATCGTAAGTTGCTCATGATCGACGCGGCCACCGCGCTTGAAGACCTCAGGGTTCCACCCGGCAACAGGCTCGAAGCCTTGAAAGGCGACCGCAAAGGACAGCACAGCATCCGCGTCAACCAACAGTGGCGCGTCTGTTTCCTTTGGACGGCTCGCGGCCCCACCCGTGTCGAAATCGTCGACTATCACTGAGATAAATGACAATCCGCTCATGCACCGAAAATGAAAACGAAAATCCCTAATTCCAAACAGCTTGCGCTCGTCCCACCGGGCGAAGTTCTCGCCGAGGAGTTTCTCAAGCCGTTGGGCATCAGTGAGTATCGACTGGCCAAGGATATTGCCGTCCCCGCGCGCCGCATTAACGAGATCGTCCACGGCAAGCGCGCGATCACCACGGATACGGCGTGGCGCTTCGGCCAGTATTTCGGCACTACACCGCAATTCTGGCTGAATCTCCAGACGAGCTACGATCTGCGCCGCCTCCAACGCAACGGAGATTTGCCGAAAATTGAGCGTTTCGTGACCACCGCGTAGAGGCGACTCGAGAAGACGCCCTACTTCGGCTTGTCGATATTCACCGTACCGCCGGTCTTTGCAGCCATCGCTGCGACCTCAGGATTGATTTCCTGTCCGGCAAAATTGTGCACGTGGAGCCGGACATGCTTGTTCAGCAACTCCGCGCTGAGTCGATCGGCCACTCTCGGGTCGACGGCGTCGTCAAAATCCGCAAACCAATAGATCGCATCGACGCCACGCTTGAGGAGGTCGTCAAACGCGACCTGGGTCTGGAACATCAACTTGGGGCCGATGCTGATCGAACTGCCGTCGGGCGCCTTCTCGGCATACCATGATACAAAGAGCGTATCCTTGACCGTAGTGCGCCTGGTCATCGCCGCGAATTCCCCGATGCGAAGCGCTTTCACGAGGTAGGCGGGAGTCGTGAAATAGCCGGCGCCCGCATCGATTTCCTTGGCCGGAATGGTGGAGTACTTGCGGATCGTGTGTTCGCATTTGCCGTCGAAAGCAACCAGGCCGCAACCGGGGTAAAGAATGAGGGTCGCGTCGGCGAAGCCCTTGTGGATTTCGTCGACTGCGCCCGCGAGAAACGGCTGCGCGGAGCCCGACACATCGAGAATGACGCCGAGCCTGGCGGCCTCGATTTTTCTGCCAAAAATCATGCCGGTGCGGATGCCGCCGAGACGACCGATCACCCCAGCCGCCGCCCGGTTCGACTGGCTCAGTCGCTCGCTCATGGAAGCCATGGCGCTCCGCATCGTATCCGACATCCCCAGCAACCCGGGATTCGGCACCACCGCAACGGACCATGTCGGGACGTATTGAGAGGCTGTGATCAAGAGTTTGCGCGGGGGCATGAGCGCCGGCCCCGCCGGGGTGAATTGCAGCTCCTTGGGCTGATCGACCGCCGGAGGAGCGGGCGGCTCGGCTTTGTCGTGCGCCTCCACCAGGAGCCCCTCCGCACCTGCTTCGAAGTCCGGCGGGTCCATGGCTCGACGAAAGAGCACGGTGCCACCCGCCACGGCTACGAAGATGGAATGAAGAACCAGAGAGGCCGTGAAGAAGCGCGAGGCGAAGAGCCGCGTCCGAATGCGTTGGAAGGCATCATTTGGAACAGTGCGGGTTCTCATGACGATGGCGGCTGGGAGTGAAGGGGGGCGATCGGACCTGGCGGAGGAAGATCGTCCTTCCACGATACCAATTCGTGGCTTCCTTCCCATGCCTGTTTTCGATCCCTGCAAAATCCACGACCAACCGACGTGCATTCAATACCGCTGCGAACCTATAGGTGTCTCGCCGTCCGAATCTCACTTCCCTTCGGGCCTGGGCGCGGTCTTCGGGCCGTCGACCTCAGACGCGAGGTCGCGGCGTTGCCAGACACGCACATAATCGATGATGAATTCGGCGGGCAGTTGGGCATCGTCGAGTTCGTTGTTGTCCCAGCCACCCATGGGTAGCGTGAACATCATTTCGGAGGGCACGGTGGAGATGCGCGGGTTCTCCCAGCGCAGCACCTCGCGACCGTTGGCGTAGTAGATCGCCGAACCGGGTGTCCACAGCAGGCCCGCGGTAATGAAGCCGTCCTTGTCCGGCTGAAAATAGATCCGGTCGGTGCCGTTCGACTTGTGATCCTTTCCGTAGCCATCGAAGTGATGGGCGATGTTGTAGCGGAAGGAGCCCCAGCGGGTGAGATGCTCCATGATGTCGAATTCCATCGCTCCATGGCCGGTATCCTGCCGCTGTGGGCTGCCCACTCCGCGGTCGGGCATCATCCAGAACGCCGGCCAGACGCCCGGGGCGGTGGGAAGCTTCATCCGCGCTTCGAAATAGCCGTAGCGCTGCACCCACTTGCCGAAGGTTTCGAGGAAGCCGGTCGCGTAGTCCGTGTGCTTCTTGCTCGGATCATCGTTTTGGTAGCCCGGCTTCTTTTCGAAGCGCAGCCGGACGACCCCGCCGCCGACGGTCACATTGTCCCGGCTGAAGTGGCTCGTCTTGTCCCAGTAGTTATTTCCATAGACGTTCCACCTGGACGCATCGACGGCGGTCCCGTCGAACTCGTCGTCAAAAGTCTTGACCCAGTCCCCTTCGACCGGCGGCCTCTGGCCCAGCCATGCGGGCAAGATAGGCGCAGCCGGCAGACCGGCCTTGATCGACTCCACCACCAGCACCTGCCCGCTATCCGGGTGCTCCGCGGAGATGGTGACGGCGGAGGCCGCGTCGCTGTTGAATCGGGTTCCGGTTCCCTTCTCACCGTTCCACATCGAACTGCTGGCGAAGGGAATGACGATCTCCTGCCGTGCTCCGGGCGCGAGCGGAGTCGCGGCGGTAATGGTATCAGTCGGGCCACCATTGCTCTCCAGGCGAACCTTGGGCGTGATCGGCGCCGATCCATCATTGCGGACCGCGACGCGGACCTCCAGGCAATCGCGCAAATCCCACCGGCCGGCGGCGGGTTTGAGCGCCAGCGACTGGTCCCCTTTGGCTCCCACGGTGAAGGCCATCCGCAACGCCTGGCCTTTGCCGGCACCGACCACCGATGCTTCGGCGCCCCTGGAGTCGATTTGCTTTTTCTCGTCTATGACCACCCCAGCCCCCAACAACACACCGTCGGTCGGCTTGATGCGGATATCGTTGAGATTCACGGGCGGTTTCTCGCCTTGCGCCCCGCCGGCCTCGAGCGATTCGATACGGAAGGATTGCACGGCGTCTGATTTTTCGGCGTAGAGCAGTACGGCCACCACTTCGGCGGGTTTGAGCGCATACCCCCGTTTGTGGCCGTAAGAAAATCCGAACATCACCGTGATCTTGCTCGAATCACCCGGCTTGAGATAGGAGGTCTCCGTGTCCCATGCCGAGGGGCCGGCGTTATCCACACGCAGGGCAAAGGCGAGCGGCTTCGTGCCGGTATTGACAATGCGGGCCTCGACGTGGCCGAAGGCCGAAAGATCCCACTTGTCCGCACCGTCAGGCTTGAGCCGGACGCCAGGGTATCCCTCCTTGCCCGGCTGGATGGTCACCACGAGACCGGACGCCGCGGGATCGTGGCTGCGGACCACGGCAACGTCGCCGGAGCTGGGGACAAATCGTTTCTCGACGCCTTCTGTGGAGAAATTGGCGAGCGCCTTCGATGACGTCGTGGCGGCAGGACCCGCCGAGGTCTCCGGACCTGCCCCAAACACCGGATCGATCATGAGAAGGAACAACGTCGCAGCCATTGGAGCGGCGAGGGAGCGGACTTTAGGCAAGATCATCCGCGACAGGGATACGGGATTTAGCATGGGAGCATCAAATTTGAATGTGCCGGTGACACTACGCCAGAGCCGATTTTCATGGCTCTCACCACGACGCGGCTGAGGTTTACGTCTAAACCTAGAACCGGGGATGGAAAAGTATCGCCGGCGGAGCAAAGAGTTGGTGTGGTGAGGGATGCCGCCGTTGGAGACAGCCGCCGCCGTTCACCCGCTGGGTGAGAGTATATTGGAGCAACTACCATGGCCCGTGGACACGCCTGGGGGGCGGTATTGGGCGGAGTTCGATGAAGAGGCGCCGGTGACGCGCGAGGGCCAGCTCATCTTCTTCGCGCAGTTCCTGCACGTTGGCGGACGGTGGAAGCAGTTCCTCGAGAAGTCGCCGCTGGCCTACAGCGGCAACCGTGGGAGCAAGGTGGTCGATGTGCTGGGGACAGCGGCGCTCTCCATCTTGTGCGGGCACTGGCGGTATGCGCATATCAACGCGGTGCGTGGGGATCGGCTCAACCCGCCCTTGCTGGGGATGGGCGGGACGGTGAGCGAGGATGTGGTGCGTGGCGCGTGGCGGCGGCTGGAGGAGAAGGTCGGTCTGGCGTGGTTGGGGGGCGAACTGCGAGCGTGCGTGGAACCGGTCTTGAGCCAGTCATGGATTCTGGACATCGACGTGACCATCAAGACGATCTATGGGCGACAGCAGGGCGCGGAACTGGGGCACAACCCGCACAAGCCCGGCCGCCCGAGCCATGCCTACCACAGTTACTTCATGGCCAACACCCGGCTGTGTTTGGGAGTGGAGGTGCTCGGTGGCAAAGAGCATGCGGCCCGGCATGCACTGCCCGGGCTGTGGTCGTTGCTCGATGAGCTGCCGCGCACCCATTGGCCGGCGATGGTGCGTGGGGATTGCGGCTACGGCAACGAAGTGCTTTTGCGCGCGGCGGAAG
>JBBRPL010000144.1:0-19605 GCA_038228205.1 Chthoniobacterales bacterium
ACGCTCACGTCCCTGCTCACGCGTGGATTTGGAGTCACCAGTGCCAGCGGCGAGCGCGCCGTCGCCCCGGCCGACAAATCTCCCGCCGTCGTCCTCGGCCGCTTCGACGGTTCCGCTCCGGAAGTGGAAGGCGCCATGACGCGCGATATCACCGGCCTCAACGCCATGCAGATTGCCGACCTCGTGGAGACCACCCGCGCCGAAGTCAGCGCGCCGAAGCATGGCGAATGGAAACCGTGGTTCCCGGTCATCGACTATGACCGCTGCACGAATTGCATGCAGTGCCTGTCCTTCTGCCTCTTCGGAGTCTATGGCGTGGATGGCGACAAGCGCATCCAGGTGCAGAACAACGACAACTGCAAAACCAATTGCCCCGCCTGCTCGCGCGTCTGTCCCGAGGCCGCGATCATGTTTCCGAAGTACAAGGCCGGCCCGATCAATGGCGACATGGTGAGCGATTCCGACCTCGCGAAGGAGAAAATGAAAGTGGACATCAGCGCCCTGCTCGGCGGCGATGTCTATGAAATGCTCCGCCTTCGGAGCGAGAAAGCGAAGAGCCGCTTCAGCAAAGAGCGCGACTCCGACAAGGCACTGACCGAGCGCCAGAAGTGCCTCATCAAACTCGCCGCCGCCGGAGACATCCCGCCCGAGGTGTTGATGTCACTCCCGTCCCCCGAGGAGATCGCCCGCCGCGCCCAGGAAGCCACCGCCAAAGCCCAAGCCGCCCTGGCCGCCCAACCGAAGTAGGGAGGATCGATGAAGGAAGAGGCGACAAACCTTCCATCACCCCATGCGCCTGCCCGTCATTCGCGGCCTGATCCGGCGCCGGCTCCTCGTAAATTTTCGCGCTGACCCGGCCGTCGTGCAGCGACTTCTGCCCGCGCCGTTCCGTCCGAAGCTCCATGCCGGCCAGGCCATCGTCGGCGTGTGTCTCATTCGCCTGGAACAGATCCGCCCGGCGGGCCTGCCCTCCTTCCTCGGCATCGCCAGCGAAAATGCCGCGCACCGCCTCGCCGTCACGTGGAATGACGACGACCCGCCGCAGGGCGAGGCTCCGCCCTCGCCCACTTCCCATGGATCGGTGCGCGAGGGGGTTTACATTCCTCGCCGCGATACCGGCTCCTTGCTTAATCACCTTGCCGGAGGCCGCATCTTCCCCGGTGAGCATCATCGCGCCCACTTCGATGTCCGTGACGACGGAAAAGACATCGATTTCACGATGCGCTCCGCCGACAGCCGCGTCCGCGTCCATCTTCGTGGACATGAAACAAATCAGTTCCCCACCACTTCCCATTTCAGCTCACTGGAAGAATCGTCGCGATTCTTCGAAACCGGAAGTCTTGGCTATTCCGCGACACGCGATCCGCGCCGCCTGGACGGATTGATCCTGAACGCCCTGCGGTGGGAAGTACGCGCCCTCGAAGTGGAGCAGGTGGAATCCAGCTACTTCACCGACCCGGCCTTGTTCCCGGCGGGTTCGATCGAGTTCGATCACGCCCTGGTCATGCGCGACATCCCCCACGAGTGGCGAAGCGCCGCCGACCTCTGCTGCGCACCGGCGACGGGCATCGACGCGGGCGGAACTTCGTAGAGCAAATTCCTCGCGATCACCATCAACGTGCAGCCGTGGCTCGCTGAGCTCAGCCGGATCCCGCGTCGCTCCCCGCTTGCCGCCCATCGCCGACTCTGTTACCGACACCCCGGACTATGGTCACTCCTCAGACAGAGCTCGTCGCTTCGATCGATGGAAAAGAAATACTTCGCACCACGCTCCCGCCTGGAGATTACGTGATCGGACGCGACCCCGCCGCGCAGCTCCGGCTCGAGTCCACGCAAGTCTCTCGCCGGCACGCCCAGCTCGCCCTCAGCTATTACGATTGGCTCATCGAAGATTTCGGGAGCGCCAATGGCACCTTCGTCAGCAACGTCCGGGTATCACAGGCCACCCTCGTCTTTCCGCAGCAGGAGGTCCGTGTCGGCAATGTGCGCCTGGAATTGCGCCGCCTTCCCCTGGCCGAGGCGGAGGATGAAGACGCCCTCGCGCCGCAAACAGCCGCCGTGCGCCGCTACCTTCCGGAGCAAATGCGGGACAATCGCAAATACAAGGTTCATAGCGTGATCGCCATGGGAGGCATGGGCGCGGTGTTGGAGGTCGAGGAAAGCGCCACGCGCCGCCGCGTGGCGATGAAGATCCTGCTGGAGATCCGCTCCGCGGAAGACGTCGCGCGCTTCGTGGAAGAAGCTCAGGTCACCGCGCAGCTCGAGCACCCCAATATCATGCCCGTTTACGAGCTGAACGTGAACGAACTCGACAAGCCCTTCTACACCATGAAGCTCGTTCATGGCGAATCCCTGCAAGCCGTTCTCGATGGACTGCGCGCGGCGAACCCGGCCACCGTCCAGCGTTACCCCCTCGATGAATTGCTGGCCATTTTCCAGCGCGTCGCCGATGCCATCGCCTTCGCGCATTCCAAAGGGGTCGTGCATCGCGACCTCAAGCCGGAGAACGTAATGCTCGGCGAGTTCGGCGAAACGTTGGTCATGGATTGGGGCCTGGCCAAACCCATGGGCCTCGCGGCAAAATCGACCCGCACCGTCGTCCGCTCCACCCGCCAGGAGTCAGCCGGGGAATTCACCATGATCGGCATGGCGCTCGGCACGCCGCAATACATGTCGCCCGAGCAAGCCGCGGGAGAATCTCACTCCGCCGATGCCAGGGCTGATGTCTACGGCCTCGGCGGGATTCTCTACAACATTCTGACGCTCACGCCACCCATCTCACAAGGCGACCCGAACGAGGTCCTCGTCCGGGTGGTCGCGGGCGGCATTGTCCCGCCCGCTGAGGCGATCCGCCGGCAGCCGCCCGTCCACTTCGCCGATGGCCACATCCCAGCCGAACTGAGCGACGTCGTGATGAAGGCGCTGGCCCGCTCTGCAGCCGATCGCTATCAGACCGTGCGCGAATTCCAGGCGGCATTGCAGGCATCGCGGTCCGGCAATGCGCACGCCGGCCGCTTTGGACTCGGCGCCTTCTTTCGCGGGAAGGGATCGAAGCCCGCCGACTCGAAAGCGCCGTGACGGCACGCGCTGGCCGGCACGCAGGCGCGCTCGGCAAATAAGAATCACGCCCTCACACGAAACCCCTCGCGAACCTCGTGGGCCGCGGGTTATTGGAAGCAGGATGTCTCCCCTCCCTCGCGCCCTCCTCTCCCTCTCCCTCTTCGTCTTCCTCTCCCTCCCCGCTCCCGCCGCACCCATCCCCGCGAAGGACCGCATCGTCGTCCTGATCAGCGTCGATGGATTCCCCGCATGGATCTGGCAGGACCCGAACCTCGTCATCCCGAATCTCCGCAAACTCGCCGCGGATGGCGCGGCGGCCGGGCGCATGACCGTCTCGAACCCGTCGATCACGTGGATCAACCACACCACGCTGGTCACCGGCGTCAACCCGCGCAAACACGGCGTCCTCTACAATGGCCTGCTCGTGCGCAATGGCCCGGACCGCCCCGTCGCTGTCGAGCAATGGCGCGACAAAGCCGAACTCGTGCAGGTGCCGACGATTTACGACGCCGCCTTCAAAGCGGGCCTCAAGACGGCCGAGGTCGATTGGGTCGCCATCCTGAACTCCGGCACGATCAACTACGAATTCCTGGAAATCCCCACGCCGGGTGGCGCCATCGAGCAGGAGATGATCGCCGCCGGCACCGTCACGGCAGACGACATCCGAAATTGGACCAAAGGCCGCACCATCGTCTGGCGAGACTTCATCTGGACCAAGGCCGCCTCGCACATCATCGAGCAGCACAAGCCGAATCTGCTCCTCTACCATCTCCTCACGACCGATTCTGTGAATCACTCCAACGGTCCTGGAACGACGGCGAGCTATACCGCCTACGCCTACGCCGACAAACTCATCGGAGACGTGCTCGATTCACTCACCCGCGCCGGCTTGCGGGATCGCGCGACCGTCATTGTCTCGACCGATCACGGCTTTAAGAAAGTCCAGAAACTCATCATCACCAATGTCGCCCTCCGCGACGCCGGGCTGATCCGGGTGAAGGATAACAAGGCGGAAAGCTGCGATGCCTATGTCGTGCCGGAGGGGGGCCTGGCCTTTGTCTATGTCACCGATCCCGCAAAGCGCGCGGCGCTTCTCCCGAAACTCAAGACCCTTTGCGCCGGCCTGGAGGGTGTGAAGCAAGTGCTGGACGGGAGCGAAGGCCCCGCGCTCGGCATGCCGACCCCGGCGGAAAACCAGGGCATGGGCGACCTGATTCTCTACGCGAAGGATGGCTACGCTTTCTTCGCGGGTCTCGATGGGGCCGACGTCGTGCGCGAATCGAAAATCTATCTCGGCACGCACGGCTATCAAAATAGCGATCCCGAACTCGATGGTATCTTCCTCGCCTCGGGTTACGGCATCAAACCCGGGATCAAGCTCGACCGCGTCACCAATCTCGACGTCGCTCCGACGATCGCCGAACTCCTCGGTGTGCCGCTCCCCGGCGTCGAAGGCCGCGTCCTGACAGAGATTCTCACAACTCCGCCGGCGCGCTGAGTGCCGGCCGGGACCATGAATCTGGGCCGCACCCGCTTCGAGACCGAGCTGCTCACGCGGCCGGACGACATCGACATGAACCAGCATGTCCACAGCAGCCGCTATCTCGACTATGTTCTTGCCGCGCGTTTCGATCAGATGGAGCGGTGCTACAAATTCTCGATGGGCGACTTCATCCGGGCCGGATTCGGTTGGGTTGTCCGCACCGCGCATATGGAATTCAAACGGCCCATCGAGATCGAACGCATCCTCATCCGCACTTGGATTGAAGAAATCGCCCGCACCGACGTCCGCGTCCACTTCGAGATCGTGAAACAGAAGAACGGCAAGGTTTCCTGCGACGGCTGGTTTCTCTACACGATGACTAACCTGGCGACGGGCCGCGCCGAGCCCATCCCCGATTGGATCGCCGGGAAATTCGCCATTTAGTCACAGAAATCACCATGCGGCGGCACTTCGGTGAACGAAAAACAACTCATCCCCCCAAACATGAAATCAACCCTCCGCCTCTGGCTCGCCATCCTGTGCCATCTCACCGTCCTTCCTTTCGCGCCGTTACGCGCCATCGACTCCTCGCCCGGCCTCACCCTCGCCCGCGACGATCACTGGCTGGTCATCCGCGGTTCCCAGATCCCCGGCGGTGAAATCCGCATCAACTACCTCGAAGCCTATTGCCGCGCCGGATCGACCGACGCCGACTGGATCCAGCACACCGTCATCAAACATACCTGCGACGTCGTCTCTCTCAGTGCCGATGGCAAAGTCCTCAAGCTCCACGACGCACTCGCCGACGGCGTGACCGTCGAGCACACCATCACCGCCGGTGCCGACGAGGTGGACTTCCGCCTCACCGCTCGCAATCCCACTGCCACGCGCAGCGAAGCGCACTGGGCGCAACCCTGCGTCAGGCTCGCCGCCTTCACCGGTTTCGATCCGCAGATCACCAAGAGCAAGAATCTCGACGATTACCTCGGCAAATGTTTCATCTTCCTCGATGGGAAATTCACCCGCATGCCCACGCCGCAATGGGCCACCCAGGCCCGCTACACACCCGGCCAGGTCTGGTGCCCCAAGGAGATCCCGCGCACCGATGTCAATCCGCGCCCCCTCAGTCCGCTTGTCCCGAGCAACGGCCTCATCGGCGTCGTGAGCGGCGATGAAAAACTCCTCTTCGCGACCGCGTGGGAACCGTATCAGGAGCTGTTCCAAGGGGTCGGCCGCTGCGTTCACTCCGACTTTCGCCTCGGCGGCCTCCAACCCAGCGAGACCAAACAAATCCGCGGAAAAATCTACATCGTCCCCAACGACGTCCCGGCGCTATTGGCGCGATACGCCAAAGATTTTTCCGAGCACACGAGGTAATTCAGAAATCGAAGCACGGCATGACGAGCGAGGATGGAGCGGGGTATGAACTTCGAGGCAGGGCCCGCTTCAGCCCCAACGCCCCAGCGTCCCAGCGTCCTAGAGTCCCAGAGTCCTAGCATGCCAACAGCACAGTACCAACGCACCCGCCAGAAAAGACCCCGGAGGGGTCAAAGCCATTAGCCCCGGGTCGAGCGAGCCTTGCGAGCGAACACCCGGGGTTCCTGCCAAAACAGCGTAGCTCCATCCGTCCCGGCCTCCTGGCCGCATCATTCCCCTCGTCCTCGGAGATGCGGATTCGCCGGGACGGAGGGAGCATTCGCTGTTGGGTGGATACCCCGGGTGTTCGCTCGCAGATTGATGGTCGCCTCCGCGACCACCCCCGCATGCGGGGGCTCGCTGTCGCGAGTCCTCTCGCTCCGCTCGAGTCGCTCGACCCGGGGCTAATAGCTGGGACACCTCCGGTGTCCAAAGTGCAGAGTGCAGAACGCGCTCTAAGCTAAATCGGCGTAGCCATTCTGTTCGCCCCACAGTTCACAAATGGTCATCGCGCGAACGCGTTGATTGCTGCGCGCGACCACTGAAGACCACCCGCCGCCCCTACGACGCAGCCCCCGTCGCCCGCCCGTCCTCAAAGAACTGCGCCATCCGCTGGTGCAAATCCGTGTAGAACGTGGAAGCCATCTTCTCCAGCATCGCCTTCTTCGACTCGCGCTCGACCAGGCTGGCATTCGCGAGGGCCTGCTGTTCCAGGGTCATCCGCTCCTGGAATGACTTCTCCATCTCCATCAAGGACTCGATGAATTGTTTCGCGACGCGCGAGCGCTCGATCCCCTCGACCAGGGCGCGTTCGAGCGGCTTGTTCTGCGTGAGACTCAGCAGGCTCCCGCGGTTGAGTTCCGTCGCGTAGCGATTGTAGCTGTCGCGGAACAACCGGTGTTCCGTGTCGAAAAGGATTTCGTCGCGATCGAGCAGCGTGTCGTACGGGCCGGCTCGCGTGAAAAACTTCACGATCAGCGGAATCGTGTCGACCAGCATGAAGAGCGCGGTGAGCACGGCATAGGCGCCCAGCGCAAACTCGCCCGCGCCGTCGCCCTGGCGAAAGAGCCGGTGGAGCGCGAGCGTCTGGGTGAGGATGTCGCGGCGGCTCACGTTCTGGATCTGCATGACCCGTTCGCCGGTGTGCTGGGTCAGGGTGGCGATCTCCCCGTGCAGACGTTTCACCTCATCGAGCTTGGTTTGGATCTGCGTCGAGATCGTGTTGCGCGTCTGCTGGAGCTGCGTCACGAGCGCGTCGGCCTGCTGCTCCTGGATCTGCTTCTTCAGCCTGGCTACGCGGCCCCGCTCTTCCTTCTGCCGTTCTTCGTTCTCCATCTTCCGCTCCTCGAAGTCCTTCAGCATTCCGCCCTCGATTCCGGCGACTTCCTTGCGCAGCCGAGTCTTCTCCGAGGTCAGGTGCTCGATCATCCCGCTCAGCCGGGACGACTCGACGCGACGCCAGGCGAGTTGATCGGATTCCACACTGCGCGCCCGGGGACCCACGCCCATGAAACCGCTGCGCTGCCCGTTGATTTCGCGCTCATATTCCTTCTGCCAGTAGTCGAGGTCCGTCTGGAGCGCCGTGAACTGCGCGAGCAGCGGCTTCATTTCCTCGTCGATCTTCGCGAGACGCTCCGCGACTGGCGCCTTGGCCTTTCCGATCTGCGCGTTGAGATCCGCCTGGGCCTTGTCTTCGTCTGCCGCGGCCTTGCCATTCTGTTTCGCGTTCAGTTCCCAATTATCGGGAATGTTGCCGGAAAAAGTTTGGTCGAGCTGCTTTTGCAAACTGGCCACATCCGCCTCTTCCGCCGCGATCTTGTCCTGCACCACTTGCTTCTGCGCTGTGGTCGCGGCTTCCATCGATTCGATCTCTCCGCGCCGGTCATGCTCGATCACGCCCTGGATCGTGTCGCGGAAGAGCAGGAGCGTCAGCGGATGCGAGATCGTGAGGCCCATGAGGAACGCAATCACGAACCGGAGCGAAAACTGCCCGAACTTCCGGAAGATGCTGAGGTACGGGCGGTAGCTGGCGAGCAGCGCGCGATCGATGGCCATGATGATGCAGGCCCACACCGCCGCCACCCCGAAGCTGATCCGCCATTCGCTCGTCAGCGTCGACAGCGCATAGGCGCACGCGATGAAGGCAAAGGAACACGGCACCAGGACCGTCGCGCCAAACGCGACATACTTGCGCTGCTCCCATTCGGGGCACTTTTCGAGAGCCTCCGTGCCTGCGCCTGAGAGCCAGAAAAAGAAACGGCGGAATATCTTGTTCATGATGTTTTGGTAATCGTTGGCCCGATGGGAGGAAGCTTGCGCGGGGACAAACACATCGCGCTGGCGGATGGCCGGACTAGATGCCGCAAATCGCCGCAAAAGTCGATGCGATTCGCACGGCATTCGAATCTCGACCAGTCACGTGTATCCGAAACGTCCAGATTTCCCGTCGATCCGATCGCTGGGATGCAGAATGCTTGTGAATTGTCACTTACCGTGAACCCCGCTACATCTGGCGCGTGAGATATCGGCTTTTCATCAGCGAACAAGCCATCGAGCAGTTGCGGGCGCTCCCGAAGGAGCTTCGTCGCAACATCGGCTTTCGGCTGGAATTCATGTGCGATGATCTTCAGGGCGACGTGAAGAAATTAAAAGCGCAGACCGATCACTACAGGCTGCGCGTTGGCAACTATCGGATACTGTTCACGCTGGATAGTGGTGCCATCGCAGTGTATGCTGTAAGAGTTCGAAAAGACGCCTATGACTGATCCTGCTTTGCTTGAAAAACTGGAGTCACTCACCCTCACGGTCCAACGACTCGAAAACCGTGTGGAGGATTTGGAAGATCATCGCGACCTCCAGGCCGCCATGGCGGATAACGCCGGCAAGCCGCTGGTGGAATGGGAGCGCGCCAGAAAGCTGCTCGAACTCGATTAGTTGGGCTACCGGCGCGAAGCTACCGCAGCCTCGGGGAGTGGTTGCGAATTCCGAAGTTCGTTGATTTCCGCGCCGCGCGTTGCGACAACTCCAGCCCTCCTCATGAAAACCCTCGGCGTTGCGATCATCGGCTGCGGCGGCATCACGCTGCAAAATCATCTCCCCGGCCTCGCGCTTTGCGCGGATACCAAGGCCGTCGCCCTGTGCGATACCAACCCGGCGATGCTCGAAAAGGCGAGTCGCGACACGGGGATCAGCGTCACCTCGACGGAGTACGAAGACGTCGTGCGCCGCGACGATGTCCACGCCGTCATCATCGCCACGCCGAACATCTCGCACGGGCCGATCGCGCTCGCCGCCATCGCCGCCGGCAAACACGTCCTGTGCGAAAAACCGATCGCCATGACTTACGCCGAGGCTAAAGGGATGGCCGACGCCGCGGATGCCGCCGGCGTGCGGCACATGTCGGCCTTCACCTATCGCTTCGTCCCGGCGATGCGTTACCTCGGGCATCTCATTGCGCGGGGCGACCTCGGCCGTCCCTACCACTATCGCTCCTGCCGTTTGCAGGATTGGGGCACGCGCAATCTCGGCTGGCGCCAGGTCAAGGCCCTCGCCAGCACCGGTGAGCTCGGCGACATGCTTTCGCATCGCATCGATTTCGCCCAGCACCTCATCGCGCCCATCGAGCGTCTGGTCGCCAACACCAAGCGCCTGATCGACGATCGCGGGGGCAAGCCCAGCGATCTCGATGATTGGGTCGCGATCCTCGCGGAATTCCAGGGTGGGGCGACCGGGGTCCTCGAAAGCTCAAAGCTCGCCAGCGGCCGCAACGAGGGCTGGCGCAGCCTTGACTGGGTGGAACTCAACGGCAGCGACGCCACCTTCGAGTTTACCACCGGCAAGTGGAACGAGTTGCAATATGGGAAGCAGGGCGGTCCCGGCCTGGCCCCTCTCGCCGTGCCGCGGGAATTCTGGACGTGGCCGGGCAGCCCGCGCGATCCCAGCGTCGGCGATCCGCTCATCTCCTTCCGTTACGATCAGGCCTTCGAATTTATCGACGCGATCCGCAATCAGCGCCCTTGCGTCCCAAGCTTCCACGACGGCGTCCGCACCCAGGCCGTCATCGACGCTGCCGTCCGCTCCGCTGAAACTCAGGCCTGGGTCGAACTCCCAAAACCTTGAACATGAACAAAACCGCTGTCATCACCGGAGCCGGAACCGGCGTGGGCGCCGCCACCGCGCTCGCGCTGGCGAATGAAGGCTGGCGCGTCGCCCTCCTCGGCCGTCGCCGCGAACCTCTCGAAGCCGTCGCCGCCAGGATCCCCGGCGCGCTCGTGATTTCGTGTGACGTGGGCGATGCCGCGCAAGTCGAAGCCATGGGAAAAAAGGTCCTCGCGGAATTTGGCAGCGTGGAAGTCCTCGTCAACGCCGCCGGCACCAACGTCCCGCGCCGCGCACTCGAAGTCCTCACCCTCGCCGATTACCACGAGATGATGAACGCGAACCTCAATGGCGCCTATTACTGCGTGCAGGCGTTCCTCCCGCAAATGCGTGCGCACGGCTCCGGCACCATCGTCAACATCATCTCCGAGGCGGGCAAGGCCGCCTCTCCCAAAGCCGGCCCGGGCTATGTCATTTCTAAATTTGGCATGGCCGGCCTGACTTCGGCCATCAACGCCGAGGAACGCTCCCGTGGCATCCGCGCCTGTTCCATCTTTCCCGGCGATATCGACACGCCCATTCTCGACAAGCGCCCCGCCCCGCCTGACGCGGCCGCCCGGGCGAAGATGATGCAGGCCGAGGATATCGCCGCGTGCGCCCTCTTCGTCATCAATCTCCCGGGCCGCGCGGTCGTCGAGGAAATGCTCGTCCGGCCGAAGTAATGGAAATTTTGAATTTTTAATTCTGAATTTTGAATTTGGGGGCGCCGCTATCGCGAATTCAAAATTCATCATTTATGCATGCGCAGCTCGAGCAGTTCTGTGAACTGTTTGATTTCCTGCCCGAGGTGCAATTCTGGATCAAGGACCGGGCCGGGCGCTACGAGTGGGTAAATGTCGAATTCCTTCTCAACTACGCGCTGGAGCGCCGCGAAGAGGTGATCGGGTGCACCGATTTCGATCTCTCCCCGCCGCACCTCGCCGCGCAGTACGAAGCCGATGACCAGCTCGTCCTGGCCGGTGGACCGGTCGTCAACCGGGTCGAACTCGTCGGGCGCTTTGACCACACCGCGCGCTGGTGTCTTACGACCAAACTGCCGGTGCGCAACGAGCGCCGGCGCGTCACCGGGACCATCGGCATGACGCGGCCGGTGCAGGAAGGTTCCGTGCAGGACTGGGCCGCCATGCCTCTCGGGCGGGTGATCGAGCACATCAGCAAGCATTACGGCGAACCGCTCGGCAATGAAGAACTCGCGCGCCTGGCGTGCCTCTCGGTCAGGGCCTTCGAGCGCCAATTCCGAACCCACTACCGTCTGTCGCCGCACCAATACGTGATGCGTCTCCGTGTCCGCATGGCCAGCCACGCCCTGGTTCATACCGACAAGCCGATCGCCTCCATCGCCGCGGATCACGGCTTTGCCGACCAGAGCTATTTCACCCGTGAATTCCGCGCCGTCGTCGGCGATACGCCCGCCAACTACCGTCAGCGCTACCGTCGGGCGTAGGTTGCAATCTCCCTCTCCCTCTTCATCTTCATCTTAACTCAGACCGTCTGTCTCGGGCATAGCAGACGCACAGGCCGACTCCCGTAGTCATGAACTCGTTGCAAGTATAGGCGCCGGCGGTCCGTATACGTATGCAATCTATCAGTATGAAGCCCGCCCGTACCCCCATCGTGTGTTTTCTATTCCTCTGCGCAGTGTCGGAGCTTGGGCCATGTCCATTGGAGGGCGCGGCAGCAGAGGCGATCCAGAGTGAATACGATGCCTCGACGCTGGAGAAGTTGCGCGCTGAGTTTTCGAAAGTGGAACCGTTTCTGCCAAGGGCAAAGCCCTATTTTGAAAAACAAGGGGTGTCCGGTGTGGATGCCAGGGAGGTGTTTGTGGAGCGGTCGATCTACGATCCAGACAATGCGCGCGAGGCCGTGCTCATCGCGGCGGGCAGCTATTGCTTGGAAAGAAAGAAGAGTTTTGCCGTCGAACTGCCGACGCTGCGTCGCACCCAAGGCGTGTTTTATGCGGGCTACATGCCCAAGGAAGAGCGGTGGGGCATTCTCTACCAGATGGTGGGTGGAGGAGACGGCCCGCTGAAGTTGAGGGCGCTGTGGCTCGAGGTGCGTCACCAGCGGATCGTCCCGGAGATCGTAATTCTGAAAGACGAGAACATCGACGATTGGGCGACCGTCCAGACCTCGGTGAGTCACGGGCAATTCTTCGTGATCGCGAGCCGGGATCATAAGCCCTACAATCTCGGTCTCGCGGAGAGGCAGTTCGTCCGAACGACAGGGAAGTGGCGAATCGCTGGAGGCCGGTGGTGGAAAATGTCCTATCATTGGGACGAGTTACCCATCTCTGTGTGGAAGGGACCGCCCAAGCCGCCGTATTGACTTCTGGAGTGACTTCCCTCCTATCCTGAAGAACGGAGAGAGTAAAGACAGCGGCTGACATGCTGCAAACCTGAGAGCGGGTTTGCACCATGTCAACTGATGCCCCCAATGTCGAAATCCCAGCAGAGCTCGAGCCGCTCGTGGGCAAGCGCGACGAGGGCACTCGCATCTACCGGAAGGAGGGTTCGCAGGAAGAAAGCGCGGCGTGGTTCGACTTGTTGACCGAAACAATCGGTCCCTCAGTTTCCCCCGGAGGTGTTGGAATGTACTGCCCCGTTTCGCGGGCCGCAGTTTACAAGCGAATTAAGGAGGGGAAGCTCTCCATCTTTCTTTTTCACGTGACGTATCGAAAGACGACGCTGTTCGGAAAGAACAAGATCGTACGGGATCGACCGTATGGTTATGTGCCGGTGAGCGAGGCGCGGGCGTGGCACAAGGAAATTGAGGAACGGGCTATGCAGCAAGGTGCGATTACGGAAGAGGAGCTGGAGGGTTCCCGTCCCGATTGGCATGGCGAGTTTCTCGAATGGAAAACAAGAAGGAACGAGCGGACATTTTCGACGTGCTCGGTAAGGACGGGATTTCTCCGATGGAAGTCTGGATAGGACTGAGGTGAAAGGATCGGGATGAAGATTAAGATGAAGAGGGAGAGGGAGAGGTCCCTATTTCCGGCGCCGCTTTTGTCCAAAACCTTGCCGTCTGATTCCTAGCGTTACGCTGCGGAGCGCGGCATTATCCCCCCCCGCAGACCATGAAGACCGCCCCCGGCACGACCGTCATCTCCCAAGGCCAGCTCATCCCAGGCACGGGCGCATTGCCTGTTCCCGACGCCACCCTCGTCATCCGCGATGGTCGCATTGCCTACGCCGGACCCGCCGCGGGCGCGCCGCCGGTGCCGGACGACGCCAGGCGCATTGACGCGAAGGGTGGCACCATCATGCCGGGTCTCGTCGAGGCGCACTTCCACGCCACCTATTTCAATATCGCGTCACTGGAGGATCTCGATATCAAATACCCCGTCGAGTACGTCTCGCTGCTCGCCTCGGTGAACACGCGCCTCGCCCTCGAATGTGGTTATACGGCGGCGCGTTCCGGTGGCTGCCTGTTCAATGTGGACGTGTGGCTTCGGAAGGCGATCGAGGAGGACCTCATCCCGGGTCCGCGCCTCGCCACCAGCGGCCGCGAAATCTGTTCCGCCGGCGGTCTGATGGACTGGAATCCCGAGTTCCGCAAGATCGGCATGGAGGGTCTCGTCTTCATCATCAACGGGCAGGAAGACGCCCGCCGCGCCGTGCGCGCGCTCGTGAAGGACGGCATCGAGTGGGTGAAGACCTATCCCACGGGCGACGCCGCTTCGCCCGATATCAACGATCATCACACGCTCTGCATGACCTTCGACGAAATGCACGCGGTCGTCGCGACGGCGCACAATCACAGGCTGAAAGTCACCGGCCACTGCCGCGCCACGCAGGGGATCAAGAACGCCCTGCGCGCCGGTTACGACACCATCGAGCACGGCACCTTTATGGACGACGAAGCGCTGGATCTCCTGCTGGAGCGCGATGTGCCTTGTGTCCCCGCGCTGTATTTTGAGAAGGCCAGCATCGACCTGGGCCCGGAGTTCGGGCTCTCACAGCGGGTCATCGACGGCCACCAGGAGACTCTCGATGGCGGCGCGGAAAGCGCGCGACGCATCCTGCGGGCGGGCGGGCGCCTGGGGATGGGTGGCGATTATGGCTTTGGCTGGAACCCCCATGGCGACTACGCCCGCGAGTTGACCTACTTCGTCAAGGAGGTGGGCCTCACCCCGCTCGAGGTCATCACCTGCGCCACGAAGACTGGCGCCGAAATCATGGGACGCGGCGATGAGTTCGGCACGCTGGAACAAGGCAAGCTCGCCGATGTGCTCGTCGTGGACGGCGACGTGCTGGGCGACATCGCCATCCTCGAGGACCGGAAACGATTCCTCGCCGTCATGCAGGGCGGTGTCGTCAAGGCCGGCCAACTTGCCAAACCGTTCCCCACGGTCATCAAGAGCGAGAAGTAGCCACGTCCATGAGCCCGCCACTGGTTCATCGCGTGCATCGCGGCCCGCCAGCCTTCCACTATGCGGAAGGCCCGCTCGCCGGCCCGACCATCTTGCTCCTCCATGGGGTCACGCGATCCTGGCGGGATTGGGAGGCATTGCTTCCTGAATTGACGCGCGAGTGGCGCGTCGTCGCCCTGGATCATTGCGGCCACGGGAAATCCGCGCGCACCCCGGGCGCCTATCGCGTGGCCGACTACGCGCGCCACGTCGCCGGCCTGATCCGCGCCCCGGATTTCCCCGCGCCCCTGGTCGTCTTTGGTCATTCCCTGGGCGCCATGGTGGCGCTGCACCTCGCGGCGGAATGCTCGGAGTGGATCACCGGCGCCGTCCTCGAAGATCCGCCCTTTCACACCATGGGCCGCAACATCGACGCGACCCCTTACCGTGCACAGTTTGCGGGAATGCAAAAAGTAGCGCGCCAGGCGGGCGATCTCGAAACAATGACCGACGCCCTCGCCGACATTCGCGTGCCGGGACCGGGCGGTGAGGTCCGCCTCGGTGATACGCGGGATCGCCCCTCCCTGCGATTCAGCGCCGCGTGCCTGACATCCATCGATCCGGAAATCTTCACCACGCTCGTCGCCGGCGCCTGGCTCGACGGGTTTGATTACCTATCAATGTGGCCGCGCGTGAAATGCCCATTGCTCCTCTTGCAAGGCGACCCCCAAAGCGGTGGCGCTCTTACCGACCAGGACGCCGATCTCGCCGAGCGCTCCACGAAGCAATGCCACCGCGTGCGCTTCCCGAATGTCGGCCACCAAATCCACCGAACCAGTCCCGAGAAAGTGCTCGCGACGCTGCACCAATGGGCCCGCGACTACCATCTCCTCCATCCCTAACTGCCGCCCTATGCGTCTTATGTGTCCTATACGTCCTATGCTCCCCCGCCTCCTCTCCATCCTCCTCGCCTTAGCCCTGACACCTCTCGCCAATGCCGCCGATCTCTACGATCGCGGCAATCTCGTCGCCTGGTGCATCGTCCCCTTCGACTCCAAAAAACGCGGGCCGGAAGAACGCGCCGCGATGCTCGAGAAACTCGGCTTCAAACATTTTGCCTACGACTATCGCGCCGAACACGTGCCCAGTTGGGACGCGGAACTCGACGCCCTGAAGAAACACGGAATCGAACTCACCGCGTGGTGGTTTCCCTCGACGCTGAACGACGACGCCAAAAAGGCGCTCGAACTCTTCCAGCGCCATGGCGTCAAACCGCAACTCTGGGTGAGCGGCGGCGGGGCTCCCACCAAAGACGCCGCCGAGCAGCAAGCCCGCATCGAAAGCGAAGCGAAACGAGTGAAGACGATCGCGGATGCCGCCGCGCCCCTCGGCATGAAAGTCGGGATCTACAATCACGGCGGCTGGTACGGTGAACCCGAGAATCAACTCGCGATCATCGCCCTCCTCCAGTCCCAGGGCGTCACGAACGTGGGCATGGTCTACAATCTCCACCACGGCCACGACCAACTCGAGCGCCTCCCGAGTCTGCTGCCGAAGATGCTGCCTCATCTGCTCGCGTTCAATCTCAACGGGATGACACGGGGCGGCGAAATGATCATCCCAATCGGGCAGGGAGACCTCGATCTTGGACTGCTCAAGATGCTCCGCGATAGCGGTTGGAAGGGGCTCGTCGGCATCCTTAACCACTCCGGCGAGGATGCGGAAGCGCGCCTGCTGGACAATCTCGACGGGCTCAACTGGCTTGTCCCCCAGCTCGACGGCGCGCCGCCGGCGATGGCCAAACCCACGCCGCGTTCATGGCATAAAGCGCCGCCCGCCACGCCCGCGCCCGCGCGCCAGGGCGCTGCGAGAGGCGTGCCGTCCCTCTCGCCCGCCTTCGGCCAGGCGCTCGCCGGAGGAATGCTCGCCGAAGGCAGCCCCGAGTATCGCGCCCTCCCCGTCACCATCGAGTGCCGGGCGATGTTAAACAACGCCCACGCGTTCAATATCCTCATCGCGAGCGATCCCAAAAAATCCGCCGAACATTGGGAACTCTACACCTACGCGGGCACCGGCCTGTTCAGCGTCTTCCAGCCCGGGCGTGGCGGCGAGGTGAAGAGCGACGTGAATATCTGCGACGGACGATGGCACGCCCTGGCTGCCATCCTGGAGCAGTCACGCGCGCGGCTCTACGTCGACGGGCGGCTGGTGAAAGACGCGCCGGTGAAACTGCTGAGCGGTGAGCCCAGCCTGGGTGGCCTCGGCCTCGGTCGCCTGGTCGAAGGCAATATCGGGTGCGACGGCGCGATCGATGACGTGCGGATCTCGAAAGGCGTTCGTGAGATTTCCGCGCCGCTCGGCCGTCCTCTGGTGCGCGACGGACCGACGGCCGGGCTATGGGATTTCGACAATCTCACCGCCACCCCCGTGGCGCCGACCTCCTACGTCGCGCCGCCGCCGCTCGACGCGAACGCCCCCCAGAGCTTCATCATTCCCGCGGCCCGGCCCGAAGAGCTCACCCGGGCCAATGGCTGGCCCCAGCCCGACAATTTTCTCCGCTGGGATCGCTCCCTCGGCGGCCCCACTTCCAACCGGTTCACCGCGCTCACCCAGATCGACCGGAAAAACGTCGCCCAGCTCGAAGTCGCCTGGACCTACCATTCCGGCGACGGGACCTCCAATGTGCAGTGCAGCCCGATCATCGTCGACGGGGTGATGTTTGCCCCGACCGCAGGGTGGAACATCGTGGCCGTCGATGGGGCCGACGGCAAGGAACGCTGGCGCTTCGAACTGCCCAGGAAGGGCAAACGCCTGGAAGATCAGCCGGCCCGCCGCGGATTGCTCTATTGGGCGGGTGACACGCAACACGCCCCTCGCCTCTTCTTCGGCGCGGGCAATTGGCTCTACGCCCTCGATCCGAAGACCGGCAAGACCATCGACTCCTTCGGCGAAAATGGCCGAACCAACATTCCGACTGCCGCCACGGCGGTCGGCGCCATCCACGATCACGTGCTCGTCCTCGCCGGCTACCTCGGTGACGTCTTTGGCTACGATGTGCGCAGCGGTGTCCTGCGTTGGACTTTCAAGACAAAACCGGGCGCCGGCGAATACGGCGCGGAAACCTGGAGCAGGATCGAGGAAGGGGCGAACTGCTGGGGCGGAATGGCTCTCGATGAATCGCGCGGCATTGCCTATATCGGCACCGGTTCGCCCAAGCCGAACTATCTCGGCATGGGGCATCTCGGCGACAATCTCTTTTCGGATTGCGTGATCGCTCTCGACGCGCAAACGGGCCGGCGGCTCTGGCACTTTCAGGAAATCCGGCATGATATTTGGGATTGGGACATCCCGGCTCCGCCCAATCTCGTCACCGTCGAGCGGTATGGCGTGAAAGTCGATGCCGTTGCCCAAGTCACCAAGCTCGGTAATACGCTCCTGCTCGACCGCGTCACCGGCCTGCCCCTTTACGATTTCAAACTCTCTCGCGTCGCGACCAAATCCCTTCCCGGCGACGTTCCCGCACCCTATCAACCGACACCCGAGTGGCCCGAACCCTTCGCGAGACAGGCCTACACCGAAGCCGATCTTCCTGCCTCACCCGCGGCTCAGGCCATCGCTCTCCCGGTATTTCAGCGCGCCAACAAGGGCCCGTACCCATCGATTGAGGAAGCCAGGCCGACGCTCCTTTTCAATATCCACGGCGGCGCCGAATGGACCGGGGCCGCCGCCGATCCACGCGGCCGCCTCTATGTGACCGCCAATGAAATCCCGTGGTTTGTCACGTCCTTCCGCGACGATGACCCGGCACCCGCCAAACCTCCGACCGCCGGTGAGCAGGTTTACATGACGATCTGCTTTGCCTGCCACGGCCCGGACCGCAAGGGGATCGGTCACGCGCCGCCCCTGCGCGGGGTCCGCCATCGGCTGAAGGATGAAGACATCCGCGCGATGCTCAAGACCGGGCGCGGCTCCATGCCGCCCATGCCGCAGATCACCGAGGAACAGATGAAGCCGCTGATCGATTTCATCCTCTGTCGTGACCGACCGATCCCGCCGGTCGATCCGCAAGCGCCGCCGAAATGGACCTTCGGCGGATGGAACCGCCTCGTCGATGCCGAAGGCTATCCCGGCACCAAGCCGCCGTGGGGAACGCTGACCTGCCTCGACCTGAATACCGGAAAAATCGCCTGGAAAGTCCCCTTCGGAGAGTACCCCGAACTGGCCGCGAAAGGCGTCCCGAAAACCGGCCAGGAAAACTTCGGCGGCTGCATGGTCACCGCGACCGGTCTCGTCATCGCCAGCGGCACGCGCGACAGGAAGATCCGCGCCTTTGACGCCGACACCGGCAGCGAACTCTGGAGCCGCCAGCTCACGCTTCACGGCACCGCGCCGCCCGCCAGCTACGAGGCGAACGGCCGCCAATTCATCGTCCTGCCGGTGACCGGCGGCGGCAAGCTCGGCGGGCCTACGGGTGATTCGTGGGTGGCATTCGCCCTGCCGAAATGAGGCCGGTCGCCTTCCATCGGGACGCCTTCCATCCCGGAAGGTTGCCATCCCGGAAGGTTGCGATCCCGGAAGGTCGCCATCCCGGAGCGATGAAAGCCATTAGCCCAAAAACGGGAATGGAACTCTGACGCCCCGCGGAAGTCGTTACCCTTCCACGAATTCCCATCGCTCCGCAATGAACCCAGTGGATGTCCCAGCATGCCAACAGCACAGTACCAACCGCATCGCCAAAAAAGACCCCGGAGGGGTCAAAGCCCCGGGTCGAGCGAGTCTGCGAGCGAACACCCGGGGTATCCACCCAACAGCGAACGCTCCATCCGTCCCGGCGAAGCCGCATCTCCGAGGGCGAGGGGAATGATGCGGCCAGGAGGCTGGGACGGATGGAGCTGCGCTATTTTGGCAGAAACCCCGGGTGTTCGCTCGCAGATTGAGTCGCCGCCGCGACCACCCTGCGGGCTCGCTATCGCGAGTCCTCTCAGCCGTGCCCCCAGGTTCATCGCGATGACCGGGGGCTTCGCTGATCCCGAAACGGGCTGCGACCCCTCCGGGGTCAATCGCTGGTGATGAGATCCGGGGGTATCGCTCGTGCCTCGCTCAACCCCCGGCTAATGGCTGTGAACCCTTCGGGTTC
>JBBRPL010000145.1:0-19581 GCA_038228205.1 Chthoniobacterales bacterium
ACCTTGGCCGCCGAACTACGGGCCTGGCAGTGCAACCGCAATCAAGCCGCACGCGGCATCTCCTGGCAATTCACCACCGCCGACGCCCGTGTGAAACTCCTCAAACTGTACCCATCGTATCACGAATGACAGACCACTAGGCACTTTGGAGGACGGTCAAGTCACTGCGTTAGCTGGCCTCGCTCCATACAACCGCGACAGGGGCGCCACTCGTGGCGTGCGCTTCATTTGCGGGGGCCGGACCGCCGTGCGCTGCGCTCTCTACATGGCCGCTTTGAGCGCCATCCGCCACGATCAAATCCTCAAAGACTTTTACCAGCGCCTTCGTGCCGCCGGCAAAGTCAAGATGGTCGCTCTCACTGCCGTCATGCGCAAACTCATCGTCTTGCTCAATCGTCTCCTCAAAGACCCAAACTTCAAACTCCAAACTCGTTCTGCCGCGGCAGCGGCCTAGTTCCCCCCGAACGCCGGGGTTCGGGGCCGGCGAGGCCCCGTCGAAATCCACTCCAACTCACTCCAAAAAAACCTCTAGACACTCAACACCGTTGCTCCTTGGGCTGCTCGTTGCGCCGGATCGCCGCCAAAGCCCAACATCATCTCCGCACTAACGACGACGGCCTTTCGTCTTTGGGTCCTCAGGATGACGACGAAGGGGAAGCGCCTTCCTCTTGCGAAAAGCTGAACCAGAGCCTTACGCACAGTTTCCTCGCCCCCTCGCTCTTACGCTCCTTTCACCTGCTTCGCCGCGTTGATCCCAAAGGAAAGGAATCCGGCGAGCGTGAAAGCGCAGGCGCACGCGATGAACAGGACCTGCTGATTTTGGTCCTTGTCGAAGGTCTTGATCAACCAGACCGCGAGGCTGGCTTGTATCGCGGCGCCGAAATTTCCCCACATATTGGCCCAGCCAAAAATGGGGGCGACATTGCGTCCGCCCACATCCTGCGCCCACGCCCAGGTGGCAGGCAGGCTGGAATCGGTGGCGAAGACCATCAGGCCGAGGCTCACCGCGAGCAGCCACGGGTTCTGCACCCAAATGCAGACGATGCACATTCCCGCCGCGACGAAGCGCGAGACGGAAAGCGGCAACAGTCTTCCCATGCGCAGGCCAAACTTGCGGGTCAGCAGGTCCGTAAACAGACCGCCCAGCACCAGCCCAAAGATCCCGATGACGAGCGTGAGCGTGGAGATATATCCATTCATTTCGTCGCTCAGGTGGCGGACGTCCTTCAGATAGCTGGACATCGAATTGATCACGAAGGCCCAGCCGAAGTTCGTGAGCATCTGGTAGCCGCACATCAACCAGAGGCTCCGGTCGGTGACCACCGCACCCCATGGGAAAGGGCGGCGCGGCGCCACCACCGTTTCGCTCTCGGGTTCGCGCCCTTCTTCGAGCAGGTCGCGTTCGGCAGCGTTGCACAGCGGATGCGACCGCGGACTCTCGCGGAAGGTGACCCAGAAGAGCACCGCGACCCCGAGGCCCAGAACGCCGTACGACCAGCCAGCCCAGCGCCAGCTTTCCGAGAATTTGATGATCGCCATCGTAATGGCCGGGGCGAGGGCAAAACCGAGGCGCCCACCGAGCGGAACGATGCTGCTGCAAAGGCCGCGGCGGCTGACATGCGCCCAGCGGCTCAGGAGGCTTCCGCTGATCGGATACGCGCCTGCTTCCGCCAGACCGCAGCCGAGGCGCGCAATGAGCAGCATGGTCATCCCGTTCGAAAAGCCCGTGAGGGCCGTGAAACCGCTCCACGTTAGAATGAGCACGGTCATGAGCGTGCGCTTGCCGAAGCGCTCCGCCAGCCAGCCGGCGGGCACCTGGGCGAGCGCGTAAGCCCAGAAAAAAGCGCTCTTCAAATTGCCCGCCTGGTCCTTCGTCAGATGGATGTCCAACCGGAACGAGTCCGAGTCCAGGATCCACCCGAGGCAGGCGCGGTCCAAATACATGAGGAACGCCACCAGGGTCGTCGCAGTAATGATCCAGTAACGAATGGAGGTGGGGCGGTCCGGCATGAAAGGTGACGAAATGAATTGAGGAGGGATACGATCGCGGCCAATGGGCCGCGGGATATTACCGGCCCACGTCGCGACGAACAGCCAACAATCAGGCGTCCTGGAGGCATGTTCCGAACTTCGAGATCGTGCGTAATTTGGGAATATGCCGAAGGCACTTCGGCGTAGGGAGTGTTCGAATATTCGGCTACTATGCAGCCGGCGCCCGGAATTGGATCGACGGGTGGATGCAGAGCAGGTGGATCGCGTTCTCCGCAACGCGATGGGAAAAAAGAATCGCGGCTCCGCCGCCCATCTTTGCCATCGTCTTCGGAGAAGCCGATCCACCCGCGCACTCTGCGGCCGACAATTGTGAGAAACTCGCGCGTTCTCGCGCGATCAACAGAATCCGGAATTTTAAAACACTCCCTAAGTCTGCACCTGGGCGGCTGGGGGACTTCCAGACTGCGGCTCCATGATCCCGCGAACCAACCCGCTCATTTCGCGACCCCCGCTCATTTTGCGGCCGGCGCGGGCGCGGGCTCGCTGGGCTTCGGCGCGGGCGGCTTCGGCTCGACGGAGGTCGGCTGGAATGTCTCCAACTCCGGCAGTGTCGTTTGCACTCCGCTTGCCGGCACTTCCATTTTGGCCGTCCAGACGATGCCGTTGAGAATGAAACGGCGGAGGTCTTCGTTCTGCCAGTTTTTGAAAAAGTGCGGCATTACGATGCCCATCCCGCGCCCGCCGTCCGCACGCTCGATGGACCAGCATACCGGCTCGCGCACCGGCGCCTCGGGCGGGAGCATGGACGTGGCGAGGACCGTTACGTTGGCGGCGGGCTTGTTGCCGCCGGGGCCGAAGTAGTTGTGGATGTATGGCTCGTCCTTGAGCGTGAACTCCCGCCACCCCCGCGAGACCGGATGCTCGGAGGCGGCCGGCGTGATCGTGGCCGCCGGGTAGATCCTCGCGATCGATTGGTGGTGCTTGCACTTCGTCGCGAAATATCCGCCGATCCAGTGCAGGAGCGGATGCTCCCCATCATTGGGATTGGCCGCCTCCGCGTCGAAGAGCGGGACGACGGCCAGCGCGAGCAAGAGCGCGAGGAATGGACGACGGGGCGTCGCCATCGGGATGGGGTGATGAGGGGATTTCAGGGGCCTGAGTTTCTGGAGGTGTCACACGAATGTCACATCGGGCGGCTGGCGAAAAGGTATAGCCTCTGGAGTGAGCAACGTCACCTTGGAACCCGACCCCCAGCCCCCTCCGACATCCGGCGCGGCTGCTCAATCGCCCGAGACTTTCGATTGGCAGTCGCTCGTCGCGCATGCGGAGGCGGTGCAGGCTACGGAGCCCACCGATACGGCTTTCGATCGTTTCAAGAACCATGGGCACGAATTCATGGCCGTCATCGAAGAGCGGCGCCCGGTCGGCGTTTGCGCGCGGCGGGAGATCGGGATGTTGCTGGGCGGGCGTTACGGCTACGCCCTCCATGCCCGCAAGCCGGTGCGCGCCCACATGGCGCCCGGCCTCCTTTGCATCGAGATCGGCATGCCGGTGGATACCGCGCTGGCCGCGGTTTTTTCCCGGGAAGAGGCGGCGTTTTACGATGACGTGGTGCTCATCGACCCCGCGGGCTTGTTCCTCGGGCTCATCCCAGTGCATTCGCTGGTGCGGCTGCAAACGGCCTTGCGTGAAGCCCACGTGCGCGAACTCCAGGCCCAGCGCCGCGAGATCGCCGCGCGCAATGAGGAGATGGAAACCGATCTGGCCCTCGCCCGCGAGATGCAACTCGCCTTGCTGCCCCGCCAGTTTCCCGACTTTTCATCCGCGGCTGGCGCGGCGGCCAGCGCCCTGCGCTTCGCCCATGGTTACCTCCCATCCACGTCCGTCAGCGGGGATTTCTTCCATGTCCTGCCGTTGGATGCCAGCCGGGCGGCCTTGTTCATCTGCGACGTCATGGGCCACGGCGTGCGGTCGGCGCTGGTCACGGCCATGTTGCGCGTCCTGGTGCAGGAGGCCGCGACCGCGAATGCGGACACCGGCTCCATGCTCGCCCGGGTCAACCGGGGCTTGATGGAAATCATCCCCTCGGAGGGCGGCCTGATGTTTGTCACCGCGGCCTACGCGATCATCGATGTGGAACGCCGTCTCATGCAATGGAGCAGCGCGGGCCACCCGGCCCCGGTCCTGCTGCGCCGGGAGACAGGAGCCGTTGAGTTGCTCGCCTTGCCGCGAGGCGACTTCAATCCGGCATTGGGCATCTTTCCTCACGCCGAGTTCCACACCTACGAGCGTCCCCTGCAGCCGGCGGATGTGCTCCTCTTCTACACCGACGGCTTGTTCGAAGTGGAAGACGCTGCCGGCGATCAATTGGGACTGGACGGCTTGCTCGCCGATATCCAGGCGCTGGCCGGAGCTCCCCTGCGTGAATTGGTCGACAGCGTGCTCGCGGAAGTGCGAGCCTACAGCAGGCACGGATTCGAGGATGATGTCTGCCTGCTCGCCGCGGAACTCGAATAAATTCGAAGAGTTCTTGGTTCTTGGTTCTTTGTTGGCTCCGCGCCGTGGTCGTTCCGCTCCGTTCAACCAAGAACCAAGAACCAAGAACCAAGAACTAGGAACTAGGAACTCGACACAAAATTGTCACCGAATGGAATCGAACGTAGACTGGCGCACCTCGCTCCAATGACATCCTCATCATGAGCTTTGAAATCAAACTCCACGGGCGAATCGGGGCCGCCTTGCAGGACCTCGCCCGCGAGGAAGTCGCGCGCACCCTGAAGTTGATCGGCGCGGTGCGTCCCGGCGCCTTGACGGAGGCCGTCCACGAGAGTCGGAAGCAGATCAAGAAACTGCGCGCGCTTCTCGTGCTGCTGCGCGAGCCGCTCGGCAAGAAGCAATACCGTGACGAGGATGAGGTGTTGCAAAAGATCGGGCGGCTGCTCAGTCCCAAGCGCGACGCGGAGGTGTTGCTCAAGACCCTGAATCAGCTTCAGCAACGCTTCTTCCCCGAGAGACCCTCCGCGGTCATCCAGACCCTGCGCGAATCCTTCCTCGCCCAGGAACGCCGGTGCCTCGCGCAATTGACCCGCTCCAACGCCGTCGCCGCGATCACCGCCGTCCTCCAGGAGATGCCGGCCCGGATCGCCGATTGGCCCGTCATGGAATATGGATGGAAGGAACTTCGCCGCGCGGTTCGCCGCGGCTACGCCCGCGCCCGCGCCAGCTACCGCAATGCCCAGGACGCGCCCACGTCGCCGCGCCTGCATCGCTGGCGCAAACGGGTGAAAGAGCATTGGTTTCATCTCCGGTTGCTGCGCCGCGCCTGCCCCGCGCGGATGGAGGAACTCGCGCAGGATTTCGCAGTGCTCGGCGAATTCCTCGGCGACGACCATGACCTCCTCGTGCTGAAATCGGCCCTCGAAGAACGCCGCACCGCTCACACCCATCGCGCCGCCATGGAGACATTGTTCGAACTCATCGACTTGCGCCGGGAGGAATTACTCGATCCCTCGTTCGACCTCGGCGAACGCCTCCACGAAGACTCCGCGGCGGCCTTCGCTCGCGAGCTCGACGAGGGGCGCTCCACCCGGCGGCAGCAGCGCCGCAAGGCCCGGAAACTCGGTGCGCAGCTCACCGCCACCTAAGAAAGCAGGGCTCCGCGGGGGCGTCAGCGTTTCCGCGAGGGCGGCGAGCAGGGAATTCGTGGTGAAGGGTTTGCCCAGCACGTGACCCACATTCAGCGCTCGCAGTTCGTCGGCTCGATTTTCATCGCTCAGCCCGGTGGCCGCCATGATGCGGACGTTGGGGTCGATTTTTCTCAGCACCCGGCACAGCGCCACCCCATCCACCAGTGGCATCATGATATCGGTAAAGACCGCGTCGATGTTCCCGTTCTGGCTGGCAAAGACGGTGATTGCTTCCGCGCCGTCGCCCGCGCTCAACGTCCGGTAGCCGTGACGGGCGAGGACCGATTCCGTCACGTCCCGGACGGCCTTTTCGTCATCCACCACCAGGATCAATTCGCCGTGCCCCACGGGAGCTGCCGCTGTTTCGCCGCCGCCGACCGCTTTCTCCCCAGAGGCGGACGGCAGATAGATCTCGAAGGTCGTCCCTTTGCCCACCTCGCTGCGCACGTCAATGAATCCCTCGTGGCTTCGGACGATGCCCACCACGGTGGACAGCCCCAGCCCGGTGCCCTTGCCCAGGGGTTTCGTGGTGAAAAACGGATCGAAGATCTTTTCCAGGAGATGCGGAGGGATGCCGTCCCCCGTGTCGGAGACCCGCACCCGCACGTAGTGCCCTGGGCGCGCCCCGGGCAGCATGCTGGCATAGTGCTCGTCCACCTCGAAATCGTCCGCTTCGATCCGCAAGTCGCCGCCCTCGGGCATGGCGTCGCGGGCATTCACGCACAAATTGAGCAAGACCTGATGCAACTGCGTCGCGTCCCCTTCGACCATGGAGAGATCTCCCGGCACGTGGGACCCGAGATGAATGGACCGCGGAAAAGTCTCGGCGATGACTTTTTCCATTTCGCGGACCAGTTGTATCGGCCGGAGGGGAAGGCGGTCGCCTTCGATCCCGCGGGCAAAGGTCAACACCTGCTTCACCACCCGGGCCGCGCGATCGCCCGATGCCTCGATCAAGTCGATCAGTTCCAGGGCGTCCTCCGGCACTTGCGAGCGCAGTAGGTCCGCCGACATCAGAATGGGTGCAAGCATGTTATTGAGATCGTGCGCAATCCCGCTCGCCAGCGTGCCGATGCTTTCCAGTCGCTGGGCGCGCAGGAGGTGGGCTTCGGCCTGTTGGCGTTGCTCGATCTCCCCGTGCAGTTGCTCGTTCGCAGCGCGCAGTTCACTCGTGCGCTCGGCGACGATCCGTTCCGTTTCCGCGAGCCGATCTCGCGCCTCCTCGGTGAGCCGCCATTTCTCGCACAGCGCGCAGGCGAGTTGCAAGGCCTCGACCGAGGCAAACGGTTTCTTCAAAACCAGAAACCGATCCGAGGCGCCGAGCCGGTTCAGCATCTCCGCCCACGAATAGTCCGAGTAAGCGGTGCAGATCACGACCTGCAGGCTGGGCGCCAGCCCCCACAGTTGCTCGGCAGTTTCCACGCCGTCCATGCCGGGCGGCATGCGCACATCGACAAAGGCCATCGCGTACGGCTTCCCTTCGGCCAGCGATGCACGCACTTTCGCCACTCCCTCCTCCCCCTGGAAGGCCGAGTCGATCTCGAAGCCGGGCTGCGATCGGGCCGGTGTCGCTTCTCTGAAAAACTCCGCCTCGATCCGGTCGAAATCCCCGGTCGCCGGACAGAGAATCTTCCGAAAATCTTCGTGAATGGCCGCGTTGTCATCGATGATCAGGATGCGGCGGTTGCTGTGGGTGCTCATATTTTTGGGCGATGGATTGGCAATTCGATGGTGAAGGCGGCTCCGCGGCCAGGACCGTCGCTGCGCACGCGGAGCGCGCCACCCATCTCGGTCGCGGCGAGCGCGCTGCTGTGGAGACCGAAGCCGTGGCCGTCCTTTCGCGTGGTGAAGCCATGCGCAAAAATGCGCGTTAGATTCTCCGGCGGGATGCCGATGCCGTTGTCCGTCACGACGATCCTCGCACCATCGCCGTCGTGCAACTGCGTTTGGATCGTGATGCGTTTGTCCATGGCGCCGTTCTCGTCGCACGCATGCTTGGCGTTACGCACCAGGTTGACCAGGACGAGCAGCAGCTTGTTGCGGTCCGTGGTAACCGACGGCAGGGCGGGATCGAGTTCGCGCACCACTTTCGTGCCGTGGCGCTCGAAGGCCGCCGCATTCATGCGCAGGGCATCGTCGATCACCTCCGCCAGGGGCACCGTTTCGATGATCCCGCCCGCGCCGGCGTAGCTCTGCTGCATGGCCACGATTTCGTTGATGTGTTCGAGGTTCCCCCGGAGCGAGTCGAGCTCGCGGAGCACCGACTGCTGTTCGGTGGAGAAGTGCTCGGCCAGGCCGGTGAGGAACGCCGGCAGGCGGATCCCCTGCGGATGCTCCGTAAAAAACGCCGGCAGATTTTGCGCGTGCTCGTTCACCAGCGCGGCGATGCGGGACAGTCCCGTCGCCCGAATCCGGCTGACCTTGCTTGTCGCGACGCTGAGGGAAGTGTTCACGCTGTTGAGGACGTTGCCGACGTTGTGCAAGACGCTCGTCGCCACTTCCGCCATGCCGGCATGACGCGACACCTCCAGCAACTCCCGATGGGTCTTTTTCAGCTCCGCCTCGGTCTGTTTGCGCGCCGTGATGTCCTCCACAATTCCGCAGACCCGGGCCACCCTGCCGTCCTCGTCGCGCACCGGGAAGCCGCGGTCCCGCATCCAGTGCTGGGTTCCGTCCGGACGGTTCACTCGGTACTCGAGATCGGAGGTCTCGCCGAGGGCATTCCGGATCAAGGCCGCCATCACCGAGGGCCGATCTTCGGCCGCAATCGCCTCCAGCCACGATTGGGGCTCGGCATAGACACTCGCGCAGGTGCGTCCCCACATCCGCTCGTAAGCGGGACTGACGTAAATCAACTCTTCTCCGCCCGGAGCCGCCATCCAAAAGAGGTGATCGATGTTTTCAGCGAGCTGTCGAAACCGCGCCTCGCTTTCCCGCAATTTTGCTTCCCCTTGTTTCTGGCGGAGAATGTCCTCCGCGATGCGATCGGCCATCTGGTCCACCGCCGTGGCCACCAGTGCCAGTTCATCGTTTCCCTCGAGGCCGGTGCGCGCGGCGAGATCCCCCGAGGCGAGTCGTCGCGTGGTGTCCACCAGCCCGGCCACGCGACGGGACAGGCTGAGATGGAGGAAGACCCAGGCGCATGCCGCGAGGCCGCCGAAGACGAGCGCATTGTCGACGGCCTGGCGGCCAGCCGCCTGAAACGCACGGCCCTTGGCTATCTGCGTGTCGAGCACCAGCACCACCAGTCCATTCCGCTTCGACCGCAGGACATGCTCATCCACATCCACCAGCAGCGGGTAGTAAGCAACGGCCACGCGCCGATCTTGTGACAGTTCCATGATTCCCTGCGTCGAGGCTCTGACTCGGGCAAGATTCACGGCGTGTCGGATCTTGAGATCCGCCGGCAGATGGGTCTGGATCGCCTCCGCACCGTCGCCAATCAGCGCGGATCGCGTCGCCGCCATGATTCGATCATGCCGGTCGATCACAAACGCCCCGATGACATCGTTCCGCGTCGCCATTCCCGAGATCTCGAGTTTCACCCCAGAGGCGTCGCCGTTGCGAAGGTGGTACTCCAGGGTGGCCTGCAAGCCGGTCACCCGGGGCCTCGCCTCGTCCAGGAATTGGGACTCGATTTCGCCCGTCAGCAATCGCGTGGCGAGCTTCCACGAGATCAGGCCGGCGATCGCCGCGCAGCTCAGCAGGAGCACCGGCAGGAGAACGCGCAGCGGAATCGACAGCGCGCGTTTCACGGCAGCACGCGAGCGACTGTCCTTTCGCCAAAGAGGCCCTTGATGTCCACGTCCTTCGTCAATAAGCTTTTCTCACGCATCATGGCCGCGATCGTTTGCGCGGTTTTCAGCAGCGTCGGCGGCTGCCCGATCACCATGCGATGCGATTCATGTTCGTCGGGGAGGAACAGGCCCTCGAGCGAGGCCAGAAATTCTTGCGGACTGATCTTCATGCGCATCGCGGCAATCTGTGCGGCCTCCTGCGGCTTCTCTGTGAAATAGGCCCGTGCCCGATAGTAGCCCTGAACCAGATGCGTCACCATTTCCGGGTGCGCTTGCAGGGATGCAGCGCGCACGACCAGGACATCCACGATCTCCCCAGGAATCTGGCTGCTGTCAAAGATCTGTCGCGCTCCGAAGCTCCGCAGCTTCGTCCGTGTGGGCTCGTACGTCACCACCGCGTCGACGCGCCCTTTTTCGAAAGCCGTTTCGTGCTCGGTGGGGTTCAGTGACACGATCTCCAGATCCTCCGGCTTCATCTCCGCCAGTTGCAAGGCGCGCATGAGAACATAGGCGCCGAGCGCCGAGGTCTCGGCACCCACGCGCCGGCCCTTCAAGTCTTTGAGGCTGCCGATCTCGGGCTTCGCCATGATCACATCCGCCCCATTGGAAATATCCGTGACCAGCACCAGGCGGGCGTCGGGAACACTCTGCGCGAGTTGCAGCGCCTCATCGAGCGTCAGCAATCCCGCGTCGAGCGTGCCATTGGAGAAAGCGCGCATGATCTCGGAACTGGCCGTGAATTCCACGAGGCGGACCTGTTTCTCATCCAAATAGCCCAGGTGCCGTGCCACGTAGAACGGCTCGAAGCCTGGCCAGATTACGCTCCCCACACGCAGCGGAGTCGATGCTTCCCGGGAGCACCCTCCGCCCATCCAACACAGCAGGACACCCAGCAATGCCATGACGCACGTTCGCGTCCGGGCTACGGCGTTCGTTTGGGTCTTCGGGACTTCGGGACTATTTCTGGATGCGTTCATGGGGTCCCGCCAGACGTAGCCGCGACCGTGCCGTTGGCGACCTATGAAAACCCGTATTCGGCGCGGGATTTACCCCCATCGCCCCCCGCCGGCCCCCTCTTCTTCATCCTTCATCCTTCCCGCCCCGCCCCGTCTACGGCTGCACGAGGTGGTTGCGCACCGCGTAGCGCACCAGTTCACTGAAAGCACTGAATCCCAGCTTCCGCATCACCGCCGCGCGATGGGTTTCCGCGGTCTTCACGCTGATGCCCAGCGTCGTCGCGACTTCCTTGTTGCTCTTCCCTTCGCCCAGGAGTTGCACGATTTCCCGTTCGCGCGGAGACAGGCCGTCGGGCGCAACCGCTTCCGACTGCAATCCACCCTGGAGATAACTCTCGAAGACCATCTGCGTGACGCGCGAACCGAGATACGGCTGGTGTTCACACAATGCCTTGATCGCCGGAATGAGGTGCTCGGCCGCGTCGCTCTTCAAGACGCAGCCCCGGGCGCCCGCCGCAAAGAGCTGATGCACCAGCGCCTCGCTCTCCGTGCCCGTGAAGGCCAGCACTTCCGTCTCCGGCAACAGGCGCTTGATCTGCCGCGCCACTTCGACGCCGTTGATCTCCGGCATCGCCACGTCGAGGACCACCACATCGGGCTTCAGCTCCTCGGCCAGGGTCACCGCTTCGCGTCCATCGCGCGCCTCGCCGCAGATTTCCCAGCCCCATTCCGACTCGATCAGTGGCCTCATGCCGCGCCGGACGATGTCGTGGTCATCGGCGATCAGGATACGGATTTTCTTTTTCATAGGCTCGGAGAATTGCCGGCAGCATGGAGGGCATCGTGGATGGTGCGCAGGAGCGTCTCGGCGCCAAAGGGCTTGTGCAGCACGGTCGCGACCCCCAGCTGGGCCAATTGGCTGAGCTGGGCTTTTTCCCCCAGGCCGGTCGAGGCCACGATCGGGACCCCCGGGGCCATCGCCCGCAGGGCCCGGATCAAGGTCACGCCATCCATCGACGGCATCATCAGGTCAGTGAGCACCATGGCAATCCTGCCCGTGTTGGTGGCGAACAGGCCCAGCGCCTCGATGCCATCCGTCGCGATGAGGGCCTGGTAGCCGCGAGTTTCGAGGGCCAGGCGGACGGCGCTACGAATGCTCTCTTCGTCATCCACCACCAGGATGAGTTCACCATGACCCTCCGGAACGGACGCCGGCGCGGGATCGGCAGCCGCCGCCTCGTGGTCTGGCGCGGCCGGCAGATACACCTGGAAAGTGGTCCCTTTGCCGGGCAGCGAGTTCACATGGAGGAAACCGCCATGGCTCTTGACGATCCCGAGGGTCGTCGAGAGCCCCAGTCCCGTCCCTTTGCCGATTGCCTTCGTCGTATAGAAGGGATCGAAAATGCGTTCCACCACCTCGGGGGGCATGCCTGTGCCAGTGTCGCTGACTTCCAACAACACGTGCGGACCGGGCGCTGCCTCCGGGAGCATGCTCGCGTAGCTCGCATCCAGTTCGAGATTCCGCGCGCCCACTCGCAGTTCGCCACCCTCGGGCATGGCGTCGCGCGCATTCACACAAAGGTTGAGCAGCACTTGATGAATCTGGGTGGCGTCTCCCAGCAGCGGCCAGACCTTCGGCCCATTGGCATTCTTGATCGTGATGTTTCGCGGGAACGTCTCGCGCATGATCTTCACGAGTTCACCGATCAAGGCGGTGACCTGCAACGGACGCCTTTCACCTTCCAGTCCACGGCCAAAAGTCAGCACCTGCTTGACGATTTGCGTGCCCCGCTCGGCGCTCATCTCGATGGTCGTCACGATCGTCTCGCGCTGCTCGTCGGTAAGTTTGCGCCTCAGGATCGGCACCGACATCATGATTGGCGCCAGGATATTGTTCAGGTCGTGTGCCAGGCCGCTGGCCAGTGTCCCGATGCTTTCCATGCGTTGCGCCCGCAGGAGCCGTCCTTCGAGTTCCTTCTGCTCGGTGATGTCGGTGTTGATCGTGAGTACTGAATGGGGCGCGCCCGCGTCGTCGCGTACCAGGGTCCCCCGGCAGTTCACCAGCAATTTTTCCCCGTCTCGCGTCAGGTGGCAGACGTCTCCGCGCCACTCGTCACTGGTCAGGAGCGCATCCCGGACCTGATCCGGCACCTTCGGATCGACACAGATCAGCTCGCCGACGTCCCGGCCCATCGCTTCCGCCACCGTCCAGCCATAGAGCCTTTCCGCGCCTCGGCTCCAGAAGGTGATCCTGCGATCCTCAAAGCCCCGCACGATGATCGCGTCCCGCGCGCGGTCCAGCATCGCCGCCTGTTCGCGGATGCGCGCCTCGGCACGATTCCGCTCGGTCACATCCTCCCCGAGGCTCGCCGTGCCAATGATGTTTCCGGTTCCGTCCCGGAGCATCGTGTTGTTCCAGACGATCTCCCGGATCGCGCCGTCCCGGGTCACGATCGAATTCTCGTGGTGCGGCGGGACGGTTCCGGCCTCCAAGGTGGAGAAGAATAACTCTTTCAGCTCCGGGCTGGCGGGAATGAATTTCGTAAACCAATCGGCGCCGATGGCTTCCTCCCGTCTCCATCCCGTCACCTTGAGCAGATAATCGTTGCAGAACGTGACCGCGCCTTTCTTGTCCAGCGTGAGCGCGATCATTTCCACGTTTTCGAGCATCTCCCGGAAACGGCGCTCCGACTCCTTGAGCACCTTCTCCGCCTGCCTCCGCTCGGAGATGTCCCGCACCGCCGCGATGATGTAATCCCGGTCGAGCCGGACCCACTTGGCGTTCAGTTCCACCGGCAAGGTGGACCCGTCCTTTAGCCGGTGGAGCCCTTCCCGGCTCAGGAAACCAGCGGCGCGAATCTCTTGGGCCACTCGAGGCCAGTCCGACTCTCCGACCTGGGGATCGATGTCGCAAACGCGCAGCGCCAGATGCTCCGCTCGGCTGTAACCGAGCGCAGTGCACCCCTTTTCATTCACGTCGAGAAAGCGCCCGGTCACCGGATCGATGACCTCAAAAGTGTCATCGGATTGATCCACCAAATTGCGAAACAGCTTCAGGGCCGCTTCGGCCTCTTTTTGTTCGGTGATATCGCGCGCCACCCCGGCCACCCGGTCCACCTCGCCCGTGGCACTCACGACCGGAAAGGCGCGATCGCGAATCCAGCGGATCGACCCGTCGGGACGCACGATCCGGTATTCCTCATCGTAGATTCCCTCCGTTTGCTTGCTGATCGCCGACTGGAGCACGGTTGCACGGTCGTCCTCGTGAATCGCGTCCAGCCAACTGCGCGGCGAACGGTAAAGGTCCGCGCAAGTCCTGCCCCAGATCCTTTCATAGGCGGGACTGACATAGAGAATCTCGTTCTTGCCAATGTCGGTCAGCCAGAAGACTTCCTGGATGTTTTCCGCGAGCTGGCGAAAACGCTCTTCACTCTCACGCAGCGCTACCTCCGCCTTCCGGCGTTCTTTGCGCGTCCGCCCCTGCTCGATCGCCTGGGTGATCGCGAGTCCCAACCTCCCCATCTGGTCTTTGAGCAGGTAGTCGGTCGCCCCCTGCTTCATCACGGAGACGGCGAGGTCCTCGCCGATCGTGCCGGAAATAATGATGAAAGGCGTTTCCCACCCGCGTTCCCGCAACAGTTCCAACGCCCTCAAACCGCCAAACTGCGGCATCGCATAATCCGAGAGAATGATGTCCAGATCCGGACGCAGGTGGCTCAGGTACTCCGCCTCCGTCGCGACGACCTGGTGCGTGAACTCAAAACCCGCCTGCCGCAAGGCCCGCACCAAAAGCAGGACATCCGCCGGGTTGTCTTCGGCAATGAGGATTTGCAGCGGGGTCTTCACATCAGGCCTCGAGCTTGGGCGGTTGGTTGAGCAGGAGCCAGTACATGCCCAGTTCCCTCACGGCTTCCGCGAACCCCTCGAAATCCACCGGCTTTACGATATAGCTGTTCACCCCCAATTGATAGCTCCTCACCACGTCGCTCTGTTCCTGCGACGAAGTCAGGACGACGATCGGAATGGCCGCCGTGCGCGGGTCGCCCTTGACCCGATGGATCACTTCCAGTCCGTCCACTTTGGGCAGCTTCAGGTCGAGCAGGATAACCTTGGGCGTGTCTTCGATCTTTCGATCGGCGTACGCCCCCTCGCAAAAGATGAATTCCAGCGCCTCGGCGCCATCCCGGGCGACCTCGATCCGGTTGCCCAGCGCCGCCTTCTGCAACGCCCGCAGCGCCAGCTTCAGATCTTGCGGGTTGTCTTCGACGAGGAGGATTTCAACGGCACTGTTGGCGTTCATGGCAGATCTTCCAAGGCGAGGATGAGAGAGAAAGCTGTGCCCATCGTCGGCGCCGTCGATCCGGGCGCGTCCACCGTGGCGATCCACCCCCCGCTGACGCACCCGATGGATCCGGATACCCCGGTGTGGCCGACCCTATTTCGCGCCGCATTTCTCCGGTAGATCAGCCGCAGGTTTTCCCAGGCAAGTCTAGGGCAGAAGATTTTGAAGAATGCAGGGCACAACAAATCGCCGAAACATAATCCCATCGAAACGCGAGTGCCTATTGCGGGAGTCATGTATCTTGCCATAGGGAAAACGCCTATGCTCTCAGCGTGCGCTTCGTGGGTCTTCTTCACGATGCGCCTGCCGGGGCAACGGTGAAAAAGAAAGTGGCGCCGCGATCGACCGCGGCGTCGGCCCAGATGCGCCCACCGTGGCGATGGATAATCCGCTGGACGATCGCCAGTCCCACCCCGGTGCCCTCGAAATCCTCCGACCGATGCAACCGCTGGAAAACGCCGAAGAGCTTGGACGCATAGCGCATGTCAAACCCGGTGCCATTGTCGCGCACGAAAAAGACGGTTTCTCCATTTTCATCCTTGGAACCGATTTCCACCAGCGGGGACGGACGCTTGAGCGTGTACTTCAGCGCGTTGGAGAGCAGGTTGATCCACACCTGCTTGAGCAGCGCCGGATCGCCCCAGCAGCCGGGCAGATCGGCGCAGCGGATCTCGACCTTCCGCCCCTCGCGCTGGAGCCGCAAGTCCTCGGTCACCGTCGTCACGAGTTCGTTGGTATTCACCGTCCGCCGTCGCAGGGGAGCCCGGCTCAGTCGCGAAAAGGTCAACAGGTCGTCGATCAAGACACCCATCTGCTGCGCGCCCTGCCGGATGGTCCGCAAATACTCCTGGGCCTCTTCCGGCAGTTGCGGCGCATAATCCTCCAGCACCGCTTGGGAGAATCCATCGATCGCGCGCAGCGGCGCGCGCAAATCGTGCGAGACCGAATAGGAGAAGGCTTCCAGTTCCTGGTTCGCCGCCTCCAGTTGGGCGGTGCGCTCGATGACCCGCTGCTCCAATCCGGCATTGAGCTGCCGCACCTCTTCCTCCGCCTTCCGGCGGGCCGTCACGTCGCGGATGTTGCATTGGATGACTTTACCCCCGTTGACCAGATACACATTGCTCACGAACTCCACCTCGATCCGCTGCCCATCGCTGGTCTCCAGGGGCAGGTTCTCGTAGCGGATGTATTCCTTTTCCTTTAACTCCTCGAACTTCTCCGCGCTGGCCCAGATGTCCTTGAAAAAGCCCAGCTCCCAGATCGCCTTCCCCAGAAACTGTTCGTGGGAAAACCCCATGATCGTTATCAGGAAAGGATTCACATCGACCACCCTCCCGGTCTCGGCATCGAGGATCAGGATGCCGTCTTTGGCTGTCTCGAAAAGCCGCCGATAGCGCAACTCCGACGCATCTCGCTCCCCCTCCGTCCGCCTTTCCCTGGTGACGTCGCGCCTCACGCTCAAGATGCAGGCCTCGCCGTGGAGGGTGATCGTTCGGGAGGAAATACTGAACTGCACCACCCGCCCGTCGTTCATCCGCAGGGTCGCCTCATGGTTCAGGCACTGCTGATTCTCCTCCAGCGTCCGCGTAAAGGCGAGCCGCTCCTCTTCACTCAGCCAGGTGGAATAATGATCGGCCGTCTTGCCGATGACCTATTCAGGAGTGGCGCCCCACAGAAGGCACAGCGCCTCGTTGGCTTGGATGAGGGTGTGGTCAGCCCTCCGCTCGATGGTCACGCAATCCGGGCTCAGGCGGAAAGCCTTCGAGAACAAATCCTCGCTCTCGCGCAGCGCTTCCTCACCCATCTTGCGCGCGTGGATGTCCAGGAGGAAAGCCGCCAGCCCTTCGCTCGTGGGGAAGATCTGGACGTCCAGCCAGCGCTCCACGATGGGTGAAAGAACCTCGAAGTTGACCGGCACCCGCTCTGCCATGGCGCGCCGGTAGTGCAGTTCCATCGGCGTCCCCACGAGCGCGGGGAAGACTTCCCAAATCGACCGCCCGAGCATTTCTTCGCGACGATGGCGAAGGAGAGACTCCCCTCGATCGTTGACAAAGGTGAAGCGCCACTCCCCATCCAGCGCCAGACACGCCTCCGTCATGCCGTGCACGATCTGGGCGAGCCGCCGATCGGCGGCGGAAAGCGCGGTTTCCTTCTCGCGCAACGCCAGTTCGGCGTTGCGCAGCTCGGTGATTTCCGCGCTATAAACGCACAGCCGGTGTGCGATGGAACTGCGCGTGATCGTCTGCGAAAGGAAACGGTTGCTGACCAGCAATTCCCGGCGCACCGATTCCTTCCCCTCGAGCAGGACGTCCATATTCGACAGTCCGGCCAGCAAGGGGTGGCGAAGCCCCTGGCTCTGAAGGCTGGGAAATTGCCGCGCCGAAGCCGGATTCATGTAGTGGATGTCTCCGGTCTGCCAATCGAACTCCACGATGGGATTCGGATTGCGCTCCGGGAATGTGACCATCCACGCGGCCCTTTCTTCCGCCCGTTTGCGCGCGCTGATATCCCGCGCCACTTTGGAGGCGCCGATGACCTGCCCCTCCGCGTTCTTGATCGGGGAGACCGTGACCGAGACGTCGATCAGCGTTCCATCCTTGCGGAGCCGCCGGGTCTCGAACTGCGCGGCGTTCTCGCCGCGCCCAACTCCCGCCAGGATCTGGTCTTCGTCATCTCGACAGTCCGCCGGGATGAGGCGGGTGAGCGGCTGGCCCACCATTTCGCTGGCCGTATAGCCGAACATCCTCTCCGCGCCGGCGTTCCAGCTCGTCACGCAGCTCTGCAAATCCTTGCCCACGATCGCATCCGCCGAGAATTCCACGATGGCCGCGAGCCGCGCCATCGCGGACTCCGCTCGCCGGCGCTCCGTGATGTCGCGGATCACTCCCAGCAGATGGCCGTCGGGCATCATCGTCGCGATCACCTCCGCTTCGAAGACCGAGCCGTCCTTGCGCCGGAACTTCCAATCCCGATGATGATCGGCCCTGGCTTTGATCTCGTTCCACGCCAGATCGATTTGCGGACTCTCCGACTCGGCCACGATATCGGACGCGTGCAGCCCGACCAGTTCGTCTCGCGTGTAGCCGAGCATGCGGCACATGCTCGCGTTGGCGTCGAGGTAACGGCTGGCGGAATCCGCGATCACGATGCCCTCCGGTGCATATTCGAAGAGCGTGCGGTAGCGTTCCTCGCTCGCCCACCTTTCCTGACTCGCGGCGTCCGCTCGCCGGCGCGCGCGGTGGAGTACTTCATTGAGCCCGCTGATGACCACACCGGTCAGGGCGAGGAAAAAAAGCTGCCAACGCCCACCGGCAGAGACCGCCATGAAGCTATGGATCGGCGGCAATAGAAAATAACATGCCGCGAGACACGATAGGCCCGTGGCCAGCAATCCCGCACCCGCTCCCCCCAGGTAGGCGCTGAGCAAGATCGGCAGAGTGAAGATCACCAGCGTCGGTTGTCCTTGCAATGCCGGGTCCAGCGCGAGGCGCACCCCGAGCGTGGCCGCCGTCGCCGCCACCGCGAACGCATACCCCTGCCACGGGTTGAGCCGGCTCACGCCACTCGGGAGCACGTCCGGCATCGGTTTGGAGATATTCACCGACGCCTCCTCGAGGCCAGCGGGGGCGTCATCCACCCGCGACTCTGGGCGATCGATCGCCACACGTCTTCGTCGGCGGGATTACTTTTCGATCGCTTTTCATCACACGGTCTCAAGTTCGCCTCTTTTCCCCAGTCCACGTGACCATTTCTTCAGCCTCCACTCCATGCGCAGCCGCCGCATAACTTCGCTGAAATTCAAAGAACCGACCGGCCCGACGCAATATTCAGCTTTCATCGCGATAAACAACGTAGCACGTACCGCAGGAAGACAAAGGGGTCTTTACCCATCCGAAAGGCGCGTCCTTCCGCGGGATGCCCTCACTCCTGCGCCTTCCTTCGACCATTGTTCATTCGGCCCTTCTCGCCGCCCGCTTACCGATCCGCGAGCGCCCGTTTCGCACCCAGCACCCGCTCGAAATTGATCCAGATCTCTCCCCGCGCGGACTTCACGCAAACCCATGGCCAGTACTTCACGTCGACGACCGTGATCCGCGTCTCGGTCGCCGCCCCCGTCACGCTCTCCCGAATGTCCAGGCAATCGCCATTGTGAAACGGTGCTGGGGCCGCGGCCGCCGGTTCCAGGGCGAGCGTTGTCGTGCCGTCCCCTTCCACGTCGGTGTTCGCCGCGCACAGCGTCATGACCACCGCCATCGAGAGCAGGCAATTGTGCATGTTCGTCGGAAAGTTAGCCCTCGAGGACCGGCACCTCGCCTTTTTGAAATTCGGCGACGAGGCCAAGCCGGCCGATCTCGCGGCACGTCACCGTCCAGCGGTTCTGCGCGGCGAACCGGGCGATGATGTCGCACTGCGCATCCTCCGTCAGATTCGGCCAGCAAGCGTCGAGCGTCTCCCGGTAGACGCGGCACAGTTCTCCTTTTTGCAACGATAGCCGGATGGCCGACTGAAGATGAGGCAGGGTGGTGTGCATGGGCGGCGAGTCAGTGCTTCCCGTATCCACGGCAGTCTTGCGGTCTTCCTGGCGAGGTCGGAAAAATCCCAAGCACCGGATGGACGCGGAAAATTACGTAGCGATTTCCACTACATCTATCTAGGTTTCACCATGCCGCAAGCCCCTTTTCGGCCTCCTCCCAACGGGGGGCGTGATTCAAACCCGGTCCAAAGGTTCAAGCAGCGAGAGGCCAGAGTTGGGCCCATTGGTTGTTGGAGCGCAGGACGCGCAACTGGGCGATGGACTCAGCGTTGGC
>JBBRPL010000146.1:0-19394 GCA_038228205.1 Chthoniobacterales bacterium
GATCCACGCCGCTGCCACGTGGGCCATGGCGGGCGTGATCTGGTTCATCCAACTGGTCCACTACCCCGCGTATCGCCAGGTCGGCGCGGCCGAATTTGCGGCCTTCCAGCTCCGTAGCCCGGCGCGGACGGGATTGATCGTCGGGCCGCTCATGTTTGCGGAACTGGGCAGCGCGGTCTGGCTGCTGTGGCAGCGGCCCGCCGGCATCGCGGCGGGCGGGCTGTGGACCGGTGCGGGGCTCATCGCGGTGTGCTGGCTTTCCACGGTCCTGTTTCAAGTCCCGCTCCACCTGCGCCTCACCATGAAGCACGACACCGCGACGATCGAGCGCATGATCGGCACCAATTGGCTGCGAACCATCGCGTGGAGTCTCCGCGCCGTGCTCGTCGCCACGTGGCTGCTCGGGTCCGCTCAGCGGTAGCCTTCGACCTGGTGCAGGAACGCATCCCAGCGCGGGCCGGGCCGGCCGTGCTCCAGGAGGATGCGTGGGCAGTTTTTCTGGTAGGCGTGGAAATGGTACTGCGGCCAATGGTAGTGCGGCACCACATGATCGAGCGCGATGCCCTTTTCATTCATGAGCCACGCGGCCAGGCGAGCCGCCCGTTCGATGGCCGCAGCCTGCCGTCGCGGATCGCGAAGCTCACAAATCTCGATGCCGATACTGCTTGTGTTCCCCGGCCCATCGTGGTCCGCGTGCTCGCCCTGGATATCGAGCGGCAGGGACTGGATGGCCTGGATGTCATCGACCGTGAAGTGCCAGGTCAGATACCCGGTGCGGTTCCATTTCGAGCGACCCCGAAACGCGCCCGAAGCCATGCCGCGCGCGTGCTGGAGCGCGGTCGCGTTGCGGTTGTCGGTCGAATGGATCGTGATGTAGGTGGCGTGGAGCGGGAACTCGATGTGCCGCCCGTAACGGCCCGCCGGCACGATCATCTGCTGCAGATTCACCGCTGCGAGCGGGGCGCTCTGGCGCGGGGTTTCAGCAGACGTAACGGTCGGGACAACGCGCGATGTGGTCGAGCAACCCGCCAGCGCCAGTAACCCAAAGAGTGGAAGACAAGGAAGAAATCGATTCACGGGGCGCTTTGTACGGCAAACTCCGGATTTAGCCAGCGGCAGCTCGATTGACCGCGCTGAGCACGGCCTTGATCGAAGCGAGTTCGACGTTCGTATCCACGCCCGCGCCCCATTTCGTTTTCCCATCCGCGAATTTGATGCGGATGTAGGAGATGGCGCTGGCCTCGGTGCCAGCGCTCAGGGCGTGTTGCTTGAAATCCGCGACTTCGAAGCGCGGGACGTCCGCCCCGTGCAGCGCATGGACGAAAGCCGCGATGGGGCCGTTGCCGTCGCCCGTGAGCTTCACTTCGGCGCCGCCATGCCGGGCGGAGGCGCGGCACTGGAAGACGCCCTCGATGCCATCGGCATGGAAATGGATCAGTTCCCACGGATCGAACCGTTCGACGTATTCGCGCCAGAACATGGACCGCAATTCGGCGGCCGTGACTTCGCGGCCGAGGGCATCGACGGCGTCATTCGCGATTGGACCAAATTCGCGCTGCATGTCCTTGGGCAGTTCCATCCCGAACTCGCTCTCGAGCAGATAGGCGACGCCGCCCTTGCCGCTCTGCGAGTTCACGCGGATGACCTCGCGGTATTCGCGGCCGACGTCGGCGGGATCGATGGCGAGATACGGCACATCCCAGTGGGTGCGCCCTTTCTTTTCCCACTCGGCGAGCCCCTTCTTGATCGCATCCTGGTGCGAACCCGAGAAGGCGGTAAAGACCAGCTCACCGGCGTAGGGCTGGCGAGCGGGCACGGTCATGCCGGTGCAGCGCTCGTAGATTTCTATGAGCGCATTCAGATCGCGGAAATCGAGCTTCGGGTCGATGCCGTGCATGAAGAAATTCAGCGCGACGATGACGATGTCGAGATTGCCGGTGCGTTCGCCGTTGCCAAAGAGCGTTCCTTCCACGCGCTGGGCGCCGGCCAGCAAGCCGAGTTCGGTCGCGGCGACGCCGGTCCCCCGATCATTGTGCGTGTGCAGGCTGATGATGACCGACTCGCGGTTCTTGAGGTGGCGGCCGATCCACTCGATCTGATCGGCATACACATTGGGCATCGCGACTTCGACGGTGTCCGGCAGGTTCAGGATCATGGGCCGCTGCGGGGTCGGCTGCCACACGTCCATCACGGCTTCGCTAATCTCCTTCGCGAATTCCACCTCCGTCGCGGAAAAGCTCTCGGGCGAATATTGCAGTCGCACATCGGTGCCAGCCAGGCGGGGCAACCGCTCCTGAATCCAGCGCGCGCCTTGCACGGCGATCTGCACGACTTCCTCCTTCGTTTTGCCGAAGACGACGCGGCGCTGCGCGGGAGAAGTCGAGTTGTAGAGATGGATGATGACGCGCTTCGCGCCGATGAGCGATTGCACGGTCCTCTCGATCAAGTCTTCGCGCGCCTGCACGAGGACCTGGATGGTCACGTCATCCGGGATGCGGCCTTCCTCGATGAGGCGGCGATTGAATTGGAATTCGGTGTTCGACGCCGATGGGAAGCCCACTTCGATTTCCTTGAAGCCGCACTTCACCAGGGCGTCGAAGAGCTCGAGTTTTTGCGAGACGTTCATCGGCACGGCCAGGGCCTGGTTGCCGTCGCGGAGATCGACGCTGCACCAGGTCGGCGCGGCAGTGAGGGTGCGATTGGGCCATTGGCGATCCGTGATCGGGATCGATGGGAAGGGTCGATACTTGCTGCTCAATTGGGAAATCATGGGTGAAGGGAATAACGGGCGGAGGGAAATGCACAGGCCCAGCCGCCACTTCCGCCCGGAGCAGCGCCAGCCGACGAGTTACGAGAGGAAAGCTCCGCGATCCGGGCGCAGAGAAGCGCACGCGGAAAAGGCGCGGAGCGAGGTAAGTCGGCTGGTCAGCAAGTGACGCATGAGGGCGGGAGACTAATCAACCGGGGGGAGATTGCAACCGGGGAAATTGGGAGCACGAATGGAGGGCCCGCGAATCACACGATCTCGGTTTGGCATCTGTCCTTCGGAGAAGCCGATCCACCTGCGCGCTTTCTGCACGCGGAGATCCCATCTCGCGCCACGCTGCCCGGTTGTGTTTGCAATCCTCCCCAGTTGGGCTAGTGTCGGCAGCAAGATGAATACAGACCTCGTTTGCCCGGGCGCTTCGCTCGCTGCGGCGGTCACTCGCTGCCCAGCGGCCCTTTCTTTCACCTTTTCCGGACCACGGTAAGCCGTCCGGTTTTTCTTTTCTCGCGCCGCGCTTCGCTCTAGCAGAGGGCGATTCTGCACGCGCTCGGCGCTCCTCTCAACCAGCCCAAGCTATGAACACCGATCCCACCGTGGATAACTCCGCGCCCGCGCAACGTCCGGGCGCGCCTCACGACAAGAAATTCAGCGAGCACCTCAAGACGTGGATCACCAGGCTCAGCGATGACGAGCGGAAGCTGCGCCATGCCTTCGAGAGCCTGATGTCCGTCGGCAATTCGCAGGACGAAGTCCCGCTCATCGTGCGCCTGGCCGAGAACCCGGAATACCATTTCAGCGGGCTCGGTTTCTTCAAGGGACGCGTGACTCTCCGGCAGCACGATTTCATCCATATCATTCTCGGGCGTGGCCTGACGCTGATGGACGAAGCCTTCGTCATCGGCTTTACCATGGGCTCGACGGATCGCGTTTCGACGCACGAAGCGAATCTCTTCAACTTCATCAATCAGATCCTCTACCCGAAGCCGTACCGCTTCACGCCGGAGGGGACGCAAGTTTTTAAAGACGCGGTGTCGCTGGCCTACGTCTCCGATTGTACGCCGCTCGAGACCGTGGATTTCGAGCCGATGCTCGACTGGCCGCTGCGCCGCATTCGCGAGGCGATTCACCTCGAAGTCGATCTGCTCCAGGCCTATTACCGCATCGAGGCGGGCCGGTATCCCGGGTGCCGCGCGAGTCAGCGATTGCTTGCTTGATTTACCATCCCATGAAAACGAACGCGTTCTTCTCCATCCTTGTGCTGATCGGTCTCGCGGCGCATTCCCCGGCGGCGCAGCCGGTGGAATATCTCGAGCCCGCGAAGCCCTACAAGAGCGCCGCCTTCCTCAAGGGGGCGAAAATGCAGCCCGTCGATCTGACCCGCGGCACCCTGCGAGTCCCGCTCATTACGTGGGCGGCCGATGGCGTGACGGTGAGTGCCAATGGCGGTCTCGCGGCGAATCCCAACTCGGCCCTGGCCCGTGCGCTGAGGATGCCCGTGCAACTCGAAGTCGTGGATGACTTCGACGAGCAGGTGAAAAACTACATTGCCGGGAAGACGCCCTTTTTGCGCGGGACCGTGGGCATGATTGCCCTGACGGCGGAGGCTCTGACCGCCATCGACCGCGGCCTCGAACCGGTGGTGATCGTGCAGCTCTCGTGGAGCACGGGCGCCGATGGCTTCGTGGCCAAGGACATCAAAACGCTCGCGGAGCTGAAGGGCAAAACCATCGTGCTCCAGCAAAACGGGCCGCACGTCGATCTCGTGCAGGTCCTGCTCCAGGACGCCGGTCTCAAGCCGGGCGAGGTCAACCTCAAATTCGTCCGCGATATCACGCTGAACGCCAAAGCCCCGAAGGATGGGAAGGCGCACGATCCGGCCACGGCCTTGCGCAACGATGGGTCGCTGACGGCGGCGGCGTGCATCTCGCCCGATCTGCTCACGCTGACCGCGGGCGGCAATGTCGGCACGGGTGCGGAGGATAGCGTGAAGGGCGCCCGCCCCATCCTGACGACGCGCACCGCGAGCCGCGTTATCGCCGACGTGTATGCGGTGCGGCGCGATTTCTTCGAGGCGCAGAAGCCGCTCGTGCAAAGCTTTGTCGCCGCGCACCTGGCGGAGCAGAAGCGCTTCCAGGAGTTCCTGGCGAACGTCGGCCGCAAGACCCAGGGTGACGCGGCGAAAGTCGCCGAGTTCAAGAAGCTCTCCAAGCCCCTCGCCGGCATCTTCCTGCAGGATGAAGGCGCCGTGAATGACTTCATCCTCTGGGCGGGAGTGGACTCGGAACTGGCCGGCCTGTCGGGCAATACGGAGTTCTTCACCGCCGCGAATAATCCGGTGGGTTTTGAATCCACGCAGTCGCGCATCCTCGCCTATTACGAACAAGCCGGACTCGTGACGAAGGCGCAGAAACTCAACTTCGCCGGCTGGAATTTTGCGACCGACTTCGGCGCGAACACCAAGCCGAAGGAGCCGGAGAAGAGGACCTTCGCCTCCGCGGTGGAAGTCCGCCGCGCCGCGGATAGCAAGGACGCGAGCAAGCTCTTCAGCTACACGTTCAAGTTTCCCGCGAAGATGGCGGAGATCCGCTGGCAGGACTACCGCGAGGTTTTCGAGACGATGCACGAGAAGGTGACACGCTACGGTGGCGCGGTCGTGCAACTCCGCGGGCACGCGGACAATTTTTTCTACAACTTCGTGCAAATGAAGCGCGGGAAAGGCGACACGACCTACCAGCGCCGCATCGAGGGCAGCACCCAGTTTGAAACGCTGCCGCTGCCCACCGCCGAGGAAGTGGCGAACTCCGCCAACAAGCTCTCCTATTCGCGCGCCTTCGCGGTCAAACAAGCCTATGCGCAATATCTGCGGGAGAACCTCGGTAAGACGCAGGACGAGATGGACCTCTCCCGCTTTGACGTGAAAGGCATGGGCATCGGCGATCCGGTGGTCAAGAGCCCGACGACCCCGGAAGAGCGCGAGGCTAACATGCGCGGCGAGCTGGTCATCATCGCCGTGGAGGCGGAGGTGCCCGTGGGCTTCGGAGCCGGAGATCTGAAATGAGCGCCCGCGCCTTTCTTCATCCGATCCTGGTGCTGCTGGTCCTGCTTTTGCCCGCATCCCGCGGGCAGGAGCCGGCCGACGCATTGACCCGCGAACGCGAGCAGCAAACCGGCACGGCGATCACCATCCTTTTCGATAATTCCGGCTCGATGCGAGGCCAGAAGATCGAGCAGGCCAAGGCGGCCTTTCGTTCGTGGTTGCAGACCGTCCCCGAGGATTACAAATATTCCCTGATCACGTTCGAAGACAAGGGCCGGCTCCTCATTCCGCTCGGGGAACATACGCGCGGCGCAGTGGCCCGGCGCGTGGCCAATCTCGTGGCCAACACCGGCACGCCCATCTGCGGCGCGCTCAAGATCGCTCGCGAACAAATCGAGAAGCGGCGCCGCGAGGTGACCCCGTATGAGCGTCACGTCGTGCTCATCTTCACGGATGGACAGGAAACCACCGATCCGCGCGGCGCGAATGGCGTGCGTGATGATATCGAGGCGCTGCGCAAACAGACGGTCGAAGTGGTGGGCGTCGGCTTTCACGGGGAAGGCGACTACATGAATGGTGTCGCCACCCGCTTTGCGCTGGCCAACAACGAACAGGAACTGAAGAAGGGCCTGGCCAAGGTGGACGCGGAAGTCGGCGGCGGCGATGATCTGGTGGTCTCTCCCGAGGATCTGGCGGCGCTGAAGAAGTTCAAGGCGCCGCCCGTCCAGTCGGTTTCGACCGCGGCTGTGGAAAAGACCGATGCGGAAGCGCCGCCGCAGTCGATTCCGGCGACTCCGGTCAACTCGCGCAAGGGCGGTTTGCCCTTTGGTTGGATCATCATCGCCTTCATCGTTTGGATCGCGATGCGCACGGTCTTCGGTTCGAAGAAGAAGGCACGCTGATGCGCAAGGTCATCGTCGCTCTTTCGATCTTTGCCATCGTGGCGATGATCGGCTGGAAGATCACGCAACCGCTCCGCGAGAAGAAGGCCCGCCGGGCCGAGCTGCTCCTGACGAGCGACGCCGCGAATCTCGATCGGGTGGTGAAGGTGTGGGGAGACGACTGGCTTGGCTACCTGATCTTTCGCTCGCGCCGCTTCCAGAAAGAGATGCAGCAATACCGGCTCGGGGTGCGTTACGACCTCGTGTTCGATTTCAAGGAACGGTTTCACGGGCTCGAGAAGGGCGATTGCGATTTCGTCGCCGCGACCATCGATAGCTATCTCACCAATGGCGCGGAGAGCGGTTTTCCCGGTGTCATTACCTGGGTCATCGACGAAAGCTACGGGGCCGATGCCATCATCGGCGGGCCAAAAGTAAAATCGGTCGATGGGCTCAACCAGCCCAACCTCAAGGGGGCCCTCGTGGGTTTCTCCCCGTCGGAATTTCTGCTCAAGGCGCAGATCGCGAACTTTCGCATGAGCGCGCTGCTTCCCCGGGTCGGTAGCTTCCGCGTGGATAAAGGTGAGGATGCCTACGCGGCGCTCGCGAAGGGCAAGGCGGATTTTGCGGTGTTGTGGGAGCCATTCGTTTCGCAGGCCCTGAAGGACATTGCCGGCACCACGCGCGTCCTCGATTCCAGCCAGACCAAGGGCGTGATCGTGGATGTGGCCATCGCCTCGCGCAAAGCCCTGGCCGGCGACCCGGAACTGGCGAACAAAGTGACGCGGGCCTATTTCAATGCATTGAATTACTATCTCGATCACGCCGACGAATTCCGGGAATTGGCCGCGGCAGACTCGAAAAAGGATGGAGCCACCGCCACGACGATGCTGAACGGGATCAAGTTCGTGCCGTTTTCCGAAAATGCGCGCACTTGGTTCGGACTCGATGACAAGGTGCCCGAGGACGGACTGGTGGATGCCATCAACCGCATCGCGCACATCCTTGGGGAAGTTGGCGACATCAAGGGCGATCCGCTGAATGGCAATCCTTTCAGCATCGTGAACAGCAAGCCGCTGCGCACGCTCTACGAAGCCCCCGCCGAATTGCTCGCGAACGAGGTGAAGACTCCCGGCCCAACTCCGATGCCCGGGGGCGCGGCTTTCTTTCGCCGCCTGAACGACGAGGACTGGAAACGGGTCGCTGGAAAGGTCGTCGGCACGCTGGTGGATGAGCCAATCATCTTCGGCAGTGGTTCCTCGGGCGTGCCGGAAGATTTTCAACCGTCGCTGCGCGATGCGATCTACAAGCTCGCGCACTATCCGAAGTATCGCGTCATCATCAATGGCTACGTCAGCCCGGGAAGCGACCCGGAGGCCGATCAGCAGCTCAGCGCGGAGCGCGCGCTCGTGATCAAGCGTTTCCTCGTCGAACAAGGGGGCGTGCAGGAAGACCGCATCTTCGCCCAAGGCCTGGGCTCGAGTGACTTGCCGGCGCGGCTGCCGGACGAGAGCGATGCCGCCTGGAAGCGCCGGGCGCGGCGCGCCAAGATCTATCTGGCGCAGGAATAGCCATGGAAAACTATCGTTCCACCTTTCCGCTGAATGATGCCGCGATCGCCCGCGAGGCCTTCCGACAGATTCTCCTGGATCCAATTACCTGGGTGCCTCTGGTGCCAGCAGTCGCGGCCTACACGATCTTCGGCGCGTCGGCCCTCATCGCCGGCGCGCTGGAATTGATGGTGCTCGGGGGCGTCGGCGCCTACTGGCGCCGGCAGTGGAGCGGCCTCGTCGAAGTGCTGCGCCGCAAGAAGATCGCCGATCACAACCGTGCGCAAAACGCCATCCTCGGGGCGGCGGCCGACGAACTCCGCCTGTCTGGCGCGACGAATGACGCGCAGCGGCTGGAGCAATTCGTGGAGATCAAGCGCGAGGTGGAGCAGCGGCTGCATGAAGACGGCACACTCACCGTGCAGAAAGTGCAACTCGAACAACTCATCGATTCGCTGTGCTTCGGCGTGCGGGATCAGCTCAGCACGCTCGCGCACAAGGAGAAGAACGACGAACCCGTGGACCGCAAGGCCACGCTCGCGCGCGTGGACGCCGCCTTCGAGACGCTGAAGACCACGGTCACCGAACTGGATACGATTCTCGGTCCAGCCGACGCACCCGGAGGCGCGAGTGATGCATCCATCGAGGAAATCACCCGGCGCCTGCGGGAAGAAACGGAGATCGCGCGGCGCGTCCAGGCACGGCTCCGGGCGAACGAAGATGTCCCTGTATCCAGCGAACCGCCGCGGATGGAAACGGAATAGCCGAAAAGTTTCCGGTTTAAGGTTTGAAAGCCAGAAACCTGCACAGCGCCTACGGCACTTTTAACCGCTGCGACAGCGCGAATGCCACCCGTTCCTGTGCAACGCGCTTGTTGAGAACAAACGTATTGTTGTTCCCGTGTGTCGCCCATGGCCCGGCCGGCACTTCGTCGAAATCCACGAATTTCCAGTCCGTCACGTCGGTGCTGCTCATGCCGAGATAGTCACGGACCGCGGGCGCGACATCGAGCCCGGCGCCTTTGTTGAGGTTGGGCTTCGGTCGTTCGTTGCCGAAGACATACTGCCAATGATCGGTGCGAAATGGTCCGCAATCCTCCCATTGCGCGTAGCAGACGCGGTCCTTGAACTTGATCGCCACCCACCGGCCCTTGCAGACACTTTTTTCCGGGCCGCGATAATCTTTCTGAAACCACGGGATGATCTGCGGAGCTTCCGGTTTATGCCCCGTTTTCATTTTGTCGTTATACGGCAGAGCGACGTAAAATGGGTTTTGCTGCGGGACGAAACCGACCGGGATATAGTTGGCGCGAGCGGCGGGGTCCGGGTCGTCGGTGCCTCCGAAATTCTTTGCCCATTCCGCATCCCAGGAGCTGACGTGATTTGGCACCGGGTTGTTCCTGGTTGGCGCCTCGCCCACCCAAAATGTGGTAGTCACAATTTGCTTCTTCCACGGATAGCGATCCGGGCTGGGCGGCGGTGGGTTGCCGGCCTGGCCCGTCAGGGTGGGATCCAAATCCAGTCGGAGAAGGACCGACTCCCGGAGCTTCTTGGCATATTTTTCCCCAGGGGCTTCCGCCTTGACCGCGCCGTGTGGCATGAACGAGCCCACGGTGGAAAGAAAGAGCGCGGACGTGCGGAGGATGCGTCTTTTCATGGCTTTTGGGGGATAAATCGCGCGATGCCGACGCGAAGACAGCCCTGAATCGTGTCCCATCCCAACCCCGGATGCCCCCACTGCCAAACGATCGAATCGGCATCGCGCCACTGGCGCGCCTTCGAGTTTTCTGCCAATCTCGCCGACGCGCCGGTATCCGGCGTTCCAATCCCACGCCTTAAATTTATGTTCAGACGCATCGGCAATCTCTTCCGCGGCTTCATCGGTCTCTTCATCGGCGGCCTCGAACGAGCCAACCCCGAAGCCCTGCTCGAGGTGGAAAAAGAGAATCTGCGCAAGCAGATCGCGCAATACAATCAGGGCCTCGCCTCGCATGCCGGGATGTGCGAGCGGTTGATCACCCAGGTGAAACGGCTCGAGGGGGAGGAGCGCCAATTACGCGCCCAGGCGAGTGCCCAACTCCGGGCGGGCAACCGCGACGCCGCCGGCCAATATGCGCTCCGCTTGCAGACGATCCAGCGCGAGCTCGGCGAAAACCGGCAGCAGCTCGAGGACGCGGAAAAGACTTACAAGGAACTAATCCGCGCGCGCGACGTCTCGATCAAGGCGGCCCAGAAAAAGATCGAGGATCTCAAGTTCGCGCTCAGCGATCTGAAGATCAAGAAGGCGACGGCAGAACTCGCTGAGATGGCCAGCGGCATGATCTCCACGATCGGCGGCTCGGGCGATACGCTGGACCGCCTGCACGGGATGGTGGAAGAGGAGCGGGAGAAGGCCGCGGGCAAAGCGCGCGTGGCCAAGGACTCGCTCGACATGAGTGGTGTGCAGGTCAAGGAATCCGAGCAAAAGGCGTTTGAAGAACAGGCGCTCGCGGATTTTGCCGCCGCCGAAGGCATCGCGCTCGAAGCAAAGCCGGGCGCACCGGCGACCGGCGGTGACACTGGCGCCACCAAGTCGATGGGTCCGGTGACGGAGTAGCGAAGCCGCTCGTCGAACCATGATCCGGCGACTTTGGCGGAAGCGGATTGCACGACGGGCGAGCATTGCCCGCGGAAAGCGCTCCCCCCGTCCCGTCATCCTGAGCTTGCGAAGGACCTGTGATCCCTGCCTTTCCTCACCAGCGACGTTGCAGATGATCGGAAGAGATCAGAGGTCCTTCGTTCCTCAGGATGACGGGACCAAGGGGGCGCCCGCGAACTGGCACACGCGCCATCTGCCTGACGACAGCTTTCCGCCTCTGCGTGTCTGCGCCTCTGCGTTTTCCTTCCCGGTCCGATGAGCGCGGATAGCAAGCACCCCCTTCCGGCGTGGGCCGGTGAAATGGTGGCGCTCTATGAGAGCGACGCGGCTTCGCAATTCATCCTGCACGGCAACGTCAACGACCGCTTTCTGCTGCCCCAGGGCGAGCTGCGCGTCCTCGGGTCGCTCGCGGATTTTTTCCTGCGTGTCTTGCTGCCACGTTTTGACGTGGTGCTGAGCTACGACCTCGGCAACGGTTTGCGTGTGGAGCGGGGCGACGAGATCTTTTCGCAGTGGCCCGCATTCAAGGAACACCCGGAGCTGCCCAAGGCGCCGCGCGCCGCGGTGGAAGCGATGACGCGCTACTTTCGCTACACCGCCAATCTGGCGCGACTCGGCAAGCCACGCATTCAGGTAGGCTGTTTCCTCAAGGCAGCCGACCTGCTCGCACCCACGATGCCCGGCGGCGTAAACTACGATCTCAATTCTCTCGCCTTGCTCATGCGCGATTGGGCGGACGACCCGCTGCTCGCGGAGCACTCCCTGGTCACCGTGCTCGTCACGGAAAACCTCAACGACCTGCATCCGCTTTTGGTCAACAATCCGCGCACCGCGAAGATCAAGGTGCCGCTCCCGCCGACGCCGGAGATTGCCGACGCGGTGCAATATGCCCTGCCCCGTTTTCCGAAAGCGCTGGCGCAATATCAAACGGAACCCGCGAACCTCGCGGCGCAGCTTACTGGCGCGACGCAGAACGCCATCCACAGCCTGTTCAAGCTCAAGGAATACCACGCTGAGGCGCTCCAGCCCGCCGATCTCGTGAAGCTGAAAAAACAGCTCGTGGAAGAAGAGTGCGCGGGTCTCATCGAATTCATCGAGAGCAAGCGGACCCTCGACGACCTGCACGGCCAGGACAAGCTCAAGACCTGGCTACGCCAGGACATCGCGTTGTGGAAGCAAGGCGACCTGCGCGCGCTGCCGATGGGCTACCTCATTTGTGGCCCGGTCGGCACGGGCAAGACCTACATGGTGGAATGCCTTGCCGGTGAAGCTGGCGTGCCCGTGGTGAAGATCAAAAACTTTCGCGACAAATGGGTGGGCTCCACGGAAGGAAACCTGGAGAAGATCTTCCGGTTGCTCCAGGCGCTCACGCGCTGCTTCGTCTTCATCGACGAAGCGGATCAAGCGCTGGGCAAGCGCGACAGCGGGTCCAATGACAGCGGACTCTCGGGCCGTATCTATTCGATGATGGCCGCGGAAATGAGCCGCCCGGAAAATCGCGGCCGCATCATCTGGGTCCTCGCCTCCAGCCGCCCCGATCTCATCGAAGTGGATCTCAAGCGCCCCGGCCGTGTGGACGTAAAAATTCCCATCTTCCCCACGAGCACGCCGGCGGAAGGATACGCGCTCCTGCGCGCGCTCTGCAAGCGGCAGGGCCTTGACCTCACCGATGCCGATCGGACTACGCTGGAACCGCTGATGCCGCTGCTCATCACTCCCGGCGCCGCAGAGGCCCTGGCGGTGAAGATTTATCGGCTGGTGAAAGTGGCCGGCAAGACGCCGCTCGAAGCCGTGCAACAATGCCTCGATGGTTATCAGAATCCCGTCGCGGCTGAGATCATGGATTTCCAGATCGGACTGGCGGTGAAGGAGGCTAGTGATTTGGAGTTTGTGCCCGAGATATTCCGGGCAAAGCGGTGATTAGCCTATATCAGGCTAAACTTATCTCTGACGTGCATGTCCGATGGCGTCTGTTCTCCAGCGCAAGCGCCGTTCCCCACTCCTGTCATCCTGAGCGGAGCGGGGAAGCACGGGCGCAGTCGAAGGACCTCCAACTTCCGTGGGTTTTCGCGCGGAGCACGGTGGGCCGGCGACCATAGGACGCGTTGATTCTCCTCCACGCGACCACTTCCCACTCTGCAGACATTACGCTACTCGCATGACGCACGCAGTCTGCCACGATCTCTGCTTCTCGTCGCGATACCGCCGTAACGCCGCGGCGATGGCCGCCGGGTAGGCGTCCGGCGTGGCAAATCCCATCCGGCGGAAATACCGCCACGCCCGTCTACGCAGATAGTAACGCGTGCGGTAGCTGAAGAGGAGCCCGTGGCGCGGGACGCGCACGTGGATCGTCATCCTCTGCCCCGTCCGGGGATTGATGGCCGAATCCTCCCTTCGACGAGCAGCGTGGAACCTCGGTCGTTAGGCGGCGGGGTGGGCATCCGGTCCAGTGGTCGGTGCGTATCCTCAAAAGCCGTGTGCGCGTGTCAAGCCGGCCCTGTAATTTTCGGGAAAAGCGACGCGATCAGCGGGCGGCCTGCACTTTTTCCAGGATCTCATTCACCGCCCGCAGCGGGGTCGCCACCCAGTGCGGGCGGTAGCTCAGTTCGTATCCGATCTCGTAGAGGGCTTTGTCGAGTTGGAAGGCTTCGATGAGCAAGTCCGTATCCGCCCGGTCCGTGGGCAGGAAGCTGGCCTGGCCTGCCGCTTCGAAATAGGCGCTGAGGTAGGCGTCTGAAACGCGCGCCACCCAGGTCCGCGCCCAGGGACGGAGGACCTGCACGTCGTCAGCGCGCTCCTGGCGCAGGGTTGTGGTGGCCGCGTAATCAAAGGAGCGAAGCATGCCGGCCACGTCGCGCAGCGGAGAGCGCTTGAGGCGTCGTTCGCTGAGCGGCAGGCGCGGCTCGCCCTCGAAGTCGATGATCGTGAAATCCTTCCCCGTGTTCAGGACCTGCCCGAGGTGAAAGTCGCCATGGATGCGGATCTTCGTCGCCTGGATCTTGTGATCGAGCAGGCGCGCGAAAACATCCAAAAGGCGGGAGTGATTCGCCAGGAGGCTCGAAGCATCGGCGCGAGCATCCTCGGGCAAATGTGCCAGGTGGCGCTTGAGCTGGCGCAGGACGCGGCCGGCCCCGCCGCGCATCGCCTGGTAAAGCGAGCGCTGATACAGCGTGCTGAACGGCTCCGCGGCAAACGCGGGCAAATCTTCGGCGGCGGCGAGGGCGCAATGCAGTTCCGCAGTGCGCATGCCGAGCTGGCTGGCCCGTTCCGGATAGACTCCACCGATGAAGTCGGTCGCCGAAGCCGGATCGAGTTCCCGCCGCCCTTCGAGGACCCGGTCGTAATAGCGAGCCAGGGCGTCGAGGGTATAGGTCCAGCCGTCTCCTTGATTTTTGGTGAAGCCCACGAGCAGGCCGAGGGTGGCTTCGCCCGCTGGATCGATGAGCTGGAGCGTGCCGCAGAAGGGCGTGGCTCCGGGCAGGCACGCCTGTTCGGAAAGATAGCGCGTGATCTCGGCATCCGGATGCGGCCCGCGTTCGAACTTGCGGAGGACTTTCAGAAATAGAGTGTCGCCATAGGCGATCGAGGCGTTGGATTGATCCGCGCCAAGCAGCCGCGAATTGGTCACCACGCGTTCGAGTTCAGCGGCGTCGAGAGACCGCCCGCTACGGCCGGTGATGAGGGTTCGTCCACCCGCGGTGCCCTGGCCAGCGACGAGCCGGAGCAGGGTGGTCCGCGTTTCGGGCAATTGCAGGGCATCGCAAATGGACTGGCCGGCCTCGAGCCGAACGATCACCGATTGCGGAGCTTCCGCGAGGAGACGCGCGGTCGTGGCCTCGTCGGCGAAGGCGACCGGCAGGACGTAATTGTCCGGCAGGCCGTCCGTAAAGGCGACTTCGGCGACGAGCACCCGCGCAGCGTTGGGATCAGCACCGAGTGGCACGTTTTGCACGATCTTGAGCTCGCGCATGTAACGTTCCTTGCCACCATACCAGCGACAGGTTGGGAGGTAGGCCGGCAGGACCTCGCGCTCGAGCCGTTTTAGCAAAGCATTCGTCCACGCCGCGGGCAGGGCCAGTTCCGGCGCCGCCCAGGCGATGTCCACGGCCCGCATGGCCGGCGCGGGCCGGAGCGCGAGCCAATAGAATCCGTGCGGCCCCAAGGTCAGCGCCGTGGGAGTCTGCTTGATCTCGGGGAAGGTGGCGTGTCCGAAAAGTTCCTCCGGCACGAGGCCGGCGTAGAGAGCGAGATCGAGTTCCACGACCTGCGCGAAACGCGACAGATTCGCCACCACCAGCACGGTCTCGTCGCCGAGCCGGCGGACAAAGGCGAGCACCTTGGCGTTGTCAGGAGACAGAAACTCGATCGTGCCGCGGGAAAAGGCGGCCACCTTTTCCCGCACACGCAAGACGCGCCGCATCCACCAGAACAACGACGATACATTGCGTTGCTGATTCTCCACATTGACCGCCTCGTAGTGATATTCGGGGTCGATGTTCGTCGGCAAATAGAGTTGCTGCGGGTTGGCCTTGGAAAAACCCGCGTTGCGGTCGGGAGACCATTGCATCGGGGTGCGTACTCCGTTGCGGTCGCCGAGATAGAAATTGTCGCCCATGCCGATTTCGTCGCCGTAGTAGATGATCGGCGTGCCGGGGAGCGAGAAGAGCAGGGAGTTGATGAGCTCGATCTTGCGGCGGTTGTTGCCGAGAAGCGGGGCGAGCCGGCGGCGGATGCCGAGATTGATCCTCGCCCGGGTGTCCTCGGCATAGACGCGATACATATAGTCGCGTTCCTCGTCGGTCACCATTTCGAGCGTCAGCTCGTCGTGATTGCGCAGGAAGATGGCCCACTGGCAATTCTCCGGAATGGCCGGCGTCTGCTCCAGGATGTCGATGATGGGGAAGCGATCCTCCATCTGGAGCGCCATGAACATCCGCGGCATGAGGGGAAAGTGGAACTCCATGTGGCACTCGTTGCCGGTGCCAAAGTACTCCACGGAATCCTCGGGCCATTGATTGGCTTCCGCGAGGAGCATACGGTCCTGGAATTTGGAATCGATGTGCGCGCGCAGCTTTTGAATGAAGGCGTGGGTCTCGGGAAGATTCTCGCAGTTGGTTCCCTCTGCTTCGTAGAGATAAGGGATGGCGTCGAGGCGCAGGCCGTCCACCCCCATCTCGAACCAGAAGTCGATCGCGCGCAGCAGTTCGGTGTGCACGAGCGGATTCTCGAAATTCAAATCCGGTTGATGGGAGTAAAAGCGGTGCCAGAAGTAGGCCTTGGCCACGGGATCCCACGTCCAGTTCGAGGTTTCAAAATCTTTGAAGATGATGCGCGCATCGCGGTATTTGCGGGGATCGTCGCTCCAGACATAGAAGTCCCGTTCCGGCGTGCCGGCCGGCGCGCGGCGGGCCTTTTGGAACCACGCGTTCTGATCCGAGGTATGATTGAGCACGAGTTCGGTGATGACGCGCAGACCGCGTTCGTGGGCGAGGGCGAGGAACGTGCGGAAGTCCTCGATCGTGCCGTAGCTGGGATTCACCGCGAAGTAATCCGCGATATCGTATCCGTCGTCCTTGAGGGGGGACGGGTAGAAGGGTAGCAGCCAGAGCGCAGTCACGCCCAGTTCGGTGAAATAATCGAGCCGTTCGATCAGGCCGCGAAAATCCCCGAGACCATCGCCATCGCTATCTTGAAAGGTTTTAACGTGCAGTTCGTAGATGACGGCATCCTTGAACCAGAGTGGGTTGGACATCATTGAGGCACTACGTGCGGGAGGCGGACGGTGCGTGCATCGTTTTACGAAGTAACTCGGACAGCCAACACTTCGGTTTGCTGCGATAAGGGTCTACACCAATGGAGGGAACCAATCTTTCACAGGGAGCTGAAGTGACTTCGACAGGCGTCCGCTATCGCGTTTGGGCGCCGGGGACGACGTGCGCTGTCGTCAACGTCTGGCCGCCGAATCTGGACCTGAGTACGCCTCCGCGGGTGGTGCCCCTGGCCCCGCAGCCGGATGGTCATCATAGCGGGACTGACGCGGAAGGGAGCGGCGGAGACCGTTATCTTTTTCGACTCGATGAAGGGGCTGCGCTCCCGTGCCCGGCTTCCCGCTTTCAGCCGGGCGATATCTCCGGGCCCGCGCTGGTTGTCGATCCACGCGCCTATCCGTGGGGTGACGAGGCCTGGCAACGTCCACCGTTTCGCGATCTCGTCATCTACGAGGTGCACGTCGGGACGTTTACCCCCGAGGGAAGTTTTCGCGGCGTTATCGGCAAGTTGCCGTATCTTCGCGATCTCGGGGTCAACGCGGTCGAATTGATGCCGCTGGCGGATTTTCCAGGGAAACGCAACTGGGGCTACGATGGCGTACGCCTCTTCGCACCCGCGCATGTCTATGGGACCCCGGACGATTTGCGGGCGCTGGTGAACGCGGCGCACGCGCACGGCCTCGCGGTGATCCTCGACGTGGTTTACAACCACTTCGGGCCCAACGGAAATTATCTGCGCCAGTTTTCACCGGACTATTTCGAGAGCCGCCATCACACCCCATGGGGGGAAGCGATCAACTTCAGCACCAGCGAACCGACGCGCCAATATTTCCGGGACAACGTCGTCCATTGGATGGAGGAATATCACATCGACGGCTTTCGCCTCGATGCGACCCACGCGATCTATGACGACTCGGCCCGGCACATCCTGGCGGAATGGGCTCAGATGGTGCACGAGCGCGGCGGATACATCATCGCCGAGGATGAGCGCAACGATGCGAGACTCATCTCGTCGCAGGAGGAAGGTGGCTTCGGCTGCGATGCGGTGTGGGCGGACGATTTTCATCACAACATCGAAGTCGCGCTCATCGACGCCTCCGTTTATGCCAAGGATTTCGGCGGCGAGTTGAGCGAACTCGTGAGCGCCTTGCAGAACGGCTGGGTGCACCCCGCGCCGTTGCGCGGCGGCGGAACCCGCCAGAATACCCCGTGCGCGCACCTCCCTCCGGAGCGTTTTGTCTTCTGCATCTCCAATCACGACCAGGCAGGCAACCGCGCCTTCGGCGAGCGTCTCAACCATCTCGTCTCACCCGAGACGTATCGGGCTGCCAGCGCCTTGCTCTGCCTCATCCCCTACACGCCGTTACTTTTCATGGGCCAGGAGTGGGGTGCGTCCACGCCCTTTCAATACTTCACCGACCACCACGACGAGCTTGGGAGGTTGATCGAGGAGGGCCGCCGGAGCGAGATGAAGGACTTTCCCGTTTCTGCCAAGGCGCTCGTGGTCCGCGATTTTCCTTCACCCCAGGCGGAAGAGACTTTCGAGTGCTCAAAGTTGAATTGGTCCGAAGCTGAACGCGACGGACACGGATCGTGCCTGCGCTTGTATCGGGAAGCGCTGCGCTTGCGCCGCGAAAACGCCGTGTTCCGCCCGAAAGATCGCGCGCACACGCAGGTGGCGGAACTCTCCTGCGCCGTCCTGGCGATCCGCGCCGAAGAACCGGAAAACGACTGGCTGGTGCTCTGCGATCTGCGCGGCGGACATCATGGAGACCTGCGGGCGGAGCCGTTCTGCCAGCTCGCCCCAAATCAACAATGGCGCGTCCGATTTTCGAGTAACGATCCGAAATTTGGCGGCCCGAACTCGGTGAGTTTCGATCCCGCCAGCGGGACACTCGCGTTTCAAATTCCGGAGGTCCTGGTGCTCCAGGCCGAATCATCATGCCTGTAAAAATACCCACCGCGACCTACCGCTTTCAGTTTCACCAGGGCTTCACCTTTCGCGACGCCCGGGCGCTCGTGCCCTACCTGCAAGAGATGGGAATCAGCGACGTGTATGCGTCGCCTATTTTTCGCGCGGCTCCCGGCAGCATGCATGGCTACGACATTTGCGACCACAACGCCCTCAATCCCGAGATCGGCACGCGTGAAGAATTCGACGCGCTCATCCGCGAATTGCACGAGCGCGGGCTGGGATTCATCGTCGATTTCGTGCCCAATCACATGGGGATCGCGGAGCCGCAAAACGACTGGTGGATGGATGTGCTGGAGAACGGTCCCTCCTCGCCCTACGCGCGTTTCTTCGATATCGACTGGCAGCCGCTCAAGCGCGAACTGGAGAACAAGGTGCTGCTGCCCATTCTCGGCGACCAGTACGGACGCGTCCTGGAACGCGGCGAACTGCGCGTCCGCTTCGAGGCGGGAAAATTCCGGCTCGATTATTTCGCGCTGTGTCTTCCGCTCGGCCCGCGCTCCACCCGGCCATTGCTGCGGCGCGCGGCGGAACTGCTCACGGAATCACCGGCGGAGCTGATGAGCATCCTCACGGCGCTGGAGCATCTCCCGCCGAGTACCGAGACGGCGCCAGAGAAAGTGGCCGAGCGCGTGCGCGAGAAGGAAGTGATCCGCGCCCGGTTGGCCCGGCTCTGCGACGAGACGCCCGCGGTCCTGGCCGCGATCGAGGCCACGCTCGCGGAACTGCACGACGCTTCCGATCCGACGAGCTTCGACCGCCTCGACGCCTTGATCAGCGAC
>JBBRPL010000147.1:0-19225 GCA_038228205.1 Chthoniobacterales bacterium
GACCCAGGCGGTTTCGTTCGTGTCGTCGCGATCGACGAATTGCAGCAGGTTGCGCAGGACCGTGCTGGCTTCGTTGTCTTTTTTCTCGTTGTGCAGCGCCAGCGCGAGCAGCGCGCGGCCGTAGTTGTTCAGGTCCCCGCGCTGCTGATATAGGCCGGCCAGCCATTTGTTCGTGTCGTATTTATATCGGTGCTCGAGGGACAGGATGTAGGCCAGGTAAGCCTGGGTGGTCAGGTCGCCCATTTCCCGTTCCTTCCTGGGCTTGGCAAGTTCCTTGCGAATGGAGGATTCGAGGTAGGTAAACCCCCGGTCGTAAACACCAGCATCGACAGCCACGCCGGCGGTGGTCGCAGCGTGCAAGCCTTGCAGCACATAGGCCGTCTGATAGGGCGAGGATTCGTCCTCCCGCCACCAACCCCAGCCGCCGTCGTTCTGCTGAAAGGAATAAATGCGCTCCAGGCCGGCTTTGGTGATGCGCGCGAGTTCGTCGGAATCGAAGACCGGCGAAACGGCGAAACGATGCTGGAGGTCGGCGGCATTCATCTCCTTGCGCTTTTTGCCGATGGCCTCCAAATCGGTGCCCATCGCCTTGAGCGTGCCGGCGACCAGCACGGTCGGATAGAAACGGCTCATGGTCTGCTCGACGCAGCCGTACGGATAACCGACCAGGTAGGGCAGCGCGTCAATCATGACGCCGGCCAGACTGGGTGAGAGCGTGACATCCAGGCGGGTCTGCTCGGGGTCGATCTCGGCGGGGAGATCGAGCTTGAGGATGCGCGCGCCATCCTGCGCCACGCGGTAGGACCCGCTCTGCGCGACTTGCTTGTTGATGCCATGCACCAGGACGGGGAAGGCCATGCGCATGCCATCGCTCTCTTCGGCGGTGAGCGCCTTGACAGCAATCTTCGCGAGCCCGGGCTTGAGCACCTTCACAGGCCAGTCGAAACGATGTTCGCCGTTCGCGGCGACACTGGCCTCCGAGAGCAGATGAATGTTTCCTTCCGCGTCCACCGGAGAAGCCGCGCCATCGAGTGGCTGAAACTGCGCCGCGGGGATGACAAGCTCGGCTTTCACCGCCTGTTCGCTCTTGAGGTAATTGTTGACGTTCGCCGAGAGGACCGCCTCGTCGCGTTCGACGAAGAAGCGGGGCGCTTGCAACCGCACGATGAGGTTTTTCGTCGTGGTCGCCTTGATCATGGCATCACCGACCTGGGTCGCGCGGTTGATGGCGTATCCGTGCAGGCGCCAGGTGGTGAGCGACTGCGGGAAGGTGATTTCGCTCTCGGCGGCGCCGTTGTTGTCGAGCACGAGACGCGGCAGCCACAGCGCCGTATCGGCGAAGTCGGCGCGAATCTCCGGTTCGACCAACGATGGCTCCTTGCCGCCGGACGAATCACCGAAGGCCTTTTTCGACACCTGAAATTGAGGATCGTTTGGTACACCGGCGAACGCGGCACCTCCCGGGGCTCCCGACGACCTCGGCACCGACGCTGCCATAAAGTCGGCTCCGGCCCCTGCCTGTGGCCCGGCCGGTTCGAAGACCAGCGCGTCGATGGCATTCGCAGAAATGGAACTAACGGCTTTGCTGCCGGGGCTGGCCAGGCGCAGCGTTCGCCGCCAGCCTTCCGGCAAGTCGCCGGCCTCTTTCTGCGGCTCCACCAGCGTGCCCGTGGCATCGAATACTTCGGCCAGCGAGGTATCGACCTCCACGCTGTGGGAGCGCTTCTGGCCATGGAAGTAGACGCGCGGGTCCGGGCCAAATTCATCCTGGATGTAGGTCACGGCCTCGTCGTAACCGGCCAGCGTCACGTCGCCAGAAACCGGTTTGCCCGCCGAGTCCTTCACTTCCACGCGCACCTTGCCCTTCTCGCCCGGAAGATAAACCTCCTTGTCGGTCTTGACGGTCACGTCGAGCAGCTCGCGCTCCGGCGGCACGAAGAGTTCGCGCGCGTCGCTGTGGACGCGGCCATTGCGCACCAGCGTGGCCTCGACAAAAAAATTGGGTACATGCCGCGCCTCGATCGGCACGTCGATGACCAGTGAGCGGGATGGGATATCGAGGAATTTCCAGCTCAGCAGGACGCCTTCGCTCACATCGTCGCTAAAAAGCACGCGCGAGTTGTTCCCGGCCACATTGACCAGCAAGTGCGCCGTCTCACCGACCTTGTAGGTGCGTTTGTCGGCAATGATCTCGAGGTCGTTGAAGCGGTAGACGCGGCCATCGAACTTCGGGCCGGAGACCCAAAACACGGAATTGCCCTGCACCTCCTCTTTCCACGAATCGGTGGTCTTGAACGTGATCCGGTACTGGCCTTCACCGGGGATGGGATACTTGAACGAGAGCCGCCCATCGGCATCGGTCTCCGCGTCCCAGCGTTTGACGATCTCCTCGCTGGCCTGGAGATTATCCGCCCCGCCGTAGCGGATGCGCGCGACCGTCACTTCGCCTTTGGCGGCCACCGGCACATTGTCCGGCGTCAGGGTCCGGACCTCGACAAATGTTTCATTCGCCGTCCGGTACCAACCGCCATCCGTCTCGACAAACGCGTAAAACTCCTGCCGGGTGGCGACCACTCTCCCCCGCCCTTTGATCGTGCGCCGGCTCGCGTCGCGCACTTCGGCTTCGATCGTGTAGCGGTGATCGTGGTCCGGTTGATCGTGCTGGGCATGAGCGGTATCGATTTCCACTTCGTAGGTTCCATCGGGCTTGAGCGCGGCCTCACCCTGCATGACCAGATCGCGCAGAGCCCTGCGTGGACCACCCTCCATCCGGCGAATGTGATCGTCCTGCTCATCCGCATCGTTCCCGAAAGTCCACGCACCCCAGCGCCCCCACCACGGCAGCCATGGATACCCATAGAAGGCCCGCCCGTAACCTTTGCCATACAGCCAGTCGTACGGACCTGAGCCGAGATAGGCGTGCTGATAGGTCTCGCGAAAGACCTTGTACGTCACCCGGGCATTGGCCACCGGCGCGCCGTAGAAATAGCGGGCGGAGATCGTCGCCTTGATCTTCCCGCCCAGCCGCGCCTGGGTAACCGCGGGCTTCACGGCGACTTCAAATTCCGGCTTCTTGTATTCCTCAACCCGGAATTGCTCACTTCCACTGGTCTCCGATCCCGGCGTAAAACGATCCGTCTGGATGAGCCACACTCCCAACGGAGATTCCGCGCCGAGCTGAAACTCGCCCGAGGCCGCGCCCATTTCATCGGTCTCGAGTTCGAGCGTTTGCATCACATTCCCCTTGGGGTCGCGAATCAGCACGTGCATGGAGGCTCCGGCGCGCGGCGCGGCGTACTTTTGTTCCACCAATTCACGCGCCCAGATGCGGAACTTCACCGTCGCGCCGGGCCGATATACAGGACGATCGGTGATCGTATAGAAGCGTTCGCCGGATGGGTGCGCCTGATCGGCGTCGGGTGCGGGCCATTTCTGGAAGGCGGAAAACGCCATGCGGCCATGATCGCCGGCAACGATGATATCGACGTCGGAACTCGCCTTGGAATGTTTGCGCGCGTAGAGGATCGCGCCGTTGTCATCGGTCGTGAGCGTCACCGACTCCACGCGCGATCGGTCCCGACGGTTCCCGGGGGCCTGCTCGGTCCAACTTTCGAAGATGCGGACGGCCTTGTTCGCCAGCGGCTGGCCTGAGCGGGCATCCGCCACGAGGATGAGACCTTTTTGGGGAGTGAGCTTCTGAACGATGGCGATATCGGAGATAATGACGAGGACCCGTGACGGTTGCCGCCCGCCACCGGCGACATTGGCTTCCACGACGTAGGCGCCAGGCTCGTGAAGCGGTGCAAGCGTGAACCCTTGGGAAGCCCGGTTGCTTTCCTTGCCCGCCACGGCCTCCGTCCAAGTGGCGGCTGTTTCGCCGAGGTTTTTCTTCCAGGCTTTGTTTCCGAAAAGCGCGTCTCCGGAGGAACCAAATCTCCAGTCGCTGTCCCTGGTGGACGTGATTCCGTCCTGCATGTATCGGACCAGGTCGTAGCGGATGGCCTTGAAGTGAATTTTGTCCGCATTGCGGCAGGTGAACGAAAGCTTCATCTCGTCGCCCGGGAGATGAATCGCGGTGGAGTCGAGCACGACGCCGGCCTGGAGGATCTTCTTGATTTGTGCGCGGACTTCCGCGGCGTGTTCGTATTGCGGGTGGGAGGCGAGGAGTTTTTTGTATTCCTCGAGGGCTTGCGAGAATTGCTGACGGGACTGGTAGTAGAGCCCGCGGGCGTATGCGGCCTCGGCGAGCAGGCCGCTTTCTGGGTATTTCTCATCGACTTCGCGCAGGAGCCGCAGCGGACTCTCGCCCGGCGGCAACGCGACCACCTGCACCTTTCCCCCCATGAGCGTGAGCGCTTCGTCGTCGGCCAGCTCCCAGGTTTTTCCGGGAGGCGCCTGCGGATCGGCGGGCGATGGCAGGGATTCCGGGCCGTAGAGGGAACGGGCAATGAGCGCCCAGCGCAGGAGCGCCCGAGCCGCGTCCGTCTTCTTCGGGGAATCGTCCACACGCCGGATCTCCTGGAAGAGGAAACGGATCTTGGGCCCCGCACCGAGCGCCGCGGAATACTCGGCGGGCGCTTCAACGAATAGAGGGCGCCCATCAAGGCCGACCGGGATGCCGGTGGGCATCCCGCCGGCAGCGCGGTCCTGAAAACGCATCGACCGGGATTCATCGTAATCCGCCTGTTCGGCCGCCTCCGACTCTTCCTCGGGCTCGTCCCAGAGCGACCACCACCAACTCCCGATAGACCGCACATTGTAGCCATATCCCTGCGAGGCCGGTTGCGAGAGAGCCGCTGCGAGATCGGAGTCCACCCCGATGAATTCAGCCGTGAGCGCCCTGCCGCGGTCCGGCGCGCCCCGATCCCGGTCATCCTCCGGATGGGCGATAAGCCAACGGAGCAAATCGCGCGCGCGTTCCAGGCACTCGACGCCGTGCCGGAGATCCTGGGGCCAGCTATTCACGTAAACGCCCTGGCCCGATGCATCGCGCAGAAACTTTCCACCCTGCTTGATGCCCGAGTGAGGGAAGGTGAGGTAGAGTCCCGCGAGAAGCCGCTGCCCGGCGACTTCCTCCGATGTTCCCTTGTTCTTCTCGACGTACTCGGCGGCCCGCGCGAGCGCTTCGTCCCACAAAGACAATTGCTCCGAGCACAGGATCCCCTGCTGCACGACCGTCCAGACCGTCGCCGAGTGCCAGTCGCCATCCGCGACGCGGGCCTCGTCGTAGGCCGCCCGGGCCTCCTGCCAGTGCTTTTGTTTGAACAGCTTGTCGGCTTTTTGAACCAGCGCGGGCGGCTTCGGATTTTGCGCGGCAATGCCGCTGGAGAAACTGAGCAGCACGAGGGCGAGGAGGAGGATCGGATGTTTCACGGGCGATGCCTGCTATACGGATGAACTTGCCGGTTTATGAGGCGAACTGGGCCACGGTCGGTCGACTCGCATATTGATAGAGAGCGCCCCCTGGCTCATGAAGGCAATTCGACTTGAATAACTTTGCGGTCCGCAGCGAGATCGTAAAGTGTGTCTCCACTTTGGCCGTCGGCGTGTCCCGGAGGGACAAAAGAAATTAGCCCCGGGTCGAGCGAGTGTAACGAGCGAACACCCGGGGTTTCCTTCCAAAACAACGTAGTTCCATCCGTCCCGGCCTCCTGGCCGCATCTTTCCCCTCTCCCTCGGAGATGCGGCTACGCCGGGACGGATGGAGCGTTCGCTGGGGGTGGATTCCCCGGGTATTCGCTCGTTTCACTCGCTCGACCCGGGGCTAATTTCCGTGACACCTCCGGTGTCCAGAGTTCAGAACACGCTCCAGCGAATCCGCCCGCAATGCGGGAACATCCATGCCTTCCAATCTTCATTCCCGCCGCCAATTTCTCCAAACCTTCAGCTTCAGCGCGGCTGCGCTGTTCGCCGGGCGATCCGCGGCGCGGGCCGCCGGGCCGGCGGATGTGCGCGCACTGCACATGTTTCTCTTCGGCGATTGGGGAGCAGTGGGGATTGCCCCACAGCAGCAAGTGGCCACAGCGATGGCCTCGTATGCCAACGCGCAGGCCATCCGACCGGCCGCCCTCTTCCTGCTCGGGGACAATTTTTACGGGCATCTGGATGGCGGCGTGAGTTGCCCGCGCTGGCAGACGCAGTTCGAAGCGATGTATCCGGCGGCGCAATTCGGCGGCCCGTGTTACGCGCTCCTCGGCAATCATGACTACAACGTGGAACCCGCGGGAAAGGCCGAGGCTCAACTGGAGTACGCCGCCGCGCATCCCGGGACACGCTGGACCATGCCCGCGAAATGGTATCGCTTCGATTTTCCGCAGGAACGTCCGCTTGTGACGTTTCTCGCGCTGGACAGCAACTACCAAAAGGCGAGCCCAGAAAAACTGTCGCTGACTCCGGAAGAACGCGCAGCTCAGGCACAATGGCTCAGAGTGGAATTGGCCAAACCGAGGACGACGCGGTTCCTGGTCGTTTGCGGACATCACCCGTTGTATTCCAATGCGGGCGACAGTCCCGCGTTGATCGCGGAATGGGATGCGTTGTTCCGGGAACACGCGGCGCATCTTTATTTTTGCGGTCACATCCATGACCTGGAGCATCTCGAATTTGCCGGGCATCCCACATCGTTCGTTGTTTCGGGCGGCGGCGGCACGACGCTGCACACCGGTCAGGAAACGAAGTCAACCGCGCTCAATCGATTCCAGCAGGGTGTGCACGGGTTCACCCATCTGGAAGTGAGCGACGATCGATTGGTCGTGCGGCACCTGGACGGCGACGCGAAGCAGGTGCATGCGTTTGCGAAGAGACCGCAAGGTGAGGTTGAACTGCTTTAGAGCGGTTAAATCCAATTTCTGCTTTTAGATTGTGAACAGTGGCGAGCGAAGAGGCAGTATCGCGGTGGAAAGTAGAAGAGGCATCCTGCCTCTTGCGTTTGAGGACCAGCGGCTGGAAGCCGCTTCTACTTTCAACTACAGAACACGCTTCACTCGAAAATCGATTTCATCGGCCAGGCGGTGAACGATTTCAGTTCCGCTTCCTGCCCTTGCGCCTGGAGCGAGACGCCGAGGCTGTCGGGGCGGCCCGGATGGACGCGGACGGCGAGGCATTGCCGGCCGTTGATGAAGACTTCGACGATGCCGCGATCCACAAAGACGCGGAGCTTGAACGGTTCATCGGGGGCAATGAGCACGGAGGCGTTTTCCGGCGGGCGCGATATCACCTCGGGAGACTGCGAGGAGCGGGTGTTGTCGAGCGTGACGACGCCGAGTTTCAGTTGCGGCGGCATGAAACGGCTGGTGATCTGGCGGTTCTTGAACAGCAGGATGCGGGTGAACTCCTCCTTGTTCGGCGAGCGCAGGATGTTCAGTTCCACCGTCGGGGCATCCTTCGGATCGATTTCGGCGTTGATTTCCATGGCGTTGCCGCGCACGTCCGGGAGCACTATTTCCTGATTCGCGGGTAATTTCATCGCATCGATTTTCCGGGGTTCGCCGCGGAGCGAGGCGACGTCGCCCGCGGGCTCGATGCCGAGCTCGTCCTTCCCGATCAGCGTGAGCCGGCGCGGCAGCGTCATGATGCTGTTCGCGCCCTTGGTGGTCATTGCGGGGTTCATGTTGAAAATGGCAATGACGCCCCCGTGGCCATCCGGGACGGCAGATGGCGCCTGGACCGCGCCGAAGGACATGGGTCCAAAGTCGAAGCGTCCGTGCGCGGTGGCGTGGAATTTGTCGTGCTGGGTATCGTAGTCTCCGAGCAGGTACTGGGCACTGCTCATGTGGCTGAAGAAGATCAGGATGTGGCGATCGCCGATGGGCCAGAAGTACGGACACGCGCCATCGTCGCCGACGCGGGAGAAATGGTCGTCCTCGAGGAACTGGTGCACGAATTCCCATTTCGCGAGGTCCTTGGAACGGAAGAGGAATTCCGCGGGCACCGGCTTGCCGGCGGGGCCGTGATAATCGACCGAGCCAGAGAGCGAATAGTAGACGCCGTCCTTTTTCCAGATGCACGCGTCGTAGATGCGGTAGGGCAGCGGTTCGTGGGAGAGGAAGTGATGTTGCAGGCCGTCCTTGGCGATGGGGATCACGGTGTTGCCCGTGACCTTCTCCCAGTTCAGGAGCAGCGGATCTTGCGACACCGCCACCATATTGCCGAGGTTGCGCCCGTGGTACATGGCGATGACACGATTCTCCTCGACGAGCGTCGCGCCGGAATAGGACTGCTCCTCGGGATTCGGATAGATCGCGAAGGGCAGGTCGCGCCAGTGGATCAAGTCGGTGCTGACGGCGTGCGCCCAGTGCCAGCGGCCATCTTCGAGCGGCTTGGTCTGGTAGAAGAGATGCCAGCGGCCCTGCCAGAAACACAGCCCGTTCGGGTCGTTGAGCGGAGCCTCGGGACTGGAGAAATGATAGAGCGGCGTGGTCGGATCGGCGGCGTGCTGGCGCCGGACGTCGGCGAAGTGGAGCAACTGCGGATTGGTTTTGAGCTGCGTCTCCTGCTCGGGCAGGGAGTTCGAGAAGCTGTAGCGAGGCGCCCTGGACGTGTAGTCACGCGGCGGCTCGGCCTTTTTCTGGTCCGGCGCAGGAGGAGCGTCGGCGGCGTTGACGGCCACCTGCGCAGCCAGCAGCACGACGATCAGGGGGAAGATGGGTTTCATCACTTATCGTTGAATGGATCAACGGCGCGGGATCACCGGGAGCACCAGGTGCGAGGCTTGATTCGCGGTGTGCATGATCTTCTGCTCGGCGACGACGAAGGCGGTCTCGAGGCCGATGTTGTCCGCACCCGTGTTGAGGTTGCGCAGGTAGTAGGGAAAGTAGCTGCTGGAAATCTCGACGCGGATGCGGTGGCCTTTCGCGAAGGCGTTGGCCGTGGCCCGCCAGAATTCGATGGTGTATTCGTAAACCTGGTTGGGCTCGATGACGCTGAGCTTGTCGGGGTTGAAGGCACCTTCATGCGCGGGATCGCGCATCCGGGCGCGCATGATCCCCTCGCTGAGCATCGCGGAGAATCCATCCGGCTGGACGTCGATCAACCGGACCATCCAGTCGGTGTCGCGCGCGGAGGTGGCGGCGTAGAGTTTGGCGGTGATCGGGCCGGTGACTTCGACCTCATCTTCCAGGGGCGGAGTGGTATAGACGAGCACATCAAGACCGCTGGAAGACTTGCGCGTATCGACCGCGCCCTCTTCCAAATGTCCGGCGGTGAAGGGCGAGCGCGTGGGCTTGGCGGGATCGTAAGTATAGGCGTCGGATGCGGAGTTTTCCGACGCGGGCGGAGGCGACGTGCTGAGCAGGCCGTCCCCGTCGATGGAGTTCGCGTGGCCGCCGCTGTGCAGGAAATACTTCGTCCAGCGGGTCTGCGGCAGCGGCCAATCCTGCTCGGCGGACCAGCGGTTGCGGCCCATCACAAAGACATGCACGGGCGGGTCGCTCATGACGCCATTGTCGACGCCCTTGAGCCAATGATCGAACCAGCGGCAAACGTAGCCATCCCAGTCGATGACGGCCTCAGGACCGTAATCGAATGCGCCCACTTTGCGGTCCTTGTTGAAAATGTGCGGCCACGGGCCGATCACGAGCCGAGGATGGCGCGCATCGGGAGTCGCGCCGTGCTTTTTCATCGCCAGGTAGTTCATAGGCGCGCCCGGGAAATCGGCATCGAACCATCCGCTGGCGGCGAGGGACGGGACGGCCACTTTCGCGTAGGACTCCGGCGTCTGGTAAGCGATGCCGCGCCAATAGGGGTCGCTCGCGACGTAGCCCCGGAACCATTTCTCGAACCATGGCGCATCGAGCGCGCCCCGGATTTCGTTGAGCTTAATGTAGGGCAACTGCATGTAATCTGCGAGGCGCCTCTCCGTGGTGGCAAATCCGCCGTAGGGGCCGGGGCCCACGGTCTGACCGACGCGGCCGGACATGGTCGCGGCCCAATCCATGATCACACCGACCGGCACGCCGTTTTGGAAAGGGACATTATAGAACTGATCGGGCGGCGCGACTTCGGGGACGATGGCCCGCAGCGAGGGCGGGCCCTGCGTGGCGGTCCACCATTGCGCCCAGCCCATGTAGGAGAGGCCCATCATGCCCACCTTGCCGTCGCACCACGGCTGCGCGGCGAGCCATTCGACGAGGTCGTATCCGTCCGTCTTATGCTTCGAGTCAAACGGATCCCACTCGCCCTCGGAGTCGAAACGGCCGCGCGAATCCACGACGGCCACAATGAAGCCGCGCTTCGCAAACCAACTGCCGCGCGCCTGATAGCCGGGATTGTTACTATAGGGCGTGATGATCAGGATCGCGGGAAATTTCCCGTCGGCCTTGGGCTGAAACACGTCGACGGAAAGGCGGATGCCGTCGCGCATCTTCGCCTTGTTCCCGCGCGTCGCTTTGACCTCGAACTGCTCGGCCGAATAGGCGCCGGGATTGGGCGCCTGCCCGGACACGGGATCGGCGGCCAGGAGCGCGGGCGGTGAAATCAGCAGCAGAGCGGCGAGCGCGGAGAGGGCAGATCGAATCCGGAGTCCCGGCGATTTTGAGGAGTTCATGGTGTGGGGGAACGGTGCGCGGCTTACCCTAAAAACAGAAAAGGGGCTTACTTGATCTCAGCCACGAAGAGCCGGGTGAACTCGCCGTCGCTCACATTGTAGTAGATGCGTTTGCCATCGGCGGAGAAAATCGGGTGCGGGTGCGACCGGCGCCACGATTCCGCGCCGTGCGAGTTGTCGAACTTGTGGATGATGATCTGGCCGGTTCCTTTGGCGTCCGCGAGGACGATGCCCCATTCATTCTTCTCGCCCCCAAAATTGGTCATGATGGTGTCGGTGAGGACCAGTTTGCCGTCGGGGCTGACGGTCGGATGATCGCCGCTCACGTCGCGCAGCGGGGAATCGGGCTCGGATTTTCCGGCAGCAGTGGCGGCGGCGCGGGAAGCCTTCGTCGGCATGCCGGGATTGGTCACGACGCTGCCGTCATTGCTGTCGTAAACCGTGTAGTGCATCTCCGTGATGTGTCGTGAGTCGGGCTGCCATGAGGGATGGCCCCACTTGGGATTCATGTAGAGAAACTTCTTGTCCGCGAGGCTGTAGCAGATGAGCCCCTGCCGCGCACTGGCGGCGGTGCTGCGCGGGTCTTCGCCCGTGGCGAGGGCCATCTTGAAAAAGATGCGCTGGAGATCGGGGCTGAGGATGGGGAAAAAGAGGGACGGCTTTTTGTCGCCGAAGGTTTTTTCGAACCAATCGGGGTAAGCCTGCTTGAGGGCCTCGACGGTCACGGCGGTGTGCTTCTCGCCGGTCACGACGTTGATCAGATCGAGATCGCGGTGGTCGCCGGGATGCCAGTGCGGGCTGTAGAGCGGCACGACGTCCGCATTCGGCTGACCCCATCCCGCGAGCTGGTTGCGAGCGATGATGCGTTCTTTCATCGTGTCGAGGTCCACGCAGCCGACGAACCAATCGCCGTCGCGTTCCCCGTGAAAGACGACGCGTTTGCCGCCAGAGACCCACTGCTGGCAGGCGACGCGATGCGCGTCCTCGGCATTGATGTTCACCGCGAGCACTTTTTCCTCACCCGATTGGCGATCGCGAATGCAGACTTCGCCATGGTGCCCATCGCGCGCCTTCGAAGAATAGAAAAGCACATAGCGCCCGTCGGGACTTTCGGGGCAGGTATTAAAGTAGGAGTGCATCGTGTGCCGGCCTTCCTGGGGCGAGACGGGCGCGATGTGCACGTCCTTGCGCCAGGGCGCAAGAGGATCGCTGGTCGAATCCGCGGCAATGAGGCGCACGGTGGCGAGGGAGAGGAGGCCGAGGAGGAGTCTGAGTTTCATGGTGTGAGATGGATGACTGGGCGAATGGTTTTACTTGGCGGCAGCGGGGTTTTCGGCGAGCGGCTGGCTGCGGGCGTAGTCTTCATAGAGGCGGGCGATGCCGGCAGCTTGCTCGTCGCCGGCGTGGAAAACGAAGCGATGATGAAGGCTGAGTTGCTGGCCGCGCGGAATGGTCGTCGTGGCATCGGGCAGCGTCGGGTCGAAGGCATGCTGGGCAAAGGGGTCGGCGCAGAATAGCCCGTAGGTACGCACATGCCAACGGGTGGGCGCCCTAAAGCTCCGCGGGTGATTGAGGATGGCCACGCCGAGAACTTCGCCCTCGACGGGGCCGTGATAGTCGCACCACGCCGCAGGTTTTCCCCACGCATCCTTGTCGGTCTGTCCGGCGCTATTCACGATGCGGCCGCCCAGGCCGCTGCTCACCGCCATGCTGGCCGGGACGCGGATGTAGAGGCCACCATCGGTCTGGTCGCCAATGCGGATGTCGCCGTCGCTGGCGATCAGCGTCTGGTCGAAATCGATGGCGCGCGCTTCGCCAATGAGATGGAAGGTCAGGCGGCGATCTTCGCGCATGAAGCGCGTTCCCGCCGCATCGAGGTAATCGCAGGCTTCGGCGACGATGGCGCCGGTGGCATTCGCCTCGAGCTGGGTGAACGCACGATGTTGAAGGCGGCCCAGCGCCATCAGGCGGCGCGTGGCCATGACCACGAGCTTGGGCCGCTGCAAGAGTTCCTCCAGCGTGCGACGCTCGCCCCAGGTATCGCCGCCGTTACTCAGCGTTTCCTCGGTGGGGGCGTCGCCTTTTTCGTCCGGCAATTTCCAGGCGCCGCCGCCGGCATCCGACAAGCCGAATCCAAGGCCGCGGTGATGCGGGTGATCGCGCTGGGCGGCGGGCTCGGCGTCCACCTCCTGCATGGGATAGGCACGGGTCATGGCTTTTCCCGTCGGGCCATAGATGGGCCAAAGGTAGGGTTTGGTCGCCTGGTCGATCACGTAGCTGGCGAAGGGCTGGCCGCCGACCTTGACGCTCACCCCGCCGCCTGCGTCGTGCTCGATCGTGAAAACGCGGTCATCGGCCAGGAGGGCCGCGGTGAAGAACAGGAAACACCCCGGGAGCAGCTTGAATTTCGCGCGGCCAAGAGTGATGGAGCGGGTCACTTCGTGGCACCTTTGCGCGTGGCGCTTTGGTCTTCGTTGAGCCAGTCGTCGCCGGGTTGCAGTTGGAATTTGCCGGATTTGGCAATTTCGCTGGGGCCCTTCCAACCCAGGGCGCTGTTCAGTGGCGCGTCATTGCCGGCGACCACGACCACGTTCACGGCGAGCGGCTGGTTGTGAACGAGCGCCCGCATCATCTGCCAGCGGCGCTCCAGCACGGCGGCCGCGGCCTTCGCGTCCACGGCGCCGCTGGCCTGGGCGGCCTCGGCGAGCCGGTAGGCCTCGGAGCTGATCGCGGTAAACTCAAGGCCCGCGCGCAGGAAAGCGACGCGGCGATGCGACGGCGCATCGTTCTCGGTGGCTTTCGCGGCCTCGGTGAGCACGGCGCGCAATTCAGTGATCGTCTCCGGCGTGATGTGCGGGAACGTTCCGCGGCCTCCGACGGCGAACGGCACGACACCCTTCTCGATGGCGAGGAAGTATTTCTTCACCGCATCGGCGCCCGCGCCGAAGCCGGTGCGGCAGTAATCGTCCAGCACCGCGTCGAACTTCTGTGTCGGATCCCAGCTCAGGCGGGCGGAGGTGTAGTAGAGCAGGCCCATGGTGGCCCAGTTGTTGAAGATGCTGTCCATGTCGGTCGCCAGGATGCCGTTTTGGCCGAGATAGTTCAGGGTGTCGGCGGCCTCGCGGGCCTTGGGATTCAGGGCGCCATAGCGATAGCCGCTGCCGAGATTGTTTGGGCGCCAGTAGGCACGCTTGGCACCGGCCGCCTGCCAGCCTTTCCAGCCGTCGGCCAGGCTCGGGACATAGCGCACGACGAGATTCGGGTGCAGCCGCTCGTGGACCGGGGGATCGGAGTAGTAGCTGTAGGCCTCGACGAGGAAGAGCTGGTCGGGCACGACCTTGGTTACTCGCTCGGCGATCGCGTTCCAGTAGTGCAAGTAGCGGTCGGTCAGCGAGACATAGTCCACCTCGGTGCGCTCCGCACCGCCGACTTTTGTAAAGATGAGCATCTTGACCTTCGGACCGTCGGCCGCGTCGAGTTTCTTGCAGGCGTCGCACATGCAGAAGCTCGAAAAGCCGCCGTCATTGGGGCAGAGCGAGATTGCGGCCTGCGCATGTCCATTGAGGCGGGTGATGATATCCTGCGCGACGTGCTCGATCAGGCCGGGATTGGAAACGCAAAGCCGCCAGCGTTCCTTGGCCAGGCTCTGATCGCGCGTGCCATCGGCCTGCAAGGCGAACCACTCGGGATGCGCCTTCCCATGCTCATCCCAGCCCCCGCGCAAACCGCCACCCGCGGCGCCGCCGACCAGGCCGATGTTACCCCCGAGCCCATTCCATGCCGCCCACGTGCCCTCCGATTCGGTGCGCGAAGCGGCTTCAAATGCCGCGCGTTGCTCAGCGGCCGTGACGCCGAGCCAGGCGAGTCCCTGGGCGGAGCCGCGCGTTTCGAGCGGAGTGAAGCGGATGACGCGCTGACCGATGGGCGGAGTGAGATGTACATCGAGGGCCGGCACGGCGATCGTGCTTTTAGACGGGACGACCTTGCCGACTTCACCCGGCCACAAACTGCGGCAGCCGAGCACCTCGAGGAAATTAAACACGACGTTGGCGTTCAGATTCCCGCGCTTGCCGACGGCGCCGGTGGCAGGCGCCATCAGGGTGACGGCGTTTCCCGTCGTCTTCAGCAAGACCCCGCTCTGGCCAAGCCCCTCGCGCGAGACGCCGAGCTTTTTTGTCAGGTCGCTCTCGCCGAGCAGGATGAATGTCTGCGCCGTGGTCTTGCCTTCCGGCGCGATGATGCGCCCCGCTTCGACACGGGCGCCTTCGAGTTCCTTCTCCGGGATGACGGGCAGCGTCGCGCCGGACATCTGCTTCACATGGGCCACGAGCGTGGCCGCCGCGGAATCATTTGCGCGAAGCGAGTCCCCGAGGACGATGACGGCTTTGGGCTGGCCATCCTGGACGAGCGTCAGCGCGGCTACCGGTTTGGCTTCGGCGGCGAAGGCGCTGGCGCCGTTCCAGAGAACGAGGGCGACGAGTTGCGAGAAGGCGTAGGATAAGAGTCGGGTCATGGATCGAAGGAGCGGGGAAAGGGAGAAGGCGGGTGGCCCTCCCGAGGTGCGGCAGAGAATACCCACGGGGCGACGGTTCCTTCGACAACTGACATGACAGGATGCAAGATAGCTGTCATGACTGCCTGACCCCTGCTACTGACAGATCCGCCATGGGCACCGCGCCAAAACACCGCACCGTCTCCCGCCAACTCGCCACCGAAATCGCCACGGGCAAACACCGCCCGGGTGCGCGGCTACCCAGCGAAGCGCAACTTGTAAAACGTTTCCGCGTGTCCCGCCCCACGGTGGGCCGGGCGATGCGCGACCTTCAGGAACAGGGGCTCATCGAACGGCGCGCGGGCTCCGGCAGCTACGTCCGGGCGGAAGGCGCCGCCACGAGCGCGGCGCGCTCCGCCTTTCCGCAGCTCGGGCTGATCGTGCCGAGCATGCGGCACACGGAGATCTTTGATTCCATCTGCGGTGAATTGGCCAGCCTGGCGCGAGTCCACGACTATGCGGTGTGGTGGGGCGGGAGCGCGCAACCGCCGGCGGGCGATCGCGCCGAGATGAGCGTGGCCGAGGCGGAAGCGCTCTGCGCGCAGTTCATCGAGCGTGGCGTCGCCGGGGTTTTCTTCGTGCCCTTCGAGTATCGCGCCGACGGGGAAGCAGCCAGCCAGCGGATCATCGAGAGCCTGCGAACGGCGGGTATCCCGGTGGTGCTTTTGGATCGCGACACCGGCGCGTTTCCCCAGCGCAGCGCACTCGATCTCGTGGGAGTGGACAACTTCGCCGGCGGCTACCTCCTGGCGGAACACCTGATCAAGCTCGGCGCCCGCCGTTTCGCGTATGTCACTCGCCCGTTCACCGCCTCGACCGTGGATGGACGCATCGCGGGCACCCGCATCGCGATGCAAGCACACGGGATCGAATTGTCGCGCCATTTCGTGCAGAGCGGCAACCCCGCCGACATCAAGTTTGTGCGCGCCTTCGCGCAAGCCCGCCAGCTCGACGCGATCTTCTGCAACAGCGATCAACTCGCCGCGCAACTACTGCAAACGCTCACCCGGCTGGGCATTCGTGTTCCGCAGGATATCCGGCTCGTCGGTTTCGACAATGTGCGCATGGCCAGCCTGCTGAGCGTGCCCCTGACCACGATGGAGCAACCCTGCCGCGATCTCGCCATCACGGCCTTTGAGGCCATGCACGAGCGGATCGCGGACCCGACGCTTCCCCCGCGCGCGCTGCTGCTCACACCGCGTCTTGTCGTGCGAGAGAGCTGCGGGGCCTACGGGGGCGCGGTACGGAGTCATTGGGCCAGGGGCTGATCTCGCCCAAAAACAGACATAGGATCAAAACCCAGGGACCCGGGCGTGGAGGTCAGGCAGCAGGTTTACTTCCCGCGCAGGCGGTCGACTTCATCGAGCGAGACCTTGATGATCTCGCTGATGTTCTTATTGCGGGAGAAAGTGATGAACAGATTTCCTTCGTGCTCGATGAGGTGCGGATACTGGAGGGTGGCGGGCTTGGGAGACGGGATGTCGAGGCGGCCCATGCGCGTGAAGGTGAGACCATCCTCCGAGACGGCCAGGTGCAGTTCGCGGCGGCCCAGGGTGGGATTGGCGTTCGAGATGAGCACGCGATATCCGCGGCTGGTGAGGAGCGGGCAGAGCTTGCTCGTGGCGTTTGGGTAGTTTGTCTTTTCGGGTGTCGTCCATGTCTGGCCGAGATCGGTGGAAATGGCACGGAAGAGGCGCGACGAGCCGCCGTTGTCGCGGAAAACACCGACGATGCTCTTGTCGGGCCGCTCCCACCAGACGGGTTCATCGGGACTGAACCCGGTGGCCCGGGCGGAAGCGGTGCGGTCGATGACGGGAAACATCCGCCAGTCGTTGAGGGCTTTGATGCCGCCGATCAGCATCGAGACATTCATGCGCGCGTCGCGCCGCGTCATCACCCAATCGCCGGATGAGATTTTCTGCGGGGCGAAGTTGTTGATCGCGTTATCGAAGATCGAACCCTTGGGCTGCCACGCGGAAGAGGCTTCATCCCACTCGAAGGCGAGCAGCTTGAGATCCTTGTCCACGCCGAATGCGCCTTTACCTTTGTAGCTGGCCACGAGGGCGAGCAACTTGCCATCGCGCACCCAGAAGTCGCGGGCGATATACGCGCGGCCTTCGTCAGGGAGGCCGCTGAGCGGCTTTGGCTCGCTCCATTTCAGGCCGTCGTCGCTGGTCGCGTAGGCGACGTGTTGCTTCGGCAAATCCTCCACATCCGGGCCGTGGCTCCACATGCACCAGAATTTTCCGCCATGGTAGAGCAGATAGTCGTGGAGCTGAAACTTCCAGTCGTCGCTGATCGGACAGATCACGGCATGGACGCCCTTCAGCACAAGCAGGGCCGCATAATCAATCTTGGTCTCGTCTCCGCCGGTCCCAGGCAGATTCAACATGGGGGGCAGCGGTTCCGTGGCGAGGGCTTGCGCACACGCGAGGGCCATGAGGAGGAGGAGGCATTTCATGGGGGAAGGGAGTTCACGCTTTGTGCTTCATCAGGGCCACCCGCGCGGCGGCGAGTTCCTTTTTCTTCACGTCGTCCACTTCCGGGAAGGCGAGGTCGAGGGAGTTCATGCCGTCATGGATGGCCGCGGAGACCGCGACGCGGGTGAACCATTTGTTGTCGGCGGGGATGACAAACCACGGCGCGTGCTCCGTGCTGGTGTGGCGGATGGTCTCTTCGTAGGCCGCCTGGTAAGCGTTCCAGTGCTCGCGCTCCTGGACATCTGCGAGGGAGAATTTCCAGTTCTTCTCCGGTTCATCGAGCCGGCTGAGAAAGCGGCGCTTCTGTTCCGCTTTGGAAACGTGGAGGAAGAACTTGCGAATCAGCACGCCGTTGCGACTGAGATAGCGCTCGTAGGCGTTGATGTCCTCGAAGCGTTCCTTCCAGATCTTCCTGGTGAGCAGCTTCGGAGGGATCTTGGACGTCTGCAGATACTTTGGATGGACACGAACGATGAGCGTCTCTTCGTAGTAGCTGCGATTGAAGATGCCGATTCGGCCGCGTTCCGGCAGGGCGCACGTGGTGCGCCACAGGTAGTCGTGATCCAGTTCGGTGGAGTTGGGCGCCTTGAATGAGGAGACCTGACACCCTTGCGGGTTCACGCCGGACATAACGTGTTCGATGGTGCCGTCCTTTCCCGCGGCGTCCATGGCCTGGAAGATGAGCAGGATGGCCCATTTGTCCTGGGCGTAGAGCTTTTCCTGCAATTCGCAGAGGAGGCCGACACCACGGGCGAGGTGCTCTTTGGCGTCTTTGGATTTCAGCTTCCAAGTGTCCCCGGGGTCGACATCCTCGAGGCGGAATTTTCGCGGCTTGGTGACCCGGTAGCGATTCGCGAGAGCGTGGAGGGAGTCTTTGTCTTTCATGGCGGGGAGTCGTGACTCTCAGCGGAGGAGGAGACCTCTTCGAGAACAAACTACGACTCCGCGGACCTTGGTGGGAGCCAAGCCGGACGATCACGGTGCCGCGGCGGAAAGTAGAAGAGGCATCCTGCCTCTTCCGTTTGAGGATAAGCGGCTGGAAGCCGCTTCTACTTTCAAGCCATCGTGCACCATTTTCCCATCGATGACCCTCACTCCTTGATCCGCAGGCGCATCTCGTCGCTGATCGCGCGGACTTCGGGAGCGTACATCGCCGAGCCCGCGGTGGGCAGGGCGTGGAATTGGCCGGGGGTTTCGGCGCGCAGTTTGTAGCGCAGGATGTGCTGGCCTTGCTCCAGGAGGCCGATGAAGAAGACGACTTTCTCATCGCGCAGTTCGAGATTGGCGCAGAGGCCGCCCGCCCAGCGTCCCCCGCTGCGCAGTTCGACGGGCTCGCAACCCGCGGGCTTCATGTCCTCGAAAGCCAGATAGTCGTAGGTGTTCTTCGCGGTGATCTTGAGGACGACTTCGATCTGGTCGCCGCTCGCCACGGTATCGCCGGTCTTGAGCGGGACCCGCGTGAAGATGGCGCGTTGCTCGGTGCGGCCGGTCGTGGCCAGGGCGACGGGTTGATTGGCCGGGAGCGTGCTGGCGGCGGCGTTCGCGGGGAGGTTCACCTGCTCGACCTTCGGGACGAGTTTGAAATATTCGCGCTCGACGAAGATTTCGTTGCCCGCGCCTTTCACGTCTTCCTCCTTGGTGAAGTAGCTC
>JBBRPL010000148.1:0-18916 GCA_038228205.1 Chthoniobacterales bacterium
AGCGGCCATCACCATCGAGTAACGACATCTTTCCTTTTCCTTGGAGCCCCGGCCATGATTGGTTCACGCTCCTTCCATGTCCACTTCCCCGCTATTTGATTCAATCGAAGACGTCATCAAGGACATCCGTGCCGGGCGCATGGTGATCGTCACCGACGACGCCGATCGCGAAAATGAGGGGGATCTCGTGATGGCCGCGGAGAAAATTTCGCCCGACGCCGTCAATTTCATGGCCACGCACGGCCGCGGCCTGATCTGTGCGCCGATCACGGAAGAGCGAGCGGAGCAGTTGGGCTTGCAACGCATGGTTCTGGAGAACCGGGAAAGCTACCGCATGGACTTCACGGTGTCCGTCGACGCCGCCACGGGCGTGACCACCGGCATCAGCGCTCACGACCGCGCGCGGACCATCCAGGTCCTCGTCGATCCGAAGTCCACGCCCCAGGATCTCGTCCAGCCTGGCCACGTCTTTCCGCTGCGCGCCAAGCCCGGCGGCGCGCTGCGCCGGGCCGGCCATACCGAAGCGAGCGTCGATCTCGCCCGTATGGCGGGCCTCACCCCAGCCGGGGTGCTCTGCGAGATCCTCAATGCCGACGGCACGATGGCCCGCCTCCCGGAATTGCTGAAGTTCCGGAAAAAACATCGGCTGAAGATGTGCTCGATCGAGGATCTGATCGTCTATCGCCGCAGCCGGGAACGGCTCATCGAGCGCGAGCAAATCATCAAGCTTCCCACGGACTACGGGGAGTTCGAGTTGCACATGTACCGCTCGATCGTCGATGGCGTGCATCACCTCGCCCTCGTCAAAGGCACCATCTCGCCCAAGAAGGCGACGCTCGTCCGCGTCCACAGCGAATGCCTGACCGGCGATGTCTTCGGCTCCTTGCGTTGCGATTGCGGCAAGCAACTCCACACCGCTCTCCAGCAGATCGAGGCCGCGGGCAATGGCGTCCTGCTCTACATGCGCCAGGAAGGCCGCGGCATCGGCCTGCCCGCCAAGATCCACGCCTACAAACTTCAGGAGGAGGGCCTCGATACCGTCGAGGCCAATCTCAAACTCGGTTTCCCGGCCGAACTCCGCTACTACGGTCTCGGCGCGCAGATTCTCAGCGATCTTGGCGTTCGCAGGATGCGTTTCCTCACGAACAATCCCAAGAAAGTCATCGGCCTCGATGGCTATGGACTCAAGATCGTCGAGGTCGTGCCGATCAAGTCCGCCTCGAACCCGCACAACGAGAAGTACCTCGAAACCAAGCGCCTGAAAATGGGCCATCTCCTGTAACGGCCCAGGAAAGAAAATCCGCAGGCCCGCGCCCACGATAACGTTGTTGCGCCTCGCGGCTGACGCTCTACTTTCTCCGTCCCGCATGTCCACCGCTTTTCCATCCCGCCCACGCCAGATCGGCCAGCGGCGGACGTTTGCCCTTGTGGCCAGCCAGTATAACAGCGAGTTCGTCGCGGGACTGGTGGATCATTGCCGGCGCGAACTCGAGGCCATCTCGCCGACGTTCAGCATCCAGACTTACGAAGTCCCAGGCGCTTTCGAAATTCCCCTCATGGTCCAGGAAGTGGCGACACGCGGCGTCGATGCGATTATCGCCCTCGGTGTGATCATCCAGGGAGAAACGCAACATGCCGCCTTGATTGCCGGGGCCATCACCACCTCGCTGCAACAGCTCAGCCTGACCCACCGGCTGCCGGTCATTCACGAAGTCCTCCTGGTCAAGGATGCCGAGCAGGCGCGGGTGCGTTGCCTCGAGGACGAAATCAACCGCGGCACCGAGGCCGCCCGCGTGGCCGCGCAAATGGTCCAAACCCTGAGCGGGTTGCGAAGCAGCCGCTGATTTATCCCATGGGCAAACGACGCGAAGGCCGGGAAGCGGCCATCCAGTTCCTCTACCAGATTGATTTGAATGGCGAAAAATCGCCGGGGGACGCGACCACCTTCTGGGCCCTCCATTCCGGTCCAGGCAAGGCCGCCGTCACCGCGAAAACGCGCGCCTTCACCGAGCAACTCGTGGCCGGGGTGATGACACATCGCGACGACATCGATGAGCGGATCAAAAAATATACCGCCAACTACGAGTTGAACCGCCTCGCCGCCGTGGATCGCAATATCCTGCGCATGGCCATCTTTGAGATGCTCCATGCGCCCGATGTCGCTCCCGTGATCATCATCAACGAGGCCATCGAAATCGCCAAGAAATTTGGCGGGGAAAAGTCGGGCGGGTTCGTCAACGGCGTCCTCGACCGCATCAAGCAGGAACTGGGACGGCCCGCCCGGGAAGCCGCGTCCCCGCTGAATCCGTAAGGCGGCATGGCATTCGGCTTTTTCAAATCGCTCATCCAGAAATTCTCCGGCAAGCCGGTGGATTGGGACGAACTGGAAGAAAGCCTCATCCGCGCCGATCTCGGCGTGCCCATGATGACGCGCATCATCAAGGAACTCCAACCGCAGGCGGAAAAGCTGAACGCGGAAACCGTGGTCAAGGTCGCCCGCGAAGAAATCCTCAAGGTGCTGCCACGCGACAACGTCGTCCTGCGGCCGCTCGCGTCGAAAACGAAAGTCATCCTCGTCGTCGGGGTGAACGGCACGGGCAAGACGACATCCACGGCCAAGCTCGCGCATTTTCTCCAGCGCAAGGGCCATACGGTCATGCTGGCTGCGGCGGACACCTTTCGCGCGGCGGCGATCGAGCAGCTCGGCATCTGGGCCGACCGGCTGGGGATCGAAATCATCAAGGGTCCGTACAACTCCGATCCCGCCGCCCTGTGCTACGAGGCCTACCAGGCGGCCGACCGCAAGAATATCGAGTTCCTCATTTGCGACACGGCTGGGCGGCTCCACACGAAAACCAACCTGATGGGCGAGCTGGCCAAAGTGAAGCGGGTGCTCACCAAGGCCGATCCCCAGGCGCCTCACGAGACGCTGCTCGTCGTCGATGCTACGACCGGCGGCAACGCGCTTCAGCAAGCCCGGGAATTCCACGCCGCCAGCGGATTGACCGGCATCATCGTTACCAAGCTCGACGGAAGTGGCAAAGGCGGCTGTGTGGTCGCCATTCAAAATGAACTCGGCATCCCGACGCGCTTCATCGGGACGGGCGAGAAAATCGAGGACCTCGATTTCTTCGAAAGTCGCACCTTCGTGGAGAATATGCTGTGAAGCGGACCCATCACTTCCCGAGCAACTCCACGCACAACAACTCCCGGTTGTCGCGCAAATAGAGCCGTCCATCGGCATACGCCGGATTGCACCAGGTCTTGCCGCAGGCCTGCGTGCGGCTGACTTCCTGATACTCCTTCGGGTCCGCGGCGAAGAGCACCAACTCCCCGCCATCGGTGAGCACGAGGATGTTCCGGCCCATGACCAGGAAAGCGGCCTCGGCGCGGCCGCCATCGGTCTGCGTGAAGGCGGTTTTCTCCCACGCCAGTTCACCGGAAGCCAGATCGATACAGACGAGATTTTTCGCCGGTCCGAGGCCATACAGATGATCGCCCACGACCACCGGGCTGGAGAAATTGATCAGCATCTTCTTGTTGACCCACGCCTCGCTCGCCGCCAGGGCGCCGGCATTCTTCGTCACCCGTGTCGCCACGAGGCCGATCTGGTGCGAGGCCACCACGACGAGGTCGCGCCACACGTTGGGAGTCGTCACGTGGCGGCCCAGGCGGGTTGCCATGGGCTCGCGCCATAACGGTGTTCCATTCGCAGGGTCGAGCCCGATCAGGGCTTCCGTGGTAAAGCTGATGAATTGCCGCACGCCCGCGACCGTGGCGATGATGGGCGCCGCGTAGGCGGTCTGGTCATTCTCGGCTTTCCAGACCACTTCCCCAGTCGCCTTCTGGAACGCAACGATGCTCGCACCCGTCGCGCTGCCGACCTGGGCGATAATGTGCTCGCCATCGATGATCGGGGAACCGGTCGCTCCGTGCCGGCTGGCTCCTGCCGCCGTGCCTTTTTCCCCGATGTAGATCGCCCCGAAATCATCGACGAAGTTCTTCCGCCAAATCACTTTTCCCGTAGCTCCGTCGAGGCATTGAAATTCTCCCTTCGCCGACTGCACGAAGACGCGGCCTTGATCCGCGACCGGCGTGCACCGGGGGCCGATCCCGAAGCCATCCTGGTGTGAGGAGAAGATCGTCGCATGCCACACTTCCTGGCCCGTCGCCGCATCCACACCATGCGCCACTTCCTGCCCATCCTGATTATCGAGATGGTAAAGCCTTCCGCCACTGAGCACGGGCGACGCGAATCCGTCTCCCACCGGGACACGCCACACCACCTTCGGTTCCGCCGGCAGTGTCACGGGCACCCGATCGCCTTCGGGCACATACCCAGTCCGGCCCGGACCGCGCCACTGCGGCCAATCGGCCGCGAGAACGAGGCTGGCCTGCAAGAAACCGATCGCGATCAAGGAACGAGTGAGCATGGGGAAGAAAAAGAAAGTCTCGCCGGACGCGAGCCCGGCGAGACTTGACGATCGGCGCCATCGCCGCAAGGCGAAGTTCCACAGGGCAACTGCGAATTCAATCGGCAAGCCGCAGTTGAAGTTGCCTTGCATAATGCTACCTGCGGAAAATGTAAGTTTACTGCCGCCGCCGTCGCGCCTCTTTTGATTTGATTCCGCCTCCGCGACATCTCGATCTAAAGCGCATTCTGCGCTCCGACCGGCGTGTGTCCCGGAGGGACAAGAGATATTAGCCCCGGGTCGAGCGAGCTTGCGAGCGACCACTCGGGGTTTCCTCCTAAAACAGCGCAGCTCCATCCGTCCCGGCCTCCTGGCCGCATCCTCCCCCTCTCCCTCGGAGATGCGGCTTCGCCGGGACGGATGGAGCGTTCGCTGGGGGGCGATACCCCGGGTGTTCGCTCGTTTCACTCGCTCGACCCGGGGCTAATCGCTGGGACACCTCCGGTGTCCGAATTGCGGAACACGCTCAACACGCTCTAACCAAGAACGTCCTCACGAAAAAGAAAAAGTCTCGCCGGGCGCGAGCCCGGCGAGACTTGACGATCAGTGGCATCGCCGCAAGGCGAAGTTCCGCGGCGTAACGGCGAATTCATTCGCCGAACCGCCAAGGCTCATTTCTTCTCGATCGGCACGAAACCAACCTGGCGGGCGATCTTTTGGCCTTCTTCGCTCACCGTGAAGTCGATGAAATCCTTCGTCTCGCCGGTCGGCGCGCCATTCGTGTAGAAGTAGGTGTCGCGCGAATAGGGATACTTGCCTGTGCGCACATTTTCATCCGAAAGATCGACTCCCTCGATCGGCACGGCTTTCACGCCCTCGGCTTTGATATAGGCGAGTCCGACGTAGCCAATGCCATTCGCGTTCTTCGCCACCTCTGCGGCGATTTGCTCGTTGCCGGCCATCTTCTGCGAGCTCGCGGCATAATCGCGCTTCTTCATGGCGAGCCCCTTGAAGTCCTTGTAGGTGCCGGAGGAGGTGTTGCGGGTGTAAACCGATATCGCGCCACCCTTGCCACCCACCGCGCTCCAGTCGGTCACGTCGCCGGCGAAGATTTGCTCGACCTGCTTTTTGGTCAGCTTCGTAATCGGGCTCTTGGCGCTGACGATCACGGCGATGCCGTCGTGAGCCACGATCGTTTCCTGAAATTTCACGCCCTTGGCCGCCGCCTCGCTTTGTTCGGTCAATTCGACCTTCCGGCTCGACATGCCGATCTGCGCCGTGCCGTTGATGATTGCCGCGATGCCCGTCGTCGAACCTTCGGCCGCGATGTTGAATGTCGTCTCCGGGTGTTTGGCCTGGAAAGCCTCTTTGAGTTGCGGGACGTATTTGGCCCCGAGGGTATCGGAACCTTTGATGACAAGGCTGCCGGCAAAGGCGGACACGCTCGCCAGGGCCAGCGCAGTCGGGAGAGCAAGGAGGAGTTTCGATTTCATAATAGGATGAGGAATTGAGTCCCGGGACGGCGATTTGTGCCAGTCGCCTAACGTTACAATTAGGTGACAGAAATCGCGGCCCAGCCATCGCAGGCCTGGCTCGACTTCCGTCCAGATCCGGCAAAACTCCCCCCATGGCTCCCCTCCGTTTCCTCCTTCCCGCCACTCTTGCGCTCCTCGTCGGCCTTTCGCCAACCGTGCCCGCCGCCACGATCTCCACGGTCGCCGGCACGGGTGCCAAGGGCTCTTCGGGCGACGGCGGCCCAGCCACTTCCACCCCACTCGACAACCCCTTCGGCATCACCCGTGGACCGGATGGCGCGCTCTATTTTTGCGAATACGGCGGCCAGCGCATCCGGCGGATCACCTCCGATGGAGTCATCCACAACGTCGCGGGCACCGGCAAGGTGGGCTACACGGGCGACGGGGGCCCGGCCACCGAAGCGACCTTCAATCTCCCGCATGAAATGCGCTTCGACAAAGCCGGCAACATCTACGTCGCCGACATGACCAACAACGCCATCCGCCGCATCGATGCCAGGACCGGGATAATCACCACCTTTGCCGGCACGGGCGCCGCCGGCTATAGCGGCGACGGCGGCCCGGCAGCGCAGGCCCAGCTCAAGCAACCGCACAGCATCCAGTTCGATCCCGGCGGCGGGCAGCTCTACATCTGCGACATCGGCAACAACGTCATCCGCCGCGTCGAGATGAAGACCGGCACGATCACCACGTTTGCCGGCACCGGCAAGTCGGGCGAGACGCCCGAAGGTTCACCCATCGCCGGCACCCCGCTCAACGGCCCGCGTTCGATCGATTTCGACGGCAAGGGCGACCTCTGGCTCGTCACCCGCGCCGGTAATCAGGTCTTCCGTTTCGACCTTCAGGCCGCCGTCATCCATCTCATAGCCGGCAACGGCAAGAAAGGATTCACCGGCAACGGCGGACCAGCCCGCGAGGCCGCCCTCTCCGGCCCCAAGGGGATCGCCATCGACGCGGCCGGCAACGCGTGGCTCGCCGACACAGAGAGTCACAGCGTGCGCATGATCGAAGCGAAGACCGGCAAGCTGCTGCTCATGGCAGGCACCGGCGAGAAAGGCGACGGCCCTGACGGCGACCCGCTCCAGTGCAAGATGGCTCGCTTGCACGGCATCTTCGCGGATAAGGACGGCTCCATTTACATCGGCGACAGCGAAAATCATCGCGTCCGCGTCATCCATCCATAAGCACACGCGGCCAGCATTGCTGGCGAAACGGGAGGATTTGGGAGCTGGCCTGTCCAGGGCGTGGAGTTTTCTGCGCGCTCCCAGCACACCGGCGGTCATATAAATGATGGCTTCTGGCGACTAATAGGTTGCGTTTCCATAACGCGTCTTGCGTTTCCGCAACGCTTCACCTCTCCCCATCCACCTATTCATTACTATGCGTCGTTCCCTCCTCCCCCTCCTCGTGGTCTGCGTCTGTGGTCTCCAGGCCGACGAAATAAAAATCGACTGGGAAAAAGCCCGCGACCTTCACCAGCGGGCCTCACGCGGCGAGAAGCTCTCACCCGATGATCAAAAATACTACGACGAAGCCCTCCGGCAACATGGCAAAGGAGGGGGGCCTGGCGCCCAAGGCCAGCCGCAGAAGCAGGAACCTCCGCCACCCGCGCCAACCAATCTCGTTCCGCTGACGGAACTGAGCGGCCCGTATCAAGGTCAGGATGGCGGCCTGTATGGGGGCGGCAAAAACGAACCCCCGGCGGATCTCGCGGCCCGCGCCCAAAAAGCGGTGGAGCAAATTCATCCGCTCGATGCCGAAGGCAAGCCGTCCAATGCGGGAAAGATCGTGCTCATGTCGATCGGTATGTCCAACACCACGCAGGAGTTTTCGACCTTCAAGACCATGGTGGACGCCGATCCCCGCAAAGCCGCCTCGACCATCGTCGTGGACGGCGCCCAAGGTGGGCAGACGGCTCAAATCTGGGCGACCGTGGATCATCCGTGGGACGAAGCGGGGCGCCGTCTTCAAGCCGCCGGGGTCACCCCCGCACAGATCCAGGCGCTGTGGATCAAGGAGGCCAACGCACGTCCCAGCGCCGGCTGGCCGGCGGAGACGGACCGCCTGCGCGACGATGTCAAAAAGCTCATCACCCGCGCCCGGGAAAAGTATCCCAACGTCCGCCTCATCCTTCTCTCCAGCCGCATCTATGCCGGCTACGCGACCACCCAGCTCAATCCCGAGCCGTATGCCTACGAGGGTGCATTTGCCATGCGCGCCGTCATCCGCGACCAGGCCGCGGACGGCCCGTCGATCCTGTGGGGACCGTACCTGTGGACAAACGGCGAAAAAGGCCGCGCGCTCGACGGTTTGAAATGGCTGAAAGAAGATTGCGGCCCCGACGGCACGCACCCTTCGCGCAGCGGACAGGAAAAAGTCGCCCACCTGCTGCTCGACTTTTTTACTAAGAATCCTTATGCCCAGCCATGGTTTGTGAAGCATACTTGATCGCTCCACCAGCCAGACCGCCCCGCTCCTCATGAAAAAGACCTTCCTGCTGCTCCCTCTCGCCCTCCTCACCAGCAGCCTCCTTCATGGGGCGGATCAAAGTTCGGCGGTCCAGGCCTCTGCGCAGCTCGTCGTCACCATCGCAACTTCCTCGGGTGACAGTTTTGACTGGCCGCAGTGGCGCGGCCCGAATCGTGACGATATCTCCAAGGAAACCGGTCTGCTCAAATCGTGGCCGGAGGGCGGCCCTAAGAAGATTTGGAGCTATGACAAGGCCGGCAATGGCTACTCCGGATTCGCCGTCGACGACGGGAAGGTCTTCACCATGGGCACCCGGGAAGACTCCGAGCTGCTGATTTGCCTCGACGCCGTCAAAGGCGGTGAACTCTGGGTCGCGAAACTCGGCCCCATCCTCAGCAACAAATGGGGCGACGGTCCGCGCGGCACCCCGGCAGTCGACGGCGACAAGGTCTACACATTGGGCGGCGACGGAACTCTGGTCGCCCTCCAGGCCAATGACGGCAAGGAACTGTGGCGCACCACCATGACCGAGCTCGGCGGCAAGCGGCCCGGCTGGGGCTACACCGAAAGCGTCCTGGTCGATGGCGACAAGGTCCTCTGCACCCCCGGAGGACCCAAGGGCACGGTGGCCGCACTCAACAAGGCTGACGGCAAGGTCATCTGGCAGTCGAAAGACTGGACCGATGGCGCCCACTATTCGTCCGTCGTGCCCGCCAGGATGAACGATCAAGCGGTTTACGTTCAGCGTTCGGCGGAGAATGTCGTCGGTCTCGATGCCAAGACGGGCGCGGTCCTCTGGAAGCAACCCTATCCCGGCAAGACCGCCGTCATCCCGACTCCGATCGTCAAGGGCAACCAGGTCTACGTCACGGCGGGCTACGGCGTGGGCAGCATGAGCTTCACCATCGAGCCCGGCAACCAGATCAAGATGCTCTTCGACGAAACCGCGGGGACGAACAAGGTGATGAAGAATCATCACGGCGGGGTCATCCTCCTGAACGACCACGTGTATGGCTATAGCGACGGTCTGGGCCTCACGTGCCAGGACTTCAAGACTGGCGCCGAGGTGTGGAGTGAGAAAAAGGCGGTGCAGAAAGGCTCGATTAGCTACGCGGACGGCATGTTCTATTTGCTCGAGGAAGGCAGCGGCAACGTCGTCCTCATCGAGGCGTCTCCCAGCGCTTACACCGAAAAAGGCCGCTTCAAGCTCGACCCACAGACGACCATCCGCAGCCCGTCCGGCCACATCTGGACGCATCCGGTGATCTCCAATGGGCGGCTGTATCTGCGGGATCAGGATTTGATTTTTTGCTATGCCGTGAAGTAGCGGGCTGGCGCCCTTGTCCGGGAGCGCCGCACGCACCGTCTCCCCCATGAAATCCAAGTCCCCCCTTGTTGCGCTCATCCTCCTCACGGGCGCTTTCCTCCACGCAGCCGATCCCGTAATCGACTGGAAACGGGCTACTGAACTCTACCAGCGCGAGCAGAAAGGCGAGACGCTCAGCGTCGAGGAAAAGGCCTACCTGTTCGAAGCGCGCCGCCAGCGCACTCCCGCGGCCCAACGCCCGCCGCCACAAGGTCTCGTGCCGGCTGTCCAACCGGGGAAGCCCACGACGCCGGCCACCACCGCCACGCCGGCGAGCGGCGCCAACTTCGATTGGCCGACCTTTCGCGGTGCGGCGCGCGATGATGTCTCCAGGGAGACGGGCCTGTTGAAGAGCTGGCCGGCGGGCGGACCGAAAAAGATCTGGAGCTACGACAAAGCCGGCATGGGTTATTCGGGCTTCGCGATCGCCGCGGGGCGACTTTACACACTCGGTTCGCGCGACGGCCAGGAGACGCTCATTTGCCTCGACGCCACGACCGGCAAGGAACTGTGGGCCAAAGGATTCGGCGCCGACAACAAATCGCAATACAACGTCGGCTGGGGCGAAGGTCCGCGCAGCAGCCCCACCGTGGACGGCGACCGCGTTTACGCGCTGGGCGCCACCGGCGATCTCATCTGCCTCGCGACGAAAGATGGCCAGCAGGTGTGGGCCAAGAAAATGACTGATTTCGGCGGGAAAGCTTTCGGATGGGGCTACGCGGAATCTCCGCTCGTCGACGGGCAGAAGCTCGTCTGCACCCCGGGTGGGTCGCAGGGCGCCATCGTGGCCCTGAACAAGATGACCGGCGCGACGCTTTGGCAGTGCAAGGAATTGAACGACACCGTGCAATACGCATCGCTCGTGCCCGCGACCATCCAGGGCAAACCCCAGTACGTGCAATTGATGATGCAATCCATCGCCGGCGTTTCCGCGGAAGACGGCAAGCTCCTGTGGCGGGCGGATTGGGGCGGTCGAACCGCGGTCATTCCCACGCCCATCGTCCGCGGCAATCAAGTCTTCGTCACCAGCGGGTACGGCGCGGGTTGCAAGGCCGTCGAGGTCGGCGCCAATGGCGCGGTCAAAGAGGTGTTTCGCAACAATGACCTGTCGAATCATCATGGCGGCATCGTCCTGGTCGGCGATTCTATTTACGGTCACAGCGACAAGGGCGGCTGGACGTGCCTGGATTGGAAAACCGGCGCCGTCAAATGGCAGGAACGAGGAAAACTCGGCAAAGGCTGCATCCACTCGGCGGACGGAATGCTCTATCTGCTGGATGAAAAGAGCGGAGACTGTGTCCTGCTCGAACCCGATCCCAGCGCTTGGAACGAGAAAAGCCGATTCAAGCTCGAGCCGCAAAGCCCGAACCGCAATCCCAAGGGCGGAATATGGACCCACCCGGTCGTCGCCGACGGACGCCTTTATCTTCGCGACCAGGAGTTGATCCATAGTTACGCGGTGAAGTAGGAGGGGAAGCGATCGGTAGTCAGTTCGGCGCCTTTCTGTGCGCGCATTGCCACTCCCATTGGGAGAAAATATCCCCGCGCCCGGCAAAAGGTGTGCGAATATATCGGCGCATTGGGAGGTTGCCGCCTCCGTTGCCGTGCGATGAATCTGTATCTTTCGCCACATGACTCCGCGATCAAAGCGGACCTCGAGTGTCCGCGCTGTCAAGGGTCGGGCCGGCAGCTTGATTTTATCGTCTCCGGGATGCGCGTCCTCTCTCCATGCGATTGTCCGTTGGGCAGCAATGAGACCACCCTTTGCGAGATCGGCAATCCTCGCGCAGAAAAGAACCACAATCCTTCGCAGCACCGCCGCCCCTCCAACATCGCCGGCCGTCCAAAGACGCCCGCCGCTTATTGGTTCGGCATCCGTCGGCCAGAAGAAGTCCTGGGCGAATTGACCTACTAACCTTACTTCGCAGCTTCCCCCGCCTTGTGAGCGGCCTGCAAGGTGGTCCGAGTCGTTTCCCAGTCCTTGTTTGGCAGCGCCTGCCAGACCCGCAAATTTCTGAACCACACCGTCCCGGCAGATGCTTCGAGCATGAGGGACGTCTTGTCCTGATCCAAATCCTCCCGCTTGCCCAACAACACCTTCGTGCCATCCAACGACGCCACCATTTCACTGCCCGACAATTCCACGAGCAGCATGTGCCATACGTCGGACGCGACCGGCGCTTCGCTCCCATCCAACCGGGTGCCTTTGTCGCCCCCGCTGTCGCGACGGATGATGTAGAACGCCTCCGGCAAAATCAGGGCACGGCACAAGTGCCCATTGGCTTTATTGAAGTGCAGCACCGCACGCGTCCTGGCCTCCAGCTTGATCTCCACCTGCGCGACCACATTCTTCATCGCCAACTGGCGCTCCAGCACTGGCCCATGATTGGTAGGGTAAGGTGGGGTGTGCGTCGCCTTGAGCACGCCATCGACGGTTTCCCAAACCGGCGCGGCCACTCTCCACTCCTTGGCCGGTGGCTCATTGAAATCATCCTTGAGTAAGAGCGTGCCGCGCTCGGTCATCAACGTCTTCGGCAGTTCCGGCGTGGGATCTGCCGCGAGCAGCACGGCCTGCCACCCGGCGAAGAAAAAAGTAAACGCGACAACCGAGCGGGCAAAAGTCATCATAGGGTTTTCACATCAAGGGGGAGTCGAACGGTTTCATTCGATGTAGGCTCGGTCCAGCCAATTTCCTCGCCCGCATTTGGGCGCGGCTTCGCCGTGGACACCGGAGGCATCATGTCCTGGCCCTGACCAATGGCATTCTCCGTAGGAGACAGAAAGCGGCAGGATGCCGCTTCTACCATGGGGCGAAGACGCCCGCTTCCTAAGGAATCAGAAGTGTGGCGCGTGATACCTGGAGCCATGAGACCGATTCAATGCCTCGTCATCACACTCGCTTGCATCGTCGGCAGTCCGCTTCCGCTTCCCGCCTGCGCGGGTGAAAAGTCCGACGCGAAGGAATGCGCCGAGTCGGCGATTCCCGATTCCAACACCGCGGAAGAAATCAGGGCGATGCCGGCCTGCAAAGCGACGGTGGTGGATCATGCCGCTTGTTACTCCGTTTTCAGGACGGCCACCGGGAAGGAATTCACGATCGGGGGGCCAGCCGCGGCACAGGAGGTGGTGCATTTTCTCGGGACGCTGAAGGACGGACAGGCCTACGAGTTTCCCAGCGTGTTCGTCGATTACCAAAAGACGACACCGACCTATGAGACGGCCGAGCAGATTAGGGCGATGGTTCCGTGTAAGGCCAAGGTTGAGCACGTGGGGGTCCTGGACTCACGGATCGCCACAGCGGACGGGAAGATGTTTTTCATCGGCAGTCCGGACGCGGCGCGGGAGGTGATTCAATTCGTGCAAACGCTGAAGGTCGGGCAAACTTACGAGTTTCCGAGGGTGTTTCTCGAATACCAGAAGAAGCCGTAGTTCTCCTTGGGAAGGTGAATGGTTTACGATTCGAGACGATCCATGACTGCCTGGCGTCTTTAGTCACGCTTGGAAGAGACCTGGCCCAGATTTCTGCGCTGGCGTGGACCAGTCTCCTGAGGGCACAATCCCGGCTCCGACTCGGAGGCTGAAAAGCAGAACACGAAAAATCATGAACTACCGCGCGCTGCTGACATCCACGGCATTTCTATCCGTCGCCCTGGCGGGCCAGTCTCTCGGCCAGACCACGATCACGCCGACCACCCTGGCAGGGCGCGAGGCGTTTCGGCTCACGGATGGAAAGACGGAGGCGGTCGTGGTTCCGAGTCTCGCCCGCGTGATGCAGTATGGGGCGGTCGGTGGGGAGAACTGGCTCTGGCAGGCGCCGGCAGGCCAGGAGATGCAGGGCGGATGGAAGAATTTCGGGGGCGAGAAGGCGTGGGTGGCGCCCCAGGGGCAGTGGCCCGTTTATATCGGGCATGCTTTTCCGCCGGATCCGGCGTGGGAAGCGGATTTCCGGGCGGAAGTGCTGGCGGGCCCGCCGCGTCTGCGACTGGAGGGAAGTCCCGGCAAGTGCGGGGTGAGCGTCAGCCGCGAGTTTTCCTTTGCGGAGAACGGGGAATTCGTCGCGGTGACGACGATTCACAAGACGGGGGCGGCGCCGATCATGGCCGGCGGATGGACGGTGACGCAGCTTCCGGCCCCGGCGGCGGTGTTTCTGCCAGCCAATGTGAACAGCCCGTATCAGGATGGCGTGTATCGCTGGCCGCCGCGCCTGGCGGGCACCGTAAGCCGCGTGGCGCCGGGCCTGGTGCGGGTGATCCCGAGCACGGCGGGATCGTATAAATTGGGGGTGGATGCGCCGCTGGGAGCGATCGCGGCGGTGAAGGGCCGCACGGCGTTTGTGCAGCGGGCGGATCCTGGGAAAAAGAAGTCAAGCAACTACCCGGATGGGGCTGAGGGCGGCGGCTTTCCGGCGGAGTTTTACGATCACGGAGAGGCGGAGCGTCACTATGTCGAACTCGAGTTGCTGTCGCCCCTGTCGGCGTTGCACGAAGCGCAGTCTTCGACCTTTACGGTTCGCTGGAGCTTGCGGCCCCTGCCGGGGGATAATGTGGATAGTCCTGAAGTGCGCGAGGCGGTGGCCGGCTTCTTCGGCGTCGCGGAGCGACCTTGACAGCGTAAGGCAGGAGACTCAACGGCGCCTCCATCTTTGCGCCGGGCAACGTGCCTTTCATGCAATTCGTATTGTCACAGGTCCCAATATTGGCACTAACGTCCACGAAGCACGTCCCCCGCTGCGCTCCTCCTCCATGAAATTGAAGTCTCTTCTCCCGCTCGTTTGTATGTTCGCCATTCTCTGTGCCCTGGTGGGGGCGCAGGACAAGCCTCCCGCCCCGCCCACGCAGGCTGAAGCCGCGCCCGCGACAGCGAGCGCCCCAGCTTCCGGTGCGCCGGCAAACGCCGCAGGAGCTCCCGCCACGGCTGCGGAGACTCGACAGCAGAAGCAGGTGAAAGAGGCGGGGAAGAGATTTGCCGCGGGATGGGGAGAAAAGCTGAAGCACGGCGGTTGGGCGGCGGTGGTCCAGTTACTCGTGTCGGCCTTCGGGGCCGGGTTCGTTTTTGAGCGGTTCGTGAATTTGCGCCGGAACAAAATCTGCCCGCGCGGCCTTTCCGCGCGCGTGCGCCAATTGTGGCGGGAAGGGAAGATGGGCGAGATCGAGGCGCTCGCGCAAAAGGATGGCAGCACGCTGGCGCGGGTGATCGCGTATGTGGTGCAGCATCGGAACAACAGCTTTGCCGATGTGTCGGTGGCGGCGGGCGACCTGGCGGCAGCGGAACTTTCCGAGCATTACGAGCGGGCCTATCCGCTGGGCATCGTGGCGACGCTGGAGCCGCTGCTCGGGCTGCTGGGCATGATCCTCGGGATGATCCAGACCTTCGAGATCGTGGCGATGGCGGGCGCGCTCGGCGATCCCTCGCAACTGGCGAGCGGCATCTCGGAGGCGCTGGTGACGACGGGCCTGGGGCTGGCGATCGCCATCCCCTTCCTGGCGCTCTACCACATTTTCAAAAGCCGCACGACGAAGTTTGGCACGATGCTGGAAAAGGAAGTGACGGCGCTGACGAGCGAGTGGCTCTTAAAACAGGAGGCCCCGAGTGCGTCTTAGAAAACCACTGGAGGAATCGTTCGAGATTCCGCTCATCCCGATGATTGACTGCATGCTGGTCATCATCATCTTCTTCCTCGTGGCCACGACGCTGAAGAAGACCGAGAAGGAATTGCCCATGGAACTGCCGCAATCCGCGGCGTCGGTGGATACGGACCAGACGGACAATCCCCTGATCATCGGGGTGGATCTGCACGGGCAGAAGTATTTCGGCACCGAACCGGTGACCACCGATCTGATGCACCAGAGGCTGGCGGAAGCCGCGCGCGCGAATCCGAACCAGCGGGTCCGGGTGGACGCGGATCAGGCGGTGCCCTATTCTTACGTGATCGAGCTCGTCGAGCTCTGCCAGTTCCAAGGACTCAAAAATGTCGGACTCCACACTGCCAAACCCAAAAAGTGAACTTCGCTCGTGGGAAATCGGGGAACCGGAACCGCGGCGCATCGGGTGGTTCGGCATCTCGGTGATCTTCCATCTCCTGCTGCTCGGGGCCATCTTCTACCTCGTGCCGGCGCGGGAATTGACGCTCACGGAGGGCGATGCGGCGACGCCCGCCACGCCGCTGACGGTATCGGCGGAAAAAATCAACGAGATCGCCCGGAACATTCAATTGCGCGAAACGGACGAAGTGCGGGAGCAGGTGGAGGCCCTGCTGGCCGCGCAGATGGATCTCGCGCAGATCGAGAAGCAGAAGCAGGAGGATTTTACCCAACTGGCGCAGGACCTCGCCAGGGAAGCGCCGGTCAAGGCAGCCGAAGCGCAGGAAGCGGCGGATGCAGCGCAGGCCAGGGCCCGCGAGGCGGAGGAAAAGGCACGGACGGCCCTGGATGAAGCGAAGGAAGCCGTGACGGCGGCGACGGCGGCCACCGATGCGGCGGAACGCAAGGATCACGAGGCCAGGGCGGCCGAGGCGCGCGCGGCGGTCGCCGAAGCGCAGAACGATGCGAAGAAAGCGCAGTCCGCGGCGAGCGAAGCGATCGCCACGGCCGGGCAGCAACTCGCCTTCACCCCGGAGATGGCGGAAGCGAAGCAGGCGCAAGACGCGGCGGCCATGGCGCAGGACGCCGCCAACAGCAAACAGGACATGGCGGCCAAGGCGCAGGAGAAGATCCCGGGCGCGCAGAAGGATGCGGACAAGGCGACGACTCTCGCGGCCAATACCGGGAAGAGCGCCGCGACCGCGAAGACGAAGGCGGAGGAGGCCACCGGAAAAATCGAAAAGGGACAAGCGGAGGTGGATGCGGCGAAGGCGAAGGTCGAGGCCGCGACCGCCAAGCTGGCGGACCCGACGGCGAAACAGACCATGGCGAAGAAAGAAGCCGACTCCGCCAATGCCGGCCTGGCCCGGACGCAGGCGGCCCTGACCAGGACACAGGCAGCGGCGACGGACGCCAGGGCCAAGGCCGATACCTCCGCCACGAATGCCGCCGCGGCGCAGACCAAAGCCGATGCCGAACAAGCGGCGCTGGCCAAAACGCAGCAGGCCGCGCGCGATGCGCAGACCGCCGCGATCGAGGCGCAGACCGCAGCCCAGGTTTCCCAAAAAGCAGCGACCACCGCGCTGGCCAAAGGGAATGCGACGCCACCAGCCACGACGAATACCGCGTCGGCCACGGCTCCCGAGAGCCCGGCAGCGGCCTCGACGCCTCCTGCATCCTCCACCGCTTCTACGTCCCCTGCCCCTGCAACCAGCACAGCGGCCACGACGCCTCCCGCGACTTCAACCACGCCGCCCGCTTCCACCACCCCGCCAGCCAGCACGAAAGCGAGCACCGCAGCCACGACCGCCACCGCTGCGGCCACCACGACTCCAGCGAGCGCGCCGACGGCTCCCCTGCCCGATCTCTCGGGCAAAACATTCCCGGAGCTCTACCAGATGGCGATCGATACGGAGAAGAATCTGACGGAGACCTTCCGCAATGTGAAGGCGGTCGAGTCGGCCACGCGCCGCCAGATCCCGGTGGCGGAAGCGGCGAAGAGCGTGGAAGTGGCGCAGCCGGTGCGTCCGGCGCTCGACGCGAGCGTGACCGCCTCGAATATCAGCACCGCGGAAGCGCTGAAGGCGCACAATCAATCGATCGAAAAGGCGCTCCAGGAACTGAGTTCGATGGTGGCGGGTGCAAACGGCATGGCCGAACAGGCCCGGGCCGGCGGCGCCGCCGGTGAGCAAGGCGTGACGACGACGCTCGAATCGATGAAGGCCAAGGCGGCGGAAGAGGCCACCCTGACCGCGCTGGCCGGCAGCGATGGCGCCGGTGGCAAGGCACGCGATTTATCGGGAGTCATGAAGGCGGCGGCTGGGGCGGGCCTCGCTGCGAATGGTGGCGGGGCTGCCGCAGGGGCGGCGGCGGGAGCGGGAGCCGGAACCGGAGCAGCGGGTGCAGGAGCGGGCGCGGGCCAGGGCGCTGCGGGAGCCGGCCAGGGGCCCGCGGGGGGCGGTCCTGGCGGCGGTGCGCCGGGAGCTGATGCGAGCGTCGGCGGCGAATCGGGCGGAGCCCGCGCCATCGCCGGAAAGAATTACATGCCGCCATCCGCCACGGGACCCAAGGTGCCGATGGGCAAGGACGGAGCTGGCGCCATCCCTGGCCGCCGCGTGACGAAAGGCGCGGGAGGCGCCAACTGGATGTTCGTCGATAGCTGGCACACGATCGGGCCATTCCCCAATCCGCAGCGGCGCAACATCGATACGAAATTTCCGCCGGAATCCGTGATCGACCTCGATGCGAGCTATCCGGGAATGGATGGGAAACCGGTGCGCTGGACGTTCCTGCAAAGCCCAACCGCGCTGTGCCGCCCGAAGAACGATCCGGAGTACGCGATCTACTACGCCTACTCGGAACTGTGGTTCGACGAAGCAATGGACCTCTGGATCGCCGTCGGCAGCGATGACTTTTCCAAGCTGTGGATCGAAGACATGCAGGTCTGGAACAGCGGGGCCGAGCAGAAAAACTGGAACCCCGCGGAGGGGATGCGGAAGGTGCACTTCAAGCAAGGGCTCAACCGAATCCTCTACCGCGTCGAGAACGGGTGGCATTCGTCCGCGTTCTCGCTGATGATTTGCATGAAGACGGAGGGGACTTAGGGCGGCGGCCAGGGGCTTTGTTCAAAAAAGGGGTGGCAACGCCTCCCTGTATTTTGCCCCTCAAAAGCGGTGTTCAAAAAACGAGGGATTTTTGAACGCAGCGGCAACACCGACGCCGGACTGTCGCCACGAGAAGGCTGCGCCGGAACTGCGCGAAGCGGGGATTGCCTCGAAGCGATTTTCCTGCATTCTCTTTGCTCATGGCGTTTGACCCGGCTCCCCCTCCCCTTGGCGGGTTTCGTGCACCTTCTCTGAAAAATTCCTCAACAATGAAGCCCTGAATTTTAGGGCTTCAAAGTTGAAGCCTACTTCACGTTGAACTAAGCCGCTTCGCGGAGAGGGCTCCGTGGCGGGGCGGGAGTGTAAGAGCGGCTAGTGTGGTGTCCTATGACACTACTCCGCCAACAACTCATTGCGGCGCTGACCTTGCGAGGACTAGCGCCGAAAACTC
>JBBRPL010000149.1:0-18097 GCA_038228205.1 Chthoniobacterales bacterium
ACGGCCCGACGAGCTTCAGCTATACGGTGACCTCCGGTGGGGTGACGGAGACGGCGACGGTGAATATCGCAGTAACGCCGGTCAACGATGCCCCCGTGAACACGGTGCCCCGACCGCAGACGACGCCGGAAGACACGGCCAAGGCGATTGCCGGGGTGAGCGTGGCGGACGTGGACGGCGACGCGCTGACGACGACGCTGACGATCACTAACGGCACGGCGAGTGTGACGGCTGGTGGTGGAGCGACGATCGGAGGCAACGGGACGAACACCGTGACGATCTCCGGGACCGCGGCACAGATCAACGCGGCGCTGGCTGGGCTGACCTACACGAACACGCCGGACTACAACGGCCCCGCGCAGATTACGGTGGCGACCAATGACGGGACGGTGACGACGACGGACACGATCGGGATCACGGTGAGTGCGGTGGCAGACATCACCAACGACACGATAACGACGAATGAGGACACGAACGTGACCTTCAATGTCATCACCGGAACCAACGGAGCGACGGCGGACAGCTTTGAAGGCACGCCAGTCGTGACCACGATCAACGGCGCGGTGTTCACGGCGGGTAACCCAATCAAGATCACCGGAGGAACGATCACGGTCCAAACCGACGGCACCGTGACCTTCGCGCCCGTTGCAAACTTCAACGGCCCGACGAGCTTCAGCTATACGGTGACCTCCGGTGGGGTGACGGAGACAGCGACGGTGAACATCGGCGTTACACCCGTCAACGACCCGCCTGTGGCCGTCGATGACAAAGTTCCGGTAATCCAGAACACGCCTGCGACTGGCAACGTGCTCCCCAACGACACCGATGTCGACGGCGGTCCTTTGACCGTCACGGGCTTTGCGATCGGTGGAAAAAACTACAATGCCGGAGACAAGGCCACCATTGCGGGAGTAGGCACCCTGATCATCAACGGCAATGGCACATTCACCTTTACCCCGGAAACAGACTATGCCGGTCCCATACCAGTCGCGACCTACTCCATCTCCGATGGAAATGGCGGTGTCGCTTCGGCGACCCTGACCCTTGGTCCCATCGCGCCCGTCAAAGTCACTCCTCACGCGCCTGTCACCGCGCCACCGCCCGCGCAGCCTCCGGCGTCGATCCCGGCGCCTCCGTTCGTTTTCGCGTTCGACAAGTTCCACGATTTTGCCAAGGAGAACCACTTCTCCGGCGAGCCTCTTCCCCAGGGCCTGATTCCCCACGTCAAGGCGATCGATACCTCGAGCCCGGCCCTGCTGCCCCTGGCCCCCATCTACTCGGGCGAAGCCGACCCAGGATCGACCCTCGTCATCGAAATCTACAACGCGAATGGCGTGCGCATTGCCACCCAAATGGTGCTCGCCGATTCCGGTGGAAATTGGCTGGCCAATTTTGGCGGAACGGAGATGCGCGACGCGCCGAGCGATGTGCGGATCACGCAGATCAGCGCGCCCTATGCCTTTGGCTCGAGTGCGGGACACAACCTCCGCACCTATTACGCGCCCGCGGCGATCAACCCCGGCCACTTCCTGTCGCAATCCACGGACCAAAACCTCGGAGACGGAGCAGCCCCCCTCCTGGGCGGGCTTGATCTGGCCAATCCGATCCAACTGGGCTCCGTGAAATACGGCGGCGAATTCCTGCCCAGCGAAGGCGTGGCGGCGGGAGACTAGGCGGCCATCAGTGACCGGGTTTGGGACTTCGCACGAAGTCGATTGCCGGCTCGCCATTACGGTGTATCTGCGCTACACGCGGAGCGCCATTCCGCGCCCGGCCTCGATATGTCAAAGCCCGAAACTCTTCCGCCTCCGTGCCGCCCGCAGTTCCAGACCGAGGAACGGCTGCGGGCCATCGCGGATCACGTGCCGGCACTCATCGCCTATCTCGATGCGGAACAGCGATACCAGTTCGCCAATGAGGCATTTCGCACCTGGTTCGATCTGGACCCGGCGAAGATGATCGGATGCAACATTGAGGAAGTCTTCGGACCCGAGGTGGCGGCCCGTGCTCAAGCGCGCATTGCCCGGGTCATGGCCGGGGAGACCGTGCATTTTCAGAGCGAGATGACAGCGCGAGGGGAGACCCGGTCGGTCGATGTCAACTACGCCCCGGATCTCGCCCCCGATGGAGGGGTCTGCGGATTATACATCACCGTGAGCGACGCCACCGAACGGGAGAAAGCGGGACGGGCGATGCAGGAGTTGACCGCGATGCAGGTGGCCATCCTCGATAGCGCCAATCTCGCGATCGTGGCCACGGACGAGCGGGGCGTGATCTGGACTTTCAATTCCACCGCCGAGCGCTGGCTGGGGTATCGCGTCGAGGAAATCATCGGCCGCACCACCTTGGGCCAATTGCTCGATCCCGCGGAGTGGGGGGCGCGCGCGCGCGAGTTTGAACCCCGGCTGGGAAGGTCGATCGAGACCATCCTCGACTGGGTGCTCGCCGTCATCCATGGCACCGCCGATACCCACGATGAGCGCGAGTGGACCCTCATTCGCAAGGACGGAAGCCGGTTCCCCGTCGCGCTCTCCCTGAATGTTCTGCGTGACGCGGCGGGCGAACCCACGGGCACGCTCGGCGTGGCGCGCGATATCACAGTCGAGAAAGCCGCCGAAGTCGAGCGCAGCCGGGCGCGCGAAGCCGCGGAGCAGGCGAGTCGGACGAAGTCGCAATTTCTCGCCCATATGAGTCACGAGGTGCGGACCCCATTGCACGGCATCATCGGTGTCACCGCCATACTCCTTGAGACGCCCCTCGATGCCACTCAGCGATCGCTCGCGGAGACCGTCCACACCAGTGCGCAAGCGTTGCAGGCGGTCGTGGGCCGCGTGCTCGATTTCTCCAAGATCGAGGCCGGTCGGATGATTCTCGAAGCGGCCGATTTTTCCCCCGCTGCTCTGCTCCGGGAGGTCGTGCAGTTGCATGCCGTCCGCGCCGGCGCGAAGGGCGTGGGCATTGCATGGCACGTGGCGCCCGAGGTGCCCGAATATGTTTCCGGCGACGGAGATCGGTTGCGGCAGATTGTTCACAATCTCGTCGGGAATGCCGTCAAGTTTTCCAGCCGGGGGACGGTGCACGTTCGCGTCGAAAGCATGGCCGCGGATGAACATGGACACCCGGTCGCCACCGGTCGTGTGGGCCTGCGTTTCAGCGTTCAGGATGAGGGCATCGGCATCCCGCTCGACGCTCAAGGCCTGATCTTTGAACCCTTCGCCCAGGCCGACGAATCCACGTCCCGGCGCTTCGGCGGCACGGGTTTGGGATTGGCCATCGCCCGGCAGCTCGTCGAGCTGATGGGGGGCGAAATCAGTGTGCAAAGCGACCCCGGAGCCGGCGCCACTTTTTGGTTCACGGCGGTCTTTGGTGCCGCCCTTGTCCGTCCGCCGGCCTCGTCGCTTCTTCCGTCCGTCGAGGTCCCTGCATGGCCCGGCACGGCCTTGCGACAAATGCAAATTCTCCTCGTGGAGGATAGCGACACCAACCGGCTTGTCGCCCAGCATCAACTCATCGAGATGGGTTGCGCTCTCTCGGCCGTCGCCAGCGGTCGCGCCGCGATCGAGGCCGCGTGCCACGACCATTTCCATTTGATCCTCATGGATTGCCAAATGCCCGAGATGGATGGCTACGCGGCGACGGCAGAGATCCGCCGCCACGAAGCGGAGACCGGCTGGCGGTCGCGAATCGTCGCCCTCACGGCGCGGGCGGAGGAGGGGGAGCGCGAACATTGTCTGGCCGCGGGCATGGATGAATATCTCGCCAAGCCTTTTCTACCCGCGCAGCTCGCCACGATCGTCAGGGCGGTGGCGGCTGGCCTGGCGCGTCCCACGCCCGACGCCGCACCGGTCGGGGCTGCGGCGCTCACGGAGTTGCGCGATGCGCCTCCGTCGGCCGACGAGCCGTTGCTTGCGCGACTGGTCCATATTTACGAGCGCGAGGCGCCCGAGACGTTGCGCACCCTGGCGGCCGGGACTGATCACGGCGACAATGCGACCTTGGAGATCGCCGCCCACAAGCTCAAGGGCGCCTCCGGCAATTTCGGCGCGACGCGCCTTCAGCAGCTTTGCCAGTTGGTCGAGGACTTGTGCCACCAGGATCAGGCTCGTTTCATCTCCTGGCTCCTCCCCGAGATCGAGTCCGAAGTCGGCGCCGTGCTGGAGGCCCTCCGGCGGACAATTTGATCAACCGGTAAAGCATTCCGATTCGTTCCACGCGCTTGCCAAACGCCCACTCCGTTTTAGTGTTCAGGCGTCCATGTTGCCTCCCTCGTCTTTCGAAATTCTTTTGGTCGACGATGATGGTGTCACCCGCGAACGCATGGCCTCCTTGCTCGCCGGCATGAGCTATCGCGTCCGCCAGTTTGCGGATGGCCGTGAGGCGTGGGAGGATTTTGACCGCAACCCGGTGAGGATCGTCATCAGCGATTGGAAAATGCCGGGCATCGATGGCGTGGAGTTCTGCCAGCGCGTGCGCAATCGATTGCACACCGAATATACCTATTTCATTCTCATCACGGCCAACGATCCCGGGCAGCTTGGCTACGATTATGCGATCGGCGAGCAGGTGGATGACTATCTCGTCAAACCCGTGGAACGTGGCCAGCTATGGAGGCGCCTGCGCGTCGCCGCGCGCATCCTGCGGTTCACCACGCAGATGCGACAGCTCGAGCAACTCCTCCCCATCTGCACCTATTGTCACAAGATCCGCGACGGGGAGAGGGGACCGTGGGAACCCCTCGAGCGCTATGTCGGCCAGCGCACAGGGAGCAGCTTCTCCCACGGCGTCTGCCCAGAGTGTGAAGCCCGCTGGGCCGCCGACCTCAAACTCGGCGTCAGGCCTTTTTCGCTCGGCGGCGCGGGGCCTCGGTGACCAGTCGGGTCGCGGCGGCTCGCGATTTCACGCCCAGTTTTTGCAAGATATGCTCGACGTGCTTTTCCACGGTTCGAGGCGAGAGCTCGAGTTCCCGGCCGATTTCCGCATTGGACCGGCCCTCCGCGAGCAGGTGCAGGACTTCCGTTTCGCGTCCCGTGAGGCCATAGGCTGTCAGCGACCGCGGGGCGGTCGTGGCGCGGGTCGTCTGCAGCGTGTCCGCCAGGGTGGCGATGCGCGCTTGATCGGCACGCTGCCGTTCGCAGAGGGTCGTCGCAATCGCGATCGCCGACCGCAATTGCTCCTTGCTCGCCAGCGGCTTGAGCAGGAAGGCCTGCACCCCGATGCGGCGGGCCTCCTCCAGAGTGTCTTCGTCCGTCAGGCCGGTCAGCACCACGATGGGCAGCAACTGGCGCTCCAGAATGAGTCGGGCCGCTTCGAGCCCGTCGAGCACCGGCATCCCGATATCGAGAAGGAGAACGCCAGGATTGAGAGTCAAAGATTTTTCAACCGCCTCACGGCCATCCGCAGCTTGACCCGCGATTGGATAGCCGAGGGCTTCGAGCATGGTCTGGAGGAGCACGCGTGTGCGTTCGTCGTCTTCGGCGATAAGAATAGAGGGAAGTGTTTCCATTACGTCGTGTGATATCAAACCATCCTGGAGCAGCAGGGTTAGTGCCCCGAAATGGTTACACTTGCTATCGTTTTCACGCAAGAAATTGGTCGTATTACCTTCGTTATACGTGGTTTTACGACTACCTCCCACTATTGTCTTTCGCCATGCGCGTGCTAACAACGACGCGCCCTCTCCGCCCATGACACCACCTTCTTCCGCCGCCGATGTCCACTCCGAGGGCCCCTCGGCGAAAACGGCGGGTCCGGCTCCCGACGCGCAGCGCCTCCAGGCGCAACTCGCCGCGCAGGCCGAGGTCGGCGCCATCGAGCCCCTGTTGCAATTGATGCGCACGCTTCTCGCCGCCCGCGCCGTCGCCTTGGTTCCGGTGGGCGCGAAGGAAGTCATCGTGGGTACGGCCGGCGGAGGCCTGGCCAGGCTGTGCGAGGCGCTCGACCCGGCCAAGGCTGCGGTCCTTCCCGCGGTGACTTTGGGCGCCGATGGTTACACCCTGGCCGTGCCCATCTGGCGGGAGGGCCGGTTGCTCGGTTGGCTCATGGCGCAACTCGTCGTGGCCCAGGTGCGGGACGTCCAGGCCTTTGTCGTCCTCCTTCAGGCGTTTTCCGGCTACCTGCTTTATCGTGCGCAGCGTCTCGCCGTCACCGAATTGCACGAAGTCGTGGAACGCACCTCCGCCCTCCTCGATCTTTTCCGCCGTGCGGGGACCGAACTCGATTTCGATCAGGCGTGCCGCCTCGCCCTCGATGCCTTGTGCGCCGATGTGGGCTGCACTCGCGTGTATCTCGGCTTGCGTCGCCGCGCCATCGTGCGCGTCGTCGCCATTTCCGGCGCCGCGCGCATCGATTCGAAGAGCCCCACCCACGAGCCCGTCGAAGCGGCCATGCGCGAGGCGATTGCCGTCGGCGCGCCGCTCGATTTTACGCCTGCCAGCCCGCGCACCGACACGACTGTGGCGCACGAGATTTTTCGCGACCAGTCCGCCGCGGCGCGGTTGCTCACGCTCCCGCTTCCGCGTCGCCGTGGCGCCGTGCTCCTCGAGTGGAGCGCTCCTCCCGACCCCGCTTCCGCTCCCGTCGCCGAGGCGGCGGCGCCGTTCGTGCCCGTGCTCTTTGAACTCCTCGATCGGGCGCGCCCGCATCCGGCCCTCTTTGCCGCTCAGCGGCTCTGGCGCCGGGCCAGCGCCCAGCGCCGCCGCCTCGTCCTCGCCGGCGCCGGGGCGCTCGCTCTGCTCCTCGCGTGCCCATTCCATTATCGCATCGGTGCGGATTGCCGCATCGCGCCCACCGTCAAGCAGGTCGTAGCCGCCCCCTTCGATGGCCAGCTCCGCAAAAGCCTGGTCCGCCCCGGTGATGCCGTTCGCGAGGGCGATCCCCTTGGGGAATTGGACAATCGCGATCTCAAGCTCAAGGAGTCCGAACTCACCGCCACCCGTGAGCGCGCGCTCAAGCAGCGGGATCGTGCCATGACCGGCACCGAAAAATCTGAGGGCGCCGATTTCGCGGCTGCTCAAGTTGCAAATTTCGAGGCCCAGAGCGTTGGGCAGGAACTCGAGCTGGTGCGCCGCAAACTCGCCATGCTCGAGGTCAAGGCGCCCCTCACGGGCGTCGTGGTGTCCGGCGACCTCCGCCGCACGGAAGGTCAACCCGTCCCGCGCGGTCAGGTGCTGTGGGAAATCGCTCCGCTCGATGCGATGATCGTCGAGATCGACGTGCCGGACCGCGAGATCAGCCACGTTCAGGAAGGCCAGCCGGTGGGCGTGCGGCTCGAGGCCTTCGGCGGCGGGCGCTGGGAGAGCACCCTGCGCCGCGTCCATCCGCAGAGCGAGCAGCGCGACGGGCGCAACGTCTTTATCGTGGAAGCCGACATCACCCTCGACCGGGCGGCTGAACTTCGCCCCGGCATGAGGGGGCGCGCCAGCATCGTCGGCCAGCGCCGCCCATTCATCTGGATCGTCGGCCATCGGTTTTGGGATTGGCTGGTCACGACACTCTTCTGGTGATGGCCGGGGAAAACTTCTCCGTTCGCGAAGCCGAGGCTTTGCGACCCCGCTTGCGCGCGGGCCTGCACTTTTCCATCCAGGAGCAAAATGCGCGGCGCGTCTGTGTCATCGAAGATCCGGCGGCTTCGCGCTTTCATCGCGTCGGGCTTTCCGAGTACCGCTTCATCCGCGCCCTCGATGGCACGCGCCCCGTCGCCGCCATTCTCGCCCAACTGGCCCGGGAAGGAGGCGATGCCTTCACCGAGGGCGAGGCTATGCAGATCCTCGGCTGGCTGAAAGATCAGCACCTCCTCGCCGTCGAGAGCGCCCGCGGCGGGACGACGGACCGCGAGCACGAGGAGCGCGTGTGGCGCGCCGCCGCCACCTGGCTCAATCCGCTCAGCATCAAGGTCCCGCTCCTTCGTCCGGATCGGTTTTTCACAGCCTGCGAGGGCGTGCTCGCGCCGGCCCTGGGGGGTGGGGGATTCCTCCTCTGGCTGGTCGTGGTCTCGATCGGCGCTGTGCATATTGGCATGGATTGGTCGCGCTTCTCCGCGGATGCCGACGGCTTTTTCGCGCGCGACAATTGGTTCTGGCTCTTCGTCGCGTGGGCCGTCTTGAAAGTGGCGCACGAATTCTCCCATGGCCTTTTTTGCAAGCACTTCGGTGCGGTGGTGCGCGAGGCGGGCGTCATCTTCGTCGTCTTCGTGCCCATGGGCTACGTCGATGCCACGGCCAGTCTCGGCTTTGCTTCCCGCTGGCGGCGGATGACCGTCGCCGCCGCCGGCCTCTACATGGAGTTCTTCCTCGCGGCGATCGCCGCCGTCGTCTGGGCGCGAACCGGGGCGGGGACGTTGCATACCTTCACCCACAATGCGGTCATTACGGGAACGGCGCTGACTTTGTTCTTCAATGCCAACCCCTTGATGCGGTTCGACGGATACTTCATCATGAGCGACCTGCTCAACCTGCCCAATCTCGCGACCCGCGGTCGCGCCTGGATGCAGCGTGCTTTGCATTGGCTGCTCCTCGGCGCGAAGCCCGCGCGCCCCTTGTGGCCGGTGTCGCGGGAGGAAGCGGTCACGGCCATCTACGGCGTTTCCGCATGGATCTGGCAGATCGTCGTCGTGGCGGGATTGCTCCTGGGCGCGAGTGTGGCCCTGCGGGGTGGGGGATTGCTGTTCGCGGTGATTGCCGCCGCCACGTGGGTGGCGCTGCCTGTTTGGCGTTTCGTGGGAACTCTCATGGGCGCCATCCGCGCCGGGACCGGAAGCTGGAGCGCGCTCGTGGTGCGGGTCGCCGGATTGGCCGCGTTGGTCGCGGCGGTCGTTTTCGTCCCGTGGCATCGTTCGGTGTCGAGCGATGGCGTGGTGGAACTTGCCGAGACGCAGGTGCTCCGCGCCGAGTGTCCCGGCTTTGTGGAACGGGAATACGTGCGGGATGGCGAGACCGTCGCGGAGGGGCAGTTGCTGCTCGACTTGGGCAATGACGAGGCGGTCTCCGAATTGGCCAGCCGCCGTCTGTTGCTCGAGCAGCAGGATCTGCGAGCCCGTCTCGCCTATACCCGGGATGATGTCGCAGCGTTCCAGGCCGAGCGCGCCAAGAGCGAGGCGTTGCGGCGTGGAATTGTCGAGGGCGAAAAGTATCTGGCCACCCTTCGGATTCGCGCCCCCTTCGCCGGCCGCGTCACCAACCGGCACCTCGGCCAGCTTCATGGGATTTTCTTCCGGTCCGGTGACGAGCTGTTGCGCTTCGGCCAGGCCAGCGAGCGCGAGGTCAAGGTCGCCGTCAGCGAACGCGACGAGCCGCATTTTCGCGCGGCCATGAACCAGCCCTGTGGCGTTCGCATCGAGGGCCGGGGAGCGGAGTTTCCCGGCGAACTGACACGGGTCGAAGCCCGCGCGACTCGTGAACCTGTTGATCCCGCGCTCACCGCCCTGGCCGGCGGCCCCCTGGCCGTGCGTCGCACCGAGCAGGAAACCGCCGCTCCCGGTGACCCTCGCCGCGCTTCCGGTTCCGGCTCCGACTATGAGTTGGCCGAGCCCTATTTTGCCGCGACCGTCCGCCTCGTTGAGGGCGTGTCGCTGGCTCCCGGAGAAATGGCCCGCGTGCGTTTTCGCAGCGCCCGCTCCGCCACCCACTGGAGCGAGATGCAAGCCGGTCTCGCCCGCTGGCTGCGCCGCTATACCGCGCGCGATCGGTGATTCGTCGTTAAAGAGTGGTTTGCGGCAGTCGGCTCATCACGCGGCACCCGACCCACTTTTCAATAATCCCGCTTTACAACAGAGCGACGATCTTCCCTGTTGGCTCTTCCCACACCCGCCACGGGAGAAACCGCCCCTGATGAAGAATTGTTTCCTCGAGATAGCCGCTCTCTACGCCCTGTCCGTCAGCACCGTCCTGGTCTCCGGCAATGCCGCGGAACCTCCCGTTTCCCAGCCGTCGTCCGAGCCCAAGCCGATTTTGAGTCCCGCCGCCGCAGCCGCACACGAAATCAACTCGTTCGAGAAAACGGGAGGTTGCCTCACCGTGGCGGCGACCGGGAAGTGGCAGAATCCGGTGCTTTCCGGCTCCAATTCCGACGCCGCGAAACTCAAGGCAAATCCGGTGCTCAAGGTTGATATTGGCGTCCCGCCGGATGCCGGAGACGCCGGCTGGTTTCAGGTGAAACTTGCGATCCAGGGAGAGGGGCTGGCCCGCACGGAATCTCCCAAGTGGCTGCTCGAGCGGCCACCCGGCTCGAAAGGGATCGATAAGGCGACATTGTCATGGGACACCTCGGGTATTGAGATCCCGAAAAGCCCGAGCTGGTTCAAAATCGAGATGGTGACTCAAGGCGACCATCCACGCACGATTTCCGTTTCCAATCTTCGCGCCGAAGCTGCCGCGGGAACCGCTGACACGGCGCCACAAAAGGTCGAAACTCCGGCGCCTCCGGCGGCCACGACCGCCACACCCTATCCGGAAAAGGAGCAGGACTGGCCGGGCAAAGGCGTCATCCGCAAATTTGGCTTCATGATCGGGGAGCGCAATGCCATCCGGGCGCGGCGCGACACGGATCAGGGCGCCGTGGTCTTCGTCGGCGATTCCCTCACCGGCGGCTGGAAAAACCTCGCCAGGGATTTTCCCAAGCTCAAGGTCGCCAATTGCGGCGTCGGTGGGGATGTCAGCCGCGGAGTCTTGTTTCGCTTCAAGGAGGATGTGCTCGACCGCAATCCCAAAGCCATCGTGATCGAAATCGGGAACAACGACCTGACGGCGGCGGGCAGCCCGTCCGACATGCTGTCGAACCTCGCCGATCTGCTGTCGATGGTGGAGCGGCAGAAGCCGGGAACACCCGTCGTGCTCTGCAGCATTCCACCCAGCGCCAACCCCGCGGCCCCCGTCAAAGCGAAGGACCGCCAGGCCATGAATGAAGGCATCCGCAAACTGGCTGCCGAACACAAGACCACACGCTTCTGCGACCTCTACACCGCCACCGCCGATGCGGAGGGCTCTCCGCAACCCGAGTATTTCGTCAACGACAAGCTGCACCTCTCCGACGCCGGCCACGTCAAGTGGGCGGAACTTCTGACACCGATTCTCGATCAACTGAAGCTGCCGTAACCGCGCGCGTGCCCCGCCGCATGGTCTCTCGATCTATTGCATTCCCATGAGCACGATCACTCCGGGCCCTCGATCTCGCCTGCCCACAAGCTGCCTCATGGCCGGTCTGCTCATCTGGCTCGTATTCGTCATCCCTCGTTCCTCCATCGCCGCGTCACCGCGCCCAAACATCCTCCTCATCCTCGCCGACGACCTCGGCTGGGGGGATGTCGCCTGTTACAATCCGGAGTCGAAGATTCCCACCCCGAATCTCGACGGGCTGGCCGCCCAGGGCCTGCGCTTCACGGACGCGCACTCCAGCAGCGGCGTGTGCGTGCCTTCACGCTTCTCCCTCATCACGGGTCTCCACGCCTTTCGCATGAAAGGGAATGGCCATCCCGAGCCGGAATATCGAAAGTACGGTGGCAATCAATCCACCACGCCCCTCGTCCCGGCCGAGGTCCCCACGCTCCCCGGCATGCTCCGGGACGCCGGCTACGCGACCGCGATGGTCGGCAAGTGGCACCTTGGATTTGACGACCTTCTGCGCAAACCCACCGAATTGCTGCGGGGCGGCCCCGTCGATCGCGGTTTCCAGCGCTATTATGGCATCCCGTCATCGCTCGATATCGGCCCGTACGTCTTCATCGAGAACAACCGTATCGTCGCGCAAGCCACGGAGAAGATGCCCGCGCATGGCTCGCCTGGCTGGCCTCGCGATTTCATGGGTGAGTTCTGGCGCGAGGATCTGGCCGCACCGGGCTACCACCACGCCGCCGTGCTTCCCGCACTTTCGCACCGTGCCGAGGAGGACCTTCGCTCACTGGCCAAAGGTTCGAGCCCCTTCTTCCTTTACTACGCCATGCCCGCGCCCCATTCGCCGCTCATGCCTTCGGAGGCTTTTCGCGGACGCACGCATCTCGGCCAGTTCAGCATCTACGGCGACTATGTCGCGCAGACAGACGACGATATCGGCCGCCTCCTGCGCGTGCTGAATGAAACCGGCGTGGCCTCCGACACGCTCGTGCTCGTCACCAGCGACAATGGCCCGCTCTGGTATCCGCAAAACGTCGACGCGACCGGCCATTCCTCTTCCGGTCCATGGCGGGGAATGAAGGGCGATGCGTGGGAAGGCGGGCATCGCATCCCTCTCATTGCGCGATGGCCCGGCCGCGTGCCCGCCCATGCCACTACGGACACCCTCGTCTCGCTGACCGACCTGCTTGCCACCTTCGTCGGCCTCTTGGAATACAAGCCGGCCCCCGGTGACGGCGTGGACTTTTCTCCCGTCCTGCTGGGCAAACCCTGGACGCGCCCCGAATCCAAACCACTCATCGCCCGCTCATCCCTCGGCGTGAGCGTCGTGCGCCAGGGGAATTGGAAATTTATTAGCCGTCTCGGGTCAGGAGGCTTTAGCGATCCCAAAAGCGAGCAACCCGCACCCGGGAGTCCTGCGGTTCAGCTTTACAATCTTGCCGCCGACCCCGGTGAAGCAAACAACCTCGCGGGCACGGAACACGATCGTGTTTCCACCTTCCAGAGCCTCGTTGACAAATAGCTCGGCGCGCCCCGAACTGCGCCGAATTTCGACCCAAGCGGCGCAGCCTTCTCCCGCGATATTAGAAAGAATGTTGCGTTCTGGGAGAAGTAGCGCGACTAATTTTATTTGTTGGTGAATTTTATCTCCCCAATCAGCCCCCATCCGCATGGCCAGCCTACGTCTCACATTTCCTGAAAAGGACGAACCTTCGGTTATCGCCCTCACCGGCGCCCGCCTGACCATCGGCCGGCTCCCGTTCAATACCATCCAGATCATCGACCGCACCGTTTCCGGGTTTCACGCGGAATTGATCAGCGAGCACGGACATTACCGGCTGCACGATCGCGACTCGTCGAATGGCACTTTCGTGAATGGTGAAAGGGTCACCGATTTCCACCTCATCGAACCCTGCGCGATCACCTTTGGCACCGTCGAAGCCCAGTTCAGCCCCGAAGCCGTCGCGGTGAATGAGGATGTGGAGAACTTTCCCACCAGAAGCGAAATCAACGCCGTCCGCAAAGAAAACGCCGAGCTCAAAGCGACCGTCGAGGTCTTGCGCGAGGAGTCCAATGCATTGCGCATGGCCCGTCCGCACGAGAATGGGGATGCGGCGTTGGCCGTCTCCCAGGCAGAATTCGACAAGATCGTGGTCGAACGCGAGGCGCTCAAAGAGGAGCGCCTCAAGCAGGACGAGGAACTCGCCCGGATCAAGACGGACCTTGCTGTGTTGAAGCGCGATCGAGTGAACCTGCAACTCGCCTACGATGGTTTGCAACGCGAAATCACCGACCTCCGAGCAAAGGCCGGCGGAGTCGAGGAGATCGCCCTGCCACCGAAAGCAGCCGCCGCCGCGCTCGCCGCCCAGGCGCCCGCTCCCGGTGAGGAAGTGCGCATCCAGGTACCCGTCCGCGCGACCGCACCTGCTGCCGGAATGGTCCCTCCACCTCTCCCCAAGCCGGCTGCTCCCAAGCCGCCCGCTTCCAAGCCGCCCGCTTCCACGCCACCCGCCGCTGAATCACCCGCTGAAACGCCCGCGCCCACTGAGTCCGGGGCGATGCCTGAGGCGCCTGAACCGGGTTCGGAAACGGTTGCTGCTCCGGTGCGGCCCACGGTTCCGGTGAAGCCTGTTGCGCCCCTCAGGCCAGCCGCACCGCCGAAGCCAGCCGACGCTCCCATCTTCACGAGGATACCCGCTGCTGCGCCAGCGGCGCCTAAGGCGCCGAGCGGACCGATGAAACCCTTCGCACCGCTGCCCAAGGCCCCGGAGGTCGCCGCGACCGTCGTGGCGAGGCCCGTCGGCTCCATGTTTGCTTCTCCGGGCGTCCCGAACAGAGCCACCGGCACGGCACAGCCGGTCGCCGCTCCCACCGCAAAACCCACTGGCGCCACACAGCCGACCCCCGCGCCAGCCGCGAGACCTACGGTCTCGGCACAACCCGTACCCCCACCAACGGCAAAACCTCCCGGCACAGACGTCCCTGCCTCCCCCGTGGCCCCGGGAATACCGAGCCCCCCCAAGGCGCCAATCGGCTTGGGCACCGGGATACGTCCCTTGAGCAAGCCGCCAGGTGCGGTGCCGGAAGCAAAGGGAAGTGGCGCAGAAGCTCTTCCGGCAGCCCCTACGACCCGCCTTTCTCCGCGCCCGGCGCCGGGCGTCAAGCTGCCCGCCCAGCCCGCCCCTCAGGTCGGCCCCAAAGGCACGCAAAAGATTTCCTGACTCGACATCTCATTCCGCCGCGGCTTCACGAATCCTTGGAATCGTTGCCAGCCGGGTAGCTCTCGTGTGGCGCTGGCGTCTTTTGGGCAGCGCCGCCGCCTAAGCATTGCCCACATCTTAAGGTCCCGAAATCGGTTGCGCTTCATCCTTTCTCCCTGTGCCGTTTCCCCGCCGTTCATTCCTCCGGACCACCGCCTTGGCCGCCCTCGGCGCCACGACTACGCGCGCCCAGAACTCCGCGGCATTCCCGCCCGTCCGGGCCATCACGCGCGGTCCCAAGCATCATTGGTTCGGGTATTACGACAAGTTTCAGTTCGACCCGACTAGTCGCTACGTGCTCGGGAACGAAGTCGATTTCGAGTCCCGTTCGCCGGCTCCCGAGGATGTCATCAAAATCGGCATGGTGGATCTCCAGGACGGCGACCGATGGACCGAGTTGGGTGGGACGCGCGCCTGGAACTGGCAGCAAGGGTGCATGCTCCAATGGTTGCCGGGCGGCACGAGCGAGATCTTCTGGAACGATCGCGAGGACGGCCGCTTCGTCTGTCACATCCTCGACGTGAAATCCGGCCAGCGGCGCACTCTCCCAACTCCCGTGTACACCGTCAGCCCCGATGGCCGCTGGGGGCTCGCCCCGGACTTCCGCCGGCTCAACGACACCCGTCCCGGCTATGGCTATGCTGGCGTGCCCGATCCGCGGAAGGACGTGCTCGCGCCCGACGATGCGGGCATTTGGAAGATCGACATGAGGACCGGCGAATCGCATCTCCTCATCACCTTCGCGGAAATCGCTGCCATCCCTTTCGACGCCGACCCATCGGAATTCGACGGGGCGAAACATTGGTTCAACCACCTCCTCTTCAATACCGACGGCACCCGCTTCCTCTGGCTCCACCGCTGGCGCGGACCCGATGCCGCCAAAAGGTACGGCAGCGCCGGCGGATTCGGCACCCGCATGTTCACCGCCCGGGTGGATGGCTCCGACCGCTACATCCTCGATCCGCTCGGACAGACCAGCCACTTCGTCTGGCGCGATCCCAACCACGTCTTCGCCTGGGCTTATCATCCTTCCTTCAAAAACCGCTTCTACCTTTTCGAAGACAAAACGCGCAACGTCACGCCCGTGGGACCCGACGTAATGACCGTGAACGGTCACAACACCTACGTGCCCGGCACCAACAACGAGTGGGTCCTGAACGACACCTACCCCGACAAGGAGAACCTCCAGCACGACTATCTCTACCACGTGCCAACGAACCGCCGCGTGCCGATCGGCGATTTCGAATCCAAGCCGCCCTACCGCGGCGAATGGCGTTGCGACACGCACCCCCGCGTCTCCCGCGACGGCAAGTCTGTCTGCATCGACAGCGCCCACGCTGGCGGCCGCCAGATGTACCTCATCGACATCCGCTCCATCGTCGGTTGACTCCAGACCCCACAGCGCCAGGCCCGAATCTTCCACCCTCGCCCATGATCCATCTTCCATCGGCGACGATCTGCGTGCGCGTGTGGGTCGATGGGTGCCAGTGTTGATTTCCCAAATGACCGCAACGCCATCCCTGCGCTGCGTGCCGGCTGCCTTTATCCCTCTTCGCCATCCACGATGATTTGATAATTGGGTTGGCATGAGCCCTCGTGCGATGCTAGGCCACGCTCGTGAACGAGGCCAGGATTTGTCCGCAGTGCGGTCTTCCCCAGCAATGGGAGATGTGGCGCCTGTGCCCATGCGGATACGATTTCGGGCCGCCGTTGCACATTCCAGTGGGAAAGCGTGGAGAATCGGTGGCCGCGGGCCGTTACCGAACTTTTTGGCCGCGCTTTTGTGCCGGCTTCGTTGATGGGTTGGTCTTTCTGCCGATCAATTTTATCGATGGCTACTTCTCGGCTCCGGCGCGCGGTCCATCCATTCTCATTGTCTGGGCCGTTATTTCTTACTCCGCATATTGGCTCTACAGCGTGTTGCTCCACGCCCGCTATGGCCAGACCCTCGGCAAGATGGCCACCAACATCCGCGTGCTGGATCTCTCCGAGGAGCGCATTCCGTCGCTTCGTCAGGCATTCATTCGCGATTTTGGATACATTCTGCTCAACACGCTTTCGCTTTTCTGGTTGCTCTACCTGATCGTCACCGGCGCCTACGGCGGCGGGATCGATGTTCCTTCGGGACCGGGCAACTTGCTCGGCTTTGCGTCGCTGGGCTGGTTCCTCCTCGAGGTTATCACCATGCTTAGCAATCCCAAGCGTCGTGCCTTCCATGATTTCCTTGCCGGAACCGTTGTGGTCCGCGGTGCCTGACACAGCGCTGCCACCACGAATGCCCAAGTCTTTTCAGCCGCTCACTTCGAGCTTCCGTGATCCTTCTTCGCGGCCTGTTCGATCGTCTCCCGGACAAACTGCGCGTGCAGCACGATGCCGAGTCCAAAGGGATGATGAATCGTCCGCTCCTCATATTCCATTTTCACTTCTTCATCGTGACGGTACTGCGCGATCACGATGCCCGTGAGCAGCGGGTGGTCGTCCGTGCCCGCTACAAATACCGGCCCGCCGCTGTCTCCGGCAAACGCGGTGAAATCCGCGAGATAAGTGTGATGTGCTTTGATGGGCAGGAACGGATGACTGGCGATGATGCCATGGCGGGCCACGGCGAAGCCCGCGTCATTGGCCTCGAAACGCTCCGGGTAGGTGAGCACGAAAAGCGGGCTGCAAATATGCAGGCCCACGGAAGCCAGGCGCGCCTCGTCGGCGATGGCCGCCAGCGGGAGGGCGTCGGCCGGCACCGGCGTCTGCTCGGCCAGTCGCAACACCGCGACGTCCTCCGTGGAATGGCGTGTCCAGAGATGCTGGCCATCGCGCCGGACGACGATCGTGTGATCGTGGCGCCGATAGGAGCCATCGGGGAGATGCTCGCGCAGCACGACAATCGCGGTGTCGCCTTTGGTATGCTCGAGCACATGCGCGGCGGTCACCAGGTAGAGGGTCCGATCCGCCGCTTCCCGGCGCACGAGGATGCATGTGCCGGTCGAGTCCGGATGAAAGAGCTTGAACGTCGCATCCAGCATCTCCGTGGCGAAATCTCCCGCCACCGAAACGGCGCAAGTTATCATTTCCACCAGCACGGCGAGGATGGCTAGTTTCTTCATGGGCAAGCGACGGACGGAAACGCCGCCAGGCATCGCCGAGACAGTTCGAGGGCGGGTTTCGGCGAAAATTTTTCGTGAGGGGGGCGGGCTCATCTGCGTATAGGGCCATTCCTTGGGCAGCGACCGCCAGAAGATTTTCCCCCTCCGGTGCGGCGCCCCGCATCCGTATTGCGGCTGCGCCGGCGAGTGGCGCCGTGGTTGTCATCGCCGCCGTCCGTGAGAAGGCATTCACGCTTTGATTCAGTCGGGTGGGTCCGGGATCGTCCGGCCAGGGCCCTTCCTTTTGTTCCGACTTGCGCATGAGTCACGTGATCATGCGCTCGGTTGATGGGATGTGGGTAGCCACGTCCCACGACCTGAAGGTCAGGGACGGCGTTGGGCTGGCGCCGACTGCGCCGGTTGTTTCTGAGGTTGTGCTGCACCGCCGACGTCAGATTGGGGCCGCTCGTTGGGATCCTTGGTGACGCCGACCGCGGGGGCGACTCTGTTCCCGGGGGTTGCCCAGGACGCAGGGGCGGCTTTGGGCGCGGGGGTGACTCCAGAGGAAGGAGCGACTCTGTTCCCGGGGGTGGCTCCAGACGCAGGGGCAGCTTTGGGCGCGGGGGTGACTCCAGAGGAAGGGGCGACTCTGTTC
>JBBRPL010000150.1:0-18007 GCA_038228205.1 Chthoniobacterales bacterium
CCCGGGGCTAATCGCTGGGACACCTCCGGTGTCCAAAGTTCAGAACGCTATCTAACTAAGGCGCATCGGCACCCATTCACTATGGAACTCACGAACGACGAACCCCCTGATCTCGGGAGCGATGATTCGGTGTGAATCGCTATTTTCTTGGCTCCTCTTTCTATGGGAAGTCCATCCGGCCATGAACGAATCGCCCATCCCACCGCACCCATATGCTCCATCACCTCTCATTCGCGGTTAGAGACCTGGCCCGTTCTGCCGCCTTCTACGATGCCGTGCTTGCAACGCTGGGTTACGTTCGTGTGTGGGCGGACTCGACAGCGGTAGGCTATGGACTTGCCGGTGGGGGTGACAAATTTAGCATCAAGCTCGCTTCCGGTCCGGTGCCGATTCCCGATTCGCGATTCCACCTGGCCTTTGCCGCACCATCTCGCGACTCCGTGGTCTGTTTTCACGCAACCGCACTTCAGCTCGGTGGACAAGACAATGGCATTCCTGAACTATGCCCGGAGTATGGCGCGCACTACTTCGCGGCATTCGTCATCGATCCGGACGGGTATCGCATTGAAGCTGTCATCAACCAACCAGCCTGACGAATTGCTTCCTCGCCCGGTGGGCCGCGGATTGTGCCGGGCGGGTGCTGCGGCTATTCCTTCGTCGGAACCAACAGCCCATCTATCGCAGCCACCGATCTCTTCCCATGAAAGTGAACCCCATTATTGCGCTCTTTTTCTGCACGGTACTCGCCTCGTGCCACCGGATGTCATTCCATGACCCCTCCCCGGCATTTGCCTCATTCGACTTCACCGATCTGATCACGGAGGCTGGATTCCATTCGGAAGGTTTCTCCGACAGCGGCACCGCCAATTCCGCCACCGGCATGGCCAAACATATTCGCTGGGGCACGTTCACGGCGCCCGCTTCCTCCTTTACTTGCTTTAAGGTATTCCAACGGGTGAAGAAGCACTTTGACGCCGCCAGCCAGGGGGCCTGCGCCCAGGAAGGCTGGGACCCCAGGACCGAAGAGCATCCCGCGAGTGGACCTGTTCATATCGCCATGCTCTACAATCAGAACGGACGGCACGGCGACCTTCACTTGTGGCTCTACCCATCCGAGGACGAAACCAAGATCGGCTTTGCCCTGCATCTTATGGAGCAGCCGTTGCATTAGCGCTCGTCAGTGCCGACCGTTGAGTTTTGGATCGAGTTCCAAGCATCGCAATGAATGCGGCCGGATCCGATGCCGACTCCCAATCCAATCCAACATCTGATAGACTGCCTGCGAGCGAGCGGACTTCCCGAGGACGCACTGGCCACCGCCATCACGGAACTCGAGCAGGATCTGGCGACTGCTCGCGAACACATCTGCGCGTTCTGCGGACGCTCCTCCGATACCTTGCTCCTGCCGCCTCCGGAAGAATTGGCCGATCCGTATCCGCGCCGGTGGGTGTATTGCTACCGGGGCATCAAGCCCCACGGCCTTTGCGATTTGTGCTTTCGGGCCGGAAACTACTGGGGACTTTCAGATCTTGAGATCGCATATTTCAGAGAGAGTTTTGCCGATCCCTGTGAACCCACCGTCGACTAGTTGGCAACTCATTTGGCCGGTCCTCTACGTTCTTTATGCGACGACCCACTTTGGCCTCGAAGCGACCCGGCAGCGGGACCTCCCATGAACGACCAAGTTCGCCCTTGCCGAGACCACATAGCGCGCTAACGTCCGCCCATGGCACGCACGAGCGTTTACCTAGCCGAAGAAGCCCTTTCTCTACCGCCGGAACAGCGCCATCAATTGGCGCAATTGCTCCTCGAAAGCCTCAAGGACACTGGACAAAGTGACGAAGAAGTCCGCTTCATGCTAAAATCCCGTCTGGACGACCTCCAGTCCGGGAAAGATAGCGGTCAGTCGTTTCAGGATGTCTTCGGTGAGCCGGCGTGAAGGTCGTTTTCAGTTCGTTCTTCAAGCACGAGTTCCTTGAAGAGGAAACACGCTACGCCTCGCTTTCACCTCGGCTGGGTGACGATTTTCACGAAAGAGTGAAGGAAGCGGTCCGAGTGGTGGTCAAGTGGAAGGGAGGCGATCACGTCGGTCCGCATGGATTTCCCTGCCGCCGATGTCGCCCGTTTCCATACTTACTCTACTATCACATCGAAGACGACGCGCTTTTTATTCTTGGCCTCGTGCACGAGCGACGCCACCCGGATTATCTTCGTGAAAACCTCGATAAAGACTTGCCCTGAATATCCTCAGGATGACACGTTTCGGTGTGGTCTTTTCGTATTTCCACAGGCATGAACCCAGCCACAAAATGGACCGTCCGGGGTGTGACCACAACTGCGCTGTTGCCAGCGGTCTTGATCGCGGTCGAGCTGCTTTATCGCGTTCATCTATTTTTCGCCTACGGCAGTCAGCCGTTCGCCCGACGAACCATCTCTGTATGAAAGCGAATACTCTGGAAATTGTTTCGCCGGATGAGCTCGACGGAGATGCGGCTGGCGCCGGGACGGATGGAGCGTTCGCTGTTGGATGGATACCCCGGGTGTTCGTTCGTTTCACTCACTCGACCCGGGGCTAATGGCTTTCACCCCTTCCGGGGTGCATTGATGCCTTTCAACCCAGCGGGGTGCACTTCCCTTTTCCGCCCCCCGAAGGGTGCGAAAAGGGCTCGTCCGCTCTAAGAAAATGCGGCACAGTCGCTCTCCTTCCTTAGCCCCCATCGACGATGAAACTCCCCCTCCTGTCCACGCTTTGTGTTTTCGCGGCGCTCTCGCTTTTCGCGGGAGCCGCCAATGAGCCGGTGAAATTCGATGCCCGCACGGTGGCCAGCGGGCGCTGGTCGGACGCTCATACCTGGGCCGATCAGCGCATGCCGCGCGCGGGCGATCGGGTGCAGGTTCGCGTGGGTCACGCGGTGATCTACGACGTGGAGAGCGCGGATGCGCTCCGGATGGTGCATGTGGCGGGGACGTTGCGCTTTGCGCGCGATCACAATACGCGGCTCGATGTCGGTCTGCTCAAGATTTCGCCGGACGAGGAAACGTCCGAGGACGGCTTCAACTGCCACGACACGCCGGCCATTTCGGGCCACAAGGCGGCGGGCGCGCCGGTGGTGCTCTCGGGCGCCACGCTGGAGATGGGGACACTCGCGGAACCGATTCCCGCCGGCGTGACCGCACTGGTGCGGCTCGTCTATTTTCCCGGCATGGATGCCGCGGCGCTGCCGGCGATCGTCAATTGCGGCGGCTGCTGGGAAGTGCACGGGGCGCCGATGAACCGCACCTGGGTGAAGCTGGGCGCCGACGCGCCGGCCAAAGCGAACACGGTGACGCTGGCCGAGCCGGTGAATGGCTGGCGGGTGGGCGATGAGGTCATCGTCACCCCGTCGAAAGTGCACGAGCGGCGCACCTCGAATCCCAAGGAGTATCAGAACGCCATGGGGACCGAAGAGCGCCGCATCGCCCGGATCGACGGCACGACCATCGAGCTGGACAAGCCGCTCGCGGAAGACCACCTGGGCACCGGCGAATTTCGCTGCGAAATCGCGAATCTCTCGCGCAATGTCATCGTGGAAAGCGCCGATCCCGCCGGCGCGCGCGGACACACGATGTATCATGCCGAGAGCCGCGGCGGCATCAGCTACGCCCGCTTCGCGCACCTGGGCAAGCAAGGGGTGCTGGGCCGCTATGCGATTCATTTCCATCTCGTGGGCGATACGATGCGCGGCAGCCAGGTGCTGGGCGCCGCGATCGTCGATTCGAGCAATCGCTGGGTGACGATTCATGGCACCGAGTATCTCATCGTGCGCGATTGCGTGGGCTACCGCAGCGCCGGCCATGGATTTTACCTGGAAGACGCCACGGAGATTTACAACCTGCTCGACCGCAATCTCGCGGTGCAGGCCTATCGCACCAAGCCGCTGCCCAAGCAGGCGTTGCCTTTCGACCAGAACGAAGGGGCCGGCTTCTGGTGGGCGAATGGCCGCAACACATTCGTGCGCAACGTGACGAGTGAGAACGACGAGTACGGCTATCGCTACGACATGCAGAACTCGAAATATCTCAACAGCACGATGCCCATCTCGATGCCCGATGGCACGACCAAGCCGGTGGACGTGCGCACGATTGCCAACTGGCGTTTTGACGACAACGAGTCGCACTGCGACCAGGGCGCGGGCATGGTGGTGGCCTGCAACGGCGGCAACCAGCAGCCGGATACGACCCTGCGCGATCAAAAGATGCTCGATCAGATCCGGGCGCTCGACTGGACCGCCCCCGACACCCACCACCCGCACATCATCCGCAATCTGAAAATCTGGGAGACGCACTATGCGTTTCGTCCGCACACGCCGTGCATGTTGATCGACGGCCTGCGCATCTACCACACCGCCTACGGCGTTTATCGCCCGTCCTTCGACAACCAAGTCTACCGCAACGTCCACATCACCCGGGCGGGCGGCGAGCCTTTTAATCGCGGGATGGACGACGCCAGTTGCCAGGCCGGGGTCTTCACCGTGGATGGCCTGCAAATCGACGATCTCGACAAATCCAGCAGCCACCACACGCCGATCGTGCAGATGAGCGACAATAACCTGAGCGGCCACGCCGAGAGCCATTTCCGCAACGTCTCCTGGACCCCTTCCACCATCGGCCATGGTTCGCTCTTCAATCGTGGGGGCCAGACCCGCGGCGATCAGTTCGTGGAAGGCGGCGTGCCCTATTACCTGCACGATTATTATGGCCCCGGCCGCGACGCCAGGATCCTCAGCACATCGGCCAAGCCGCTGCTCGCCGATGGCAATACCTACCACGAAGAAGCGCCGCTGACGGGCGACGAGTCGGTCGTGGCCGAAGTGAAAAATGTGCCGTGGCCCAAGTTGCTCGATCCGATCGACGATCTCCCGCCGGCCACGGTCATCACAGATGTGCGGCGGGTCGGCGACAAGATCGCCGTGACGGGGATCACGCACGACAACGGCGAAATCACGGTGGTCACGGTCAACGGCGCAGCGGCGAAGATCGTCACGGCCCACAGCGGCGTCGCGGATTGGTCGATCGAATTGCCGCTGCCCGCCGACGGAAAAGTCTCCGCCCACGCCACGGACGATGCGGGCAACGTCGAGAAAACCGGTCATGTGGTGCGAGGCACTTGGTAAATCGGCGCATGGAATAGGCGCTCGGTAGGCGAGGCCTCTGATTGATGTCCGATTCCGCCCTGCTCTGGATCTGCGCGATCGTCGCTCTGGTGCTGGGGGTGGCTTGTTTCTTCGCCATTGCCCGCTTGTCACGCCGGAACACCAGCGTGGGACTCAATATATTCATAGCGGCATTGGCGCTGGCCGGTTTGTTCTTCCTCCTCACAACCATCGTGGTGAGCGGGTGCGCCGCCCATCCGATGCAAATCGGCAGATGAAGCCATCGCAGCGGTGAACCGGACGCCAAAGGAAAATACCAGATCAAATTGGCGTGGACGGCTGGCACGATGGGTCTGGCGATATCCAGTGTGACTATCGACACGCGTAAGGCCCCCGCCGGAAAGCCGTGACGAGAGTCTGTCACCCAGGGTACTCGCTCGCTGGTGACGCTTTCGATTGCATTCGGACCGTGGTTTTATCTATGACTCCCATTCGCCGACCGTGGAGACATTAGACCCTGCCATGCATTCACCGGCCACGAACCCATGAGCACAGCGATCGACATCTACATTCCCGCGCCGTGGGACACCTCCGTTCCCAAGGTGCTGAAAGCCGCGGGCTTTGCGGTCACCGCCCGCGAACGCAAACTGGCCCGCGGCAAGCGCGGGCGCAAGTATGCCTGCACGCGCGACGGCAAGGCCATCACCCTCAACGAACTCCCGCTGCGCGAAGATTCCTCGTATCATTATGTGGTGGGCATTTCCGAGGCGAAGGACGCGGCCGCCCTGCGAGTCGCGCGCGCCGCCCTCATCAAGCATGGCGCGCTGGATACCCGCGCCTACCAGCAACAGAGCCGCGGCGCGTAGCGACGGAGGCCGTGAACCCGGTCATCTCCCGATGCACACGCGAGGACCTGGCGTCCGCGCGGCAGGTTCTCTCGCAGTTCACGCAGGCGCAGACGCCGCTCGACGGGTTGGCCACGTTCCTCGCGGCGGATTCGCATTTCTTTCTCACGGCCTCGATGGGAGGTGTGTGGGCTGGCTGGGCCTATGCCTATGAACTGGCCCGGCCGGACGGCGCCTCCATGCTCTTCCTCTACAGCATCGATGTCTCCCCGGTGTATCGGCGGCGCGGAGTCGGAACCGCGTTGCTTATTCCTTCTCTTGTGGGGTACCTTTCCTGGCACCTTCAGTTTTGTCACCCTTTCCTGCATCCCGTTGCTGATCTTCTATTGGTGGCGCCAACGCGGCAAACCTCGTCGTCCGCCTCACTTCCGCCCCATCTCGCCAGAGCGCAGTCATCGCTCGCGTCAGCTTACCCTTCTCGCCATCTTCACCGTGATCGGCGCCTTTTTGATCCTGATCTTCGCATCAACCGGGCGTCACTGACCGATGTTTCGGACCGCCAGACCTGAGCGCTGCATGCATTTGAATCCGTGCCATCCGTGAAATCCGTGGTCATCTCCATCTCCGTTTTTCGGTTAACCCGGAGGTTGAGCGAGGGACGAGCGATACCTCCGCTGCAAGATCCCGAAGGGTGTCCCAGCCTTGCCCGCATGTCATCGTAACCGCTGGAGCACGTGGCTGATCCCGAAACGGGCTGCGACCCCTCCGGGGTCAATCGCTCGCGATGGGATTCCGGGGGTATCGCTCGTGCCTCGCTCAACCCCCGGCTAATGGCTTTGAACCCTCCGGGTTCGCTCGGCAGCCGTCGCGCATCTCGAGTTTCCGGTCGGGCAGCGTCTTATACACGAGCGTGCGCGTGGGCTGGAGTTCTTTCGCCGCGCGCAGCGCGTAATCCGTGACGACCTTCTTCGCCGGCGCGGTCTCAGCCGCTGCGGTGGGGGAAGGCACGGCGTTCTCCGCGGCGGCTGCGGTGCTGTCAGCCGGCGCGGCGGAATGCGCCGGAGACAGCGGCAGCAAGGCGACAAGCGGGAGAATGAAAATGGGGAACAGGCGTTTCATGGCGGCAGGACATGGGTTAGCCTGCGATGGTGATGAAGTTTGAAGGCGTTGGCTAGGCCTCAAAGGTTACCGCTCGTTTGCGATCGGCGCTCCCTCGCCCTCTTCATCTTCATCATAGTCTCTCTTCGGTCCCAAATGAAGGGATGAAGATTTCGATGAAGAGGGAGAGGGAGAGCTTCCCGCCTATCACGGCGATGCCCTCAGCGCGGCGGGCTCCCACACATGGGTTCCATCTTCGCTCACCGCGCACGCGAGGCGGGTGCCGCCGGGGCTGAAGCTCATCGTGATCGGCACATTGGCCAGCCCGTGGAATTCTTCCACGGACCGCCCGGTCTCGATATTCCAGATCTTCGCGGTGAAATCGGCGGAGCCGGTGGCTAACATCGGCCGGGTGGGATGCCAGGCGAGCGTGGTGATGCGGTCGTCGTGCACACGGAACTGGTGCTGCACGGCAAAGGTCGCCGCGTCGCGCACGCGCACCAACTTGTCGGCACCGGCTTCGGCGACGGCCAGGCCGCCGGGCGCGACGGCGAGCACATCCATGGCGGTGGAATTCGGGACGCTGAGCAGTTGCCGGCCGGTGGCGGCGTCCCACAGGATGAGCCGCTCCTCGGAGCCGGGCGAGCCGCGGCTGGCGCGCATGGTGGCCAGGCCCACGAGACGCGTGCCGCCGGCGACCCACGCGATGTCGTTCATACGTTGAACTCCCTCGTTGCGCAGTTCGACGATCTTCCTGCCCGTCAGGGATTCGCGCACTTCGTACGCTGTCTTGCGCTCGTCCCTGGTGACGAGCCGGGCCCCATCGGGGCTGAGCCGCACGATGGCGCGAAAGTTCACCGCCTGCGCGGTGCTGACGACCTGCGGCTTCCCATTCTTCCACTCCAGAATGAGCAGCGGGGAACCGGGAATGGCGGCAAAGCGGCCATCGGCGCTCACGTTCACGTTTTCATGCTGCTTCCGGTCCTCCGGCACCCAGACCTGCTTGTCGGCGCGAATGTCCCACAGCTCGGCGGCAGTCTGGCCCTCCGATTTGCTGGCGAAAAGCGTGTCGTCGGAGCCCCAGAACTGCGCGGCAAAGCTCCTGCGGCCACCGGCCCAGATCTCCGGCGGCGGGGCGACATTCCACAGCCGGCTGTCCTTGCCCGTGATCAGCATCTCGCCGGAGATCGGGTGCACGCTCAGGCCGTGGGCCTCCGAGCCGCCGCCGAGCAAAGCCTCCAGCGGCTTGCCGGACTTTGCATCCCAGAGCTGGATCAATTGCCGGCCATCGCGCATGGGCGTAAACGCGACAAAACGTTTGCCGCCGGGGAGAAAAGCGAGGTGGCGCGGCTCGTTATCGTAGGTCCGGCTGCGGAAAAGCACGGTGCCATCGGCCAGCGACAGGCCCATCACGTCGCCGTCGTGCCCCGCCACGACGACCATCTTGCCACCGGGCGCGGCGGCAAGCACACGCGAAAACGGCAGCTCGGGCCGTGGCGTCCACTCCCGCAACTGGGCGCCATCCTTCGCGCTCAGCACGAGGTACGATAACCGTCGAATGCAAATCACCTCAGTTCCGTTGGACGAGAAAACAGCGCTTTCCAGATTGATGTCATTCGGGTTCCATTTTGTCCACAGCTCCCGACCGGAAGGGACCTCCCACAGGCTGATGCCCCAGACGGGATGCTCGGTGAGCTGTTGGAGCAGCAGCCGTCCATCGGGGCTGAACTGCAGGGACGCGGTCTTGTGCGTATCCCACTCGGCGAGCTTTTTGCCATCGCGGGCGCTGCAGAGGAGGATGCCGTTGCCCGTATGCGCGATGGCCAGAGTCTCACCGTCCGGCGAGAAGGCCAGCCGGTACTCATGATTGCCTGGCTGGTGCTGCGGGGAAAAGGCGGGCGCAAACTCCAGGAGCGTCTCTCCGGTGCGCGCGCGGAGCACCGTAATCTTTCCATCCGCGCCGCCCACGGCAAAGACGCCGGGCATCTTGGGATGTGCCGCCACACCCCAGATCTCGACGCCTTTGCGTACCGTCGCGATGGAGGCGTCCGAACGGGTGAAGAGGTAGCTCCAGTCCGCATCGCGCAGATCCTCCGGCACGTCCTGAAGGGCCGCGCGCATTTCCAGTGCGTTGCTGCCGCGGTAGGCGGCCTCCGCGAGGGAGATCTGCGCCCGCGCGAGCGCGTGCCGCGTGGCTTCCTCCTTCTCGGTGGCCACTTTCTCCGCGGCGCGGGCCAGGTCCGCGCTGTGCGTGGCGCGCCGCTCGCCCGCCTTGATGGAAAGGATGAACCACACACCGAGCGCGGTGAGGATGAGCCACGCCACGCCGGCCGTCGTGGCGATGCCTTTATTCCGCCGCACGAGGAGGACGAGCTGCTTGCCGAGGCCCGCCTTTTCCGCGCTCGTGGCAAAGCCATTCTGAAACGCCTCGATCTCCGCCTGGAGCGCGGGCACGCCCGGGTAGCGCTCCGCTGGGTCCAGCGCCATGGCCTTGCGGCACACGGCGGCGAGCGAGTCGGGGATCGGGCGCGACTTCGAGGCGGGCGCCGTGAGCGGGTCGATCTCGCCGCGCGCCACTTTTTCCACGATGGCCATGGCCGCGCCGCCAGTAACGGAAGGGCGCAGCGCGAGGATGTGATAGAGAATGGCGCCGAGCGCGTAGATATCGGCGCGCTGATCCATGGTCTCGACCTCGCCGCGCGCCTGCTCGGGCGCCATGTATTGCGGAGTGCCCATGATCGAGCCGGCGAGGGTGGCAGAGGAAAAGGATGAAGAGTCGCCGCTCCGCGCTTGCGGATCGACACCCCCTCTCCCTCCATCTTCTTCATCGTTGCCGGTCGCCTCCGCTCCCGCCCTTCGGGCTGCCCCGCAGTCGCGGGGCAGGCTATTTGCCAGCACTTGCCGGTGCTGCCCTTCGGGCGGTCTGCGACCGGCTATCTCGTTCCACTCGGTTCGCTCCGCTCGGTTCATCCTTCCGCCTTCATCCTTTTCCCCCCTGCCTTCATCCTTTATCCTTTTCGCCAGCCCCCAATCCATGACGAGCACCTCGCCGTAGTCGCCGAGCATGATGTTCTCCGGCTTGAGATCGCGATGGATCACGCCCTGGGCATGCGCGAAAGCGACGGCGTCGCACACCTTTTGGAAAATGGTCAGCAGCGCCCCGAGCGGATACTTCCGGGCGGTCTCTTCCACGGTGGAGATGAGTTCCAGCACCTTTTTCAAGGTGATGCCACGAACGAACTTCATGGTGTAGAAAAACTGGTCCTGCTCATCCACGCCCAGCTCGTGCACGGGGACAATGTTAGGATGCTCGAGTTGGCCGGTGATCCGGGCTTCCTCGACGAAACGCGCGAGGTCGCCCGCGCCTCCGCTCTGCAGCATCACCTTCATGGCCACGCTGCGGCGGATGGCCTGATCCTGCGCGCTGAGGATGGCGCCCATGCCGCCCTGCGCCACCACCTGCCCGATCGCATGGCGCCGCACACGCACTTCCTCCGGGAGCAGCGCGCGGCCGACGGCGACCGTCGGCATCAGCGTGGCCTCGGGCGCTTCGCTCCCGCGCACCCGGCGCAGCGCCACCGTGGCATCGCCCACGCGCAGTGTTTGCGTGGGAAAGACGCGCGTGGCCGCATGCGGTGGCACGGGTTGGTCATTGATGAAAGTGCCATTGGCGCTCGCGAGGTCTTCGATGAGCCACTCGTCGGGATGCACCGTGAGCCGCGCGTGATGACGCGAGGCGAGCGGGGTCTCGAGCAGCAGATCGGCATCCGTGCCGCGCCCGATGAGGTATGCGCCCGGCGTGACCGTCCGCCGCGCGATCTCCACGCCGTCGAGGGTGATGATGATTTCAGTCTGCGGAGCAGTCATGGCGCGCTCTCCGAGGGAACGCGCCTGCTATCTAGCGCGAATGACCAGGCGATGTCCATCCGCCCGATGGCGTAGTGTCCGAATCGACTCCTGGCCGCTTCCCACCGCCCAGCCATCAGCCACGGCTGTGAGGCAGCCTTAACACCGAAATTTGGAATCGACGAACAGAACGGCATTGCCATACTCCGGTGCAAAATGAATCGGTGGTCTGATCAATCACAGCAGCGACCGCGGGATGGCCGCGCGAACTCCACTTTGCGGTTCACGGCTCCTGTTCCCGCGTGGCCCTGCGCGCGGGCGTCCGGCGATTCCAAATACTATGCCAGATCCTGAGGCGCCCATGTTCGTGGTTCACCGAAACCATGACTTCATCGAGTTCCATTCCAACATTGCGTTTCACACCCATGTCACCCGCCTGGCGCTCATCCGCAGCATGGACACCGATGGCCTCGGTTTCGACGCGGCGGGCATGTTGTGGAGCTTCCACTTTGAGCGGCCGGCGGCCGGTATTTCCATGCTCGAACGTTTTCTGGCCCACACTTTCTACAACCCTGATTTTCGTGTCGCCGTCACCTGGACGCAGGTCCGGCCTTACCCCTTGGATGAGCTTCGGCAATGCTACCTCGACGCGCTGGCCGCCGGGGACGACGTCCCGACGCAGTTCGTCGGTCGCGACGAACTCGTCTCCCGCGTGCGAGCTTGTGCGACCTTCCAGGACTTCGTCACCGCCTGGAAGTGGCAGAGCACCGCAGTCGAAAACTCTCCCTCCCCCTCTTCATCTTAATCTTCATCCTCCGTTTGGGGCGAAGATATAGATGAAGATTAAGATGAAGAGAGAGAGGGAGATTGCCCATCGCGCCTACGGCTTCGACCACTGGACATCAATCGTGAGCGCTTGCAGGCCGCCCGCATCGTGCAGATAGAGCAACCTGCCGGGGCTCACTTCCACGATGCCGGAATAGTTAAACCCCGTCTTGTCGGTGATGACGTAATGCGAGGTCCACGTGTGGCCGCCGTCGGCGCTGAACATGAGGCAGCCCGCCGGCCGGCCGTAGCTGCACGCAAGCAGCCCATTGCTCATCATCACCAGATCCGGGCAGACGCTGCCGACCTCGATCAGCACGGGGGCGGACCACGTGCGGCCATCGTCTTCGGAGAAGGTCTGCACGAAGGGGCGGAAAGGGCCCGTGCGCAGGACGGCGGTCATGCGGCCCGGGCCCGTGCGCGCCACCGCGGGTTCGCCGCCGGGCCCCATCACGGCGAGATGATTCCACGTCTGGCCCGCGTCGGTGGAACGCAGGAGATGCGAGAAGCGCTTGCCCGCGCGCCGGCCTTCCGGAGTCGCGGGCCCGGTCTTGGAATAGCCGGCCATGAGCAGAGCGCCATCCGCCTCCTCGAAGACATGCCGCTCGCAAGTGAACGGGACCGACGTGGTGTGAAACTCCGCCGGAAGATGGAGGCGGCTCTGGATCGTGGTGTAACCAGTCACTTCGGCATCCCAGCGCACCGTGGTGGCCACCTCCGTGCCATCCGGTTGCGGCCACGTCCAGCGCGACATGCCGAGCACGCCACCGTCCTTGAGCCGCAGCATGGGCAGCGGCGTGGCCACGGTCTGGTCCCAATCCTTCACGGCGGACCACGTGCGGCCCTGATCGTCGGAAATCATCACGCCGTAGGGTTCGTAGAGGGCATCGGGCCCCTCGGCGATACTGAGCAGCAGGCGGCCGCGGCCGATGTCATACACATACGGGCGCGTGGGCTTGATCGGCAGATCGGGCCGCGAGATCGGCCACGGTTCGCTGGGCTTGATCTTCACGGGCGCCGCCGCCGCGGAGACCGGCCGCGAGGCCCTGCGCACTCCGAGGCGCACGGAGCGCCACTCGGCATCTCCCTGGCCGCGCCGGCACGTGGACCCGAATTGAATAAATGGCTCAACGTTGTCCGCCGATTTCCAAAATGCATTCTGGCCCTGGATCTGCACCACGCCATCCACCGCCACACTCATATCGGTGCCGCGGATCACGAGGCGATAGGTATGCGCCGTGTCGCCCGCATCGGCGATGATGAACCGGTCCGTCCACGTGGAGACGCGATCTGTGTAGAAGACCAGCCCTTCCTGGTGCACGCCGTCGCTCAGGAGGAGGCTCACGGGCGCCCCGTCCCGCCAGGGCCAGAGGGAGAGCGACCCCGGCTTACTCAGCAGCACTCCGGTCGTCTTCATGACACGCACCGTGGCCTCGACCACGATCTCGCTATCGCCATAGACCGCCAGCGCCGCCGCCTTCCACCCCGCGCGGAAGAAACCGAAGCCATCCTCGGACGCATCCGCGAGGCGCAGCCCGCCTTCCGTGACCTTCGCCACGGGCTCCCCGTGCGAAGTCCATGCGGGTTGTGCCGGCACGCCTTTCCCATCGTATTGCACGAGCCAGTGAATGTCGGGATCATCGGCGGCTGGCGCGGCCGCGAGCGGGAGGAAAGTAAGAAGTGCGGCGACGCCAAAGGCCACGAGGCCGCGGCGCACGCTGGGAGGAGGGGGCATGTGCGGCGTTATCGGCGACGCCACGCGGCCGCGTCAACCTTGGGGGAGGGAGCACCGGCAGCGGATCAAGGTATCGCCAGCCTTGAACATCCGGCGCACGTTCACTCCGAGCTTGATCGTTGCGAGCGGCGTCTTCAGCATTTGGCCCGCCGCTGTGAGTGCGTGCGCCTCTTCGTGTGAGACTCGAAACGCCTCAGATAAACTCGGACCCAATGCGCCTTCACCCGCATAGTAGCGAAGCACTCCGCGGCCAGCAAAGACAGCCTTCACTGAGAAATCATGCGTAACCTTGGCGAATTGGTGAACACCGAGGACCCTGGAATTGACAGGATCAGGGAGTGGATGCGAGGGGCTGTCAATCGCTGCGTCCTTTTGCCTCCCTCCACAGACCGTGAGCAAATTCTGCTGCGGACGCAGGTGACCACGCGATCAACGATGGGAGCGATTGCGTATGAGACGGGCGGAGTCTTGGTTGATGGAGGCTGGTTACGGTTTCCCGGTTCTGGCCATCCGAGCCTCGCCCGGACCTTGCCAGGCTGGAATCAGGGGCGATCCAGCGGCTTCTATCTCGTCGCGGACGATGCTGTCGGGGGATTTTTCGCGATCAATGACGGAGCATTTGGAGAAGACGGGCGAAACATTTACTATTGGGCTCCCGATTCGCTTGACTGGGAGCCACTGAAAATTGGCTTCACAGATTTCTTCGTCTGGGCGTTGTCCGGTCGGTTGGCACAGTTCTATGAATCGCTGCGCTGGACTTCGTGGCGTGAGGATACGGCAACCCTGTCAGGCGACAGTTGCTTTGGGTTCTATCCGTTCCTCTGGACCAAGGAGGGATCGGTCACCGCGAGCCATCGCGCGCCCGTTCCCGTGCGGGAAGCGTTCGATATGAAGGTCGACTTGCTTCGCCAATTAGCCCCAGGGAATCCCAAATCAGACGGTGCACCGAAGGCAGACCCCGCCACGCCGCCTGGCCATTCCATAGTCACCGAGGGACCGCCATCGGCGACCTGATCGTCGGGCGAGTCAGAATATCACCCGTGAAACCGACTCAGACTGCTTGCGGAGTCGAATCACAACAGACTCGTCAGAGCCATCGAACATCGCGTATGACCTGAGCTTCTCTCCCTTGAATCAAAACTCGTGAAAACCATTCTCGTTCCCTCCACCGCCATCCGTCTTGCCATGCTGGGCATCTGCTTGATGACGGCGGCCTGCACAACCCCGACTCAGCGGTCAGCCGATATCATCGGGAAAAGGCCCCATCCATCCCCGATCAATAACTTCCAGGTCGTGATCCCAGGTCGTATCTACCGAAGTGGTCAGCCAAAGGACGAGGCCGACTGGAAGTATCTGAACAGTATCGGCATTACGTCCGTGGTAAAGCTGAACAAATTCTCATCCGATGAAAACGAGGCGATCGAGCTTTGCCTGGCCAAAAAATACGGAATCAAGGTCATCCCCGTCTACATGCCGCCGGAAGACTTTCCGCATAACTGGAACCCATTGGCCAGGCCAGATGAGAAGGATCTCCTGCGTGCGGTCATGGAACTGGAGAACAAGAGTAATGGAAAGGTCCTGGTGCATTGCAGTCACGGAAAGGACCGCACGGGATTGGTGGTTGCGGTCTATAGCGTGCGTAATAAGAACTATTGCAAAGACGCGGCCTACGCGGAGATGAAGTCCTATGGAGCCAACCCCTTATTGTTGCGGATGAAATCCGCGTTGGACGACCCGCATATCAAGGAACACCCGGGCTGCAACAGGTCCGCGCGTCGCTGAGATGGGAGCCGCTCAAGGCGGCCCTCCTTGACCAGATCACGACTGACGCGGCCTGACCTTGTTCACCTGGTTTCAGCCGCTAGGAGGACACCAGGATTCTGTCGTAGTGGGTGCGATCGGGGGGATCCAGTTGGTAGATTTGGTCGGCGACGAAGAGACGGCCACCGCTGTCGATGTCGATACCGGAATAACCGCTGTCGTCATCTGCGTAGGCATGGGGGAATCCGGTCGCGAGGTTGCCGGCCGCCGTTAGATCGGACTGATTCAGAATGGAGATGCCCGAGAAAACGGAGAGATATTGCGTCACATAGACTTTGTCCTGGAAGAGCGCGACATCCATCGCCCCCTCCACGGGCACGTACTGAATACGGGAGCCATCCGGGGCAATTTTGAAAAGAGCATCGCCCAGCGTGTCGTCCTCCACGCCTCCTGCGGCGTAAAGGGTGCCGTCGGCGGCGGCCTCCAGCCCGTTGCAATACGCGCCCACGGCGTACGCGGCGAGATCGAGCACGCCGGTGTTAGCCCAGGTGGTATCCAGCACCGGAGCGGCGACGTTGGTCACGTTCCAACGCTCGATGGTGGCCGCGCCGCGGTTGTGCGCGACATAGGCGTAATAGAGTCCGCCGAGTTTTTGGACGCTGATTCCGGAGAGTTGGGACGCACCAGGCCCATTCGACGTGGCCAGAGCTACTCTCGTCGCCAGGTCGGATGAATAGATGCCGAAATGCAAAACGGTCGAGGAAACGAATGGGTTGAGCGTCGCATAGACGTAGCCACGGTCGTCCGTCGCCACGCCTTTGGCCTGCTTGAGAATGGAGGCCTGGGCCTGGATCAGCGGGGAGTGATTGGTGATCACACCGGCGATGGGAGCGGAGGTGATCTGGCGGAGCGCGGCGCTCGTAGTGCCCTGGATGAAGCCGCAATAGACGGTGCCGCCGTCGCGCGATAAGGCGAGGCCACGCAAACTGCGTGGCTGACTGATTCCATCACGGGTTCCACGGAAATCGGACTGAAGAGACCAGGGGGCTTGCGGCATAATGCCCACGCTTATCCCGCGCAGACATGGGCTGTCGAGATGAACCGGATGGAGGATCAGGGACGTCATCCCTCACACGCTCTCAGCCGTCGGCAGCGTGCATTGGACTTCGGTTCCTTTGTTCGAATTCGTTTTAACCGTCAATCCAGCTCCAATCAAATTCGCGCGATACCGCATCGTATGCGAGCCCATGCCGTCGGCGCGGGTTTGCATCTCGGCGTTGCACCCGTTATCCGCGATTGTCAGCACCAGTTCTCGCGGGCCTTGCGTGAGACCCACGTCGATGCGGGTGGCGTTGGCATGACGGGAGGCGTTGCTCAACGCCTCCTGCGTGATGCGATAGAGATGCAGCGCGGTGTCGGCATCACAGACCACGATCTCGGGATCGGTGGCGACGCAAATGATGTCACCGAAGATCTGGTTCAATGAAGTCACCAAATCTTGAATGGCGATGCCGAGGCTGTCGGCCGAGATCGATACGGGATAAATCCCGCGGGCCATGTTCCGGGCTTCCAGCGTGGCAGCGGACAGTTGCTTCTGAATTTCCGTGACCAGCTCGATCCGTGGTGAACTGTCAGCTTCCAGATCCACTTTCAAGCATTGGGCGGCACATCCGAGCGCGGCAAGAGTTTGACAAACTCCATCATGCAGATCCTGGCCGATCCGCTGTTGCTCACGTTCCCCGGCACGCACGACCTCGCGCTCCAATTGTTGCGAATGCCGAAGAGCCTCAAGCGCTCTTTGTGTCTCTTCACGATAGCCGCGAAAAGAGATTCCGCAGGCGGCAGTAAAAAGCAGCCCACCCAGCCGATTGCACCCGGACCAGGCGTAACCTCCCATACCGCGCACGGCGATGGCGTCATAATTTGCCACCATGGCCACGACCGCGGTAAAAACGGCGAAACTGAGGGCAACGCGACGGGGAAAATAGAGGCCGACGAGGTAGACCGGCAGGCAGTAGAAGATATACATGCTGAACTGCCAGGTCGTTATCAGGTCAACAAATGTGACCAAGGAAAGGAACACCAGAATCTCGAACATCAGCCAACTCCTGGGCTGCTGACCCAGTTGTTCGACAAAGCGCGTGACGTATTTCACAATGAAAGAAGGGGCGGCGAAAGTGGTCTCCAGCTTTTTAGGTGTGATTTGCTGGCTCTCCCCCCTGTCCGCCCTAATTCCAGCGCCTCACATCGTGAGGACGGCACGGAAGCGCGCTTTCCCGCTATGCATCTGCTCGTAGGCTTCGGCCACGCGGCTGAGGGGAAATTTCTCGATCATCGGGTGGACGCCGCTCAAGGCGCTGAACTCCAGGGTGTCCTGCGAATCCCGCGCGGTGCCGGAATAACAGCCGGACACGGCCCGGCGCCCCATGATGAGCGGCACCGCGCCGACCGTCAATGGTTCCCCGGGCGCGGCCGGCACCAGCAGATTCCCATTCACGCCCAATCCATCCACGAGCTTGGAAATCGCCTCGGCGTTTGGCGCGGTCGCCAGGATCACGCGTGCGCCGCCGAGCTTTTGCAAGGCGGCCACCGCATCGTCGCCGCCGGAGTCGATGTAATGGTGCGCACCTAGTGGTCTGTCATTCGTGATACGATGGGTACAGTTTGAGGAGTTTCACACGGGCGTCGGCGGTGGTGAATTGCCAGGAGATGCCGCGTGCGGCTTGATTGCGGTTGCACTGCCAGGCCCGTAGTTCGGCGGCCAA
>JBBRPL010000151.1:0-17833 GCA_038228205.1 Chthoniobacterales bacterium
ACGAGGATGAGGGAGGATTCTGGCATCGCCCGATCATCGGCCAAAGGCCGTAAACAAGCCAGCCCAGGGCAAGTGAGTGAAACGAGCGCCGCCCCGGGTCATTTGCCCCACCATGATTCTGCCCTGAAAGGGCATTACAAATCTTGTTTTGCCCTTTCAGGGCGGGTTCACTTTTGAATGCGCACCCAGGGCGGCGCTCGTCCCTCGCTTGCCCTGGGCTGGCTTGTAGACGGCCTTTGGCCGATTGACTACCCGGCCAAATGTTCCGATTCCCAAGAACACCGTAGCCATTTCCCAAAAACACCGTAGCCATTCGCCCGATTCATGGCTTGTTAGCACCCCACCAATGACGACCACCGCCGCCGACCATCCTGAACTTCTCGCCCCCGCCGGCGATTGGGATTGCGTGCGCGCCGCGGTTGCCAACGGCGCCGATGCGGTTTACTTCGGGCTGCCGCGCTTCAATGCCCGTCTGCGCGCCCACAATTTCACGGAAGCGGAACTGCCGGAAGTCGTCGCCTTTTGTCATCGGCACGGGGTGAAGGCTTACGTGGCGTTCAATACCCTCGTTTTTACCGCGGAGCTGGAAGCGGCAGGCGAATATCTGCGCCTCCTCAATCGTGCCGGTGTGGACGCGCTCATCGTCCAGGATATCGGCCTGGTCCGGCTCGCCGCGGAGATCACGCCGGAGCTGCCGATCCACGCCTCGACGCAGATGACGATCACCTCGCCCGAGGGCGCGGAATTCGCGCGGGAATTGGGAGTCAAACGCACGGTGCTGGCCCGCGAACTTTCCTTGCGCGAACTGGAGAAGTTCACGCCGGAGCGCATGCCGCTGGAGGTCTTCGTGCACGGCGCCCTCTGCGTCGCATACTCGGGGCAATGCCTGACCAGCGAGTCGCTCGGCCAGCGCAGCGCCAATCGCGGCGAATGCGCGCAGGCCTGCCGCATGCCCTACGAGTTGATCGTCGATGGCGTCGTGCGCGATCTCGGCGACCGCCGCTACCTCCTCTCCCCGCAGGATCTCGCCGCCGTGCAGGAAATCCCGGCGCTCATCGAAGCCGGGGTGATCAGCTTCAAGATCGAAGGCCGATTGAAGACGCCCGAATACGTCGCGGCCGTGTGCCAGGTCTATCGCAAGGCCATCGACGCGGCGCTGTCCGAGCGCGCATTCCTACCCGCTGCGGCGGATCGTTACCAGCTCGAGATGACTTTCTCCCGGGGGCTCTACTCCGGCTGGATGCACGGCGTGAATCACCAGGAACTCGTCTCGGCCCGCTTTGGGAAAAAGCGCGGGCCGCTGGCGGGCCGGATCGAACGCGTGGGACGCGACTCCGTGGAGTTCGCCCCCACCATCCCGCTCCAGCCCGGCGATGGCGTGGTCTTCGACACCGGTGGCGACACCAATGCCGAGCAGGGCGGGCGCATCTACGAGATCAAAGGCCGGCGGTTCTTTTTCCAGCACGGACATATCGACTTTTCCCGGCTGCGCACCGGCGACCGCGTCTGGAAGACCGATGATCCGGAGTTGGAAAAGCGGCTCCGGCAATCGTTCACCGGCAAGATCGAACCCCGGCGCCGGGTCAACGTTGATCTGCGTGTGACGGGCGGCGCGAATCGGCCGTTCGTGCTGGAAGCATCGCCTTTCCCGGCCACGGTGCGCTCCGCGATCCCGTTGCAAACGGCACGCACCGCGCCATTGACCACGGAAAAGCTGCGCGATCATCTCGGGCGCTTCGGCGAGAGCGGTTATGCTCTCGGCCACCTCGACAATGCGCTCGAAGGCGAGGTGATCCTGCCCATCGGCGAACTCAACCGCCTGCGCCGCGAACTTGTCTTCCAACTTGACGCGACCCGCGAAGTGCGCCGAAGCGAAAGCGGGCGGGACGCCGGAGAAATCCTGGCCTCCTTGAAACCTTCTCCGGGCGCCGTCGCCACCCGCGAGGCGGCGTCCTTGCGCGTGCTTTGCCGCACTCCCGAACAGCTCGCTGCGGCGCTCGAGTCGGGCGTGGCCGAGGTCTATGTCGATTTCGAGGACATCCGCCGCTACGCCGCCGCGGTCGAGCAGGTGCGCGCCGCGCATGCTGGCGCGCATATCTTCCTCGCCACGCCCCGCATTCAAAAAGCCGGCGAGCAGGGCTTTTTCAAGCTCATCGAAAACGCCGCGCCCGACGGCGTGCTCATCCGCAATCTCGGGGCGATCGCCCATTTCCGGGAAAACGCCGCGCTGCGGAAGATCGGTGATTTTTCGCTCAACGTCGCCAACCCTCTCACCGCCGGGTATTTCCTCGGCCTCGGCCTGGAGCGCGTGACGATCAGCTACGACCTGAACCTCGAGCAAGTGCTCGACCTCCTCGCCGCCGCCCCGCCGCGCTGGTTCGAGCTGACCCTGCACCAGCACATGCCGATGTTTCACATGGAGCACTGTGTCTTTGCCGCCTTCATGTCGAATGGGAAGTCGTTCCTCGACTGCGGGCGGCCGTGCGAAAAGCATCGCGTGAGCCTGCGCGACCGCGTCGGGATGGAGCACCCGTTGCGCGCGGATGTGGGCTGTCGCAATACCCTCTTCAACGCCGTGCCGCAGACCGGCGCGCGTTTCTTCAATCAGCTCGCCGCCGCTGGCTTGCGAGACTACCGCATCGAACTCCTCGAGGAAGACGCCGCGGAGACGTCCCGCACCATCCGCGCCTACCAGGCCCTGCTCGCGGGCGAGCGCGAAGGCGAGGACTTGTGGCAGACCCTGCGCGCCCAATCGCAACTCGGCGTGACGCGTGGGACGTACTGAGGGCGCCGGGGGCGGATCGGCCGGTGGGGAGTCCCTTCAAGTGCCAGCGCCGTTTCCAAGCTTTTTCATCCAGGATCCGGACGGCGCTCGCCCGCGCTACGCCGCGCATTCACGCTCCTACCGCCGCAACGCAAACGCCAGCACCAGCACCGAGATCGCCACGATCCACGAACCCGCGACGCGGACGCCGATGTTCACCCACTGCTTGTTCTTCTCCGCAGCCAGCGAGACATAGTGCGCGACGTTCAGCAGCAGAAGAAGCAACGCGAACCACGTCCCCAGCAGCGTCGAGATCACCGCCGCGACACTGCCCGTCTCGGCTCCGGAATCCAACCCAATCGCGAGCGCCCCCGCGGCGCATAACACCGCGCGCACACACACCGGAAACGGCTTCCCGATCGCCACCGCCGCACCCGCGACGAGGGCGATGCCGGCCAGGATCGCGGGATGGGCGCCGGTCACCCCACCGGTCGTCGTCAACCCCAGACCGATGGCTGAGAATACCGCGAACACGCTCCACGGAACTTTGAGGCGGAGAGGCAAATGCTGCCCGGTCCAAAGCCCGAGCCCGAGGAGGACCAGAACATGAGCCGGCGTCATCAGCGGATGCAGGGCTCCGCTCGTGAAATGGTTCATCCCCTGCACCGTCATGTGCGCGTCCGCGCGGGATGGACACCCCATCCCCAGGATCAGCGCAGGCGGCAACCACCTCCCCCGTGAACCGCCCCGCCTCACGCCTTGATCAGGTCGAAGAGAAAGCCAAACCCAATGACCGCGATGGCCAAGCCGGCCACGCGCACCGCCACCCGTCCCCATGGCCAGCGAACCAAAAGTCCAAACGCAATACCGCTCAAATGGAGCAACCCCGTGGCGATCACGAAGCCGATGGCATAGGTGATCGGATTCGCGGACGCGGGTAATTCCGTCCCATGCGCATGCCCGTGGAAGATCGCAAAGGCGCCCACCATCACCGCCGCAATCCACAAGCGCGGCCGCGCGGCAAACGCCACCGCCAGCCCGAGCATGATCCCCGAGAGCGCGATACCCTTTTCCACCCCGGGCAGCGGAACTCCCAGCACACCAAGCGCCCCGCCAAAGGCCATGACCACCGGAAACACCACGGGCAACAACCACATCGCGGGAGCTCCGAGATACGCACCCCACAGGCCAACGGCCACCATGGCCACGATGTGATCCAGGCCGGTGAGCGGATGCCGGAATCCGCTCACGAATCCGCCGATCGTCCCAGTCTCGGAATGCGCGCTCGCGGTGTGGGTCACCAGGAGGAGCACGCACAGGGCGAGGAAAAAGGAAAGGTGAGAACGCCGAGGGATCACTTTCGAATTCATTGGTCCACACGGTATGTCGTGGGTTTGTGCCACGGAAGCTCGGATTGCCAGCGTCCGTGGACACTCGTTTACTTGACATTTGAGTTGAAAATGCAACGGGACGTCCACGTCCGAGGCGATGGGGATGCCGGCCATTCGCGCGGGCTCAAACTTCCGGCGGCGGTCGGCGGCGATAGCCGCTTCATCGAGCGAGGGAAAGCCGGCGTTGGCGCGTTCTCCTTTTCCACTACGATGCCGCTCGCCTGCGGATTGTCCCGTGGCCTACATTTCCCTCCCATGTACCTCCCCCACCCTTCCCGCCGTTCGTTTCTCAAGGCCACCCTCGCCGCCGGGGTCGCGCCGATGATCCTGCCCTCGCACATTTGGTCGGCGGAGACGAAGCCGAATTCGCGCCTCGGCATGGGTTTCATCGGCATCGGCAAACAGATGCGCGGGCACATCGGCGGCTTCTGCGGCAAGGGCGAAGTGCAGGCCCTCGCGGTCTGCGACGTGGATTCCACGCGGCGCAACGATGGCAGGAAGCAGATCGAGGATTTCTACGCGAAAAAGACCGACACGGATTACAAGGGCTGCGCGGCTTACAACGACTTCCGCGAACTGCTCGCGCGCAAGGATATCGACGCGGTGGTCATCGCCACGCCCGATCACTGGCACGCCATCATCGCGCTCGCCGCCGCCGAGGCGGGCAAGGACATCTATTGCGAAAAGCCGCTCACGGACACCATCCACGAAGCCACGGCGCTGGTCGCCGGGGTGCGCAAGAATCAGCGCGTCTTTCAGACCGGCTCCATGCAGCGGTCGATGCGCGAGTTTCGCGTCGCGTGCGAGCTGGCGCGCAATGGCGTGGTCGGGAAAGTCTCGCGCGTCGAGGCGGGCTTCGGCGGGCCGGGCAAGCCGTGCGATCTGCCGGAGCAGCCGCCGGAGGCCGGGCTGGACTGGGACATGTGGCTCGGGCCGGCGCCGGCGCGGCCGTACAATGAGATCCTCAGTCCGCGCGGCGTGCATAATCATTTCCCGGCGTGGCGCCTCTATCGCGAATACGGGGGTGGCATGGTCACCGACTGGGGCGCGCATCATCTCGATATCACCCAGTGGGGACTCGGCGCGGATGACAGCGGGCCGATCGAAGTGACTCCGCCCGCGGGATGGGAGACCGCGCAGTTCGGGACCAGGCTGAAGTACGCCAATGGGGTCGAGGTCACCCACATCGCCGACAACGGGGTGACGTTCTTCGGCAGCGACGGCGAGATTTACGTGAATCGCGGCAAGTTCAAACTCACGCTCAAGGGCGTGGAGAAAGCGAAGTTCGTGACCAAGGAAGACAAGCCGTCGCTCAACGAGCAGCTCGATGCGGTGGAGAAGGAATTCCTCGCCGATGCCCGGGTGAAGCTTTACGTGAGCACTGATCACAAGCAGGACTTCCTCGATGCGATCAAGAAACGCAGCCGGCCGATCTGCGACGTGGAGGTCGGGACGCGCAGCGTCATCGCCTGCCACCTCACGAACCTCGCCTATTACCACGGCCAGAAATTCCAGTGGGACCCGGCGAAGAACAACTTCGCCAGCGGCGGCGAGCCGGGCTGGCTCACGCGCGAATATCGCGGGGCGTGGAAAGTGGCGTAAACCGATGAACCGTAAATGGAAAATCGTCGGAATTAACTTCGACCACATGCACATGGGCGACCTGCTGCGGCGGGCGCACGAGCATCCGAACGCGGAGATCGTCGGGATCTGCGACGAGGATCCCGCCCGGATGGAGACGGCCGCGCGAAACTTTGCCGTGCCGGCGGACCGGGTCTTTACGGATTACCGCGCCTGCCTGGAGAAGACGCGCCCCGATCTCGCGATCCTGTGCCCGGCGGCGGCGGAGCATGGCCTGTGGACTCAGCGCGCGGCGGACTATGGCATCAATGTCCTCATCGAGAAGCCCTTTGCCGGGTCGCTGGCGGAGGCCGATGCCATGGTGGCGGCGCAGCAGGCCGCGGGGAAACTGCTGGCGATCAACTGGCCGACGCGCTGGTCTCCCTGCGTCGTCACGGCCAAGCGACTGATCGATGAAGGCGTGATTGGCGAGGTGATATCGGTGCACCACAACGGCGGCAATCGCGGTCCGCTCTTCCACCGCGCCGACAAAGTGGAGTGCGATCCCACACCCGAGGAAAAAGCCGCGAGCTGGTTTTACGACAAGAAGCGCGGCGGCGGCTCGCTGCTCGACTATGCGGGCTACGGCGCCACGATGGGTACGTGGTTCCAGGGCGGACGCCAGCCTGTGGAAGTGACGTGCACGATCGACGAACCGCCGGGCCTCGAGGTCGATGAGCACAGCGTCACGGTCTGCCGCTACGCCCATGGCCTGTCCACGATCCAGACGCGCTGGGGAACCTTCACCGACCCGTGGATCCTCCAGACCCAACCCCTGTGCGGATACGTGATCTGCGGCACGCGCGGCACGCTCTCCGCGTATGATTACGCGCCGCATGTCCGCCTCCAGACCGTCGATCGACCCGAGGGCTTTGACCTGGCGGTCGATGAGATCCCGGCGCCATTTCAAGATCCCATCCAGTACATGCTCCACGTCCTGGAGGGCGGTGAATTCGAGCGCGGACCGTTGCACCCGGCCATTGCCCGCATCGGCCAGCAGATCGTGGATAGCGCCGCGCTCAGTGCACGGGAGAAGCGCACCGTCCCGCTGGTTCAGTGATCAGTCCCGCTGCGCAGAGCGCACTCTGCACTGATGACTTCCCCGACTGATTGCTGATTCCTGAATTAGACAGACGGACGGAACAACCGAACCGTGCCGCTGACGGGATCGAGCTGGAGGGTGACAAAGTTGGCCGGCAGGGTGGCGCCCGTCTTCGGGTCGGTAAAGTTTTGCAAGGTGATGCACCAGACGATGCCACTGTTGGAGTCGAGCGTGGTCGTACCATCCGGCCGGAAGCGGAACGAAACGAAGTCGTAATTCCAATCGACGCCCCGGGCCAGTTGGGGGTCACCGCCGGAGCCGTCGGCAGCTTTATCCCTTCGCGCATGCGTGGAGGGCTGCATGGCGGGATTGCTGACCAGGGTCGAAAAAGTGCCGGGATTCACGATCACCGATACCGGCAGCACCTGCGGTTTGTCGAGGGGCACGACGGCGCCGTTGTCGAGCACTTCCATCAACTGGATGGCCCGGTAGAAACCGGTGGTCGGATCGTTCGCCCTCTCGCCCGGCGTCTCGGGATCGCCGTAACGAATGAAACGCACCTGCACGTTGTGGTTCTTGATCAACGCCTGCTGGCGGCCGAGCTTGACCTGGTCGGTGAGAATCTGCTCCGCTTGGGAAAGGTGCGAGCCTCTCAGGAGCGTGCCGGCCACAGGAGTGACGAAGACGGCGATAATCCCGATAATAAAGATGACTGCGAGCAGCTCGAGGAGCGAAAAGGCGCGATTATAAGAGGAGTGCGTTCTCATGGGGGCAGGGGCTTGGATTGGCAATGTAATGACATTTATACGCGTCCTTCGCAGATTGTCATCCGAAGTTTCGTCTATTTCCGCCTCGACACCCGGCGGGGGCGAAGCATGCACTGGGCGCGATGTCTGCTGTGGAACTCCTCTCGATTTCGGCCCTCAAGCTGCGCACCCTCGCGGGCCGGGTCGAGGCCGCCGTCCATGGGCAGGTGGAAACGCTCCTCAAGAAGTCCACGAAGGAGGGAAAACCCTTCTGGGAGGTCACCGTGGCCGACGCCGAAACCAGGCTGACCTTGCGCGCCTGGAGCGATGCGCCGGCCTTCGCCCTGTGCGAGGGGTTGCCCGATGGGGCTTTCATCGAGGCCTCGGGAGAATTTGTGAACAACGGGTCCTTCGGCCTCGATGCCAAGCGCTGGATGGGCCGGGTCCTTTCCGAGGCGGAACGCGACGCCGTGCTCGCCGGATCGCCCGAGCTCCAGGCCAAGCAGGCAGCGGATTTTGCGTTCATCACGGAAACGGCGGCCGCTCTCCTCGACCCGCGCCTGCACGGTCTCGCCCAACTTTTTCTCGCGGAATATGGGGCGCGTTTTCGACGCGCGGCGGCGGCCCGGGGAAATCATCACGCCCGGCGCGGCGGCCTGGTCGAGCACGTGGCGCAGATGATGCGCGGCGCCCTGGCCGTGGCCTCCGCCTATCCCGCGCTCAACCGCGACCTGCTCGTATCCGGCGTGCTCTTCCACGACGCCGGCAAGCTCTGGGAAAACTCGCTCCCGGCGGATGGCTTCGTCATGCCCTTCGATGAGCGCGGGGAAATGCTCGGCCACATCACCATCGGCATCGAGCTGGTCAATACGCTGTGGCGCAAGCTCCTCGCCACGCCGGAAGCCACCCCCTGGGGCTCGGCGCTCTCGCCCGCGAGCGAGGACGTGCGCTTGCACCTGTTGCATCTCGTCGCCGCGCATCATGGCGAATTGCAATACGGTTCGCCCGTCGTGCCCAAGACGCCGGAAGCCTGGGCGCTGCACTACGTGGACAATCTCGACGCCAAGATGGAGATGATGGCGATGGCCTACGTCACGTCGCGCCAGCTCGCTCCGCGCATCCAGGAGCGGGCGTGGCCACTGCCGGGAAATCTGGTGGCGCCGCTGGGGAAATATGGGGCGGATGAGGCGCAGGGGTGAAAGTTGAGGCAATGGAAGTTGACCGTTGACCTGACCGATTGACGGGGCTTGGGAAGCTCTCCCTTTCCTTCTTTATCTTCATCTTTCCCCTCGTTCCCAAGGTCCACCTTGGAAACGCGCCTGTCTTTTTGCCGCGCCGCTTCCAGCGCGAGCGCCGTTATCTATCTTTGTCATCCTGAGCGGAACGCAATGAGCCTAAGCGAATGCAGTGAAGTCGAAGGACCTCCAATATCCTTCTTCTTCAACAGGTCCCCACGAGGAAAGCGTTCGAAAATTCATCCACGATGTCATTCTGAGATTCCACCGCATTTAGGTTCACCGCGGGGAAGACTGGAGTGCGAGTCGCCTTTTAAACTCAGGCTCGGGGCTCATCGCCGCAGCCCAGCGCTGTGGCGCCCGGTCAGGCCCGCTCATAAGTAACCTGGAATAATAAAGGTGACTGACTAACACCGTGCACCATCCCTTTCACCGTGACGGCTTGGCCAGCCCTAATAATTCGGCAGGGATCGATGTCAAAGTGCTCTCCCAGGTAGAGTGCGATCTCATATTCGTCTCGGTCGTCCTCGGTGACGGCATACTTGAAGTCCCCATTGGGTTCGGGGGTGCATGGAACGCCGAGGACATAAAGAAAAGGAGCCTGGGTCAACCAGCTCCACCGCTGTCCTTCGTCGGCGTTGAGCTTCTCGATCACCGCATCGTCACCGACGATTTTGAGGAGCAGTTTCCCATCCTGGATCTCCACGGACGAGCGCGCCATGTCCAACCCGAAGTCAAAGCCATCAATAAGGAAACGGTTCATGGGGTACACATGAGAAAATAGCGCGCGCTGTCGTAGCAGCGGATTTACGTAGCAGCGAATTTATTCGCCGGGATGTTTCCTCGGGCAGGGCAGCTCCCCGGGCGGGAATCACCATGCCTGCCTGCGGTTCCGCGAATAAATTCGCGGCTACGTAAACGCCAGTCCTGCGAACAGCCCGGCGCCCCTAGCTAGCCTCCCTTGGGCGGCGGCATCTGCACCAGGCCGATCTGCTGAAAGAGCGTCAGGAAATCGAAGGAATTCCACGACTCGGCGATCATACCGTCCTTGATCCGCATCATGCACATGCCGGTGAATTCCACTTTCTTGTTCGTCGGCGCCACGCCGAGCCCATCTCCGAGGTGCGTCGCCGTCACCCGGCACAGGCTCACGATCCGATCGCCTTCCGACACGGTATCCTCGATCGCAATGTGGATATCCGGAAACGCTCCGCGAAAGCTCTTATAAAAGCGCCTGAAAGCATCGACCCCGCGGATCTCGTTGCCTTCGTGGTCCACGATGCCGTGGCCGATCACATCGTGACACGTCAACTCATCGATCATGTCCGCGCGTCCCTCGTTCCACACTTGTCCAAACCAACGATGCTGAATGGTGTCTTGAGATTTCATGACTAGCTGGGGCCTCCTGGTTGAGGGCACGGATGATGCCGGAAACCGGCTCGGCGTTCAACCCCCGGCACGCGCTTTCTTGCCGACTCCGAAAGCGAGCGAATCATCCAAAAAACACGAACCCGGAACGCCAACGATCAAATCCGCGGCGCAATCCGGGACACAGCGTGTATGGTGTGAAATCCCGCCCATGCGTCCGCCCGACAAAGTACCTGCCGACCCGTCGCTGGCGCCTCTCTCCCGGCGGGGACCCGAGGCGGGGCGGACCGGTCCGCCTCCGGCGGCGACCCAAGCGGGGAACATGCAGCTTCTCGTCATCGAAGGGCCCGTCTGGGCGCGCAAAGACAGTGGCGTTCCGTGGGAAGAAATGTTGCCCGCGAAATCCGCCACCGCCATCCGGGTGGCGTTCGCCGCGGCGAGCCTCGGCATGCCGGCCGCCGCTCTCGCCGGTGAAACGGGATTTGCGCTGCCTCCCCCCGTGGAACTCGGCCGCTGGACCCATGGGCTGCCCCTGTTTCTCGCCGAGCGCGTGCATCTCCAGACGACCGCCGCCGCCGCCACGCTCGTCCCGTGGACAAGCCATAGCGGATTCGCCCTCGCGCGCCGTCCCTGGACGAGCGCCGCGCTGGCCGCGATGATGACCCCGGAGCAGTCCCTCCGCCCCGCGTATGTGGTGCTGCTCCACCTCGTCCCCAGCGGCGGACCGTCCTGGCAGGCGCAGTTTCGCCTCGAGCGCGTGCGCGACCCGCAGGCGGTCGTGATCGCCTGGGAACATTCCTTCGATCCCGGCGATCTGCCCGCCGCCGTGGACGCCATGTCTCGCCGCGTCCTGCGCGAGTTGCAGAGAGGCGATGCCGAAATCCTATCCCCGCCGGTGCCCGAGAGTTTGCTCCCGCCGCCCCTCGACGGCCTGGCAGTGCACCTCTCGAGATTGGCCGAGGCGCTCGCCGTCTCCGGCGCCCCGCTTTTTTCGTGATGATTTGAAAGGATGTGCGTCAGTTAAGGTCAGCGACCTGAACCCGCCGCTGTCGACGTTCGATTTGTCTCTGTCCGAATCGGCTGGCTCCGGCTCGCTGCGCCGCCGGGGTCGGCGCCCGTCGCTGTTCGATACCACTTCTCAGGCAATGCCAGGTTCCCCTCGCCAAATGACGAGACGCGCCCTGTCCCGTCCATTGCCCCGACTGGTCGCAGGCTGTCTCCGCGGGGCATCAGAGATGGAAATTGTGCGGCGGTCCTATCCATCAGAGGCACAAGCACATTGGTGGGCCGGCAATATGCGAAGTAGTAAGATGTTTTTTTGTCCGGGGCGCTCAGGCGCACCAGGGTCAGGTTCTTCTGATCTCCGAAGGCGTTGGCGCAATAGCTGCACGTATGCCATTGCAGCCCCCCGCTCCAATCGGCGCCGTCCGCCCGGATGATCTGTTCCGCGGGTACTCCGCTCACCGAAACGGCGCTCCGGACACGCATCAAGGTGAATGCGTACGGGTACTCGAACTCCAGCACCATGCCGACCGCCCAGACGACCCAGGCGAGGAAAATTAAGAAAACCGTGCCTCCCAGGAGGGCAAAGGCTCGCTTCATGGTGTCAACGACCACAGCGTCAGCGAGATCCGAAGTAGAAGAGCATCAGGGCGAGCGGCAGCGCCTCGAGCTTGTCGCTGTAGGGCATCGCCTGGCGCCAATCGAAGAGCTGCGCGGCGATGGCCAGCGCGACGGCGACAAGGGTGACGATCGCCTTCAAGTCATCGAACCAAGATGCGCCCCTGCGGGTAGGTTTGCCTTTGCTCCACCGCGCCGCGAGTGCGCCGCATCCGATGCCGAGAAAATACGAGGTGACGCTGACGAATACGGGCGCGGCGACGGGATCGCGCAGGCGTCCCACGCAGCCGAGATAGATCGCCAGTCCCACGAAGGAGACCACAATGAGCGTCCGCAGCGAATGCCTCGGCAGGAAGAGCGGGTGCGGCTCGTCCTCGATCAGGTCTTCCGAGGTCAGCTTCTCTTGCAGCACGGGCGAAAGAGCCACGAAACGCCGGTGCGCGAAGTAGTGTGCGAGCACGATGATGAGGGACTCGAACCACAGCAGGCTCACGCGTTTACCGCGCGCCGTCTGCACGACGATGAAACCCACGGTCATGAGCGTGAGGAGCGCGCGGATGCTGCCCGCCGGAAGGCCGAGGACCTTCCGGACCCGCGGGGCCATGAGTAGGAGTTGATAAGGCATGGCGTGGCTTTGCCAGGGGCGAGGCAGGCGGCCCGGCCCGGCGGTCCCGGCGGGTGGCCTACGGCGTGGGCTGGTCGCCGGCGGGCTCTTCCCTGCCCTCCTCGTTCTCCTCGTCCAGCAAGGTCGCGCGCTGGTGAAGGATGCGGTCGAGCTTTTCCCAATGGAACCACAGGCCGACAATATTCTCGTAGCGTTTGATCACGGCCTGGTGGTTATCCACCGCGAGCAGATCCCCGCCGCCGAAGCCGAGCAGGGTCTCGAGCACGTCGCGATATTTCGTGACGAACCGCAGGCCCGAGCGATCCGTCAGTTCCGAGCCTTCGCCGAAGTGAAACTCCGCGATTTCATTCGGGCTGAATTTCTTCTTCCGGTCGAAGATCATCTCGAAAAGCGAGCACACCCACGGGATGAGCAGCAGCCAGCAGAGCACCGACACGGTGCCGTGGTCGTACTTGGGTTCGAGCGCGGCGAAGTGATGCAGGATCGGGCCGAGAATCGCGATGTCCCGCAGGTTTTCCATGTACTTCGCGAAGAGCCAGATGACGGCGATGACAAGCGTGGAGAGCGCCAGCTTCTTCAGGCTCATATCGTAGAGCAGCGCGAGGAGGAAGAAGACGAGCGTGAAAATGTAAATCCACCCGCCGGCGGACGGGCTCACATAGACCGGAACGAGGAACTTCAAGGCAAAGCCCACCACGAGGACGATCCACAGGTAAAACGCGGGCGGCGCGGAATAGAGAACGATCTCGTCGATTTTCGGCCGGCCCCGCACGAGATAGCCGACGACCGTAAACGGCGCGAAAATGACGCGTCCGATCTTGGTGACGATGTTGCTTTTTGCAGCCGGAGGGCGCTGCCTTTTTTCAGGCTCACCCTGCGGGATTCGTTCTTCAGCCATGGAGGTGCGGAGACATTAACCGGCTCCCGCCCGCCGCGACAAGAAGAACGCAGAGGCTCCGGCTGGCCCTGACCTGGAGGGACGCGCTCTCTGCGTCCTCCCCGTTCCGAAGCCGAGGGCTCCGGAACAAGAGGAGAAAGGACGCGAACGCGCCTGTTGCGATCCAGCGTACTACAACTGGAGGGCGGGTGCTTTGTCACCGCCCACTTCAAGGGCAAGGACTGGTGCAGATGTACTTATGCTCGATGAGAGGAACGTGGGGCGGGAGACCGTTTCGCCTTGGATTCGCACTCTTCGCCATTCACTCTCCTTCGGTGGCAAGTGTGCATCCCCCCTATGATGAAACCACGGCTCCTCCCGGCCATCCTGACGGTCAGTGGTGTTGTGTGTCTGGCCTCGACGCTCACGCTTGCACCCGGATCCGCCGGGGCGGCTGAATCGTCATCGCTGAGCTACCGGTTCCCCGAGCATCCACGCTTCACAGCGTCAACAGTCGCCATGTCGCCGACGATCCGGGCGACTCTCGCGAAAGTGAAAGTCGGCGCGACGCGCCTGGACGTGGCCAGGGCCCTCATCCCCGCCAGTGGGAGCATGATCTCCCCGATCGACGGCTTTTTCGTGAAGGAATGGGTCCCGATCCCCTACAAGGATTTCGCTTACCATGTGGATTGCGTCTTCCAGCCCGTCTCGATGAACGACGCCAGGTATGCCGAGGCGAGGGCGCACGAGGGCGAGCTTCGCCGCGCGGGAAAGTGGCCGGGCCTCGACATCCACGATGTGCTCCGGGCGGTGAGCCGGCCCTATCTTGCCCCCGTCGCTGAGTGGTGGGTGCTGGAGACATGCGGCCTGCCTCCCTCCGCCCGCAGGCGCCTGCAACGGCTGCGCATCGGTATGACCCGGCGGGAAGTTCTGCGCGATTTCAAGCCGGCCAATGACGGGCTTTTTCCACCCTCCGAGCCATGGCTTTTGCGGCATCTCGTCTATCACTCCTCAGATGTCAGGATCGAGATTGATTTCAAGCCCGCAGCCATGGACGTGCAGACGTATGCCCATCCCGAGCAACGCGCCGCATGGTTCCGCGCGCATGCCTGGTTTCCGGGGGACGACCCGGATGACACGGTGATGGATTTCTACAAACCAGTTTGCGTAAACTTCAGTGAGCCCGCGATTGAAGTCAGCAGACTGTCAGCATCGGATCGCGAAAGGCTGAGGAACTTGCGGGTCGGAATGACCAGAAATGACGTCCTCAAGACTTTCCGGCAAATTGGCGGTAGCAGTGTCGTTTGTCCGGAGGGTCCGCCGTTGAGAATGCTCTTCTTCCACGTGACGCTTTCCGACGGCCTTTTCTGGCGGCCCAAGGTCCAGGTCCGAGTCGATCTCGAATTCGAGCGGGCCAGCACGTGCGATCGGAGCAATCCCTCCGTGGGCCGTGAAGGCAAACCAGCCTGGGAATTTCTGCGTCCGCCGATGACGCGCGCCGCCGGAAGCGATGTTGTGGTTGGGTTCAGCCGACCCTACGTCTACCCTGAGAAGTGGATAGCCGAGGAAACGGCGGACCGATGAAATCTGTCAACAATCAACGCCTGCCCGACTGGCATTAAGTGAAGAGCCAAATAGGATGAAATCGGACTAAGTATTAGCCCTCTCGTTCCCAATGTGGGGCTATTGGAACGCACTTGCCGGGGTGACTCCGTCGCGTGGAGGGCGTCCGGTACGTCAACACATCCATCTGGACAGGCGATTCGCGCATCGCCTTTGGCACCTGCCCCGGACCGCGAAACAGAGTTTCAACCGCGCAATTGTGTTACCAAAAACCCCACCCCGCAGTCGCGGGGCAACGAGGGGAAAGGGGTCGAAAGGGTCAGTCCAGCCGGAGCGATTTCGGATCTCGTGCGCGGTGCCAAAAGCGCAGGATGTTCACGGTCCCCGCCGCCTCGTCGATCCGATAGATGATGAGATACGGATTGCGAACCAAGCGCCGTACTCCAGGCCGAGCAAGGATGGCCTTTCCTCGCTTTGGCATGTCTGACAGGGATTCGGCCCGGTTCATCAGATCGACGGCCAGTCGCTGGGCGGCCCGCGGAGCGTCGCGACTGACGTAGCCCACGATCTCCTCCAGATCGTTCAAGGCCGTTTGGGTTATGGTGACTTTGAAGTCCACTGAGCGATCCTGGCCCGCACCTCGTCCGGCGTGTATGTCCGTTCACTTTCCAAGGATCGGAGCCCTTCATCCACTGCGGCGAGCAACTCCGGTGTTTCCTCGACCTCCTGCGCTTCCTCCAACTCCAGGATACGCTCATGAACGCGCTGCAACTCCACGGGAGTCAGCTTGGGAAGCTCATTGAGGATTTCGACCGCGCTCATTTCAATCATCCTACGCAAGAGGAACGGCGTCTTCAACTTTTCTCGGAGCGGCGCCGTGGATGGCGCGGCGACGCGGCTCCGCGCGCTCCGTAGTGGCCGGGGAAGGTAACGCTCAGTCGTAACCAACGAGCGGCGGCCGTTATCGACAACGCGTCAAGTTTCAAGAGTCGGCCCCTTTGGATTTCCACAGTGAGTTGGGGGTCAGGCAACATTTTTTGACTTGGTTTCATAGAAAGCGTGAAGGGTCACACGAACTTCCAATCCCGTCGGCTGCCCATTGCGGGCGCTGACGGACCCATAGCAGGAATCAATGCACGTCTTGACGATGGCCAAACCCAGCCCGGTGCCACCCGTGTCGCGGGTGCGGGAGGTGTCGAGGCGGTAAAAGGCGTCGAAGATTTTTGAGAGTTCGTCGGGCGGGACGCCGGGGCCTTGGTCGGCGACGATGATGGTGGTTCCTCCTACGCCATCGGGTGGCATTTCTTTCTGAAAGGCGGGGTCTCTGGCGACGGCTTCGGCGGGACTGGCGGTTCTTATCGTGATCGGGCCACTCGTGGGGCCGGCGTGTTGGAGGGCGTTGCGGATCAGGTTGCTGAAGGCGCGCAGGAGCAGGTCGGGGTCGCCGGTGACCTGGAGGTCTTCGGGGATGTTCTGGATTTCGATGGCGGGCGTAGGGTCGCCTTCGGGTTTTTCGCGGTGGATGGCTTCTTCCAGGACGGCGCGCAGGGGCACGGGTTGCAATTTCACGGCGGACGCGCCGAAGGCGGCTTTGGAGAAGGACAGGAGTTCGCCGACGAGCGCGGAGATTTGCTGGGCCTTTTCGGAGGCGATCTGGACGAATGGCACCTGCTCGGCGGAGGCTTTCTGCTCGAGGATGCCCAGGGCCATTTGAAGGCGGGCCAGCGGCGAACACAGCTCGTGGGCGATGTCGCCCAGGAAACGCTTCTGGCCGGTGACCAGGCCGTCGAGGCGCACGGCCATCTGGTCGATGGAGTCGGACAGGGAGCCCAGCTCGTCGCGGCGGCGCAGGTTGACCCGCACGTCAAAGCGGCCATCGGCGATCTGGCGGGTGGTCTGCATCATGCGGCGGATCGTGCGGGTGATGCTGCGGATGAGCGGCCACCAGAAGACCAGGGAAAAGAGGACGATGCCCAGGCCAAGGTAAAGCCAGGGCCACGGATCGAGGATGAGCCCGCCGGCGCTGATGGTCTGGGAGCGGGCGACGAGGACGATGCGCATCGGTTCGCCCAAGAGCGGGCTTTCCAGGCGGCCGCTGGCGAGGAGCCAGTACTGGGCCGGGGATTCGGTGCGCATCAGGGCGCGGAGGGGGAGGCGGGAGCGGCGGGGAGTGGCGGGGGGAGCGGGAGTGGTGGAGGATTGGAGTGAGGGAGAGGGGGCGATGGTTCGCGGGGTTGCGATTGGGGTGGGGGTCGCGGGGTTGGTGGTAGGCGGGTTCGGGCTGGTGGTGGCGGCGGGTGTCGCATAGGGCCTATTGGTCCTATCCGTCCCATTGGCTCCTATAGGCCGGGGCCCATCCGTCGCGGTCGCCGGCTTGGAGACCTCCGGCGTGGGCGCCACCCGCGGAGGCGTGGCGCGCCGGGTAAAGCTGGGGAACCCAAAAGGCGGCGGCCGCTCGATGATGCGTTTCTGGACCTCGGCGGGCAGCTCCGGGATGCCGCCGACCAGCGCACGCCCTTCTTCATCGAAGAGCGCGAAGTGGACGTGGTAGGCTTCGCTATAGCGCTGGAGGACTTGTTCCCACTCGTCGGGGCGGCTGGCTTCGAGTTCTCCGAGAATGAGGTTGCGGACGGCTTCGAGACGTTCGCTGGTCCCGGCCGTGGAGAAGACCCAGTCAAGATTGAAATGGAATTGCGCGGTGAAGAGCGCGGCCACCACGGCGGAGACGATCACGAGGTTCAGGAAGAACCACGTTAAAATCTTGCCGTACAATGGGAGGCGGAGGCGCACTGTTTAGTTTCTGGTTTAAAGTCGCAGATCAAGTTTCTGGTTTTTGGTTTTCTCGGGAAGTGCGTGACCTGCGGCCGTCGCTATGTCGGGGAGGAAAGCGTCAGCGCACGAGAAGAGTAGAAGCGGCATATTTCCGCGTTGGGGGGGAAAGCGGCAAGATGCCGCGTCTACATTTGATGATTTTGGGGCCTG
>JBBRPL010000152.1:0-17527 GCA_038228205.1 Chthoniobacterales bacterium
CCGCGACCTCTTGCCGGAGCGCCCGGGTCGCGTCGAACCCAGAGCTAAGAAGCGGCGCCCAAAAAATTACCACCTTCTCACCAAACCAAGACGCAAAATGAAGGTTTCGCCCCACCGCAACAGCCGAATCTCACGACCCCACACTTCTCCTTAAGTTCGCGCCATTCACATTCGTCTGCGAATTCCGGTCCGGCAAATCGGGCACACTCCTCAAGCGACTCTGGTAGAACTCCTTGATGTTCAGACTTGTACTGCAAACTTATTGCTTGCAGAACGGATAGTTGATCCAAGCCAGCGCTTAATTCGTCTTCTCTTGGATCGTGCCTATGCAGGCACCCCGCAAATAATGTCAAGATCAAACCGAGGTTGGTCATCCTCACCGCCATTGGCAATACCGGCGTTCGGAGGTCTGCGGGCCTTCGAATTGGAGTGATATACATGTTAGGGTACCATTAGAGTGTGAACCATCCATTCGGCAAGTGTCGGCTCTCGAGGGTCTTGAGATTTACGTAGATTACGTACCGGAAGCGGCTCATTGCCCAAGCCGAGAACGAGAATGTAAGACTGACCCAGGGGGCTTTCTACAGACCTCGTTGAGTTGCTCTTCCCAAGACGCAGGTATCATCACCGCGCCCAATGCCCCGGGTCTGACACTCTTCGCTTCGACATAAACTCTATATTTCTCTCCATTTCTTTCCACGTGCGCGAACACCGCCGACGGTCCCAATCCTACGGGGAAATACCTAAAGGCCACGAGCGGTTGCCCTTGCGCATCGACAAAAATCAGGTTGTATGCTTCCCACCGCACTGCTTGGGAATGAACCGGGCGGGACTTAATCAAAAATCGCAAAAGCTTGGCCGGAAAATCTCCGTTCACCTTCGTGTATCGGACGGGAATCACCCCAGCGTCCAAGTCTTCGATCAACAATACCTTCGCCTTTGAAACATCAATTATCTCATAGGGGTTCGCTGCGGGAATATCTCCTTCGCTCCCAATACTGAAAACAACGGTGGAAAATGTGAAAATTCCCACCAAAGCGAAAAGCAAAAATCGGGGGCGGCAATAATCTTCACTGGAGACCTGACCAAGCTTTAGTGTTGCAATCATATGTGTCTACTTTTCCGCAAAGAGAAGGTGCATAGTCTGCTCCAGTCGCATCGCAAATAATGCGAATGGTGACAGATCTGCAGCACTTTTCACATCGTGGGGCTGCGGCAGCCTTTGATGCATTGTATGACTGCGTGAGATGGTCCTCGATTTCGTCGACCCTTTCAAGATCGTTCGGCGCAAGGTTCATCTCCTCCGCAGTATGTTGGATGCCCGTTTTTTTGCTCTTCAGCATGGCGGGCTCCGGCTTCGTGTTGTTTTTCGGCAGTCCGGGAATCGCTCAAGCCTCACCTGCCATAGCGCCATTTAGACGATTAGCTCCGCACCCGGTAAAGATCATCGAGTCGCCACAAGAAAGACGTTGGTTCTTCAACTTGTTGAATTGATCTTGGAGCCCCCCTTCTGGAAGATAATTGTTTGCGGTGATGACAATGAAGCAATCGCGCTTCTCTAGCCCGAGGAAATCAACTGAATTTGGGGGATTATTCCTGTTAAAAGAAAGAAGGTTTGGATCGTCAAATTCCATGAGCGGGTCCTTCGATAACCACCGACCAAGATATGGCGAATAGTAACGGTATCCGTAATTCAAGAATCCACTCTCACTATCGAGAAACTGTCCTTGGAACGCGAAGTCGAAGTGGTATTCGCTACTTGAGCCAAGCGACCAATCAGGATGCATAATACGCCGCACGCCGAAGGCACTAAATGCGTAACGTTCGGTGATCGCGCCTGCTTTGTCAATGATTGATGCGGGGCTGCTGGGTTACTTCGGCTCCGGCGGCTTTTCAGGAGGCTTCTCGAAGATGATCTCGCCGAGCCGGCGGTTGATGTCTTCCTGTCCCTGGCGGACGCCGTTGAGGCCTTCCATCGTGTCACTCAGGCGATTGGATAGGTCGGCGCGCTTCTCCTCGTCGCTCACGATCCGCGCCTGGTAGTGGTCCAGTTTTCCGACGCCGGGGCCGGTGACGTCGTTGGCGTCGAGCGCCTCCAGCCAATAATCGATGACGGCTCCCTCCTCGACGTGCGGGACGATCTGGCCGATGCGCCAGTTGAAGCGGCGCGTGATTTCCCGGGGCCGCGCGGTGCCGACATCCAGCTCGATGATCTTGTCTTTAGCGCCTTCCACCCAATCGACCGCGTAGTGCATTCGCACCTTGGCTACACCGAAGTCGTCTTTCGCTTCGAAGGCCAGGAGCAAAGTCGCCTCGCGGGTCAATAATTCCTCCCGCCGTTCCGGCCACAGGATCTTGATCGTCGGCGGCTGATCCTCGATGATTTCGAGCGGATAGACCGCCGCGCTGCGCGACTCGACTCCGTCCTCGTCCACGAGATGCAGGGTCATGCCCGTCACCCCCTGGCTGGGGATTTCGATCTCGCCGGTGAGTTGCACGCCGCCCTTGCCGTCAAAGGCGAGCGGCGCCGATTTTACGATCTTGTCATGCTCGGCGCCCAGCAGCCGGATCTCGCCGCTTTTGACCACGGCGTTGGCCTTGACGTTGAAGGCGAGCTTGCTGCCAGCAAGGATCTTCAGGTCGCCCAGCGATCGTCGTTGCACCGGCAGGCGGGTATATGCAGGGAAGATCTGCCGGCATTCCGCGGACGCGACCGATGGACGCGGTTTCACCCGCACCGAGATGCCATCGGTCTCCGCATCGCCGAGGGCGACGACGGCGGTGAACGACTCCTGGACGCTGTGCAGCGTGCGTCCGAAAACCGGAGGCGCGCCCTCCGGCGGCAGTTCAAATACCTGCTTCTGGCCGGATGCCGTCTTGACGATCAACCGCCCTTGCGTCGGCACGATGCCGCCAGCCCGGGCGCTGACCGGCCAGTCGTCGCCGATCGCCAGGACTCGCGGGGCCTTGACCTCGAGAATGAGAGTCTTGCGGGGTACCGCGTCGGTAAAGAGCAGCGCGCGGCGAACGAGGGGCCGCGTCCGGATGCCGCCGAGCAAGGCCAGCGTGGCGACAACCAGCACCGCGAGGCCGGCAAATTTCCACCAGCGTTTTAACCGCGTCGTGTCGACCACCGGTGTGAAATCCATGGTCGCCGCCATCGCGGTGGTTTCCGCGATGAGCGCCTTGATGAGCGCCGGCGAAGCATAACCGTCGGGCTTTTTTGCCAATTGCACGGCGGAGATGAAACGCGTGCGAAACGCCGGGAGCGCCCGCTCGACCATGAGCGCCACCGCGTCGTCATCGACCCGGCGCCGCCACGGGCAAATGGAGAACCACCAGACGACAGCTCCCGTGCCGCCGAGACCCCCGATCAGAAAGGCAAGCCGCGCGATCCACGAGAGATTGGCGAGAAAATCCGTGACCGTTTCACCGCCCAGCCAGGTGCATAGCACGACCACTCCCATGGCCAGCCCGGTGCCGAGAGCGACCCACCGCAAACGCCGGCGTTGTTGCACGATGCGGGCGGCGATCTCGTGCGCCGTGTCCGACAGGACTCGTTGCGGGGGGGCGAGTTGCGGGGTGGGATCGCTCATGGGCCGCCGCGATTATTTCAATTGGGCGCGTTTGCGCAACGCCCATTCGACCGTCGCCACGATGAGCAGAAGGGTGAAATAGAACGGCGACGACCACAGCTCGGCATCCACCACCGACGACACGCGTTCGCTCTTCGCACTCAAGGCATCGGTCAGCTTGAACAGCGTTTCCTCGCGATAAAAGGCTCCTCCGCTCAGATCCGCCATTTGCTGCAAGACCGACTCGTTCATCGCGGTCTCGCCCGACTCGAATTTTGCTTCCGCCACCGCGAATTCGATGATCGTTCCCGGATCGGATTTTACCGAAAACTGGTGTAAGCCTGGCGTGATGGCGGTGAAATCGCCGCGGTACATACCCGGCTGTTCGGGGACCGCGCGCAGCGTCAGGCCCTGGCGCGAAGCGTCGGGCGCCGTGGCCTCTCCGATGGCCTTGATCGTATAGCTGCCGTCGATCGACGCGTCGGTGAGCGGCTTGAAATCCGGCGAATAGAGACGCGCGTAAACGGTCACCCGATCGCCGGTCACGTAGTTCTGCTTGTCCACGGTCAGTTGTGTCCGTTTCGAGCCCCCGAGCAGATGCGAGAGACCGAGCTTCTGCGCCATCTGGCCCCAGAGGATCGGGTAAAAGCGCTCGTCGGCATTGCGGCGCCAGCGCCAGGTATTGTCGGTGCCCACGTAGAGCACCTGGCCCAGGCCGTATTGCTGCTGCGCCACCACGGGCATCTTGCCAAAACGCGACGCCTTCGTCGGGTCGGGATCCTGGAGGAGGACCTGCGCCGCGGGCTTGGCGCGAGTCACCCGCGCGACCCAGAAGACCTTCGGCAGCCGCTTCCAGATCGAAACGTTTTCCTCTTCCTTCGCTGAGAGCTTCAGCATCGGGCTGGTGCGTCCCTGCGGCGTGAGCTCCAGCATGGTCGGGCGTTCCGGCCCGTTCGGTCGCCCCATTCCCTCGCCCATTTCCACGGGCAGTAGCTTTTCGAGTTCCGTGCCGCGATACGCAGAGGGATTGTAGCGCGGGCCGGCGATGAAGAGACACGAGCCGCCGAACTTGGAGACAAATTCGCCCATCCACTGGATCGGGACGGCCCCGAGCTCTTTCACCCCGATATCGCCCAGGATCACCAAGTCGTATTTGAAAAGCTCCTCTTTGCTCGGCGGGAAGCTCTTCACGTAAGGCGAACCAACACCTTCGGAAATCGTCGGGTCACCCTCCACGAGCCAGCATTTCAAATCGATGCGGCGATCCCGCAGGAGGACGCTTTGCAGGTAGCGGAATTCCCACCGAGGCGTTTCCTCCACCATCAGCACCTTGATCTTGCTGTCGATGACCTTCAGACGCTGGCTTACCGCGTTGTTGTCCTTCGCCGCTTCATCGTCGCGCGGATCGATGGAGGCCCGCAGTTCGAATTCTCCCGGCTGCTTCGGAGTAAAGGGCAGAGCCACCGTTTGTTCTTCGTCGTCCGAAAAGGTGAGGTCTTTGCTGGCGACAATCTCATCGCCCAGCTTGAGGTTGATCTTCGCCGTCTGTCCGCGCAGGCCCTGGCCGCGCACCCGGACCGTCACGGGCAGTTCGTCTTTCACGAAGGCCACGTCCTGCGTGAAGAGATTCGCCACGATGATGTCGCGCGGCGAGGTGATCCCGACGCCGTAGATGTAAAGAGGCACCCCCTCGGCCCGCGCGAGGCGCGCGGCTTCGAGCGGCGCGGTGCCGAGATTGCTCGCGCCGTCGGTGGCGAGGAAAATTCCCGCCACCGGCTGCCCGCGTTTGCGCTCGAGGAGTTCGCGGACCGCGTCGCCGATCGCAGTCGTCTGGCTCTTCGCGGCGAGTTGATCCACCCACGCATACAGATCCGTCGCGGCCGGGGGTGTGGTGGATCCCGCCGCGGCGGCGGAGGCGCTGCCGACTTCCGCGAGGGTCTGGCCGAAGGTGAACTTGCTGAAGTCGTAGTCCTTGTTGAATTTCTCCAGCAGCCCGAGTTCCTCGTCCTTCAGCACCCGCTTGAGCAATTCGATGCGCGGAACCTGCCTGGCGGCGGCCGCGTGTTTGGCGTCGACGGTTTGTTGCAATCCCTTGCTCCATTTGAGGTCACCCAGGGCCATCGCCGCGCGGGCCACGTCCGCCGGATCGAAACGCGGATCCTGGATATTCATGCTGGCGCTCGCATCGAGGAGAGTGACGAATTGCCGCCGAATGCGCCCCTCGACTGTGAAGGCCAGGACCGGACGGAGCACGATGAACAGGAGCAGGAGGAAAAGAAGGATGCGCAGTGCCGACAGGACCACGCGCTTGCGGGCCGAGACGATATCACGGACGTCGCGCCAATAACTAAACCAGGTGAGCGCGCCAATGACCAAAATCCCCACGATGACCCACCCGAGCGCCCCGCTGTTGCGAAGGATCAATTGCGCGCCGGCGACCTCCGCGGCGTTCTCGACCTTCACTCCCGACAGACGCAGTAAAACTTCGGCGGCGCTCATCGTGACACGCTCCAACGATTGCCCAGATATGTTTCCGCGATGGCCACGGCAAAAGCGGTCAGCACGAGGGCAAGCCAAAATTCCGACCCCGTTCGTTCCCGCTCCAGTTGCCCGCGCAAACTTGTCTCCGGCGACCAGCGGATGACCTGGGCCACGCCCTCGAAAGTCTTGAGGTCGAGCGGGGACAGCTCGGCCAGGCGCGACTCCGTGGGGTCGGACTGCGCGGCAAAGCGCCGCAACGGCAGCGCGTCGTCACCCATGTGTGCCTCGTAGATCCCGGCGGTTTCCGTGTCGTCAAATTGCAGCAAGGGAAGCCCATCGGTCAGCGTCACTCGCCGCAAACTGGGGACGCTCTTTTCCCCAGGGGGTTGGATGCGCAGGTCGCGGCCGACCAAATCCACGGGCATGACCGCGCGGAGTCGCGCGCCCACGGGCACGTTGAGATGGTCGTCCTGCCGCGTGACGAGCGCGCCGAGGAGCCGATGCACCAGGGGAACAAAAATCGGCCGGATGCAGAGGTCGTTCCAGGCGCTGTCGGCCGTGCTGCTGAACTGGATGACCCGCCCGTATCCCCACATGCGCTCCATCACCGCGGGCTGGCCGTCGGCATAGGAGAGGATGAGCGCAGGCGGGCCGGCTTCGGGCCGGGGCGCCTCGCCCTTCGCGGGTTCCAGCGCGAAAGCGCGCTGAAAATGCGCCGTTCCGAGGCTGCCGGCGGCCGGGTCGCGCCAGATCGAGACGATCGGATGATCGTACCCTTTCCCCTGGAGATGGAAGAACTGATCCTGCTGTTCCGCATTGCCTCGCGGCGGGCCGAAGGCCGCGGGGAGGATGCCCCGCTCCTTGAACATTTTGGTGTTGTAGAAGGGGGTGCTGATCTTCGACCCGGGAAACACCATCAGCCCGCCCCCGGCGTGCAGATACTTCTCCAGACCCGCGAGCACCGTTTCCGGCAGGTCGGCCACGTTGGCCAGCACCACCGCCTCGTAATCGCCGAGTTTTGTGCCCGCCAGTTCCGCCGGGCTGATGGTCTTGGTCTTGATGTAGTACTTCTCGCGTTGCTCCAGCGGGACGGGAGTCAGCGCATTGCGCAGATAGAAGACCTCGCTTTCGCGCGGCTCGATTCCGGGATCCCCATCCACGAGGAGCACGTCGATCGCGTCAATGACTCGCACCGCGAGCGCACGCTGATCGTCGGCGGGATCGCGATCCGCCGGCAGTCGGGCGGTGACGGAGTGATATCCTGGCTCGTGGAACGGCACAAAGAGCGAGATTTTTTTTGAATCGCCCGGAGGGATGACATCGATCCCGGCCTCGTCCCCCGGCGGTTCCGCATCCACGCCGAGGCTCACCTGCACGCTCCTGGCCTCGCTCACGCCGTTGTTCGTCACCTCGACTTCGAAACGGATGGGTTCGTTCACCGGCGCGAGGGGACTGGCCATGCGCAGGCCGGTCACCGCGAGGTTATGTTGCTCGGCCTCGCCGATGAGAATCAGGAAGGCTCCAAGCTCCTTTTTCGCCGCGCTCAGGAGCGCCCGCGTTTCCGCCAATTGCTTCCAGCCCACGGCTTGCCCGTCCGTGACGACGAAGAGCTGTTTCACGGTCGATGGTTGCCGCTGGAGCACTTCCACCGCCTGCCGCACCGCGGGCTGCATCTCGGTGCCGCGATCCGAGCGGCGCGCCTCGCGGATGATCTTGCGCGCCAGCGACCGGTCGCGCGTCGGTTCCGGGATGACGTTCCTGACGATATCGGAAACGAGCCACACCGCGACGGCGGAGCCCCCCGGGAGGGCGTCGAGAATCTCCTCCGATGTCTTCTTCGCCTTCTCGAATTTCGATGTCACCCCATCGCTCTGGGCCATGCTTCCCGAGTTATCGAGCAGGAGGATCGCGGCCTGATTGCCGCCGCCGATGCCCGCAAAGCCGCCCTTCTTGAACGACGGCCGGGCGAGGGCGAGGGCGAGAAGGATGAGGAGCAGGCACCTCAGCAGGAGGAGGATGACGTCCTCCATCGTGAGACGCCGCTGGTTTTTTTCGACGACGTTCTTCAAGAAACGCATCGCCGCCCACACGACGCGCTTGATCTTCTTCTTCGCCAGCAAGTGGATGATAATCGGCGACGCAATGCCGAGTATGCCGAAGAGGAGAAGGGGGTTGAGAAAGGCCACGAAGGGGAGATTTAAAACGCGGAGACGCAGAGGGGCCGGGGACTAGCCGCGCAAATCGGGTGGATCCTCGGGCGATGGCGGGCGCTCGATTAGATGAGTCTTGTTCGCGTGCATGTCTTCTTCAGTTCTTCTCTGCGTCTCTGCGTTTTAAAATTCTGGGTGCCCATGCTCAGCCATATCTGTGCATGCGGGTGGCGAGGAAGGCGCTGAGGACGTCGGACCAGGGTTGCTCCGTGGAGATGCGCAGATACGGGCAGCCCTGGCGCTCGCAGCCGAGGCGGATCCGGTCGAGAAAGGCGTTGAACTCGGCGAGGTAGCTGGCGCGCAATTCGGCGGGCCGCGTCAGGATTTTGCCCTGCTGCTCCAGCCCGTGAAACTCGACCGTGCCGCGGAAGGGGAAGTTCAATTCATAGGGATCGAGCACGTGAAAGACGATCACTTCGTGACCGCCGAACCGCAGGTGCTGGATGCCTTGCAGAATCTTCTCCTCGTCGTCCAGCAAGTCGCTGATGAGGATGACGATGCCGCGGCGCTTCACCTTGCGCGCCACATCGCTCAGGATCCCGGAGATCGCGGTCTGGTCGGTGGGAACGAAATTCGCGAGGGTATGGCAGATTTGATGGATTTTCGCCAGGGAGTCGGTGCGCGGCAGGTATTCGCGCAACGTCGCATCAAAAATCCCGACCGCCACGGCATCCCGTTGGAGCAGGATGAGATAGGCCAGGCACGCGGCGATGGTGCGGCCATAGTCGAGCTTCGAGACTTTGCCCGAGCCATACTTCATCGACTCGCTGCCATCGAGGAGCAGGTGGGCGACGTAGTTCGTCTCCTGCTCGTACTGCTTGATGTAATAACGGTCGCTGCGTCCGAGGACCTTCCAGTCAAGGTGCCGCGTGTCATCGCCCGGGACGTATTCCCGGTGTTGGGAGAACTCGATGGCAAAACCGCGAAACGGCGATTTGTGGGCGCCGGCCATGTAGCCTTCGACAATCGTGCGGGCCTGGAGCCCGAGGTACTCCGCGCGCTGGATCGCCTCGGCGTCGAGCAACTCGCGGCCATGCAATGGGGCGCTCATGCCGGGGGGAGCGCGGATGGCAGCCGCTCTCCGGCGCAGCTCAGTGGCGGTGAAGTGGACAGTCGCACGACGTTGTCGCCCGGCATCACTGATCCTGCGGGATTTTTTCCAGGATCATGCGCGTGATATCATCGCTCGTCACCCCTTCGCTCTGCGCGGCGAAATTCGGGATCAGACGGTGGCGCATGATGGCCGGGGCGACCGCCGCGACGTTATCGCAACTGACATAGATCTGGCCCTGGACGATGGCATGCGCCTTGGCCGCGAGAATGAGATTGAGCGACGCGCGCGGACCAGCTCCCCACGCCAGCCATTTCTTGCAAAAATCCAGCGCCTGCGGGCTCTTGGCCCGGGTCGCGGCGACGATCTTTTGCGCGTATCGGAAGACATGATCCGCCACGGGCATGCGCCGCACCACGCCTTGCAAATAGACGATGTGATCTGTCTCGATGATCTTGCGCGGCGTGTCACCGGGGGCGCCGGTTCCTCGCTTCATGATCTCCAGTTCCTCGTCCATCGACGGGTAGTCCACGAAAATCATGAACATGAACCGGTCGAGTTGCGCCTCGGGGAGGGGATAGGTGCCTTCCTGTTCGACCGGGTTCTGCGTGGCGAGAACGAAGAACGGATCGGGCAGTTGATGATTGACACCGCCCACCGTCACTTTCCGTTCTTGCATGGCCTCGAGCATCGCCGCCTGGGTCTTGGGCGGCGTCCGGTTGATCTCATCGGCCAGGATGACGTTCGCAAACAGCGGGCCGTGGAGGAACTTGAACTCACGCTCGTTGGTCTGCGGATTTTGATAAATGACCTCGGTGCCCGTGATGTCGCTCGGCATCAGATCCGGCGTGAACTGGATGCGCTTGAAGGACATGTTGATCGTCTGCGCCAGCGTGGAGATGAGTAGCGTCTTGGCCAGGCCGGGTACCCCGACGAGCAGCGCGTGGCTGCGGGTGAAGATGGCGATCAGCATCTCGTCGATGACCTTGTCCTGTCCGACAATGACCTTGGCAAGCTGATGCTTGATCATCGTGTGCGCCTGCTTGAAGTACTCGATCGCCTCGATGTCGGCGTCCTTGGTGGCTGGCGCTGCCTCTCCGCCCTCACCAGGTTGAGCGGCCTCGACGGCCTCAACCGCCACTCCCGATTCGGGCTCCGACTCTGGTTCGGAAGAAGAGGGGACGAGACGTTCCTTTTGCGGAGCAGTGCTCATGGCGATTGTAGTAAGGCGGCGGCTGGGGTGAAACTGGCGGGCACTGAATCACACCCCTCCCGCTTTGCCAATCCTCATCACCCCCCAGTCACGCCGCTCGATCTTCCGCGAATCGGAAATCCTGCTCCACGCGCTGAGCCTGTATGGGGCCACGGGGATCGCCGCGTTTGGATGGGCGGTTTGCCGGCTGCTCGACTGGTCCGCGGCGCCGTGGCTTCCCCTGTGGTTTTGCTCCGCCCTGCTCATCTACAACGCCGACCGCCTTCGGCCCGATCCCGCCGATCTCGTCAATATTCCGCAGCGAGCCGCCGCGAGTGCGCGCTGGCGCGGGCTGAGCCGTGCGGTGCTCGGCGGCGCCGCACTGTTCCTCGTCGCGTGGCCTTTGTTTTCGCGGGACTGGCTGACCCTCGGCCTCGTCGTCTTTGGCGCCATCGTCTCTCTCAACTACTCCATCCCCCTGCTCGGCTTTCGCTGGAAGGATGTCCCGCTTCTGAAAACCTTCTTCGCGCCGTCGATCGTCACGGCGTCCATCCTCGGGCTTCCCTGGCTGCATGTCGGCCCGGCTGTCGATGCCGGCACTTTCCTTCTCATCGCATTGCGTGCGTGGACCTTTCTCCTTTTCAACATGATCATCTGCGACCTGCGCGATCTTGCCGGTGACCGTGCTTGCGGCATTCGCAGCCTGCCGGTCGCCCTCGGGGAAAACGGCATGCGCTGGTTGCTCGCTGGGCTCCTCGTCCTCATCGAAGTCCTGGCCGTCGCCGCGCTGGCGGGCGCGCCGGTGCGGCATCAATCTACCTGGCGGGTCATGTGCTTTCTCGGCCCGCTTTACCTCGGCGGTCTCCTTTTTGCGATCCGCCACCCGCGTTCCGAACGCTTCTACGAGTGGGCGGTTGAGGGGATGCTCTTTCTTCCGGCCGTGGCGATCCTGCTCGGTTCGTGGATCACTGCGGCACCACCCGCGTTCTGGTGAGCAAATCGTGGGGCCCCGCCGCCGGGCGCAAAATCGTCCACGGGACGCCCATCAAAAAACCGAGCAGCGCGAATATGAGAAGCAGGTAGCCAAGATCGAGACCCGTGGCGCCCAACCGGATGTGGAGCGCGACGAGCGCCACCCAGCCCGCGACCAAAGGTCCCCAGACCAAGGCGCTACGGGCGAGCAGCCGTCCGCGCCCTGCCGGCCGGCCCTCGCGATCGACGATGGCGAGCCCCAGGACGTAGATCAGCGGACCACAGCCAAAGATCGCCGCGCCGAGCAGGCTGCCCGCGCCGATGAAAAGCAGAAGGGCGGCGAAAAACATGAGCCCAAACAACGGCATGATCGTCTCCGAAAAGCCCTCCATCATGCGCAGCGCCGGGCCGAGTTCCAGATCCACCTGCCGGAGCCGCTCCGGACTCACCACAGGTTGGGCGGCCACGGCGAGATGCGCGAGTTCACGCTGGGGCGAGTCGAGTCCCGCCGCCTCGGCATCGCCATCGAAACTCGGGGCCTGGATCAGCTTTCCAAAATGCCCGCTGACGTAGGATTCGGCGCTTTTTGCCATCGCTTCGTTCTGCGCCGATTTGCGCGCGGTGGCGTCGCCACGCGCCATGGTGTAGAAAGAGGTCCAGCGGCGAAGCGCGACCTCCGAACCGAGTTCGTTCTCCCCGCGCACCGCCGCGTGGAATCGAAGGGCACTGGACAGTTCGCGCCATTCTTGCGCGCGGGGACCCGCCTGCTTCGCATGCTGCCGCAGCGAGAACGTCACCATGAGTTCCATGAAAAGCGAAACGAGCAGGGCGCCTCCCGGCGCCAACGCGAGCGCGGCGAAGCGCCGGCGGCGTGACACGCTCGCGGGCTTCGCGAGGAGCGATTGCAGGTTGCCGCGGATGAAGCTCACGCGGTCGAACGCGGCGGCATTGAGCTTATTGAGGAAGTCGCGCGCGCCCACCGGCAGCGCGGAGCGGTCAAGTGTCGCCCCGGCCACGGCACTGAGGAAATGTTGCGTGCCGGCGGGATCGGCGCAAGTGAATGCCGGCGCCGGCGCCGGCGCCGGCACAGGCCACGGCTCATCGAGCAACTCGGCACGCCCATCGACAGTCACCCAGACGTGATCGATGCTGATCTCCGCCGGGAGTGTCCCGTCCTTCGTCGCGGCGTCGATCTCCTCGGCGAGGTCATGCAGCCAGCCGCGCACGGCCGCCCATGGCTGGGCGGTCAGCTCTCTCAGCGGCCGTCCCGCGAGGGCCTCGAACGCGTCCCAATTGGAAGCCGGCGAACGCGCGCCACCAATCCACCGTTGCCGGGCGGCACGGCCGATCTCGCGGCGTGCCGCGTCGAGCGGTGGGGTGCCGGCGGGGCATGGGCGAATCCACACCTGCCGGCGCAGCACCTCGTCGTAGGCCGCGAGGAATCTGCCATCGGCCAGCGGGCTCAGCACCCGATACGCGCCGATCCGAACGCCTTCCGCGTTGTCCGGCATGGCCAGCGGCGGCACGCGGAGCCTCGGGCGCGCCGTGGCTTTTACTCGCGCGACCGTGCGTGTGCCGCTCACCAGTTCATACACCGTGGCATAGCCATTACGGCGGCGCATCGTCGCGAAAAGCAGGTAGAAGAGGAGCGAGGCGCCATCGTAGAGGCTGGGGCCCATCGCCGCCACGAGCCGATACTGCATGGACTCGCCAAAGAGGGCATGCAGCAATCCCACGCCTTGAAAGGCGAGAACATAGATCGCCGCGCGCGACAATGCGCGGGCGAAACCCGGCGCCCCGCCATCCGGCCCCACCACGCGCAGTCCGCAGAGCGCCTTGGCCGGCGTGGCGCCCCACCGCCCCTCGCACCCCGCGAAATAGACGGTGGCCAGCGCGAGAATGCCGAAGTAGCCCCACGCTGCGGACACGGCGTTTCCCATCGGCGGATTACTCAAGCCATGCCCGAGAATCACGGTCATGATCGTGTTGGGCAGGAAGGCGATCGTATTGTCGATCACCCCCGCAACGAAGCGCAACCCGAGCGGGGCGGGATCGGGCACCGAGGCGCTAAATGGCAGCAGCGCGTCACGCAGTTCCGCGTAATTGGCGAAGCGGTCGTCGCGCTTTTTCTCCAGGCAGCGGGCGACAATCCGCGCCAGGTCGGCGGGCACGTCATGGCGGAACTGGCTCAGTGGTCTGGGCTCCTGATCGAGGACCGCGGCCACGACATTGACGGCGTTCTCACCGTCAAAAGGGGCGCAACCAGCCAGCAGCGCGTAGAGCGTTGCCCCCACCGAGTAGATGTCGGCCCGCACGTCGAGTTCGTCGCCGCGGAGTTGCTCAGGCGGCGCGTAGCTCGGCGTGCCCAGCATCATGCCACTGGCCGTCAGTTGCGTGTCGTCGTGCGCCAGCGTCGAGACGGACAGCCCAAAATCGCCGACCTTCACCGTGCCGTCGGGCGCGACGAAGCAGTTTGCCGGCTTCACGTCGCGATGCAGCACGCCCGCCTCCGCGGCTGCTTCCAGACCGGCCACGACCTTCAGCGTCGCATCGACCGCTTCGGACACCGCCATGGTCCCCTTGCGCAGCCGGTCGCGGAGGGTCCCGCCGGCCACGAGTTCCATGGCGATGACCGGCGCCCCTTCGATTTCCTCCGTGCCGTAGATGTAGACACTGTTGGGATGATTGACGGCCGCCGCCAGCCGCCCTTCGCGGAGGAACCGCGCCCGCATCTCGGGCGAGTCGATGGTGTGCCCCAGGACTTTGAGCGCCACATGCCGTCCCGTATCGATCTGCTCCGCGTCATAGACCGCTCCCATCCCCCCGCGCCCCAGCAACCGCACCACCCGATAACCTCCAAAATCGAAGGGAAACAGCGGGGGCGCAATGAACTTCTTCATTCCCGCATTCGCCACCGCGGCGCCATCGAACTGGCTCGCGAGCCCCAGTTTCAACAGGCAGCGCGCACACAGCCCCTCCGATTCCGCCGACGAGAGCAGACGGTTACATTCGCGACAATGGATGGTGGTGGCAGGCATGGCAGGAGGGAACATCTGCCTCATAAAGAAGGATTGCGGCATAAAGGTTACGCAGAACTTTTGCGATTTAGATCTGCAACAACTTGCAAATCACGCCATTTGCAGAAGACGCTTGCCGGACGCTTGGCCAGCGCGGGAGTGTGCATCTTCCGCCACCCACCCGATGTCCCCTATGAAATCGCCCTTGCTCCCCTCGCTTCTTCTAGCCTGCCTGCTTTCCGCCCCATGCCTGCGCGGGGTCGAAATCACCGCACAAGGCAGCACCATCATCGTCGCTCCGGGTAAAGCCGAAATCGGAGGACAATCGGTGACGGTGAAAGAGCCAGCCACCCTGCCGATCGCTGCGGCGCCGGTCCTGAGCGCGACCGCGGAAGCCCTGAAACTCTCCGTGGACAAGCCCGCTGGCTACGCCAAAGGCACGCGACTTCGCGCTTTGAACGCGCGGGACGTCAACGCCAGCGGTTCATTCGTGCCGGGCTCGCTCGAGATTCGCGTTACCAAAGACGGCGATTTGCTCAAGGAAGGCGACGACTATCTGGTGGACCCCGCATGGGGACACGTGGGCCTCGGTCCGAAGAGCCGGGTGACCGAGAAGGACACCGTGTTCGCCAGTTATCGCTATTCGCTCCTGCGCATGGACACGGTGCAAGTCTCGCCGGATGGAAAGGTGTCAATCAAGCAGGGTGAGCCGCACATCAGCGCACCGGTGCCGCCGGCCGCTGATCCGGGCTGCACGGCGATCGCGCATGTCTTCATCGGCTATCGCGCCACGGAGGTGATGCCCGATGCGATTTACCCGATCATCGAAAACCCGGCACAAGCGATCACGGCCAGCACGCCGGGCCGCATCCCGAAGACGCTCGCGAAGCTGAGGTCCGGACAGCCTGTGACTGTGGTGTGCTGGGGTGACTCGGTGACCCAGGGAGGCAATGCGTCCAAGCCGGAGCTGCGCTATGTGGATGTCTTTGCCGCCGGGCTGCAGTCGCGCTTTCCACAGGCGAAGATCGACGTGCGGAACGTCAGCGCCGGCGGTTCGAATAGCCGCCAGTGGCTCGACCCCGAAAAGAATCCCTACAAGGGCCTGCACGGGAGCGAGAATCCAGCCCGGTTTGAAAACGTGCTCAGCGCCAAGCCGGACCTGGTGACGATCGAGTTCGTCAACGATGCCGGCCTGACACCCGCGCAGGTGGAAGAGACCTATGGCGAAATCCTCCGGCGGCTGGAGCCTGGCGGCACCGAGGTGATCCTTATCACACCCCATTTCACGATGCTGCGGATGATGGGTTTCAAGAGCATGCGTGAGGCGGAACGACGCCCTTACGTGCTCGCCTTGCGGGACTTTGCCGGAAAACACCAGGTGGCCCTGGCGGACGCCGCGGCGCGCTGGGAGCACCTCGCGAAGGAAGGGCTGCCTTATCTCACTTTGCTGCATAATACCATCAACCATCCTGACGATCGCGGGCATCTGCTCTTTGCGGAAGAGTTGTGGAAGTGCTTTCGCTGAAGCGGAGAAAAGTTTCTGGTTTGAGGTTTGCTGGCCGCTGCCGCTCCCGCCCTGTGGGCGGCCTGCGGCAGGCTATCTCGCTCCGCTCGGTTCTGGTTTCTGGTTGCCTGCGGCGAGCCTGCCCGTGAGTTGCCGCGCTTGCCTATGGCGATACGCTCGTCGTTTGTCCGTGCCTCACTCCACCCTCTCCCCTCGCTGGAAACTCTGTGTGCTGTATTTCACTACGGCTGCGGCGATGGGCATGTGGAGCGTGCCCTTTGGGAATGTCCTGCGCGCGCACGGCCTCGAGTCGATCATCGGCTATGCCTATGCGTGCAGCGCCATTGCCGCGTTCATTTCACCGCTCGCCATCGGCGCGATGGCGGATCAACGGGTCTCGCCCGTGCGGCTCCTGCGATGGCTCAGCGCCGCTGCGGCGTGTTGTCTGACGATCGCCTTTTACGGCATCGAGAAGCACTGGGGCCCATGGCCCGTGCTGGCGGTCATGCAGGCGCAGGCCATTTGCGCCGCGCCCACTTTCGGACTCGCGACGAGCGTGATCTTTGCCTCGCTCGGTGACGCGCGGCGCGAGTTTGGCCCGATTCGCGCCGTCGCCACCCTCGGCTGGATGCTCGCCTGCGCGGCCGTGAGTTTCATCCTGCGGGCCGATACCTCGACGCTCACCGGCTTTGCCGCGGCGGGCGTCTGGCTCGTCACCTCGCTCTTCACCTTCGCCCTGCCGGAGACGCCCCCGCCGGAATCCACGGAGTCGCGCGACCTCTTCGGCTTCTCCGCGCTGTCCCTGCTCCTGCACAAGGATCATCGGGCCGTCTTTGTGACCGCGGCACTCTACAACGCGACGATGGCGGCCTTCTATCCGTTCACCCCGATCCATCTCATCGAGCGCGGGGTCACGCACGCCACCGCCGCGATGGCGCTCGGGCAGTTCTCGGAGCTGACATGCATGTTTTCCCTCGCCGGACTGTTCACGCGGGTCCGGCTGAAGGTGGTCTTTCTCACGGGCATCGGCTTTACCGTCCTGCGCTACGCCCTGTGCGCGCTCGACACGAAGGCGTGGTTGCTCACCGGGGTCGCGCTCCACGGATTCGGGTTCACGCTCTATTTCATCACCGCGCAGATCTATCTCGAACAGCGGGTGGACCCCAGGATGCGCACGCGCGCGCAGGCCCTGCTCCAGGTGATGCTCGCCGGCTTTGGCAATCTCGCTGGTTACCTCGGCACGGGTTGGTGGCGGAGCGCCTGCATGTCCGCTGGCGTCACGAACTGGCCGCGCTTTTGGTGGGGCATGAGCGCACTGTCGGCCGGGGTCTTTGTCTGGTTTGCCCTGAGCTATCGCGGACAACCGAAGCCGGATGTGCGTGTGTCCTAGTGTAGTGCGGCGCAAATAGCGTAACATCTTTCTTGTCTGGCGAGAGTTCCTCGGAGAGGTTATCGAGATGGTTATCGTCACCTCTGATGTTCCTTGTTCTGAAGACCTACAATGGCTGCGGAAGCAGGCCACCAG
>JBBRPL010000153.1:0-17256 GCA_038228205.1 Chthoniobacterales bacterium
CCGGAGAAACCACCAGCATGGCCAGCCGCGCGCGGGATCTCCTCCAGGCATAAAGTGAACAGAGCGGGCGGTTTGGTCCACTGATTCGACCCGCGCGGAGCCGCCGGGAAAATCTGTTTCCACGCGGAGGTCCCCACCCGCTGCCGACGCGAGCTGCGCAGTGGCGGCCATAATGCCGAAGGCGAGTCGCAGGTGCATGGGTTGAGCGACGGCGGGGGGGCGCATGACGTGAAAGCTGCCAAATCGGGGCTGGTCCGCAAAATGAATAACGCGTTTGACGATTGCCATGTGGGAGGACCCCGCGCATTAGTCTTCGCCCTTCGGGAACGCCGCACGCATGCACGACCTGATTCGCGACATCACTTTCAGCATTGCCGCAGCCTGGTTGTTCGGCCTCGCGGCGCAATGGCTCCGGCAACCGGTTTTGCTCGCGTATCTTGTCGGGGGATTTGCCCTCGGCCCGGCGGGGTTCGGTCTCGTCGAGTCGGCGGAGGATATTTCGGCGATCGCGGAACTTGGGTTGATCTTCCTCCTCTTCATGATCGGCCTCGAGATCGATCTGAAGAAAATCGCCAGCGCCGGACGCTCCATCACGCTCACGGCCCTCGTCCAGATCTTCGGCGGCGCGCTCCTGGGCGTGGCTTTTTTCCGAGCGGGCGGGTTTGCCCTGGGAGGCGGAAAATGGGATGCGCTTTATCTGGGCGTTGCGGCGGCCCTGAGCAGCACGGTCATCATCGTGAAGCTGCTCTACGACAAGCAGGAATTGGATACGCTCACGGGCCGCATCACGCTCGGCGTGCTCGTGCTCCAGGATCTGGCGGTCATTCTCTTTCTCGCCGTTCAGCCGAATCTCGAGAACCTCGCGCCAGCGATTCTCTTCTTCTCGCTGCTGCGCGTAGTGGCCTTGGTGGCAATCACGCTGGTCCTTAGCCGCTACGTGCTCCCGGCGATTTTTCGCCACGTGGCGCGATTGCCGGAATTGGTGCGAGTCGGCGCGTTGGCGTGGTGCTTCCTCATCGGTGAACTGGCCGAGCGGCTGGATCTTTCACGGGAAATGGGCGCTCTCGTGGCCGGTGTCGCGCTCTCCACGTTTCCGTACGCTCTGGATGTGACCGCGAAAGTCACAACCCTGCGGGACTTCTTCGTCACCCTCTTTTTCGTCGGCCTCGGCATGAAAATCCCAGTCCCGACGGTCTCCCTCGTCATGTGGGCGGCGATTTTCGCCGCCTTCGTCGTCAGCACCCGGTTGGTGACCACCTTTGCGCCGCTTTATCTCATGCGGCAGGGACTGCGGATGAGCATCATTCCGGCGCTCAATCTCAGCCAGGTGAGCGAGTTTTCGCTCGTGGTTCTGGCCCTCGGTGTGAAGGAGGACCATTTCAGCCATCCCGCGACGAATGGCATGGTGGCGCTGGCGTTTGTCCTGCTCGCCGCCTTGTCGGCGCTCGGCATCGCGCATTCCGACGGCATCGCGCGCTCCCTCATTCCTCGGCTGAAGCGAGCTGGCTTCCACGATCTCGACAAGTGCGGCGACGACGTCCGTGCGGAAGGTGCCGAGGGGCACAGTAGCTCACGCATTCTCTTTCTCGGCTTTTTTCGCACGGCGAGTTCACTGCTCGAGGATATGCAGTGTCATGCGCCGGATCTGATCAAGCACGTCGCGGTCGTCGATTTCAGCCCCGTGGCGCGCGCGGGCTTGATCGAACGCAAGGTGCGCGTCGTCTATGGCGACATCAGCCAGCGCGATACCCTCCTGCACGCCGGCGTGGAGAAGGCCGAGGTTCTCATCCTCACGATTCCGGACTCGCTGCTCAAAGGCAGTTCCAACGAAAAAATGGTGCGCCTGCTGCGCGGTTTGAATCCCGGGGCGAAGATCATCGCGACGGCCGACGTGCTGGCCCAGGCGGAGATCCTCCTCTCCGCCGGGGCGGACTATGTTTCCGTCGCGCGTCTGCACGAAGCGTGCGACTTGCTGGGGGCCGTCCGGGCGGCTACCAAGGGATTGCTGGAAGAGAAGCGTGCCGTCCTCAAGGACATGCTGGCCGACCGTCGCGAGGTCCTCGGATAGGGAGGCGAGTGATTCGCCACAGCGCAGTTGCGCGGATCGGGTTTTCTCTCCAACCTTTCCCTATCATGAAAATGCGCTTCCTCCTGTTCGCCGTTCTTCTGCTGCCGGTCGTCTCGTCGTTCGCGGAGCCCGCTCCCGTCGCGGCGGCGCCGAAGAATGTGACCATCAGTGAAGCGGAAAAGCTGATCAAGAGCGACCCGAAGGTCGTGGTCATCGATGTGCGCACACCGGAGGAATTCAAGACCGGGCACATCGCGGGCGCCAGGAACATCGACTTCAACGGTAACGATTTTGAGAAGCAGATCGCGGCGCTCGATAAGAGCAAGACCTACGTCGTGCATTGCGCGGCCGGCGGCCGGAGCGCGCAGGCGTGCAAGATCATCGAGCAGGTGAAACTCCCGTCGGTCTATCACATGAACGAAGGCTTCAAGGCGTGGGAGAAAGCCGGGAAGCCTGTGGAGAAGTAGGGGAGGAAGAGCCCAGGGCTCAGAAATCGGATGTGGTCTCCCTGCCAACTGCGGTGCGGAACCCGGAAGACGGCCTGCCATAGATTGCGCTTGGAAGCGAAGAGAGCGACTCGTTAATTGCCCTTCCCGACTTTTCATCCCCGCCTCCTCCCTATGAAATCGATTGCCTTTGCCTGCGTTTCTCTCGCTTCCCTCGCGGCTTCCGCGGTCATGGCCGCCGATTCGGTGTTCGTGGAAGCGGAGAGCTTTCAGAACCCCGGCGGCTGGTCGCTCGATACCCAGTTCATCGAAACGATGGGATCGCCGTATCTGATCGCCCATGGGTTGGGCAAACCGGTGAAGGACGCGACGACCACCACGGCCGTGCTGGATGCGGGCAAGTATCACGTGTGGGTGCGGGCAAAAAACTGGGTGGGCCCCTGGGACGCGCCGGGCGCTCCCGGCCGGTTCAAGATCGCGGTGAATGGCGAACCGCTGGCCACGGAGTTTGGCGCGTCGGGCAAGGATTGGCAGTGGGAAGACGGCGGTGAGGTCACGCTGCCCGGTGGTCCGGTGAAGCTGGCGTTGCAGGATCTGATGGGTTTCGACGGCCGTTGCGACGCAATTTTTCTGACCAAAGACGTCGCGTTCACCCCGCCCAGCGAGCCGGCGGCACTGACGAAATTCCGTCGCGCGCAACTCGGCCTCCCGGCAGAGATCCCGCCCTCGAAGGAATACGACCTGGTCGTGATCGGCGGAGGCTACTCGGGCATGGGCGCGGCGATTTCCGGCGCGCGCCAGGGCCTGAAAGTCGCGCTTCTGCAAAATCGCGCGGTCCTGGGTGGCAATGGGTCCAGTGAGATCCAGGTCTGGGCGATGGGTGGTACGCGGCGCGGGTTGTTTCCGCATCTTGGGGAGATCGTCGAGGAATTCACCGATCGCGCGAGCAACAGCCCGGCGGCGAGCGGCTCAGAATTCAAGGACGAGCTCAAGGAGGAAGTCGTCCGCGCGGAAAAGAACATCGACCTCTTTTTCAACACGCACGTTTATGCGGTGAAGATGGAACCCGGGCCGGCCAAGCGCCTCGCCGGGGTCATCGGGGCGGACACGCGTACGGGCCGGGAGACGCTTTTTCGCGGGCGATTGTTCTGCGACGCGACGGGCTTTGGCAGCGTCGGTGCGTGGGCCGGCGCGGAGTTCATGCTCGAAGAAACGAATTACATGGGCATGAGCAACATGTGGGTCATGAAGAAGCATCCGGAGCCGGTCGCCTGGCCAAAGACTCCGTGGGCGCTGCCGCTGGCCCTCGAGGATTTCCCGTTGCCCACGCCGTTGAAAAAGGGCGCCATCGGCCTCGCTCCCGGTGAAAATCCCGAGGACTACCTGCACGCCCCATGGTTCTGGGAGAGCGGCTTTTACAAGCACCCGTTCAACGATCTCGAATTGATTCGCGATTGGAATTTGCGAGCTGCCTTCGGCGCGGTCAGCGCCATGAAGACGCTCGCGCCGCAGGACTATGGCAACTTCGGACTCCATTGGCTGGCTTACATCGGCGGCCCGCGCGAATCGCGACGGATCGTCGGCGATTTCGTGCTCTCGGGTGAAGACATGGTCAAAGGAGTCATCCAGCCCGACGCTACCTTCCCGACCACGTGGGACCAGGACTTGCACTACGCCAAAGAGCAGTACGCGAAGAAATTTCCTGACAATCCATTTATCTCCAAGGCCGTCTTCGGCAAACACACCGACCGTTCCGTGGGCTACCCGGTGCCATATCGCTGCCTGTATTCCCGGGATATCGAGAACATGTTCATGGCCGGGCGCTGTATCTCCGTGGACCGGAGTTCGATGGGGAGCATCCGCGTCATGCGGACCTGCGGAATGATGGGCGAAGTCGTGGGCAAGGCGGCCTTCCTGTGCGTGACGCGCGAGACGACGCCGCGCGGCGTCTACGAGCGCTACCTCGACGACCTCAAGGATCTTCTGAGGCAGCCCGGTGCGGCCCGGCGCGACAGCCCCACCGCGGCGCTGCAATTGCCGCCTAGCTACACCGCGCCAGCCGTCGTGTACGATCGGGCGAACGGGTCGCCCCCGGCTCCCAAGACCGATCTTCCCGGTCTCGTCATGGACGACTCGCAAGCAAAGGTGACGGGAAAATGGGCCACCGCTTCATCGCTGCCGAACTTCATCGGAACGGGCTATCGCTATCGCGCACCGAAGGACGAAGGAACGATCAGCTACGAATTCAAAATCGAGGCGCCGGGGGAATACGAAGTGCGCATGAACTACACCGAATACTCCAACCGCGCGACGAATACCCCGGTGGCGGTCGAAAGCGCCGATGGCAAGAAGGCCCTGACGGTCAATGAGCGCGAAAAGCCGCCGCTTCCCCGGGGCTTCATTTCGCTCGGCAAGTTCCGCTTCGAGCCAGGCAAGCCCGCGGTCGTGGTCATCGGCGGGGGACCCGCGGATGGCCACATCCACGCCGATGCCGTTCAGCTCTTGCGGCAACAGTAGGCCAAAGTAAGAAGAGGTCAGAGATCGGAGGTCAGAGGTCGGCAGCGATCTCCGCGTCATGTCTGATCTCTGACTTCTGACCTCGTTGAAAGCAGCCCTTCAAATCTACCGCCTCGCGGTGCTGGTCGTCATCGCGTGGATCATCCGTGCGCACCAGGTGCGTCTGCGCATCGAAGGGGATGCCCCGATCACGATGGAAGAAGTAGGGTCGATCTATCCGACAGCGGCTTCCCTGAAACCCGATTCGGGAGAGCGCGCGGGTATGTTTGTGCTCGACGCCGCCGGAAAGGATCTCGGCTACGTCCTTCGCACTGCGCCCGTTTCCGATTCGATCATCGGCTATTGCGGGTGGACGGATACGCTCGTGGCTTTCGATCCCGCGCTGCACGTGCTGGGCGTGCGAATTCGTTCCTCCCAGGACACGGGGGAGCATGTGCGGGATATCCGCGCCGATCGCTACTTCATGAAGACCTGGAATGGAAAGTCCTGGGATGAGGTCGCGAGGAGAACGCCGGAGGAGGCGGGCATCGAGGGCGTCTCCGGGGCGTCGATGACGAGCATGGCCATGGCCGAGGGAATCATGCGGCGGCTGCGCGCCTCGGACGCCGCGCTGGCCGTGCGCCCGCCGCCGCTGCGTTGGACTGGTATGGATTCCGGGTTGGCCGTCATCATCGTGGCCGCAGTGTGGCTGGCATTTGCCGGGACCTACGGGCGGAAGTGGATGCGCATCGGCTTTCAGGTGCTGGTCATCGGCTATGTGGGTTTTCTTGCGGGCGAACCTCTGGCGCAGTCGCTCTTCGCCGGCTGGGCCAGGAATGGTCTGCCGTGGCGTAGCGCGCCCGGACTGGTATTGCTCATGGCCGCGGCGCTGGCCGTGCCTTGGTCGACGCGCAAACCGCTCTATTGCCAGCAGCTCTGTCCCCATGGCGCCGCGCAGGAGTTGCTCGGCCGCTTTGGACCCAAACGCTGGCGAGTGGCGCTGCCCAGGGACTTCGCCGCGGGGCTGCGCTGGCTGCCGGGCTTGCTCCTGGGGATGGTGATCATCGTGGTCATCCTCGTTCTGCCGCTCGATCTCGCCCATCTCGAACCCTTCGACGCTTATAGTCTGCAAGCGGCGGGAATCGTGACCATCTCGATCGCCGTCGCCGGTTTGATCGCTTCACTCTTCGTCCCCATGGCCTATTGCCACTACGGTTGCCCGACCGGAGCCCTGCTGGAATTCGTTCGCGCCCATGGGCCGAGCGACCACTTCGGGCGGCGCGATGTCTCGGCGCTGCTGCTGGTGGGGCTCGCGTGGGCGCTGTCGTGGAAATACCAGGCGATTCACGCCTGGCTGGTCGCGGGAATTTGAATGGCTCCTTCCACCCGGCGCTCGACAAAACTCCGGACCTTTTCGACAGTCCCCGCCACATGCCGGAAACCAGCCCATCATCCACCCAGCCCGTTGTCGCCAGCTATTGCACGACGTTCCTGAAGCCGGAGATGCGGCACATCTACCGGCAGGTGACGGGCCTGCGGCGCTACCACACGTTCGTCATGACCCGTGAGCGGATGGAGGCGGCTGAGTTCCCGTTTGCCGACATCGAGCTGATCCCACGAGCGCGGAAGAATTTCATCAAGCGCTTCTGGTTGAAGTACGTGATGCGCCGGCCGCCGGTCTATTACCGCGGGGAATTGCAGGTGCTCATCAAACTGCTCAAGCGCCGCCCGGCCGATCTGATGCACGTTTATTTCGGGCATACCGGGGTGCACCTGCTTCCCTTCATCCAGGAGTGGGACAAGCCGTGTCTCGTCTCCTTTCACGGCATGGACATCCAGCCGCGCCCGGAGCAGGAAGGGTTCGACGCCCAGATGCAGGAACTGCTCCATACAGTGCCGCTCGTGCTGGCGCGGTCCCGTTCGCTGATGCAGGGGCTGGAACGCCTGGGGTGCCCGCCGGAAAAATTGCGCCTGAACCGCACCGGGATCCCGCTGGAGCAATTTCCATTTCAACAGCGCCCGATGCCGGCGGATGGCTCCTGGCGTTTTGTCCAGGCTTGCCGGCTCATTGCCAAGAAAGGCCTGGCCACGGCGATCCAGGCGTTTGCGAAATTTCACGAGAAACATCCCAAGGCCACCTTCCGCATCGCGGGAGACGGTCCGCTCAAATCGAAGCTGGAGACCCTCATCGCCGAATTGCGCCTGGAAGGAGCTGTCGAGTTGAGCGGCTTTCTCGCCCAGCCCGAGCTGGCGGCGCTCTACGCGCGGTCGCACATCTTTCTGCACCCGAGTGAAATGCCGCCGGATCAAAACCAGGAAGGGATTCCGAATTCCATGCTCGAGGCCATGGCCACGGGCCTGCCGGTCCTGGCGACAACCCACGGCGGCATCCCGGAGGCGGTCACCCACCAGCGCACCGGCTTGCTCGTCCCGGAGCGGGATGTGGACGCGCTCTACCACGCCATGCTCCAGGTCACGGAAGAGACCGATCTCCTTTACATCCTCGGGCAGGCGGCTTCACGGGCGGTCCGGGATGAGTTTGAACAGGCCAAGCAGATCGAAAAGCTCGAAGGCTATTACGACGAGGCGCGGACGATCGGGGTCACCCGTCCCCGGAAAAAATAAGACCGATGCGACCGGAACCGTATTCTTTCGCCTATCTCTTCGAGCGATTTCCGTCGTTCGTGCAGACCTTTGTCTATCGCGAAGCGGTGGAGATGGTTCGGCAGGGGATGAATCCATGGCTCGTCTCCATCCGCCGGCCCGACGACCCGGGAGACCTGGCGGAGCGCCTCGACGTCGAGATTTTTTACGCTCAGGAAGACAAGGAACTTCGCGCCGAGATCGACGCGCGCCGGGCACGGCGGGAGCTGCCGCGGGCGGCGCATCGAGCCGTCCCGAAACACCGCCGGGAAACGGATGCCCAACGCATGTTCGAAGCGATCTGGCTCGCCCCGCTTCTGCGCGAACAGGGGATCAGGCACGTGCACGCCCACTTTGGAGGGGTGGCCGCGCGCACGGCGTGGTGGCTGCGCAACCTGTTCGGCTTCAGCTACAGTTTCACCGGACACGCCAACGATATTTTTTGCGAAACGGATTTTCCCGTGAGCAATGCCGACCTGGTGCGCGCCGCAAAGTTCGTCGTCACCGAGACCGATTATGCACGGCACTGGATGGAAGAGGCCTATCCTTGGGCGAAGGGAAAGGTCGTCCGCGTGTTCAACGGGATCGACCTGGCAGGTTTCCCGCCGGCGTCCCCCGCGGCGGGCGTCCCCCGGATCGTTTCCATCGGGCGCTACGTGGAAAAGAAAGGCTTCAGTCACCTGATCGAGGCGTGCCGCCTTCTCAGAGACCGCGGCGTTTCTTTCGAGTGCGAGATCATCGGCGGGGGGCCGCTCGAGTCGGCCTTGCGGACCCAGATCGACCAATCGGGTCTCGCGGGGACCGTCCGTCTGTCAGGTCCCCGTGCGCAGACCGAAGTGCGGCAGCGCCTTGCCGAGGCTCACCTTTTCGTGCTGGCGTGCGTGCCGGACGCGGACGGCGGCAGTGACAACCTCCCTACCGTGATCGTGGAAGCGATGGCGTGCGGGTTGCCGGTGGTCTCGACTCGCCTGGCAGGGGTCCCGGAGATGATCGAGAGCGGCGTGAATGGGTGGCTGGTCGAGCCTGGCGACTCCGCCGCATTGGCGGCGGCCATGCAGCGCCTCCTCAAGGATCACGCGGAAGCCGCCCGCATCGGAGAATGCGCCCGAACCGCGGCTCGCGAGAAGTTCACCATCGAGAAAACGACTTCCTCTCTGAAGCATCAGCTCGTGGAGCGGGCGGGAATCACGGCCCCCCGCGCCGCCCGCCGGGCCGATCCCGGGCTGCCGGGGCCGGGTTGGATGACCCGGCTGGCCGACCTTTTTCGATAAATGATTTTTGTCGCGGGGCGCCCAACACCGATTGACAACTGAAAACGGACGGGACACCCTGCGCGGCGCTTCACACCTCGCCGCTCTTCCCCTCAGAACGCGTTCATCCATTTTTGATGCTTCCACCCAGCTTGAAGACAAACCGCTCGCTTTTGTTGGCCGTTGCAGCGTCGCTGTTCATGGGCGCTTCCGTGGCCTCGGCGGGAGACGCTTATAAATGGTCGGTGCAATACATCATCGACAACAGCCGCGTCATTTTCGGACGGCCACAGAAGGTTTCGCCTCGGCACAACCGGGCTCTCGCGATTTCGGCGGATGGCAAGTACCTCTACGCGGGCTATCACCACAGCTTCAATAATTCGGGTGAAGTGCGTCGCCTTCGTATTGATGCGGTGGATTACGATCGCGCGACCGAAGCCGTCCTGCCCGGCGTGCTGGCGAAGGCTCTGGCAACCGATGACAAAGGCCGCGTTTACATCTGCGACTCGGGATGCATCGTGGTTTACGACGCCGGTCTCGACCAGCGGCAGTTGCGCATTCCGGCGTTTGTTTGCGAAGGTGTGGCCACGGCGCGTGAGGCGGGTCAGTTGGTCCTCTACGGCACGGACCGGGAGGAGGGCACCGTCAGTCGATACGTTTTGCAGGAGGCCGGCACTGCGGTCACCGCCGCGACCCTCAGTGGCTTCGATGGGAGTGGCGTCTTCAAAGTGCCGGGGGCTGTCGATCTGCGCGGGATGAAGGTCGACGCGAAGGGATATCTTTGGGTGGCGGACTTGAAGGGAGGAAAAGTGTTTCGGATCGCGGCAGGGGGGAAAGAAGTGAAGTCGGCGCCGGTCCCTGCGGCGATGGATGTGGCCATCGATGGCCAGCGCGTCTTCGTCAGTCGTTCCACCGAGCGCGTGATAACGGTGCTGGATACCGACGTGAATGTTCTCGGCACCCTCAATGTGCCGTGGGAGGAACTGGAGCTTTCCCCATTCGGGAACAATCGCAACGGCTCGCTGAGCGGGATCGTGGCCTTCCCCGGCAAGGGCTTTTTCGTGGCCAATGAGGCTGGCCAAACACTCAATCAACGCTCGACGTATGGCCGCATTGACGACCATAGCGACTTCATCAATGGCAAGATGTACCGGGACGTTTTCGGGGACGACAATGAGCCGATCCTCCGAGGTACCGAAGTCGAGACCGTGCCCTAAGACTCCATTTTCCGCGGTTCCCCGCCGGGGATAGATAACCCGGGTCGCGGCCGCATATTTAAGCCCCCCGAAAAAGTTTGTGAAAAAATTCACAAAGTTGCTTGCCATCGCCACAAGGTCGTAGTTTTATCTTCCTCGCAAAGTCGAATGGTTGTCTGCGTCAGTGACCCCAGCGCGGCGCCTTTTCGGAGCGATCGATCCCTCCCTTTGCCCTAATTTGGAAATGAGTAACACCGTCTTTCAACCCAGCACTTGTATCCGCCTCCGCGGGTGGCTTCGCCTATTGATGGTAGCTGCCGGTGCCGTCATGATGGTTTGTTCCGCCGCGGCCGCCGGAGCGGAGGCTGGTGGCGAGGAGCACCATGGACTGACGCCCGATGCGGCGCCGCTTTATTGGGGGATCGGCGGAGATGAAGCGACCGGGAAGATCGGGCCGTTGGCGATGACCAATTCGATGCTTGTTACATGGATTGTGGCCATCGGGATCATCATTTTCGCGCAATACGCGACCCGCAAGATCAAGGACGTACCGGATGGCGCGCAGAACTTCTGGGAGTGGCTGGTCGAGAGTTTGCACAACTTCCTGGAGAGCATCATCGGTCATGACTTGCTGAAGAAGACCTTTTGGTTCTTTGCCACGCTCTTCATCTTCATTCTCTTTACGAACTGGGCGGGGCTGATTCCGGGGGTGGGAACGATTGGGTGGGGAATTCCTAATGCGCAGGGTGGGTTGGAACACATCTCGCGCCCGCTTTTCCGGGGCGTCAGTGCGGACCTGAACATGACGATGGCCATGTCCATGATCTTCTTCGTGTGTTGGATTTGGTGGGCGTTGCAAGCCAACGGGTTCGGCGGCCTCATCCTTCACCTTTTTGGCCCCAAGGGAGACACCAAGGGCTTCATGAAAGTGTTGATGGTCGTGGTCTTCATCATCGTCGGTCTCCTCGAGGTCGTTTCCATCCTTTTCCGTCCGGTGTCGCTCAGCTTCCGTCTCTATGGCAATGTTTTCGCCGGGGAAAACATTTTGGAGTCGATGGCGAACATCGTGCCCGCGCTCTCGTGGCTCATCCCGGTGCCCTTCTATTTCATGGAACTGCTCGTGGGTATCGTGCAGGCGCTCGTGTTCATGCTCCTGACCGCTGTTTTTACCATGCTCATTTGCCAGCAGCATGAAGAGGAGCATCACTAGACTTTACCGTAAACACTTTCGACGCTCAGACCGTGGTTCCCGCGGGGATCGTCGGGAACAACAAGAAAACCAAAAGGAAACATCATGAACATCGCAACCATCCTGGCTGAATTGTCCGGAAGCGTTCACGTCGGTCTCGCTGCGCTTGGCGCCGCGGTCGGCGTGGGGCTTATCGGTATGGGCGCCTCGTCGGCGGTGGGTCGGAACCCCGGCGCCGCCACCCCGATCCTCGTCCAGGCGATCCTGAGCACTGCCTTCGCCGAAGGCATCGTGTTCTTCGCCATCTACCTCGTCGGGAAGTAATATCGCGCGCGGGGTCGGTAACGACCCCGCGCTCTTTTCCCTCTGTCAGCCATCACGCTCCTATGACTTTCATCCCTCTCCTCGCCGCGGAAGGCGGCATCGTTGACACCCTGGTCGAAAGTGCGAAGCAGACCGGTGAAACTTTTGGGTTCAACGCCTGGTTGTTTTTTTCCCAGGTCATCAGCTTCACCATCTTCGCCATTGCGCTCCAGCAGTGGGCATACAAGCCGATCCTCAAGGTTCTCGAAGAACGCCGTCAAAGGATCGCCGAGGGCCTGGCCAATGCGGAAAAAATCAAGCAGCAGCTCGCCGATTCGGAAAAACGGTATGAAGAGATCCTCACCAAGGCCAACGCCCAGGCTCAGAAGATGATCGACGAGGCCCGCGTCAGCGCCCAGGCCCTGGCGGACAAGCGCACTCAGCAAGCCATTGCCGAAGCCGAGCAGATCATCGCCAAAGCACGCGAGGCCACTTTGGTCGAACGCCAGAAGACTCTCGCGGAGATTAAACGCGAGGTCGGACGCCTCGTCATCAACACTACCGCCAAGGTGACCGGCAAAGTCCTTTCCTCCGACGATCAAAAGCGCATCTCCGAGGAAGCCGTGCGCGAAGTCGCCGCCTAATCGTTCCATGAAACTCGACAAGGATTCCCGCAAGCTCTCCAAGAAGCTCTTCCAGGCGAGCTTTACCGATGGCCGGATCGACGGCGCAAAGGTGGCCACGATCGGAAAGCAAGTGGTCACGAGCAAGCCGCGCAATTCGCTCGGGGTCTTGAAGGAGTTTCAACGCCTCGTTCGCCTCGAAATCGAAAGCCGCCACGCGGTCGTCGAAAGCGCCGCCAAGCTCGACGATGCCACCAAAAAGCAACTCGTGGCCAACCTGCGCGCCAAATACGGCAAGGACATTACGACGGAATTCAAGGTATCTCCGGATCTCCTCGGTGGTCTGCGCGTGAAGATCGGCAGCGACGTTTTCGACAGTTCCGTCCGCGAACGCCTCAACCGCCTCGAAGCCGAGTTTACCTACGCCTGACGGCCTCTCCTTTTTACAAACCCAACCCTTTATTTTCCCATGAGCAGCATCCTGAAAGATCTCGAATCCCAAATCAGCGGCCTCAAAACCAACACCAGCAAATCGAATGTCGGTGTCGTCCGTGAAGTCGGTGACGGCGTCGCCAAAATCGAAGGCCTGAGCGACGTCATGCTCAATGAGATGATCGAGTTCCCCGGGGGCCTCTACGGCCTCGCGCTCAACCTCGAAGAGAGCGAAGTCGGCGCGATCCTGCTCGGCGCGGGCGCCGACGTCATGGAGGGCACTGAAGTCAAGACCACCGGACGGCTCCTTTCCGTGCCCGTGGGCAAAGGACTGCTCGGCCGCGTCGTCGATGCGCTCGGCAGCCCGGTTGACGGCAAGGGCCCGATCGTGGCGTCGGCGACGTATCCCGTAGAGAAAATCGCGCCCGGCATCATCAAGCGGAAATCCGTCAGCCAGCCCGTGCAAACCGGCATCATGGCCATCGACGCCATGATTCCGATCGGCCGCGGTCAGCGCGAGTTGATCATTGGCGATCGCGCCACGGGGAAGACGACCATCGCCATCGATACCATCATCAACCAGGCGCGGATCAACAAGGCGAATGAAGGCAAGGCCGGCTTCCGTCCGCTCTATTCCATCTACGTGGCCATCGGCCAGAAGCAATCGAACGTGGCGCGTTCCATTACGGTTCTCGAGGCCGCCGGGGCGATGCCTTACACGATCATCGTCTGCGCAACGGCGTCGGACACCGCGACCAACCAGTACCTGGCTCCGTTCTCGGGCGCTTCCATGGGCGAGTGGTTCATGGATAACGGCATGGACGCGCTCATCGTGTTCGACGATCTCTCGAAGCACGCCGTCGCCTGGCGTCAGGTGTCTCTCGTGCTCAGGCGCCCGTCCGGCCGCGAGGCGTACCCCGGCGACGTGTTCTATCTCCACAGCCGCCTGCTCGAGCGCAGTGCGCGGGTCAATGAAAAGAACGGGAATGGCTCGCTGACCGCGCTCCCCATTATCGAGACGCAGGCCGGCGACGTGTCGGCCTACATCCCGACGAACGTGATCTCGATCACCGACGGCCAGATCTTTCTCGAAACCGATCTCTTCTACCAAGGCGTCCGCCCGGCGGTATCGGTCGGTCTCTCGGTGAGCCGCGTGGGTTCTGCCGCGCAGATCAAGGCGGTGAAACAGGTTGCCGGCAAGATCAAGGGCGACCTGGCCCAGTTCCGCGAACTGGCGGCGTTTGCCCAGTTCGGCTCCGATCTCGACGCCAAGACGAAATTGATCCTGGAGCGCGGCGCGCGCATCGTCGAATTGTTCAAGCAGATCCAATACAACCCGCTCGCCACGGAAGTCATGGTCGCCGTTCTCTGGTCGATGCAGAACGCTTTCCTGGACGACGTGCCGGTCGACACGATTAAGGACTTCCAATTCAAGCTGCAGGATTACCTGACGACGCGCAAAGAAGCCGTGCTGGCCAAGATCCGCGACAAGGGCGCCATCGACGATGATATCACGGCCGATCTCAAGGCTGCCGTCGGCGAATTCAAGACCAGCTACCGCTAATCGATCATGGCCGCGAACACGCGAGACATCCGGCGCCGCATCAAGTCGGTCAAGAATACGGCGCAGATTACCAAGGCGATGCAGATGGTCGCCGCATCGAAGATGCGCAAGGCCCAGCAACTCGCGATCGATGGGCGGCCATATGCGCAACTTCTGAATCGGATCAGTTGCGCATTGAGGGAAGTGACCTTCGATGAGAAGCACCCGCTCCTTGAGCATCGGGTCGTGAAGAAGGAAATGGTCATCATCATCTCGACGGACAAGGGCCTGTGCGGCGCGCTCAATACGAACCTCTTGCGCGAAGCGGCGAAGTTCGACCCCGAAAAAACCGTCTTTGTCACCGCCGGCAAGAAGGGCGCGCAATGGGCGGTGCGCAGCAAGCGTAACATCATCGCGGATTTCCAATTGAAGGACATCCCGTCCTTTCTCGAGACCAAGGCGATCTCCAAGCTGGCCATCGAGAAGTTCCTCGACGGCACCGTGGACAAGGTCACGTTGCTCATGACCCGCTTCGTCAACACCTTGACGCAGGTGCCGGTTGCTTTTGAATTGCTGCCCGTCGCGCCACTTCCGATCAACGAAAAGGCCGCCGAAGAATTGCACGAAAAAGGGCCGATGGATGTGCTCTTTGAGCCGGACGCCGCCGCGGTCCTCGACGCCTTGCTGCCTTATTACGCGCATTTCGCGGTTTACCGCGCGGTCGTCGAAGCCCGCGCCGCCGAGCACAGCGCCCGCATGGTCGCCATGAAGAGCGCGACCGATAACGCCAAACAACTGATCAAGGATCTGACCCTGGAATACAACAAGGTCCGCCAGGCCGCGATCACTACCGAACTTCTCGAAATCACCACCGCGCAGATGGCCGTCGGCTAGCGCACCTCCCACTTCCCAACCCATTATTCTATGAGCAATACCGGCACCATCGTCCAAGTCATCGGCCCCGTCGTGGACGTCGATTTCTCCGCGAGCACTCTTCCTAAAATCTACGACGCGCTGGAAATCAATTTTGACGTCGGTGGTGTGGCGACCCGGCTGGTCCTCGAAGTGCAGCAGCACCTCGGCGAAGGTTGGGTCCGGGCGATCGCCATGAGTTCCAGCGAAGGCTTGAAGCGCGGATTGAGCGTCACCGCCACGGGCGCTCCGATTTCCGTGCCGGTCGGCGAAGGCGTCCTTGGCCGCATCTTCAACGTCACCGGCGACCCGGTCGATGAGCGAGGTCCAGTCGCGTACGAAAAGCGCTACGCGATTCATCGTCCGGCCCCGACGCTCATCGACCAGGACACGAAATCCAACGTGCTCGAAACCGGCATCAAGGTTATCGATCTCATCTGCCCATTCACCAAGGGCGGCAAAGTGGGTGCGTTTGGTGGCGCGGGCGTCGGCAAGACCGTCGTCATCATGGAACTCATCAACAACATCGCGAAAGGCCATGGTGGCTACTCTATCTTCGCCGGGGTCGGCGAGCGCTCGCGCGAGGGAAACGATCTTTATCACGAAATGAGCGAAGCCGGCGTCATCAACCAGCAGGACCTCAGCAAGTCCAAGGTTGCGCTCGTCTATGGCCAGATGAACGAGCCTCCCGGCGCGCGCCTCCGCGTCGCCCTCTCCGCGCTCTCGATGGCGGAATACTTCCGCGACGAGAAGAACCAGGACGTGCTCCTCTTCGTCGATAACGTCTTCCGTTTCTCGCAAGCCGGCTCCGAAGTATCCGCCCTCCTCGGTCGCACGCCGTCAGCGGTCGGTTACCAGCCCACGCTCGCGTCGGAAATGGGTGCGCTCCAGGAGCGCATCACCTCGACGACCAAGGGTTCGGTCACGAGCTTCCAAGCCGTGTATGTGCCCGCGGACGATCTCACCGATCCGGCGCCCGCGAACACCTTCGCACATCTGGATTCGACGATCGTCCTCGAGCGTTCCATCGCGGAACTTGGCATCTATCCCGCCGTCGACCCACTCGCCTCCACGTCCAAGGCGCTCGCGCCCGAAATCGTCGGGGAAGAGCATTACCGAGTTGCTACGGGTGTCCAGCGCGTGTTGCAGAAATACAAGGACTTGCAGGACATCATCGCGATTCTCGGCATGGACGAGCTTTCACCCGACGACAAACTCACCGTCTTCCGCGCCCGCAAAATCCAGCGCTTTCTCTCGCAGCCCTTCACCGTCGCCGAGGTCTTCACTGGCACGAAGGGCGAGCAGGTGTCGCTGGCCGAAACGGTCCGCGGCTTCAAGGAAATCCTCGAAGGCAAGCACGATGACGTGGGCGAAACGAACTTCTACATGAAGGGCACGATCGACCAGATCCGTTCCTAATTTCCTAATTTCCATCCATGGCTGCCACGTTGCATCTCGAAATCGTCACCCCCGAAAAGCTCGCGTATAGCAGTGATGTCGAGTCTGTCGTGATCCCGGCGGTCGAGGGCGAAATGGGGGTGCTGCCCATGCATATCCCGCTCATGACCCAGATTCACGCGGGAGAACTTGTCATCACCAAGGGTGGTCACAAGGAGTACCTCGCCGTTGGAGAAGGATTCGTCACCGTCACCCAGACACGGGTCAACGTGCTGACCGACATGGCCATTCAATGGGAGCATATCGACGAAGGCGCGGCGGAGGCGGCGATCAAGCGGGCCAAGGACGCCCTCGCCAACAAAGGGGATCTGGGATCGGAGGAGGCAGCCGCGGTCCAGGCCGCGCTTTCCAAGAGTCTGGCTCAGCTCCACGTCAAGCGCCGCCGGCGGACGTAGGAGTTTGGGGTTAGGTTGGATCACCCCCGGTCTCTGTGTCGGTGAAAGTTTTTGCTTCCCAAAGGCTTCCATAAATAGCATCACCGACGCATGAAATGCGCAGGTGTCACCGTGATTGGGATTCTCCTCTTGATGTGTTCCGTGCACGCTCAGGCGCCGGCGGCTAGTGTAGTGCGGCGCAATTAGCGTAACGTTTTGCGGTTCGCGAGCTTTTTGCGGGCGCGTGTGACCTTGGACAAGATGTCTTTGGCGGTGGCTGTCCAGATGAATGGCTTGGGCTCCTTGTTATGTTGACCAAGGTA
>JBBRPL010000154.1:0-17093 GCA_038228205.1 Chthoniobacterales bacterium
ACACCCGGGGTCCCTGCCAAAACAGCGCAGCTCCATCCGTCCCGGCCTCCTGGCCGCATCCTTTCCCCTCGCCCTCGGAGATGCGGCTTCGCCGGGACGGATGGAGCGTTCGCTGTTGGGTGGATACCCCGGGTGTTCGCTCGCAGACTCGCTCGACCCGGGGCTAATTTCTCTCATCCCTCCGGGATGGAAGGCGCCCGACGCCATCCTGAACGCACAATCCTGCGGAGCGACTTTCGGGTCTCAGGATGACGGTCTTGCGAGGCACTCGCTTCGCCCTTCGAATCCCAATCACTTTTCCGGGGTGTCCGCGGGCGGGTGTTCCTTGGTGGGAAGGTCGGCGAACAATCCTTCCCACAAGCCCAATGGCTCAAAGTCCTCCTTGCGCTTGGTGACGTTGAGCGAGTTGATCCGATCGGAGACGAACTTTGCTCGCGCGCTCACGTCGGCTCCCGCCGGAAGGAACGCGAAACCGAACCGCTTCTGCATGGCGAAGGCGGCGTCATAGATGGCGGCCACTCGTTCCGGGCCGGCGGCCTTCATTTGTTTGTTCAGCCTGGCGATTCGCTCGGAGAAGTTGCGTCCTTTGCCGACGTAGATCTTGCGGCCCGTGGCTCGCTCGTAGGCGATCTTGAGACTGAGGTTTTCCTTTTGCAGGGTCGCGGCCTGCTGCTGGGCTTGTCCGAGTTGCACCCGAAGCGGCCAGCGTACTTTGTCGCCGGCGAGTTGGGGGTTGAGCTGAAACCGACCGAAGAGGAAGGCGCAAGCACCAAGGACGACCAAGGCGAGAAGCAGGTAGAAAAGTTTCCGCGGCGAGATGTGTCCGCTTCCCAGACGCGCGAGGCCCAGCATGAGAAGCGTGGCGGCCGTGGCACCGACGAGCGCCCATGCGACGATCAGCTTGGTCAATTCAGGGGGCGTCGAATCCATGGGCGGCGTCCGGCGCAGGGGTGGTCGCGTCGGGAGCGGAAGCCGGAGCGGCCTCGGACTTTTTAAAGAAGGCTGTGGCTGGCCCGTTGATCAGCGCCCACGCGAAGGCCGCGAAGAGGGAGATGGAGACGAGGGAACGCGGCATCATTAGAGCTGCACGGGAGGGAACCAGACGTAGAGCATCATATAAACCAGCACGCCGGTCACGGACACGTAGAGCCAGATGGGGTAGGTCCATTTGGCCATGCGACGATGCTTGTCGTAGATGGCGCGGAAGGCAGGGGTGATCGTCATGATGACCAACGGGACCGTCAAACCGGCCAGCGGGACGTGCGTTCCCAGAATGATGAAATAGAGAATCTTCGGCCAGCCGGGATGCGTGAAGCGGGTGACATGGCCTGCCTTGGCAAAATGATACGTGAGATAGCACGCGAGGAAGGCGGTGCTCGTGATGAGCGCGCAGAGCATGGAGACGATGTGGGCCTGCTTGCGATCGTTTTTGATGAAGGTGATGCCGGCCAGAATGAAGACCGTGCTCAAGGCGTTGAGGCTGGCGTTGACGATGGGAAGATCCTGGACGGTCATGGAAGGGCGCGGATTATTTCTCTTCGAGCAGGCGGCGGATATCGCGGACCAATTCCTGCACACCGGTTTCGCTGGCGCCTTCGTAAAAGCCGCGCACCGCACCCGCCTTATCCACGAGGATCAGGCGGGTGCTGTGGATGATCAGTCCCCCCTCAGGCGCCGCTTCCGCGATTGGGAGTTTGAAGCCGTCGCGGGCGAGCGTGTAAATGGCGTCCTTTTGTCCGGTGAGAAAAAGCCAGTGCTCACCAGCCTTGAATCGCTCCGCGTAGATCTTGAGGACGTCGGGCGTGTCCTTTTCCGGGTCGACCGAGATCGAGACGAGACGGACGCCGGCCTGGTCGCCGAGCGCTTTTTGCACGTCGCTCAAGCGACTGGAGAGCATGGGACACGGGCCGGGGCAGGTCGTGTAGAAGAAATCCGCGACCCATACTTTGCCGCCGAGATCGGCGAGGTGCACCGTCTGGCCGGTGCGCTCGGTCAGAGCGAAATCGGGCAGGGTCCAGTGCTTCGGGAGGACCGCCGGGGTCGATGGCGGTGGGAGCATCTCGAAGGCCGCGTCATCCCGCTTCTGGCAGGCCGCCAGGAGGAGGGCCACGCCGAGGAGGGCGCCTAAGCTCGCGCGCGCGGTCACGACTTGGTGAAGATCATCAAGCCGAGGATGAGGGGAAGGAAAATGATGGAGGCGAAGAACAGGCGCCGGGCGCTGACACGATCGCGCTCGACGAGGAATTGCGCCGCGAAGAGGAGCATGACTCCATCCAGCCCAAGCGCTCCTCCGAGGTAGATGTTGTTATTCAGCCCGGCGTAATACGGGATGAGCGTGCAAATGATGAGAGCACCGGTGTAGAGGAGACTCTGCATCGCCGTAGCGCAGCCGCTGAGGTCATCGCGCCGCAACATGATGAAGCCCGCCTGGGCATACTCATCGCGATACATCCAGGCGATCGCCAGGAAATGCGGCATCTGCCAGGTGAACAGGATGCCGAAGAGCACCCACGCGCCGAGACCGAACGACGGGTGAACCGCGGTCCAGCCGATGACGGGTGGAATCGCCCCGGAAACAGCGCCGACGATGGTGCACAGCGAGGTGCGGCGTTTGAGCGGCGTGTAGGCGGCGATGTAGATGAGGATGGTCGAGGCGGCGAGGATGGCGGTCAGCCCGTTCACGGCCACGGCGAGCCAGGTCACGCCCGTCACGCCCATGCCGATCCCCAAGGCGAGCGCGTGGTTCGTTTTCCAGCGGCCCGAGGGCAAGGGGCGATGGCGCGTGCGCTCCATGAGGCGGTCGACCTTTACTTCGAGAAATTGATTCAGCACGGCGGCGGCCGCAGCGGCGAGCGTGGTGCCGCCGACGGCGTGCAAGAGCAGGAGCCAGTCGAGGTGTTCGCCGGACGCCATGCAGAAGCCGACGAAAGTGGTGATGATGACGAGGAGGCTGAGGCGCGCCTTCGTGAGGACGACCAGGTCACTCACAATGCCGGGCCCGGCGACCTCGTGCGGAACTTCCATCGGCATGGTGATTTCTTGCGTTACCCGATTCATGCGGTTGCCTCCATGAGGTGTGGCGCCGGCGCGTCTTCGCGGCGGGTGGTGATGGCGGAGCCGCGAGAGGCGCGCGCCGCCAGCAGCACGGCTGTGGCGAGCACCGCCGCACCATTGACCACGTGGAGCGTAGTGAGGATCGGCGGACGCAGATGCCAGATGACGAGCATGCCCAAGGTAAGCTGAACGGCGACGAGGGCGAGGAGCAGCAGCGCGGGCCGCGTGAGATGCACTTCACCGGCGCCGAGGCGGAGAGTCCGCGCGGAGAGCCAAACGATGCTCAAGGTCACGACCAACGCCCCGAAGCGGGTGTGGGTGAAATTGAGGTCGACGTAGGTGTTGTGAACTTTGGGCATGAGTCCGCCATCGGAAGTAAGCGGGAATGTCGGAATGGCGAGTCCGGCTCCAAGATGCCGCATGGTGGCGCCCACGACAAGTTGCAGAAAAATGACGCCGACCGTCATCCACGCGAGACGGGAAATCTTGCGAAAGTCCGGCTGGGCAATGAGGCGGGGCCAAACCGGAGACAGGACTGCGGCGAGAGCGACCACGAGCGTCAGCTCGATCTGGGCGCAGCAGCCGTGGAGCACGCGGAAAGTCGTGGCAATGGTGCTGGTCGTGGCGGCGATGCCTTGCGGATCGAGGATGACGCGCAACCCGCCTAGAAGCGCTTGCGCGAGCACACCCGCCAACGCCCACATCGCGAGCGAGAATGCGATTCGCGGCAGCGCTGACCGGCGTATTAAAACCCAACCAAAAAGGACTGCAACCAAGGTGGTGACGAGTCCAGCGGTCAGCCGATGACCGTGCTCGAGGAACATGAAGAAATTACTCAGCCAGCCGTGAGGATTGAGCGAGCCATTGCTCAAAGGCCAGTCGGGAAAGGCCATGCCCGCGCCCGAAGTGGTCGTATGGCCGCCGGTGAAGATGAGCCAGAACGCGGCGACCACGACCAATTTTGCGTAGCGCGCCAGCCAGGGGCCGGCGGCGGGCGGTTGAGAATTGATCGGAATCACGAACGATGTGGCGGTGGGCGCCGCTGGCCGCACCGTGCGGTCAACCCCGCCGGCGCCCCAGCCGGCTACTTGGCTGCTGGAGCTGCGGGAGCCGCCGCGGGCGCGGCGGACGGAGCCGCAGCCGGATGTTGCAAGTCGGTTTGCTCTTTGATCCAAGCATCATACTCGGCCTTGTTATCGACCTTCAAAAGAGCGCGCATCGCATAATGGCCGGCGCCGCAGAGCTGGGAGCAGACAAGTTCATACTCGCCCGCCCGGATCGGACGGAACCACACGGGAATCCGGGAACCGGGAATGGCGTCCTGGCTGATCCGCATGTGCTGGAGTTGGAAACCGTGGATGACGTCCTTCGAGGTGATGTCGATCTTCGCCGGCTTTTGATTGAGCAGATGGAACTCGCCACTGGTGATGACCAGGTCGTCTTTGCTCGCGGGATCATTCGGATCGAGCCCGAGCGGATTGCTACCGCTGATGTAGTCAGCGCGCTGCTTGCCGAAAACGCCATCGGCGCCGGGATAGTGAAAATTCCAAAGGAACTGCTGGGCCACAGCGTGGACTTCGATCGCGTCGCCTTCCTTCGGAAACGACTCGCTGGTCACGCGCTTGCCCCAGAGCGGGAGGGCAAAACCAAGAAGCAGCACGGCTTCGATTAAGACGACGCTGAACTCCAGATGCGCGGAGGCTTTGCTCTGCACGCCATGGTAGTCGGCCTTCGGATTGCGCGAACGGTGGAAACGCCAGATGGTGTAAAAGAAGTAGCACGACCAGCCCACGAAAAGCACCGCCATGAAGATATGGCAGGCCTGGAGCATGTGATCGACGAGGTACCCGTGCTCGGAAGCATTCGGGACCATGCCAAGGGCTTTATTGAGATCGAACATAGTTAAGAGTGGTCCTCCGGAGGATTGATCGTGGACGCGAATTCAGCGTGCGGAGGGAGCGGAGCGCCAGCGCGCCTCGCGAGGTAAAAGGCAAAGCCGCCGAGCGAGGCGAGCATGAATCCAATACAGCCGAGCATCAGGAAAATAGCGGCGTTAATCGCGGGCGCCGTCTTGCTGTTGACGTCACCCATGCAAGCGGCGCAGGCGCGAGCCGTAGCGGGCAGGTGCGTGAGCGTGACGGCAAAAATCACCGCCGCCGCGCGCGAGAGCGTGGAGTGTTTCATAGGATGAGCTTCCTCGTTTTCCGAAGGAAATAGACGGCGTAGAAGATCAGTCCGACCGCGGCGACCAGGCACACAATGCCGAAAAGCGGGGCGACACCATTCGCAAAGGCCCACCATGCACAACCCGCCGACATCAATATCGAAAGGATGATGAACAGAATGTGAAAGGCGCGGAGCGACATCTCAGAAATGGGTCGAACGGGTGGTGCCGAAGATGGGATCTGCGTAGTGCAAAAGCGTGAGGAAAAAGAGCCCGGAGCAGAAGAAGGCGGTAAAAAGCAGGAACTTCCAAATCGTCCACTTCTCGCCTTTCAAATGCATGAAAATCGCGGCGACCAAGCCCGCTTTGAAGGTGGCCACAATCATCGCGATGATGATGTTCCAGCCGTGCCCGCCGATCATCTTGTCGAAGTTTACGTAGGACAAGGCGACGGTGATGAAGGTGAACAGGATCAGCAGACCACCGACCATGATGTAGCCCTTCACGTGCTTGGCCACGTCGTGGGCGTGATCGTGGTGCGGCGCTTCGGCGTGGGCGGTGGTGGCGGGTGCGTGGGATTCGCTCATGCTATTAGAGGAGGTAAAAGATCGGGAAAACGAAGATCCAAACGAGATCGACGAAGTGCCAAAAGAGGCCGCCTACTTCGACACGGTTGGCCATGTGCTCGGGATTCTTCCGGTAGAGTTGCTCGCCGTAGAAGAAGAAATGCAGGAAGACCAGGGCACCGGCGAGCACGTGCAAACCGTGCAGCCCAGTGATGGTGAAATAGACCGCGAAGTAAGGACTATGTTTCGGGACAAAGGCGCTCCAGGAACTGATGTCCTCCGCATGAATTTTGGCGACTTTCTCGCTCACACTTAGCGGGATGAAATGCGGCCGGTCGTAGGCCTCGTTTTCCGGTTCCGCGTTGACCCGGTCGAGTTTGACTTCGAACGCGAGGGCTTTGACCCCTGGTACCTTGAGCAGATCTTCCGCCGTGCCCGGCACGACTTCATCGTCTGGGCGGGCCGCTTTCACGGCGTAAACGGGCTCTTTGGATTCGTGAGCATTGGCCTCTTCGTGCGCTTCCGCGACCACGAGTTGATGTTTGGCGGCAAAGGCCTCGATGTCCTCTTTCTTGCCCGTGACCTCCACTGCTTCCAGGTGCCCAGTGATCTCGGCGCGAGGAGGAAGCCCTTCCTTGAGAAGATGATCGTTTCCCAGGTAATCGTTGTACTGCGCCCACTTGTCCTTCTTGATGAACGCGCCGAAGTGCACGTACTTGGCTGGCCATTCGTAGGCCAGTTTGACGCCCAGGAAGATGAACGCACAGGCAATCGTGATCCCCATGTAAATCTTATACTGCATCCACCGGCGCATCTTGAGCGAGGCCCAAGCGAGCACCACCGTGACGGACGAGGCGATGAGGATCACCGTGTTCATCGCGCCGACCGGCACGTTGAGCAGACCGTGCGGCCAATAGCCGTCGTCTGATCCCATGCGAAGGAAGATATAAGCGGAGAAGAGGCCGCCGAAGAGCATCACTTCCGAGGCGAGGAAGATCCAGATGCCGAGCTTCGCATTGTAGAGGCCCGTATCCGGGCGGGCCGTGACTTCGTAAGGAATTTGCATGATCTACGTAAAATGAACGAACTGAAGGGCGGCTAGTGGGCGTGGGCCGGCGTGCCAATGGGCGCGGTCGTGGGAAGCCGTTCCGTTTTCGGCGCTTCCGTCTGCGGGGTGAAATCCTTGTCCGCACCAGGCACGCTGTATTCGTAGGGCCCCCGATAGACGACGATTTCCTTGATGAAATTGCCGTGCCCGGGGGGCGAAGGGGTGTCCCATTCGACGGTCGTGGAGTCCCACGGATTATCATTCGGCACCTTCCGGCCCTTAAACATGCTCCAGAAGAAATTGAAGATGAAGGGGAACTGCGCGATGCAAAGTGCGATCGCCGCCAACGACATGACTGCATTCCAGTGGAAGACCGGCTTGACGAGTTGGTAGGTGAATTCCTGCGTTCCGTCCGCAAGGAATTTGCCGGTTCCACCGCCGTCGTACCAACGGCGATGCACGCCCGCCATGCCTTGCAGCATCATGGGCATGAAGATAAAATTGATGGCGACGAGCGAGGGCCAGAAGTGCAGGTGGGCGAGCGTTGTGTTCAGCATTCTCCCAGTCGCTTTCGGGTACCAATAATAGATGCCTGCGAAAATGGCGAAGATCGTACCCGGGGCGACGACGTAATGGAAATGGCCGATGATGTAATAGGTGTCGTGCAGGTAGAGATCGACCGCATTGAAGGCGAGCGGGATGCCCGTGAGACCGCCAATACCGAACATCGGCAGGAAGGTCGTGGCAAAGAGCATCGGCGGGGTAAAGCGGATGGATCCACCCCAGAGCGACAGCATCAAAGCGGTGACCAGGATGACCGATGGCACGGAAATCATGATCGTCGTTGTCTGGAAGAAGCCAGCGACCTTGGCGCCCATGCCGGTCATGTACATGTGGTGAGCCCAGACGATGAAGGACAGGAACCCGAGCACGAGAATCGCGCCGACCATGGCCTTGTATCCGTAGAGTGGCTTGCGGGTGTTATTGGCGATGACCTCCGCAACCATCCCAATACCAGGGAGGATGAGCACGTAAACTTCAGGGTGCGCAAGGAACCAGAACAAGTGCTGCCAGAGGATGGGGCTGCCGCCGCCGGACCAGTGGGCGAGCTGACCGTTGACGATGAGTCCGGTAGGCATGAAGAAGCTGGTGCCGAAAGCGCGATCCATGGTCTGCATCACACCAGCGGCTTCGAGCGGCGGGAAAGCGAGCACCAGCAGCCAGGCCGTAACGAACTGGGCCCAGACGAAGAATGGGAGCCGCATCCACGTCATGCCCGGAGCGCGAAGCTGAATGATCGTCGCGATAAAGTTCACCGAGCCAAGCAGCGACGCGGTGATGTTGAAAATCATGCCGACCAGCCAAAGCGTCTGCCCGTTGAAGAACGGATGAAAGTCGGCGCCCGTATCGGCGACTCCCGCGAGCGGCGGGTAGGAAGTCCAGCCAGACTTGGCCGCACCCCCGGGAACGAAAAAGCTCGCGAGCATGATGATGCAACTGATGAAGAAGCAATCGAAGCTCGCCATATTGATTCTCGGGAAAGTCATATCGGGCGCCCCGATTTGGAGCGGGACGACGAAATTACCGAAGGCGGCGAACGCCACAGGCACGATGCCGAAGAAAACCATAATCGTGCCGTGCATCGCCCCGAAGGAATTGTATCCAGCAGGCGTGAGTACCCCTTTCACTCCATCGGCGGTGGATTGAAAGACGCTCTCACCAAAAAACATTTGCAGCATGGGCCCGATCACTGGAACTGGCTGGCCCGGATGCCAGAGTTGCCAACGCATCAGCAGCATCAAGAGGAAGCCGAAGAACAGGAAGAGCAGTCCGGTGATACCGTACTGGATGCCGATGATCTTGTGATCGGTCGAGAAGACCCACTTCCGCCAGAATCCAAGCTCGTGGTGATCGTCGTGCCCGTGATCGTGATCGTGGGAGTCGTGCCCGTGCGTCAATGCTTCTGTGGCCATAGGTGCTTCAGCGGTGGCGGATTACTTTTTCGGCTCTGGGAATTTTTGGAGTTCAGCCTCGGTCCATGGCGTGGTGCGGTCGGCAAATTCCTTGCGGACGGCATCGATCTTCGCCGGGGTCACGCCCGTCTCATCTTTGTTTCCAAAGGAATTGCGGACGAAATTGATCACGTCGGCCAGCTTGTTGTCGTCGACGAGAATTGGAAATTGGGTCGGCAGCGGCGGCATCGGCACGACGTAAGTGAGATCCTTCACCTTGAGGGGCGGATTCACACCCTTGAGCGTCATGGCGATCATGCGGCGGGAGTCTCCACCGGTGTATTCGGTGCCGGCGAGCGGCGGGAAGACTCCGGGAAGCCCGAGTCCAGTCGGCTGGTGGCAGGCAATGCAGGTCTGCATGTAAACGACTTTGCCGCGGTCGACGGACGCCTTGAGATCGAATTCTTCGGCTTTGGCGACCTGAGCGAGGAGCGCGAGCGGGAAGAGTGTGAGGAGAATTTTTTTCATGGTTGGGAAGAATTAACTATTTCGCGGGCGCGGCGCCGTCTTTCCAGGCATCGAGTTCACCCTGCGTCCAGGGTGCCGTGCGATCCTTGAATTTGGCACGAGCGGCGGCGACCACTTCGGGCGCCACAGGACCGCTCGTATTGCTGAAGCTTCCGCGGACAAAGGTCATGATCGAGGCGATCTTCGTGTCGTCAAGTGCTGCTTCCTGAGGCGGCATCGGCGACACTGCATAAACTTTTCCATCAACCGTAAACGGAGGTGCATTTCCCTTGAGGATGATGGCGGCAAAACGCTCCGGAGATCCATTGACGTATGGCGAATTGGTCAGCGGGGGAAAGAGCCCAGGCATTCCCAGTCCCGTTGGTTGATGGCAGACGAAACAAACGGTCATGTAGTTCTTCTGGCCTTCCACAAATTGCGCGCTGGCTGGTCCGGCTGCCCCGCCGACCGGAGCGCCTGCAGCGGCGGCTGGCTTGGCTGCGGCTACCGCTGCGGGCGCAGCACCACCGCCTTCGTCGGGCAGGGTGGCATCAGCCGGGATTTGCAAGAGTTGAGCCTCCGTCCATTGCGCCTTCTGCGCGGCGAATTCTTTCTTCGCCGCGTTCACTTTGGCTTCGGAAATTTCCGGCGCAGTGTTGCCCCATTCCTGGCGAATGAAGCTCGCCACCGCGGCGATCTTCTTGGACGAGAGGGCGCCTTCCCACGGCGGCATGGCCACGGCTCCGCTGAATTGCTTCCCTTCGACGGTGATCGGCCCCGAGATGCCCTTGAGCAGAATGGCGACGAGACGTTTTTCGCCGCCAAGCACGAACTCGGATTTCGCGAGAGGCGGGAATTGTCCCGGAAGACCCAATCCCGTCGGTTGATGGCAGGCGACGCACTGGGCGTAAACACCCCTGCCTTGTTGCGCGAGCGTCTGCGCCTGGGCCTCGCCCGCTCCGGCTTTGCCTCCGGCCTTCGGCGGCAGCGGGAAAAGGACAGCCGGCGAGCTTTCGTACTCATTATAAACGCTGCCACTCAGGCCGCCGTTGAAAATGCCAAAATAGAGGCCGGCCCAGACGGTGGCCACGGCGCAGAGGCCAGTGAGCCAGAGCGGCATGGGCGTGACCTCGGCGGAGGGCTCGGGCTTCTCGCGCTCAACAGCGGCGTGGACCTCCGTAATGTCCGGAGTTTCCTGATAATCGATACGGTCGGAACCTTCGTTGGGCTTGCTCACTTGGCGGCGACCTCCGGTGCGGCGTTTTTGACTTCTTTCAAGGGGTGGCTCTTGTCGAGCGAGAGCAGATATCCGACGAGCGTCTTGGCCTCGGCTTTCGGCACGATTTCGTAGCCGTCTCGAACGGGGACATCGAGCGCATCATTGGAACGCTGACTGCCAATCTTCTGCTCTCTGAATAGATAGCGATAGGGAGGCATGTTGGAATCTTTGACGATCACGCGAGGGTTGTAGAGGTGCTGGAAGTGCCACGCGGCATCGCGCTTCGCCGGCTTGTGATCCGGGTCTTCGTTTTCCGGCTCGTTGCGCCATTTGGCGGAACCGACATTCGCCAGATCCGGCCCGATGCGCGTGCTGCCGAGGAATGGCGGATCGTCGAAAAGATAATCGCGAGCAACGGTCCGGCGCACTCCCCAGCCGCGTTCGATGTCGAGTCCGTTCTGTTCGTCGCGCACTTGTTGCGAATGGCAGTAGATGCACCCCTCGGAGGCGTAAACAGCGCGGCCCGCCTGAACGATGCCAGCGTTCTTCACCGGATAGATGTCGATGATTTTCCCCTCGTCGTCCTGAAATTGTGGCTGAAGCGAGCCGAGCTGCTGCTGTGGCACGATCACCAGCAGGTAAACCGAGAGAGCAAAGGAGCCGATAATCCCGGCGAGCAGATAACTGGAGCGATTCATTAGTGTTTTTCCTCCTCCCCGATGGGCGCAAAGAGCGTTGGTTCCCCTCCCGGCTGACCGATCCGCAGAAGCATGAGCACGAAGTGCAGGGCGAAGACCAGGTGGCCAAGCGCGACCATGCTCCAGGCGATGGTCCGTCCGACCTGATAGACGGCGGTGACCTCGATGGCCTGCACAAAACTCGCATCGGGGTCGGCGAGCGAGAGTCCGGTGGCCACGCCGCTGAACATGAGCATGGCGATCAGCATTCCGCCGCCGTAGGCCGAACCCCAGAAGTGCAAGCTGATCATGGAAGACGACAACCATTCGCAACCGACCAACCGCGGCAGGATGTAGTAGATCGCGCCGAAGATGACCATGCTGTAGAAGGCATAGGTCACGAGGTGGAACTGGGCATTCTGGAACTGGGTAAAGTGCAATACTTTGTCGACCGAACGGAGGGACGACAACAGGCCGATGACGCTCGCCAGCGAAAAAGCGATGGCGCCGAAGAAGGTGAAACGAATGGTCGGGCTGTGATAGACCATGTGATACTGGCCGCGCATCGTGAGCACCAGATTGGCGGTCACGGTGACAATCTGCACGAGGAGGAGAATGCTCGCAGCGATGCTCAACGTCACGACCCAGGCCGGGATCGGCCCCCCGCTGAGCCGCACGGCACCCGTGAGGCCGGAGAACAGGATGAAGGACCAAAATCCGATGCTCGCAAGATTGTAGCTATGGACCGGGCGGTTAATGACCTTCGGGATCAAATAGTAGGCAGCGGCCAGCCCGATCGAGGTCAGCCAGATATTTTGGAAATTCTGGGCGGCCCATGCGGCAGTGAGACTTTGCACCACGCCGGAGACGCCCGGCAGCAAGTGTGCCGCGTGCGCCAGGGCAAACGTCCACGGGAACCAGAAGAGCGCGGCGACCAGGTACCACACCGAAATGTAGGCGCGCGACTGCGAGCGGAATCCGAAGAGTAACGAACCCCAGAGGGCGACCAGGAGGTAGCCAAAGAGCATCAGCGCGGCTGAACCGGTGGGGATTTCCAAACCTTCCAAGCCTGTCGTCTTGCCACCCAGGATGCTGATGATCCCGTAGGTCAGCCCAACCTGCCAAAATACCCCCCCTGTGACGAGGACACCAGGGAGCTTGATTTGCACCCGGCTGAGACGCGCCAGCAACCAGATGGCCACGCCCATGCCGGACAGACTGGCCCAACCAAAGCTAATGACATTGGTGTAGGCAGGCCAGACCCGGCCGTAGGTCAGAAACGGGATATCGGCAAGGAACTCAGGGTTGTGGAGCTGAATCGAAGCGATGAAGCCGAGGAACGTGGCCAGGAACAACCAGAGAATGGCGTTACCGAAGAAGAAGAGGACCGGGCCACGTGCGGAAGCATCGACGGCGGCGCGTTCGGCAGCCGGATAGTCCACCGAGCGTGCGGCAGTCTTCGGGATTGGGGCGGGTTCAGCGGCGATCATTTCGTGGACTCGGATTTCTCGGTCGGATTGCTGGTAGACGGCTGGGCGGGAGCTGCTGGCGTGGGCGCGGGGGCCGCTGAGGCGGGCGCCGGGGCCGGCGCTGGAACTGGAGCCGGAGCTGGAGCCGGTTTCTCAGGAGCCGGCGGCGCAGCGGGAGCCGGGGCGGGCGGCGCAGGTGGCGTCGTTGCCGGAGGGGTCGCTGTTGCCGGTGGGTTGGCCGGGGCGGCTGGCGCCGTCGGCGCTGGTTGCACAGGAGCTGGCGCGGGGACCGTTGGCGCTGGAACTGGAGCGGCCGGGGGCGGGGCGGGAGGCGCAGGGGCGGGAGGCGCCGGAGCCGGAGCTGCCGGGGTCGTTGGAGCCGGGGCTGCGGGAGCTGGAGCAGGAGCCGCTGGAGCAGGAGCCGCTGGAGCAGGAGCCGCTGGGGCTGGTGCAGCGGCCGGTGGCGTCGCTGGCTTCACAGGTGCGACTACGGCGGGAGTGGGAGCGGCAGGAGCGGCAGCCGGGGTCGTTGGAGTCGGGGCTGCCGGAACTGGAGCAGGAGCCGCCGGGGCTGGTGCAGCGGCCGGAGGCGTGGCTGGCTTCACAGGTGCGACTGCGGCGGGAGCGGGAGCCGGGGCAGCAACTGGTGCAGCTGGTGCAGCATTTGGAACTGGGGCCGAAGTAGCTTCTGGGGCTGTCGGCAGCGTGAAGCGAATTGTGTCAGCTCCTTGCGGCGAGGACGTGAGCGCGGGTAGCGGCGGCTCAGTGGCCTTGGGGTCGATGACCGGCATGGGCATGATCGGATCGATCTTCACCTGCGAGGGGCCGGGCTTCTTGGCCCGCAATTCGGAGACCACGATCGGAAAGGCATCCGTGACCGGCGCGTGAACCACGCCCTTGGCCTTGTCCACCCACCCGGCGGTTTCGAGTTTTTCCGCCGCTTCTTTTTCGAGTTTTGTTCGGACTTCGAGACGCTGAGCAGCGCGTTTGTCTTCGAGGGGTGAGGTGGTCTCGCGATTTAACGCGAGGAAACCGATGGCCAGGAGCGTGACGCCGACGAATGCGGCCGCGCTGCCGACGAACACCAGGAACCCATTGACCGTGCGAGGAGATTCGGACGCCATATCAGTTGGACAATTTGAGCGAACCCAGGAGGCGCGGGTCACGCGTCGGGAAGAGGAACGATTGGCCGAGGTGCCGGAGAAAGAGCCATCCGAGAATGCCTCCGAGGCCAACCAGCGTTGTGAGATCGAACAAGCTGGGACTGAATCCGGTGCGGTGCAGTTCCGGCAGCACGATGACGTACATATCGAGGAGTTGCATCAAGAGGACCCACACCGCGACGAAGTTGATCAGCTTCGTTTTCTTGGTCATCTGAAAGAGCAAGACCGGAAACGGCAGGAAGAAGCGACCGACGACGAGAAATTGGGAAAAATACCACCACGACTCGGTGTTCCGCAGGCGGAAATAGGCCGTCTCCTCGGGAATATTCGCGTACCAGATGAGCATGTACTGCGAGAAACCGATGTAAGCCCAGAAGATCGTGAAGGCCAGCATGTACTTGCCCATCACGTGGTAGTGCTCATCGTTGACGACCTTGAGGTAGCCGGCCTTTTTCAACGCGGTGACGATCAGGACCAGGAGCGACATCGAGCTACCCGCGGCACCGGCGAAGATGTAAACACCCCACATGGTCGAGAACCAATGGTAATCCAGACCCATGAGCCAATCGACAGCGGCAAACGTGAGGCAAACTGCCATGGCTGGGATACCGCCGACGCCAAAGTTGCGCATGACCAGCGTGTGCCTCGCCGCGCCATCCGCATCCTGCGCCGTCGAGCGCCTGGAAATGGTCGTGGCGACCCAGGTGAGCATCCCCAGATAGAAAACAATGCGGAAATAGAAGAAAGGCTGGTTCAGGTAGCCCGATTTGGCGTCCAGCAGCGGGTCTTCACCGGGAGCCATGTTCCACCATTTCCAGAGGAGTGGTTGACACAGAAGCAGCGGCAGAAAAAAGAGCGCAAAATAGGGGATCAGCCTCGCCACATTTTCCAGTTGCCGCCGAACCACCACCGACCACTCGGAATCAGTAGCGTGATGCAGGCACGTCCAGAAGAGCGCGCCGACACAAATGCTGAAGAAATAGAAGAAGGCGAAGAGGTAGGAATGGGCGAACTGTTCGCGCCACGCGGCGGAAAAGAGGCCGATGAAGGAGATGGCGATGCCGCCAAGCCCAACCCCGAGCAGGATCGTCGGCAAGCCGCCGATGCGCTTGGTGTCAAAGGTCTCCGACGCAGGCGGAGTAAGGGCGTGAGAATGGTCGCTCATGGTTTCGCTTCGATTTCCTTGCGCCGGTCGTCGGTCAATTGCGCAATCGGAAGGCTCTGGCTCTTCTGCAACGCACGGACGTAGGCGACGATGGCCCATCGATCTTCGACGGCAATAATCGGACCGTAGGCGCCCATGGTGGTCTTGCCGTGGGTGATGGTGTTGAAAATCTGGCCGTCCGGTTGCTGTTTGACCCGGTCGTCGTGGAGGTTCGCAATGATGGCGACCCCAAACTGGCCGGCCACACCCGTGAGCCCGCCGTAGCCCGCCTTGCCATGGCAAACCGCGCAATTGATATTGAAACGCTCCTGGCCGCGCTTGATCAGCACCTCGGTCACATCCACGGGGAAACCGTCGCCATAGAATTCCCCGATGCGCCCGGTGTTGAAATAATTCGGCTCATTGGCAAAGCCGCTGGGCTGGATGGTCGCATTCCGGGCGCCGGCTTGCAGATATGAGCCAGGCAGGGTGTAACCCAGCGGAACGGTCCCTTCCACGATGTTCCGCGCGGCGCGCCCGTCGGCGAAAAATTCGCTCGGATGCTGCGGCTGGAACTTCGCCTGATGGTCCATGTCCGGAAAGATTTCGATCGGCGGCTTGGGGCTCTTGGAGCCGCGGAAGCCGGCGAGTGCCGCGACGGAGATCGCGCCGAGAATAAAGGCGATGAAGAAGTAGCGAAGCATATCAGTCGTGGATGAGCGTGACGTGCTGGCCGCCGATCTCCTCGAGCAGCGCGCGAGTCTTGGACTCGGAAAATTTCGGGTCGCGAGCCTCGATGACCATGAAGAAACCGTCGTCCGTGACCTTCGTGAAACGCTCCCAGTTGAAAACCGGATGATACCACTTGGGGAGCTGATTCATGATCATCAGCGCGAAGACGGTCGTGAAGGCGGAGAAGAGCACCGTCAATTCGAAGAAGATCGGGAAAAACGCCGGCAAGGTCCGCCAGTCATGCGGTTTGCCATGGACGATGAGCGGATAGAGGCCGAACGAGGGGATGCAGGTGAGCAGGACGGCGGTGAGCAAACCCGTGCTGCCCCCGATAAAGACTGGCGCGCTCAGCCAGGATTTTCCCAGGCCCATGGCCTTGTCCATCCCGTGGACCGGGAATGGGGTGTGGACGTCCCATTTGGAGAAGCCGGCGTCGCGGATTTTTTCGGCGGCCTGCAAGAGAGTGGCGGCGCTGTCGAACTCCGCGCCGAGCCCATAAACTTTGCGGTATTCAGGCATGTTAGTGATGACCCTCCTTCTCGGGATGGTGGTGGGGATTGGCCTCGGGCTTCACCGCCTTGACCTCGAACATACAAATCATCGGCAGGAAGCGCATGAAGAGCAGGAAGAGCGAGAGGAAGATTCCGAAGGTCCCGATAAACGTCCAAATCTCGATGCGGGACGGCGAGTAGTGATGCCAGGAGGAGGGCAGAAAATCCTGGGCGAGCGAGGTCACGATGATGACGAAGCGCTCAAACCACATGCCGACGTTGACGAACATGCAGATAATGAAGACAACAACGTAGTTCGTCCGGAAGGACTTGATCCAGAAGACCTGCGGGGAAAGCACGTTGCATGTCATCATGCAATAGTAGGCCCAATTGTAGAAGCCCTTGCTGGCCTGGCCGATGCCGAGGAAATGGAGCGGGTTGCCGAGGCGCGCCTCGAGGAAAGTGAAGAGCTCGAATTTATTCGCGCCGTAGTAAGCCACGAAAAGCTCCATGAGGTAGGCATACCCCACGATCGAACCCGTGAGCAGGATGATCTTGGCCATCTTGTCCACGTGCCCCCGCGTGACGAGGTCATTGAGTTGCGGGTAAAGCAGACGCGCCGGAAGCATGATCGTGAGCACCATGGCGAAACCACCGAAGATCGCGCCCGCCACGAAGTAGGGCGGGAAGATCGTGGTGTGCCAGCCTGGCAGGATGGAGGTCGCGAAGTCGAAGGACACGACCGAGTGCACGGAAAGAACCAGCGGCGTGGAAAGGCCCGCCAGGAGGAGGTAGGCCATTTCGTAATGGCGCCATTGGCGATTCGAGCCGCGCCAGCCGAGAGCAAAAATACCGTAGATGTATTTTCTGACCCGCGACTTGGCCCGGTCGCGCAGGCTGGCGATAT
>JBBRPL010000155.1:0-16866 GCA_038228205.1 Chthoniobacterales bacterium
CCGCACAGGCTTTCCATGGCCGTCGACAGAATTGACGGCAGCAGCCGATGCCTGTTCACTGGACGATACCACGTTCGATCTTGGCTCGCGATGAGTAACCATTGCGAGCGGGTTATCGAAAGGTGATGCCCGGATCACGAGTTCGGTCCGGAAGGTATATTGAAGCCCGCAGGGCATACGTGCCCCGCCGGCGACTCTGCGGCTCGGGAGACCGGGCTGTAGAGAACTTGAATACCGCCATTAACAAAATGGTCAAAAAAGCAGAACTCTGCGAGCGCTACAGTGTATCGCCGCGGACGATCGAGAACTGGATGACCTCCGGGATCTTGCCCTTCTGCAAACCATCATACGGCATCGTGAGATTCGACCTCGAAGCTTGCGACAAAGCACTGGAGAGGTTTCAGCGAAACACTGCAGCGACAGACAATTGAAATGATTGTCGGGGCTCCGATCCGCGAGGGTCGGGGCCTTTTTCTGTGAGCAGCACATGGGTGGCCGGTTCGCCATTCTACACGCTCCAGCCGCTTCTCACTACTTTCCAGTGCGAACATAAAAGCGATGCAACTTAGTCGATTCACGCACCATGACCGGCCAGCCACGCACTGGCCTCCGCCAGCTCCCTGAAAACCCGAATTGAATACTCACAGCTCGAAAGTTGCCCTGCCATGCGGCCCATCCCAAAAGACCCAGGGTCGCTGACTAAGATCGCCCAGCGTCCTGGCCCGGCGATGTCGCGCCGCTTATCGATGAACCCCACCATCCGCTTCACATAGTCGGTTTCGGCCGGCAGGATAACCGCACGGCGATCGAGCAGGACCCCAAACCCCGGGTGAAAATTTGGATCTATGAAGATCTCGTCCATTGTCCCCGCCCATTGGGCAAAAGTCGGCTGCGCCGCGTAGGTGACGATCACCTTGCGGGTGGGGACATCGATCGAATACGACAGCGGCCCATCCATACCGATGCCGAACATCTGATCACGGCCGTTGGTTTGTCAATCCCACAGCGCCGCCAGGTCTTCGTCATCCAGAGCGCTCGCTCGGTATTCGGGATTAAGCGTCCAGGAGTGGCGCATCCGCGCCTTGGCAACTTTCACGTCCCCGAGCAGGCATTCGTAGCAGGCGAGTTGTAGTGAAGGATGGCGGCCCCTGGAATGCGCTCCACGGCTTCGAGCAGGACCAGGCGCGCGGCGTCGATGGACACGGCTCGCCGAGTGGCGCGCGCCCAGGATACCGCCCACTGCACATTGTGCGGGTCGCGTAGCGCCAGCTCTTTCGCGACGACCAGCATCAGGTCCCATTTCTCGAGCGCGGAGTAGATGCGCACCCGAAGCGCGAGAATCTGGGTGTCAGTGCGAAGTTCGGGCTCGATCTCCTCCAACTCCGCGTTTGCATCGAGGAACATCCCGAGTTCAACGTAACCCTCGGCCGCTTGGGTCCTGCGCTCAAAGTTCAATTGGCCGACATCTTCCATTGCCACGGACATAGCCTTTCTGATTGGATTTTCAACGGTTTCCGATGTGCCCCTCCCACACCATCCATGCCCTCGTGAGCAGAATCATTTCGGGCGGTCAGACCGGTGCCGATCGCGCAGCTCTCGAATGGGCAATGGAACATGGCATCCCCCATGGAGGTTACTGCCCGCAAGGACGACTTGCAGAGGACGGAACCATCCCGGAGCGCTACGAACTCACTGAATTGCCGACCAGGGCTTACGCCGCTCGCACCAAGAGGAACGTGCTCGGGACGATTATCTTCACCTGCAAACCCAAGCTGACGGGCGGATCGAAGCTCACCGCAGAACTTGCCGAGCAGCAGAACAAGCCTTGGCTCCATATCTCTGCTACAGGTCGGGTAGATGTGGTCATCGCAGCGGTCGCGTGCTTCATTCAAGAGCACGGCATAGAGACCTTGAACGTGGCAGGATCGCGAGCCTCCAAGGAGCCAGGGGTCGCGGCGTTTGTGCGCGAGGCTCATCGGGGCTGTTGGCCCCGTCGATTTTAGCATAGGGTTGTGCATGCCGCAGTCCCCATCTCGGCACACTCCCGATAGCCGAGCCTCCGACTTCCGTTTTTGTGAGCAATGTCAGTGCAAGCGCCCGTACGTCGAGGACCCGGCTGCGCACCTGTTGCATTTTGCACTGACCATTTTGACCCTTGGTTTTGTGGGGCGTGAGCTGGGCCGCGGTGGCGATCATGCACTGGCGCTGGCCTTTGATCTGCAAGACCTGCGGCTCGCGTTTCACGTCAAGCGTTAAGGAAATTCCGCCGCTAGATCGGCCCGACGTGCCGCGCATCGTTCCCCCAACCGCCAGGAAATAGCCGGCTTGGGCTGCGCATCTGCGCGACCGTACCCTTGGCTGAAAGTCGTCTCGGCGGTTGCGGGGAGCGTGCGATGCAGAGGTCCGCGATTCAAGCTGAGCGTCGATCCGACGGCGAGTCCCTCTTTATTTAAGAAGTGGGACGGGTGCCTGTTCTGCGCAGCTCTTTCGGACCTCAAGGCGGCCGATCGTCGCGCCCCGTCTGCTGGGTCTCTGTGGGCGGGATTACGGGACAGGCGCGATCACACAGCGGAAACCGGTGGAATCATCCGGGATCGATGGAATCAGGTGAAAGCGATGAGAGGAGAGGAGCAGGCCCTGCGTGGCGATGCTGTATGAAGCTCCGCGGAGGGTGCGTTCCGGTGTGCCAGGTTTCCAAGCATCCTCACACCATTCCCAGGCATTTCCAGCGAGATCAAATAGACCCAAGTGGTTGGCCGGGAACGACCCAACAGGGGCGGTAGCTGGAAATCTATCACGATAGCCGACCAGTATTTTTTGGGCTTGCCAAGTCTTGTGAGCAGCAGCCTCTTCGCCGCTGAAGTTCCCGGCGGTCGGCGGGGGCGGCCACGCATTGCCCCACGGATATACGCCTGTAACTTGCCTATCCTTGTCAAACGGCGCCTTCGCGGCGTCTTCCCGGTCCCCGATTCCCACCAAACAGCTCCACTCGTGGTCGCTGGGCAGTCGGTAGCGCTCTGTTGCCGAGAGCTTCCCAGCTTTGCGCTCTCTTTCGGTCAACCATGTGCAGTATGCTTTCGCGTCGTCCCAACTCACGTTCACCGCCGGATGCGTGGGCTCTTGCGCAAATGAAGGCTTCGGCCATTTGCGTTTGGTCTCGTTCGCGAAAACTGCAAAATCTTGCACCCGCGTTTCCCAGGTGCTTGCGAGTATGCGTTGACCGTCGGTCGGGCCACCGACGACCTGCACAGGGACAAACTTCATTTCAAGGCCGTTGACGAATGGGTTCGCCATCGTCGCAACCGCAATGGTCGCGGTTTTGGGCGCGACTATAGCTGCCGGAGCTTGGGCGGAGGATTCTTCCAAAAGGACACAACGGAAGCCGAGGTTGTCAGTGCGACTCACGGGATGAACGCTGACGCGACGTGACGACAGAAGACCCGCCGACGTAAAGCTGCGCCATGGCCCTCCACGCACTACGCGCGAGGGGCTGATTGCCACCTCGTAGAAATCTTCGCACCATTGCCAGACGTTCCCACTCATGTCACAGAGCCCGTAACGGTTGGGCGCGAAGCTACCCACTGGACTTGTTCGTGCATATCCATCGTTGTAACCGACGATTACGTCCCAACTTTTGCTCGCGCTGACGCCAACACGCGATTCCTCACCGGCAAAATTGCCCGCGCCCTTTGGTGGGGGCCACGTCGTGCCCCATGGATAGACTCCCTTTATACTGCCGTCCTTGCTTTTGGGTGAGGCTGATGCGTCCTCCTGGTCGCCAATGCCCACCGCGACGCTCCACTCGTGGTCCTTCGGAAGCCGATACTTCCGTCCCTCCTTTTTGCTCAGCCATGTGCAAAATGCCTTCGCATCCTCGAAACTCACACACACCGCCGGATGCATATCCGTCTGCGCGGCGTCTTTTGGAAAATGCGGATTGCGCCAGTCCCCGCCCGCTTGTTTCCAGGCGATGTCGTTCTTGCCACCGCTTTCCATGGTGAAGGCTTTATCTCCGGTGGTCATATCATGACCGCCGTCCTGAATGAATTGCGCGAAATCTTTCACTCGCGTATCCCACACGCTAACGAGCACGCCCGGTGTTCCTGCTGGCACGAATCTCATGCCGAGACTGTTCTCGTAGGGCGCCTCTTTAGTCGCAGCCGTATATGTCGTCACCGTCGCCTCGACTTGCGGAGCCTGCGGAGTGGCACTGGTGGGAACGGTCCGTGGGTCCGTCAGTTTCGCCTCGGCGAGCGACAAATCACCGCGTAGATCGGGCTGTGTGAGCCGGTCGGATGCCGACGGTTTGACAGCGAGAGGATCGGATTTTCGCGGGACGGCTGGTGCGGGCGTCGTGTCGGTATGACGGAGGGCTAAAGACGGCTCGGGAGGTCGCCCGCGATGTCGACTGGAGGTCATCGCGACTGCGGCGACCACCAGCAGGGCAGCCAAAATGCCGCCGTAGAGCCACCGTGCCTTGCGCGGGTGTGGTTCCAGTGGCAACGGGGCCGTCAGCATCGTTTTGATATCTGGAGCAGGCAGTGATGGCGGCGGAGCCGGTGCCGTCGAAGTGGGCAACGGGTCAGACCGGATTTTTTCAAGGTCGGTGCGGATGTCCGCGGCGCTCGAGTAACGCTTTTCCGGATTCCTCTGCATCGCCCGATCAACGATGGCATCGAAGCGGGGATCAACACCAGGGCGATGGACCGATGGGAGATCAAAGCGCCCGCGAGGCACTTCCCCAGTCAGCATCTGGTAGAGCATCACCCCCACGGCATAGAGATCCGCCCGGTGATCCACCTGGCCAATTCCATAGAGTGCCTCTGGGGCCATGAAATCCGGAGTTCCCATGCTTACATTCGTGCCTGTAACGAGGGCAGCAGAATCGTCGTTCGCCAGCTTTGCGAGCCCGAAGTCGGCCACTTTCACCTGTCCCTCCGCATCCACCATAATATTCGACGGCTTGATGTCGCGATGGATCACGCCGCGCTTGTGCGCGTAGGCCAAGGCGTCGCAAACGTGCGCCGTAATGGCCAGCGCTTGGTCCGTGGACAGCGGCCCTTGCGACCGCACCAACTTTTGCACATCGGTGCCTTCGATATATTCCATCACGAAATAAAATAAGCCGCTCGCCGTCTCGCCTGCGTCATGAACGCCAACGATTCCCGGATGCGAAAAACGCGCCATCGCATGCGCCTCCCTCTGAAAGCGTTCGGCAAAGTTCCCGCCATTATCTTGGAGCCCCGGCGGCAGAATCTTAATCGCTACGAGGCGACGCAGGCTCTTCTGCCATCCTTGATACACGGCTCCCATTCCACCTCTCCCGAGAATTCCCCGGATCTCGTATTGCGGAAAACTCGCCTGCAGATCGTTTGGTTCTGGAGGGGTCCACCCGCCGCGGCTTGGGCTAAGCCCGGGGGAGAGATCGGAGTCCCGGGGTGGCGGAGTGGCGGCTATGGTCGGCGCTTCCTCAGACCCGGTCCAGGGTTGGGTCGGAAGGAATTCGGGATCTTCGGGCTCGGCCATACGGCAAATGGGACAGCGCTCGCCTGTTGTGTCCCAAAGCGCGGAGCGAAGCAAGTCCCGCTCGGAGCGCCTCGTCTGTTTAAGTGTCGGTAGGGGGCATAGAAAAGCCCCACCTCCTTTCGGAAGTGGGGCGAATGTTCCTGTAGTGGCGCTTCAGTTTTTTTGCGAAGCGCTTGAACCACTCATCGCAGACGTCAATGCGAAACCGGACATGCCGGCCACCGCAACGCTCACACCCGCCGTTCCGGCATCCCCGACGACCACATCGTGGTAATTGCGGCCCCGCGCGAAGTCTGGAAGCTTGGGGGCGACTGCCGCCGCAGGAATTTGGCGTGCCGCTGATTACGGCCGATTTCGGGTCTTTCGAGACAGTTTCCGGATCAGAGCCCGCTCCCTAGACGACGCTATGCGGGCTGCCCGATTCCAAGCAATCTCTGCGGATGCCCTCATCAGAGTTTCAATCAGCACGGTGCGGTGATTATCGAAGTTCCCGTATGAAGGCTTTCCGAAAAGCAAACGGGGATGAATTGGCAGCCTTCACGGATTGCGCCCGAGGAAACTTCCTCTTTCAGCGGCAGTATGGCTTTTGATGGCCGCTCTCTCCGTATATCTCGTTCGGCTTACACTTCCTCCCGGAGTCTTCGCCGCGTTTGAAGAGGAGTTGCGGGCCAGCGATTTGTCCGCCGGTCTATTCTGCCTCGGCACCGATCCGATCGACCCGATGAAAGCGTTCATGTTTTGGCATCACGGAGGCGCTCGCCGCGTTATTCTCATCGTCCCACTCACGGCGTTTGCGAACGCGGAGGGCGCAAGGATCGTTGCTCGCGATTTTCTCGCGAAGTGGCAAGGACGCTGAACTAGAAGGCTTACTCAATCGCGAGCAGCCTCGGATTCCTGAGTCGGGTGTCAGGGATACCGCCGTGCTGCTTCACGGCTGCGAAACCACAGTATGGATTCGACATCTCCCGCCCAGAGCGCTGCTGGCGAGGAGGACGGTGGACTTCCAAAGATGCCAATACCGAAAATCATCATTCGATCCTACGCGGCCTCCTGCCGAGTCTCACTAATTTTTGTCGAGGATGGCCTCCCCGCCACAAAATGCTTCTCATGGATGCTCAGAACGAGGCAGAGAGTTCGTCTGAGGTCGTTTCCAAGCCAAACGCGTCCATAATGATATAGAGGGTGCCGTATCCATCAGCAGCCTTCCACCGGCTTGGGGACCACAGCCTCTTCCGGCAATCCACCTCAACCGAAGGAGACCACCATGGCCCTCGCCAGGTATTACTCTCCCCGGCTCGAACGCGACCTGATCTCGCGGCTCTACCACCAGGCCAAGTCCGAACGCGTCCCGATGACGGCTCTCGCGAGTCGTCTCGTCCGCGAAGGGCTGGCCGGCAAGGACCACGAGACCAGTAGTGTCGTCGCCGAGGAGCCGCCCGCCAACGATCCCGGCGAACGGAAAGAATAGCAGGATCACATCCACCAGACTCGGACGAGCCCGGCCCCATCAAGGCCGGGCTTTTTCGTGTCGTCACACCAAAACCAAAACCGAAAGGAAACCTACACCATGGCCATCGTTCTCGAAGCCAACTACGCGAAGAAACTCGGGCTGCCGAATTTCTCCTCGCACCAATACTCCGTCACCATCCGCACGGAGCTGACCGACCTCAACCAGGTCGAAGCCGAAAGCCGCCGCCTCTACGCCCTGCTCCAGGACGCGGTGGATCGCGAGATCCAGGAAGTCGGGTTCATGCCCGACGCCAGCCGCTACGGGATGAACAACAATGGAACTGCCAACGGCTGCGGCAACGGCCGCGACCATTCCAGCAATGGGAATGGCAACGGGCATCAACGGCAGTCCCCGAGCCACAACGGCGATACCTGGAACTGCACCGAGGGTCAGAAAGGATTCATCCTGCGCATCATCAACGAGAGCAAACTCGACAAGCAGGAAGTCGAAGCCATGGCCCAGCAGCTCTTCGGAGCCGGCGTCAAGGAACTGGACAAGCTCCAAGCGTCCCAGCTCATCGAGGATCTGCTCGAAAAGACGGGCAAGAAAACCAACGGTCGCCGCTCCCCGTGGCAGGGCCGTCAACCGGCGCGGACATGATTGCCGTTGCCGAACCGAGGGCGACCGAAGCGCCACCGAGCGAAGCCACGATCATCGCCAGCTTGCAGCAGACCGTTTCGCCTTCGCGGCTGACGCTGTTCCTGCAATGCCGGTTAAAGTTTTGGTTTCGTTACGTGGCCCGCATCACCAAGCCGAAGTCCGCGGCACTCCATGTTGGGGGCACTGCCCATGCGGTGCTCAAGGCCTGGAATAAGTCGCGCTGGCGCAATGCGCCGCTCACGCTCAAGGCGCTCCATGATGAGTATGCCAAGGCGTGGGCAGACCAGATCGACGATCCCGTCGAATGGGACAACGACGAGGAGGAGCAGAAGACGGCAGGCTGGCGGCTGGTGGAAACCTACATCCGCGAGTCGAAGATCCCCGCGGACCTGCGTCCCGATGCGGTCGAAGTCCCGGTGGAAGCCGACCTGGGTGAGCACGGGCTCCCCATTTTGATCGGTGTTCTCGATCTCGTGCAGGCCGGCATCATCGTGGATTACAAGACCAGCGGGCAGACACCCAACCCGGAACGGGCCGTCCACACCCATGAAGTGCAGACGAGCAGTTACGCCGTGCTCTACCGCGAATCCACGGGGAAACGCGAAGCCGGTATTGAAGTCCACACCCTGGTCAAGCTGAAGACTCCCAAGCTCGTCGTCACGGCAACGCCGCCGATAAGCGACCAGCAGCAGACGCGGTTGTTCCGTCTCATCGAAGCCTACGTCCATGGGCTCGACGTGCGGGACTTCATCCCCTCGCCAGGGCTGCAATGCGTGAGCTGCGAGTTCTTCAACGAATGTCGGCTATGGGCGTGAATACCTAAAAAAAGAAACTGGCTGGCCTCGCATCCTCACGGATGCGGGGCCGGCTGCTCCAAAGAAAGGATTCCTCCATGAAGAAGTTCACCATTTTCCTCATCCTGATTCTGTTGGTGGCCGCCCTCATCTGGTGGCGACGGCACGACGAAGCCGCCTCGCCCGGTCATCCTGGTCGGTTCTCGCCACCGCCCGAACTGGTGCCCTTCCGCACACCTGGCGGCACCCTGCACACCAACGGCTTTCACAAAACTGAAATCCTGCGCAAGGAAACCGGCTCCTGGCGCGGCACGACCTCCTCAGCGATCCAGCTCACTGCAACCTACCGCTACGACATCAAGTTGCGGAGCAAGGACTGGAACATCTACATAGACGAGGGCCGGAGAATCGCCTTTGTCATCGCGCCCCCCTTCAAACCCCAGCTCCCCGTCGCCGTCGATTCCCGGAGCGTTTACGAATGGACCGAGTCGGGCTGGGGCCGCTTCGACAAGTGGGATCAACTCCAGTCGCTCCGCCGGGAGACCTCTCCCTTCCTGGAGAAACAAGCCGCAAGTCCCGGGTATATCGAGGTGGCGCGCGGCCAGGCACGAATCACGGTGGAAGAGTTCGTCGCGGACTGGTTGCTCAAAAGCAAGGGCTGGCCTGAACACTCCGAACGGTTCGTGAAGGTGTATTTTGCCGACGAGCCGGATATCCCGTTCCCGGAGAAGAAAGGACTGAAGGATTTCCTGCCCTAAGCGGCGTGCCACCGCTCGTTTAATCCACAGGACGTGTCGGATAAAACGCGCATCGGAATTGATCGCGGACTTGAACCCCGCAACGAGCTTCTGCGCCAAATTACGACGCGGGCGTCCGGCCTTGAGATCCATTTCTCGACGCGCCCGCACCTCACGCAAGGTCCCGAGTGAATTCGACCACACGATGAGAACGGCGGAACGCCGGGAACCGGGCGCCTTGAAGCGGCCGGGTGAGGCGAGTCGCCCTCGGCGAGGAACTCGCGGTCGACCGCGAAGCGGCTGCCCTGATGCACCCGAATGTTCTGGCCTAAGGGTTGCGGTCTTCGCCGATTGGCACGGTGCTAGAAGGCACTCGCATGATCCTCCTGAAACCTCTCCACGTCTTCCCGACTCCCTCCCAGCTCGTCTCCACTCGCATCAGTCCCGATGGCAACATCGTCGTCGCCGGCGGCATCGAGGGCGGTGTGTTTCGCTGGCGCTTGGATGAGAAGAAGCTCGAGGCGCTCGCGACCCTGGCCGTGCATCACGCCCACGTGGGCGCGCTCGCATTTCACCCGACGGAGCCGTGGCTCTACAGCGGCGACTCGTGGGGCCGGCTGCGCTGCCAGACGTTTGTTGATGAGGCGCCGCCGGCGATCTGGGAGCACGAGTCCGCGCACGACGGCTGGCTGCGCGCCCTCGCCGTGGCGCCGGACGGTGAGCACATCGGCACCTGCGGGCGCGATCAGGTGGCGCGGCTCTGGACCAAGAACGGCAAGCTCGTGCAGGAGTACCGTCACGACGACGACCTCTTCAATCTCACCTTCACGCCCGATGGCGGTCAGATCGTCCTAGGCGATCAGCACTGCCATCTGCTCGCCTGGGATTTCAAGGCGAACAAGATCGTGCGAACGCTGGACGCTACGGTCATGTACAAGCTCGATCGCCTGCAAGACATCTGCGGGCTGCGCATCCTCACATTCTCTCATGATAAGAGTCTCCTGCTGGCCGCCGGCACCATCCCGGCCCACGGCGCGACGATCGAGAGCACCCCGATCGTGCTGGCCTTCGACCCGGCCACCGGCAAGGAGAAGCACAAGTTCATCTATGGCACGCCGAAGGATGGCTTCATCGAGGGCCTCGCGGTGCTGGCGGACGGCACGCTCATTGCTGGCTGCAGCAGCGTGACGGGCGCCGGCAAGTTCTTCCAATTCAAGGTCAGCGACAAAGAGTTGATCGGCGTCCCGACGCCGCTCGGCAACTGCCGCGGGCTCGCGCTTCACCCCGACGGCGCGCGCTTCGTCTATATCTCTTCGGAAAGGGAAAAAGGCGGCAACGGGAAGAAGCTGGAGGCCGATGGCGCCTACGCCTGGAACACCTGCCCGGTGAATCTTTTCGAGATCCCCGGGATGGCGAAGGTCAAGCCGGAGTCGGCCTTGAATGCGGCGGTGGATGCGAAGGTCAAGTAGCGCGTACGGGCGGCTTGCTGCGTGAGTTGCTGAAGGCCGCGAACTGAGCAAGCGTGGGACGAGGCGTTTTCCTTTCTGAATGAGAAGATACACCTTCTACTCTCCCACCGGTGAATTCATCAGGACCACCGTGAAGCAGTTCTCCTCAACGACCGGCATCCGCCGTCGAACGCTCGCAGTGTGGCATGCGCCGACTTCCAGACGTTTCGCGGCTCGATATCAGGAAACCCAAAAGGCTTAGCGCGGCAAAGCCGGGCAACCGAAGAAGACAGGCCACGCTCACCGGGTAGGAGTTTTGGTGTGAAAACAAAATCTCTGTCCGACAGCGAGCGTGGCGTCGCTGCTTTTTTAGCGGCTCATCGCCGAGACGTCACTGGTGTTTTGAGCGGGTGGGACCGGCATCGGTTCCAAGGAGTTCTGCGACCGCTTTATCAGGCCACGGCGATGGAGAATTTTCTGGGTCGCATCGGGGTGCGGCGCGTGGAGTTTGCAAGTTACGTCCAAACCCTTGCGCATATCAGTCGCACCCGCGGCCAGGTAGAGGCGCGTCGCCGGGCATAGCGCCAGAATCAGTCTACCTCCTGCAAGAGCGCCAGCAAGCGGCGCACTTCGCTTTCGGCCAGGTCCGCTCCGAGGTGCAGGCGAATCCCGCTCGGCAGTTCTACCTCGTAGCGCGGCGAACCCCGCCGGGTCGTCACGCTCCCGCCAGCCAGTTCGACCTCAAGCAGGGTGAGCGGCTCGCCCCTTACTGAAAAGCATTATTTTGGTCCCGTTGGCAGCCCTGGCTGCCATCGCTCTTTGCGGCATCCTGATCATCGTCGTGAGGTCCCTCTTTACGTCGAGGTAGCCCCACAGCATTCAAAACCGTCAGTGCGCGCTTTAGCTCACGGCTAAACGATCAACCGCCGCCCACAAGCGGCATCAGTAAACCAACACTGGTGACCGCTTCGGGCGGAGCTTCGTCTCCATCCCGAGCGCCACCTTTCAACAACATGAAAGAAAGCCACCACATGAGTCCACAAGCAGGAGATCTGCTCATCGAACACATCGCTCCACGCCTTCGGTCAGCAATCCCGAAGGTCGTGAAACCCGTCGGATGCGAGGATACGGAAGAACTGGTGCAGGATGCCATCGTCCTCGCCGCCCAAATGCTCGATGCCGTGGAGAGAAACGGCAAGACAGTGACGCCAGGGAACATCGCCTACTACACCATCCTGCACATGAAATCGGGAAGGCGAAGCCAGAGTGCCAGCCGTGCCGATGCGATGGCCAATGGGACGCAGCTCGATGCCAAGAGTTGTCTCCTGTCGATGGAGGATGAGGTCGGGTATGATCCAGAGACCGATGAACCCATTGCCTTGGGTGAATTGCTGGCCTCAGACCGGGAGGATCCCGCCACGGCGGCGGCCCGGAACGCCGATTGGGATCAATTCCTCGGATCACACGATTACCGTTATGGGGTCATCGTGAAGGACATGATCGATGGCCGCACGGCGAAGGAAACCGCGGAAGGAAACGGAGCCGGATTCGCCCACATTTACCCGCTCAAATATAAGCTGGCCGATGAATTGAGGGAATTCCTGGGCGAGCATGCCGTCGCCGACTCCCTTCGGATTCCGGCCTGGCGGGGGAATCTCAGCGCCGACCGGGAGAAGACCGCCAGCCGGGCTGAGCGGAGACGGGGATAAAACGCGGCCCTGCCGAAAAGACGCTGTTCCACCCGGCGTTCTTTTTTACCTGTGCGGTGCCACTTCACAGACTTTCGAGGATCGGAGGCAACGGCTTGAGCAGCGGCTTTTCGATTGTGAGCAATCCGACGGTTGCTTTTCGCCCCGGGGCGAAATTGTTGCTGCATCCGTCACGCGATCTGCCGCGCCTCGTGCAATCCGCCGTCGGCAAACTCATGAACCGGTGGCATCACCAGGACACGCGGCTATCGACCTATAAACTGACGGAAATCGAAGATCGTACCGCTCACGACTTGATCGTGCGTGCGACGGATGTCGGGGTCAGGCACCGACTCGACGCCCAAATCGATCCCGGCGAAGTTGCGCAGGGCTTGACTATCATTGAGGGCGTCTTCGAGCGCTTCGTCGCGAGGGTGTACCATTGTTGGAGGAAATAGATGCGCAGCATGCGCTCCAAACCGATCGGCGGACGCCCCCGCTTTCCTCTGGGATAATAGGGCTCCAGCAGAGCGAGCAGACGGGTCCAAGGGACGAGCTTCTCCATCTCGCCAAGGAATTTTTCGCGGCGCGTGGTCTTCTTCTTTCCCGCAAATTCGGATTGGGCGAAACTCATCTGGCGAATCATGCCCGAAAATAACACACCAACGGTTGTTTGTTATCAGTTAACTAACGGTTTTCGCGATTAAATCAGCGTTTCCTGAGGGTTCATTGCCTCTTTGTCATTTCACCAACACCCTCGGTATGAAATTCGTCCTCGTGCCGTGGACGAAGGTGCTCTTCAGCATCTGGGATACGCGGGTGCAGGACTACAAGGAATATGCGGGGGCGAACAAAGTGGGCGATTCCTGGACCAAGCAGCAGAAGGACGGTGTGCCCGTGGGCCAGGAACCGAATCATCCGGTGGTGGGAGTGAGGTGGGAAGGCGCCGCTGCAAATCCCCGACTCCTTTTCAAAACGGCTTGCTTCCGCTCATCCTTTCGACCATAAAGCCCGCTTGAGTGGGGTGGAGACAAGGAGCGTGCATGCCAAACAAACAATCAACCTGACCTAGTACCATGATTCCGCGCCGTCTGTTTCGGAAGTTTCCACTACCACCCCGCCGCGCCATCCTGATGGGCGCCATAGCCGCGGTTTTCGCCATGCCCGGGGCCTCATCCCGGGCGACCGACTTCCAGTGGAACGCCGGCACCTCGAGCTGGTTTACCCCGGGCAACTGGACCCCTGCAGGGCCGCCCACCGGATCATCAGATGCCGGCATCATCGACAACGGTGGAACCGCTCAAGTGAATGCGGCGGGAGCGGGAGGCGACGTGGTTCTGCGCATCGGCGACAACGCCACGGGCCATCTCACGATCTCCGCCGGGGGCACATTGGCCTCCAACACCTCCTTCATCGGCCAGAATGCCGGCTCCACCGGCAGTGTCGTCATCTCCGGCGCCGGCGCCACGTGGACCGGCAGTCATAACCTCAGCGTCGGCAGCAGCGGCACCGGCACCCTCACCATTCAGGCCGGTGCCATAGTGACCCATAATGACATCCTGGGTGGCACCTTTATCGGCGCTGATGTGGGTTCCAACGGCACAGTGACGGTGGACGGCGTGGGCTCCCTACTCAAAAGTGCCAACCTCGATGTCGCCTCGGACGGCACCGGAATCATCACGGTTCAGGCCGGCGCCAAGGTCGATGCATTCAACACCTTAGTCGCCCTGTCTGAAGTAAACGGGCACGCCGGCAACGGGACGATCAACGTGACCGGCACAAACTCGACCTTCGCCACCCACGGGTTCCGCATCGGCTACGACGGCACCGGTATCCTGAACGTGACGCTAGGTGGCACGGTGACCAGCACCGAAGCGGAACTCGGCTACCGAGCCGGCTCCACCGGGACAGCGACGATCGATGGCACCAACTCCACGTGGACCATCGACGGTGATACGAATGTGGCCAATCAGGGCAGTGGCACGCAAGGCACGATGACGATCAAGAACGGTGGTGTCGTGAACTCCAACGGCTTCGCCAGCATTGGCGTGGGCACGGCCACCACAATCGGCGTGGTGACCGTCGACGGGACCAGCTCCAAATGGGCCATTATGAACCTACTGCGCGTCGGCGTGATCGGCAACGGCACGCTCAACGTCCAGGCGGGTGGAACCGTCACCAGCGCCTCTGGTTCGATCGCCGATTTCGCCGGCGGGATCGGCAAGGTCACCGTCACCGGCACCAACTCGACGTGGACCAATTCCGGAGACCTGACGGTGGGCAACAAAGGCAACGGCACGCTGAACATCCAGAGCGCGGGCGTCGTCTCCGACGTCAATGCCATCATGGGCGGTTTCGCCGGTTCCACCGGCACGGCCACCGTGACCGGCACCAATTCCACCTGGACGAACACCGGCGCCCTCACCGTCGGTGCCCTCGGCAATTCCACCTTGGCCATCAACCTCGGCGGCAAGGTCACCAATACCTCGGGCCTCATCGCTTCCGGCACGGGCGTGACCGGCAAGGTGACGGTGGATGGGGCGGCCTCCACCTGGACCAACAGCACCGACGTGACCGTCGGCGGCTCAGGCTTCGGCACCCTCATCGTGAGTAACGCCGGCCTCGTCTCGGACGTCAACGCCGTCCTCGGCAAGCTTGCCGGTTCCACGGGCGCGGCCACGGTCACCGGCGCCGGTTCCACGTGGACCAACACCGGCACTTTGACGGTCGGCTTGATCGGCAACTCCACCATGGACATCGCCCTCGGCGGCAAGGTCACCAATACCTCCGGCGTCATCGCTTCCAGCGCGGGCAATACGAGCAAAGTGACCGTGGACGGGTCCGGATCTCTCTGGACCAATAGCGCCCTTCTCACGGTCGGCGCCGCCGGCGACGGCGCTCTCTCCGTTACCAATGGCGGCAAGGTCACCTCCGCCGGCGCCTTCATCGGCGACGGCGTCACCGGAGTGGGTGCGGTGACCGTGGACGGCCCGGGTTCGAAGTGGACGAATTCCGGCAATGTGAGCGTGGGCTTCCTCGGCAAGGGCGCCCTCACCATCCGGAATGGCGGCTTCGTTTCCAACGTCAACGCCACCATCGGCGATCTCGCCGGTTCGGTGGGTGTTGCGACCCTCGATGGTCCCACTTCCACCTGGACGACCACCGGCGCTTTCATCGTCGGCAATTTCGGCGACGGTACCTTCAACATCCAAAACAAGGCCGTCTTCAACAGCAACATCGGCACCCTCGGCGCCAACCCGGGCTCCAGCGGCACCGTGGCCGTGCTCACCGGCGCGACGTGGAATAATACCACGGCTCTTTTCGTCGGCGGCACGGCGGCCGGACCCGCCGGCCTCGGCCTGCTGCGCATCGATGGCGCGACGGTGAATACCGGCCCGGTGACGGTCTGGACCACCGGCACGCTGGAAGTGGGCGACGGCGCCATCCTCAACTCGGCGTTGCTCACCTTCAACGGCGGCACGTTGCGCACGATCGCCTCCATCACCTTCCCGAACGACGCCGTGCTCGGGGTCAATCAAGGCGACGGCGTGATCGTCGATTCCGCGGGCAACAAGTCCATCTTCACCGGCGTCTTCAGCGGGCCGGGCGGTTTCGTCAAGATCGGCATGGGCTCGATCACGATGACCGGCATCAGCACCTACACGGGCACGACCAATATCATCGAAGGCGGCCTGCTCGTGGACGGCTCGATCGCCAGTCCCAACGTGTTTGTGCGGACCATGGGTTTGCTCGGTGGCACGGGGACGGTCTTCGGAAACGTCTTCAATGATGGCGTCGTGAGCCCCGGGCACTCCCCCGGCACCCTGCACATCGGCGGCAATTACACCCAGTCCCCCCAGGGTACGTTCCTCCTCGAGATCGTCACCAAGGACAATTTCGACCGTTTGCTCGTCGGCGGTCACGCGACCATCGACGGCACGCTGTCGGTCGCCTTCGACGGCTTCAAGATGAAGCGCGGCGACGCCTTCAAATTCCTCATCGCCGACGGCGGTGTGAGCGGCGAGTTTGCCCGCATTCTTTCGGATAAGAAACTCTCCGGGATGCTGAAACTCGAGGTCGTGCAGGAGGGAAATGCGCTCATCCTCGAGGCCGTCGCGTCGTCGTTCCTCGAGTTCCAGGGGCTGACTCCCAATCAACGGGCGGTCGCGCGGGAACTCGATCAGGTGATCCTCGATCCCCGCATGAACAAGATCATCGATTACCTCACGAATCGTAAGCTGGAGAAGATCCCTGGCGACCTCGACCTGATCGCGCCGGAGGAACTGTCCTCCATGTTCGCCATCAGCACGTCGCTGGCGCAGGTGCAATCGTGGAACTTGCAGCGGCGCACGGACGATCTCCGGCACGGCGCGAACGGCTTCAGCGCCGCGGGGTTGGCCGTGCAGGGGACCGGGCCCGGCTACAGCGGGCCGCTCCAATTCCGGACGGGAGCCGCCGGGCCGACGGGCAAGGAAGTCAAGGAAGAGAAGACCGTGGCGCCGGAAGAACCGCGCTGGGGCGCGTTCCTCACCGGCGTCGGCGAATGGGTGGACGTGGGCACCA
>JBBRPL010000156.1:0-16541 GCA_038228205.1 Chthoniobacterales bacterium
GTCGTTGAAGGCGGTCAGGACGGTCGCACCCACCATGAGCTGCAGCGGCGCCAGCTCACGCAGGACCGGTCCGATCCACCACTGCTGGCAGCCGCCGTGCGCGACGAGGGCGGCGAGGAAGAAACCTACCAGAAGCGGCCCACGGATCGACAAGGTATCCTGGTGCGACTCGGTGGCGGCATGGAAGGCGACGAAGAAGAGGAAGGCGATGAGCAGCAGCGCGGGGTAATGCGCATTCAGCACCGTCCAGGCCAGGAAGATCAGGTGCATGACGGTGACAAAGACGGGGATGCGGCGGTGCTTTTTGCCGGCCGGCGGCGCAGCCGGGAGCGCGGCCAGCTCGCGGCGGAAGACCCAAGCGTAAAGCGCGGTGGCGGTGATCATTCCCACGACCGCCTTCCAACCGAAATTTCCAGCCAGGTGGGCCGTGCCCCAGCCCCATTTACCCGCCACCATCACGACCGGAGGCGCTGCGAAATGGGTCAGGGTGCCTCCGACTGAAACATTGACGAAGAGCAGCCCGAGCGTTGCGTAGCGGAAGCGCATTGAGGGCTGGTGGACGTAAAAACGCTGGGACAGCAGGAGGGCGCAGAGCGTCATGGCCGCGGGCTCGGTGATGAAGGAGCCGAGCAGCGCGCCGCCGATGAGGATGGCCCACCACCAGGAGGCGCCGCCGCCGCCGAAGATCCCCGCGATGCGACTGAGCGCCTGCTCGGCGAAAACGATGACCGGACGGGTGCCCGCGATGGCCATGATGACGGTGACGAAGATCGGCTCGGTGTAGTTGACTCCGTTGATGTAGTTCACCGCGGTCGAGAAATCGCGAAAAGCGACGAAGGCGCCGAAAAGAGCAAGCAGCCAGATGCCGAAGACAGCCTCCACCTCGCCGAGGAAGTGGAAGACCGTGCTCTTGAATTTGAGCCGGTCGAGCTTGTCCGCCGTCTCTTCATCGGGTTCGGCGCAGAGCGTGCTGATCCCTTCGTGGTCGAGCTCGGCCAGGTGTGCGATGTGCCGGAAACGCGCGACCAGAAAGGTGTGGATGATGGCGAGCAGGAAGATGATCGAGGCGGCCAGATTGAAGGGCTGCGCCTGCACCCGGTGCGTAAGCTTGGCCCAGACGCCGCTAATGTTCGCATCCCCGTAAGACTCGACCGGCGGCGGAAACGAGGGCGGCGCAGCCTCGGCGCCGCGGGCGGACGCAACGCTGAAAAGGAGAAGGAGCGCGAGGAGGAGGTGTTTCATAACCGTGGATCCCGTTGCCCGTCGCAGCATCGACCCCGAGACTCAACAAATTCTGACCACGAGGGGATGGGTGGAGGTGAGTTTCGCCTGCAGGCCCCTCGCATCTACGAATTCGGAGGCCCGCTGGATGCGCCGGTTGCTCGCGTGAGGAGAATTCCTGGAAGTCGTGAAGGAGATGCATCGTGGGTAGGTGCGAACCTCCCGCCTGCCTGTGTTCTCGGGCAGCAAAATGTGATCACTCCTGCGGCAGGTGTGACTAAACCCTCCGCCCGAGATCAGGCGCTGGGCGCGGACGATTAGGTGGCAGCCTTGGGATCACGCGCGAAGGAGACCGTAGGTGCTCGCTCTCCCAGCCACTCCGACCAACACCTCCACATGCGTTGAGCCACTTCGCGGAACGGGGGGCGGTCTCGCGCGGCGGCCGGCAAATTTGCGCCGACCGTTTCTACCGCTTCGTCGACTTGCTTGAGGATCGCAGAGCTGTCACGGGGTGAAAGCCCGCACGAGCGGATCCCAAACTCCGCCAGCTTTTTGCGCGAGGGGAAACGCTTCGTCCCGTCAAGGGTGAGCGCGAGGGTATCCTCCGGGAGGTAGGCGCGCGTGCAGACGATGTCGAACGCGGGCGCAAGTCGCACCGGTTCTTCGGTGCTTCGATAAGTCACTCCGAAGTTTTTGAGGTGCGCATCGCCATTGCCGACCGCGCAGGAAAGCGTCACTGAACGGAAGAACGACTCCAGAGCGAGGCGCACCTCGATCGCGGAAACAAATTCTCTGATTCGCCGGGCCACCCGTTCATAACTGCCTTCGTATTTCTGGGCCGTGGATTTTCCGTTGAGAGCGCAAAAGTCTTCGAAGCCAAGATAGCCATTCTCGCAAAGGTCAAAGCGTTCCACGATCAGCAACTCGCCCGATTCGGACAAGCTGAGGGCGGGAGTCTCCAAGCCGGCCAGACGGGCCGCCTGCATGCAGTAATATTCGTTGGCAGCCAACTCCGGATATTTGTCCGGCGCCCAGGCTTTGACGAGATGCGTGGCGCCGCGGTGCGTAACTTTCTCCGCGCGATCGCGGATCAGCACTTTGGGTTGGATTCCCGACACGCCGGAGAAGCGCATGAAACGTCGCAGGAGGTCCTCGAAGAGTGGACGTGCGCCGCGATGGACGAGAAGTTCGGAGACAGGCTGTTCCGGCACCTCGCCGAGCTCTTCTCCGCCTCGAACACACTGAATTCGCCCGATCTGCGATCTGCCCACGATTTCGAGCAGGGCGAGGTCATCCATGACCGGAAGGGTTTTCGCAAAGGCGTTGCGCAACTCTTCGCGAAGCTGGCCCTCGGGAAGATTCATTTCGAAGATTGGGTGCAACCCGCCGCGATGCCGGTACTCATCCGCGACCACTGGCATCACCAGAGAGACGGCCTCGCTCGCAGAACCGTCGTAGCGAAAAAGGAATTCACGCACCTGGAGTTCGCTCCGGGCCAGGCTCCCACTGGCGACTCCACCGGTGTAGACGCTAACCATGACGCTCCTTTTCGTTCTCGACCACAAGGTCGGGCAGGGTCGGACGACGTTGGGCGACCACAATCGGATGCAGGCCGAGTGCCTGACAAATTCGATCGACCTTCCGGATCCCCAAATCGGAGAAACGGCCTCCTTCGAAAGCGGCCAGAGTCGTGCGGGCCACGCCCGCCGCTTGGGCTACTTCCGCCTGCGTGAGCGCCAGAAACTTTCGTCGGTCGCGGATCGTTGCGATCAAATCGTCGAGCATTTGTATCATATAAGCGACTTTGGCGCTCGAATCAACGCCAGTGTCGCATATGCGATACACCTCAAACACACTATCGTTCCCAGCAGAATTCCCGTTTTCCGCCTACGCATCGCTGAGTTGCTGCAGAAACCGCTCTCGAAAAGGCCGGCCGAGCGAGAACTTCGTCCCGTCCTTGAGCACCACGACAAAGTCGCCGTGAAAGACCGGGCGCAGTTCCCGAACTTGCTCGATGTTCACGATGATCGAGCGGTGCGCGCGTGCGAAGCGTCGGGAGTCGAGCCGCGCTTCCCAGGCGCCCAGGGTCTCGCGCTGCAGGTATTTTTCGGCCCCGAAATGGAGTCGCACGTAGTTTCCCTCGGCCTCGACCCAATCGAGTTCGGCGGGATCGCGGAATTGAATCTTGCCGCCGGCCTTGAGCATGAGCCTGGGACTCCGGGCGGAGCGGGCCGAGATTTCCTGGACGAGTCCAAGGAGCTTCTCCTGGTAGGCATTCGCATCCCCGAGGCGGCGCAACGACTCGCGCGCGCGGGCGAACGCTTTGTTGAAACGATCGCCCGTGAAGGGTTTCAGCAGGTAGTCGAGCGCGTGAAACTCGAAGGCACGGACCGCGTGCTGGTCGTAGGCAGTGGCAAAGATGATGCCGGCCGGTAACTCCGATCCCAATTGTTTGAGCGTCTCGAAGCCATCCATCGCGGGCATCTGCACGTCGAGGAAGAGCAGGTCGGGGCGATGCTCGCGGACGGCATCGATCGTTTCGAACCCCGAGGAACATTCCGCGATCACTCGAACATCCGGAATTTTCGCCAGCAAAGCCGTGATGCGTTTGCGGGCGAGACGCTCGTCATCCGTGACCACCACCCGCATGTTTTCAGACTTCGCCGGCATGAGTCAGGTGGTGCGGGGAGCGAGGGAAGTCGAAAGCGACACGGCGGGAGTTGGCTCAGTTCGCTCGGCTTCGACGGGAGCAATGGCCGTTGCCGTCGCCCGGGCTGGCAGGAGGATTGTCACGGTGGTGCCTGTGGCGGTTCGCTGGAGCGAGAGGGACGCTTGGTCCACGCCATAGAGGGACTCGAGGCGGTCGCGCGTATTCGGAATCCCGATGCCGCCTCGCTCGTCGCTGGGCACGGGCACGAAGCCCGGGCCGTTGTCGGTCACTTCGAGCCGAAGCGTTTTGGCCCCGTCAATGAGTTGTGAGCGGATGACGAGGAGGCCCGGGCCGTTGCGGTGCGCTATCCCGTGGCGAATCGCATTCTCGACCAGCGGCTGGAGGATAAAACTCGGCACGCTGAGATCCCGGGTGGCCGGATCGATTTCGTATTCGACCTTTAGGGCATCCTCGAAGCGCATTTCCTCGATGGCGAGGTAGCGTTCGATGAGACCGAGTTCTTCTTGAAGCGGCAGTTCCAGGTGATCGGATTGCTTCAGGGCATCGCGCAGGAGGTCTCCGACGAGGGCCAGCATGTCCACGGCCCGGTTGGGATCCTCGGTCACCAAGACCGAGATGGCATGCAGGGTGTTGAAGAGAAAATGGGGATGGAGCTTGGCGTGAAGGGCCTGCAAGCGCGCTTCGGTCGCCTCCCGGCGCAGTCTTTCCGCCAGGAGCTGCTCTTCGCGAAAGCGCTTGCGCATATCGAACAACATCGTCACCGAGACCATGATCGCGTAGAGCAGCGTGTGGTATAGCGTGCGGCGGACCAGATAGAACTGCATCATCGCCGTGAAGGTGTCGCGTTCGGGGTCAGCTCGCGGGATCAGGTCGGTGAGGAAGAAGGCGGAACAAAGGGAGGAGTGAACGAGGACGATCAAGGGGGCCGCGATGGCGTGCGCCCCGATCGCTTGGAAGATCCGGCGCGGACCTCCGGCGAAAGGAAACGCCCGCACCACCCTCATGATCACGGGCATCAACAGAAACCAAGCGTGGACGTGGACGAGATCCCAGCCCAGCCACACGACGAAGGGCGCCTTTTGTTCCTCGCTCCGCTGGGTCGTGTAGACCATGATGGCGTGGAGGAGCGCCACACCTATCCAGAACAGCCATCGCTTGAAAAACGTCGCGAACGGTTTGGAGAGTACTTCGGACATGGCACTTCGGTCAGCCGTGCCCAAGACATCGCGCGGCCCGGCTGGGGGACGCGCGATTTTCTTTCATGGGAAGGGATTGTCCAGTCCGCGCGGGAAGTAAGCACGGGGCGAAAGCCCGACTTCGCCCGAAATCATGATCGCGGAGGACCTATGAGGCATCGGACGTCGCCGCGGAATCTTTCCTCGACTCGAGGGCGCGATAGCGGCGATCGATGAGGGCAACGGGCAGGCCGACCATCAGCGCGTGGTTAAGGAGCCCCAGTAACACAGAGACGACGGAGTAACGGATGGGCAGCGCGGCAGAGAGCGGCACCACGACGCAATTCATGACGGCGTAGGCGACCAGTCCGAAGATGACTCCGCTCAGAACAGCGTGGCGGCGCAGCCGTTCTACCCGGGAACTGAGAAGCACATAAAAAGTCGCGATGCCGAGGGCGATCAGGAAATGCAGCATTAGGCCGAGCATTGCGGTGGTCGATCCGCCCGCGAAAGCTTCGCGCCCGAGCAGTCCGCTGGCCACGTGATGTCCGATCTGGACGGGGTTGACGCCGGCCAGTCCCGCCATGCCGCAGGCATAGAGGCCGTCGAGGAGGCCGACCGTCAGGCCGGCGCGCCAGATGATGCCCGGCAAACCGACGCGTCGGCGTTCCGGAAGGATCGCGGCAGGCGCGCGCAGGGGGTAGGGGCGGGCAGTGGTGCTGGGGCGGGCAGTGATGCTGGGCGAATGCATGGGAGTGGTGTTTCGGGATGGGGTTTTGGGGACGAAGCGCGACACCCGGAAACCACACCGCCGAATCGCTGGCGCGATTCGGCGGCGGGTTCTCTTCACCTATTTGACACCGACATTGGGAGGCCGGGTGAGGGCTTAAAATTTCTTGTTCAGACCGATGTAGTAGTAGCGGTTGCGGATGCTGTAGGTCGACGTGTCGTAGTTGTCGTTGAACGCGCCCGCATCGAACGGAGGAGGCGTGTCGAAGACATTGTTCACGCCCACCTTGATCTTGGTTCCCCAGAGCAGTTTCTGGAGGAAACTGCCGCTGACAGCGCTCGAGGCGACCTCGGTGCGCACGCCTTTGCTGTCCTTGGAATAGCCGGCTTCCGCGGGCTTCGGCTTCTTGAACTCGTAGCTCGCCTGCAGGTCGAGCGTGATGTACTCGCGCGTCTTGCGGTTGAAGAGGAACGTCGGGTTTGAGGCACTCGTGTTCGTCTGCGTGTTGGCGGTGAAGCCACCACCGGGCAGTGCGCCGTTGATGAACGAGCCGTCGTCCTGGTAGTCGCCGATGTAGTTGATCGTCGCCGAAGCCACCAAGTTGCGGAACTCCCACTCCGTGCGGAAGAACCCCTTGTTGTAAGGGATCGCGCCGGGGGCGAGCGGCAGCGACGGCAGGTTCTTCCCGAGGAAGTTGGTCGAGCCGACGCCGGCGCCCGTGTCGGCCTTCCAGCGGAAGAAGTGGTTGTAGCCGAGGGTCCAGGTCCACTTGCCGAAGTTGGTCGTAGGCAGCTCGTAGACCGAGACGATATCGAGACCTTCGACCGACCGCTTGCCGGTGTTGCCGAAGCCCGCGTTGATCTGGTCGATGGCACCGGAATCATCGCGGAAGACGCCAAACACTCCCGCGAGAGCTTGGGCCTGCGTGATGGCGAAGGTGCGTCCACCACTCAATCCGTTGATCGTCGCCATGACCTGCGCATTGGCCGCGGGAGTGACGATCAGGCTGTTCGTGTTGATCTGGTAGTAGTCGACCGTGAGCGTGAAGCCGCGGAACCACTTCGGGGTGAAGACGAGGCCGACGGTATAAGTGTCCGATTTTTCCGGGAGCAGGCTCGGGTTGCCGCGCTGGAAGACGCCGGAGGCGGGCTGAAGTGTGCGCGCTTGGAGCGGATCGCTGATGACCGGGAAGTTCTGGCTATTCGCCAGGAAAAGCGTGGCGAACGAGGGCTGCACGTAGGACTTGCCGTAGGAAGCGCGCAGCGTCAGATCGTCATAGGGCTGATAGCGCAAGGTGAAGCGCGGCGTGCTGCCGTTGTCGCCCACAATCTTGAGTTTCGGGCCGGTCACGGCACCGGTGATAGGATCCGTGATGGAAGGATCCTGTCCGATGTTCTCGAAGTGCTCATACCGAATGGCGGCAGAGAAATCGAGGGACTTCACCCACGGGACTTTCATCGACTGGACGATGACCGGAATCGCCACCTCGCCGTAGAAGGAATACGTATTGCGCTTGAAGTCGCTGTTCACGGCAGCGTTGAAGCCCAGCGGGTCGCTGTTGCCATTGACCAGGTCCGGCGTCTGCGCCGGATCACCCTTTGCCTTGGGATGCTCCGTGCGGTATTCCGCGCCGACACTGAAGCTGATCCCGCCTTGCGGGAGATTCGGGAAGAGCAAACCGCCGAAACGCGCGTCGAAGAGGGAGTTCGTCGAGTAGGCGATGCCGTTCGCGGTGTAGAGCGCGCGCTGGACGGCCGCGACGTTATCGAACGCGCGGGTCCCCGTCACGGCCCCGGTCGTGGAGTTGTAGGTCGTGGCAGTTCCGACCCGCGGCGCATTGGCGCCGAGGAACGGATTGAAGGTGCCTCCAAATTGGCGATTCAACTGAATGGCGCGGGTGAGCGGGTCGCCACTGGTCAGCGTGGCCAGGACGGCTTCGCTGGCCGCTCCGGAAGGCAGATACTGGGCCGCCAAGGCGGAGAGGCGTGCGTCGCCATTGAAGGTCTGGACCTGTTTGAACTGCTCATACACCATTCCCAGGTCGTAATTCAGGAAGCCCAGGATGGAGTTCCCCTTGAAGTTCAAGTCGCCCTTCAATCCGCCTTCGAAGCGGTAGAACTTGGAGTCGAAGCCGTTGCGGCGGTTGCCGGATTCGTTGACCAGCCGATAGCGCACCCGGGTGAGAGTCTGCGCGAACGGATTGAACGGACTCGTCCGGACTGAACTGCCCAGGAATCCCGTGCTCAACTGACTCAGGGGAGAGGGGGCGAGCCCGTTGTCCTGGCGGGTTTCAGAGTACATCGCATCGCCGTAAAACTGAATGCGATTGTCGCCGAGGGGCTTGTAGTTGAACGCGCCGTAGTAGGCGAATTTCTCCTGCCCTGGGATGGCCGGAGTGAAGGCTCGAAAATTGAACCCGTCGCCGCCGGACAACGAGAATTCACGGGTGCTGGCCACCCCAGTGATTTGACGAGTTGGATCGATGATGATGCGCGCGAGCGCCGTTCCCCGCAGACCGCTGGACAAATTCAGGTCCACTCGTCCCTCGAACGTACCGCTGCGGGTGTTTGAGCCACCGAACGAGCGCGCGTCCGCATCTCCGGAAACGTGTCGGTCGTGCGAGTAGATCGCCTGCCGGTCGTAGTAGTTCGCCGAAAAGACGATCGAGATCTTGTCGTTCCCCCAGCCGGCGTTGAGATACGCTTGCTTCACGCCGGCGTCCTTGTTCGTGGTGTTGCCGTAGAGGAGGTCGAGTTCGACCCCGCGGAACGGTTCGGCACCCGGCCCGTTGAGGAGGATGAAGTTGACGACACCCGCGACGGCGTCCGAGCCGTAAATGGCCGACGCGCCGTCCTTCAGGATTTCCGCGCGGTTGATGGAGCCGATCCCGATGGCGTTGATGTCGCCGAAGGCGAAGGCACGTCGCCCGTTGATGAGCGTCAGCGTATTTCCGGCACCGAGCGCGCGCAGGTTGATGGCGGCGGAACCGTTGCCGGCGTTGGAGTCATTCTCCGTGGCCGTCGCGCCGATGTAGGACGGCAACTGCCGCAAGCCCTCTGCCGGGGTGTTGGCGCCGGCCCGCTGCAGCTGCGAGGCGGTGTAGATGGAAACGGGCAGGGGCCCTTCCGATTCCGCGGAGGGAATGTAGGACCCGGTCACGATGACGCGCGCGGGCTCGGCATCCTGGGCCGAGGCGGTCGACGCCGCGCCGAGCAGCGCAGCACAGCCTGCGCCCCAGAGCACAGCGCGGGGCCGTGGCGGGAAATTGAAACGAAGTTTTTTCATGTGGTGTCAGGTGGTGGGTTGAGGTGTGTGGGGTTGATTCATTCGAGCCCGAGCGTGGCCACGCGGAGATGGGCCTGCTCCATCGATCCTCTTCATTGTGGGGAGAGAATGAACGCGGCCGGAGGTGGCCGGAGCGAAGGCGATGGGCGCCTGCACGGGATGCCCGGGCACGAAATTCAGGTGGTCGTCCGCAATGGGAATTCCGCGGCGGTAATCCGAAGGGCGCAGCCCGAAGCGGCGCCGGAAAAGCGCCGCAAATGAGTTCACGTTCTCGAAGCCGACCTCGTAGCTCAGCGCGGTGATCGAAAACCGATCGCGGCGCAGTTCGCGGAGCGCGACGCCGAGCCGGCGCTCGGTCAGATAACGGTGCGGCGTGAGCTGGTAGAAGGCCGAGAAGAAGCGATGAAAATGCGAGTAGGACATGCACGCCACGCGCGCCACTTCGGAGAGCGAGCGGATATCGGCATAGGCAGCCTCGATGAATTCGCGCGCCCGCTGGATGCGCCGGAAGATCTCTTCCCGCGTGCTCCGCCGCAGCCTCGGGATGCGCTCGACTTCCGCCATCATGCGGTGATCGCGCTGAAGCAGACCGCTGAGGATCCGACCCATGAGCTCCTCGGCAAAGGTCCGCGAGAGCACGCCTTTGCTCAGCGCGCGATGGAGGGAGAGCAGGTGCGGCGAAACGTACGAATCGTGGGGTTGCGTCTCCTCGATGAACCGCGTGTTCTGGGGGCGGGAAGGAAGCGGGAGATCCAGCGGCCGGGCCGGATTGCGCGCGGCGTGCAGGGTTTCCTCGACAAAGCCGTCGTCAAAAAAGACGCAGAGCAGTTCGGCATTGGTCGCCGGCTTGGGCTCGAGAATGTGGGGCTGCCCGGCGTTGACGACGAAGTACGATCCCTCGTAGGCGACAGCCCGCCGCCCGCCGAGCCGAAAGACGGCCTCGCCGCCGAAGGCGGTCTTGACCGAAAGTCTCTCCGGCTGGACAGCCGGAGCTTGTGGAGCGCCTTGCGCGTGGACGATGAAATTGTGCCCGGAGAGCAACGCGCGCGTCTCCAGCGCGCGGGGATTCTCGGGTCCGAGGTCGGGGATGAATCGAAGCAGGTGCATAACGCCTGCGATGATTCCGCCAAAGCAGACGAATCTGCGTTTTCAATGTGACGAGTCTCTGGAGAGAGCGCGAAACTCGCAGTTGGGGGTGGGACGAATCACTGCGCGCGACGGGTGCGTGCGATTCGAATTGCGGCTGAAACCTCCGCGAACACCTCAACGGGCGGAAGCGTTCAGACTCTTAAGGCGATGGCCGCTGGAAGGTGCGGCGAACGCTACGTCCGTGCTCTTTGCACCTGTTCGAGAAACTGATCGCGGTACGCCTTGCCGAGCGCGATGCGCAGTCCGTCCTGCAGAATCACCACGTAGTCGCCGTGGAAGACTTGCCGCATTTCGCGGATGCGATCGATGTTGACGATCGCCGAACGATGCGGGCGCGCGAACTGGCGCGGATCGAGCTTCTCGGCGAGCGCGCTTAGCTTGCCGCGCTCGAGATGCGTCTCCTTGCCGAAGTGCATCCGCACATAGTTTCCATCCGCTTCGGCCCAATCGAGTTCGCTGACATTTCGCACTGCGATCCGATCGGCGATCTTGAGCACGAATCGGCCGAGGTATTGGGGCTCGCTGGAGAGCGTCTGGAGCAGATCGCGCAACCGGCCTTGAAAGATCTCGCCCTGCTGGCGCACTTCGAGGACTCCGCGCGCCCGTTTCAGGGAGGCGTCGAAGCGTTGCGCATCGAAAGGCTTCAGCAGGTAGTCGACCGCGTGAATCTCGAAGGCGCGGATCGCGTACTGGTCATAAGCCGTGACAAAAATTACCGCCCGCGGGGTGGCCGAGCCGAGTTCCGCGAGAGCCGCAAAACCGTCCATCGCCGGCATCTGCACGTCGAGAAACAGGAGGTCGGGCGACAGCTTGCGCACTTTTTCGACGACCTCCCGCCCGTTGCTGCAGGAGGCAACGACTTCGATGTCGGGCGCCTCGGCGAGCGACGTCTCGATGCGCCGCCGGGCGAGGCGCTCATCATCGGCGATGACCGTGCGGATCAACATCAGCGGGAAACTGCCGCCGGACCTGCGAGAGCCGCCGAGGCGTCCTCGGATAAGGTGGACTCGACGGCGAGAGGCGATAGGAGCGCCGCCTCCGCCGAACCGTTGCGTCCGCTGAGCTTGGCGGGGACGACGACAGTCGCACAGGCGCCGCCATGATTGGGGAATTGGTTGAGGTCGAAAGTGTGTCCCTCTGGCCCGTAGAGCGCATCGAGACGCGCGCGAATATTGCCCAAGGAGAGATTCAGTCCGCGCGCGGGGTCGATGGGACGCAGTTCGACGGTCGGCGCGCCGGGCCCGGTGTTGGTCACGGTCAAACAGAGTCGCCCTGCCTCTTCCAGGTGGCTATCGATCTCGAGTGTCCCGGGTTCGGTCGAGCGCGCGATGCCGTGTTGAATGGCGTTTTCGAGCAGGGGCTGCAAAAGCAATTGGGGCACGAGCAGGTTACGGGTTTCGGGTGCGATCCGCCAGCGCACCTGCAAGCGCTCGCCCAGCCGGATCTGCTCGATGGCGAGATACTGGCGGGCGAACTTGAACTCGTCCTCGAGGGGCACTTCGGTTTGCTCGGCGTTGCGCAACGAAGCGCGGAGGAGTTCGCCGAGGCGCGCAATCATTTCGACGGCTTGCGGCGGGGATTCCGTTACGAGCGAGGCGATCGCGTGCAGCGTGTTGAAAAGGAAATGAGGCTGGAGTTGCGATTGCAGAGCGCGCAGTCGCGCCTCCATGGCGTCCGCGTGGAGCTTGGCCGATCGCTCCCGTTCCTCCGCCAGTCGACGGTAACTTTGGATCGCGAGAGAACCTGCCGCGATCAGGATGTAACCGATCAGGAAAGTATAGAAGAAGAGCTGAAAGGTGGAGATGAGCAGCTTGAAGAACCCCGTGTTTTCGATCGGATTGGGAAGCAGAAATCCGGTCGAGGCCCGCGCGAGGACCTGGATCACGAGGCAAACCAACCAGCCCCCGAGATGCGCCATGATGAACTCCCGGGGGCGGGAAATGGCAAAACGCCCGGTTAACCACCAGATGGCAGGGGTCAGGATTGCCCAAACGTAGGAAGTGCGGAGCGTGCTGATCAAGACCCGCAGAAACCCGACATCGCCTTCACCGAGTGAAATGTAGAGGTAGTGAGTTTGCAGTGACGCCAGAACCCCGATGCTCGTCCAGAGCACAAAAATCCACAGTGCGGATTTCCAGGGATTCAGACGGCGCCGCGGGGGCGGGATCAGCTCAGGGGTCAAAAAGGGGAGAGATCCAGTCACGGTTGGGATGTTAGCAGCGCGGGCCCGAGAGGGACATCCTGAAATCCTGCTCCTTTGGAGGGAGGAATGCCAAGTGCACCTTCTGGACCTGATCGGCGGACAAGCCTTAACTACCAAGTGCCGAGGTCATTGCACGGCGACCGACCCCCCCCACTCGGAGCGTTAATGCCTCTCGAATAAGCGCGAAGCCTCGCCCTTGAAGTGCGAACGTTGGCTGAAAAACCGGAACGGCCGGCGAGAATCGAAGTAATTCTCATTTCGCCCCAGCCTCTGGTTCCAGATCCGCGGTCATCACCCCGTTACCAGAGTAAACCAGTCCGTTTCACCTCGAATCATTCGCCCGAGCACGTAACCCGCTTGGATCGCATCGAAACGGGCGTGGTAAGGCGGGCAACTCTTTTACTTGGCCGGGTAACGGGAGTGGGAATGTTGGACACTTTTTGGCTTGGCGAGCAGCCGAAATTGAGCAGGCGGCCACATTTTCCGGCTTGGCCAACCAACGGGCATGGCAGCGCGGGTAACTTTTTCGCTCTGCAAGCCACTGCGTGGGGTAAAGCGACCAACTTTTCGGCCAAACCACCCGTCTGGATCGGGCGCGCTCGTAACTTTTGCGCCACGTTTTGGGCGACCTGAAACGCGCGCTCGCTCTGCCGCCACGGTTGAAGACAAGATGCCGCCGACCTTAAGGCGAGAGAGCGCCGCGGCTTAGGCGGGGGTACGCGGACCTTCGTGCGAGGGTCACGCGCGTGTTCCGAAGTGCCGCCGACTATTTACTTCACGCCGCTGACCTTCCGCAAAGCGTCGCGGACTCTTGAGAAGATGCCGCGGACCATTGGCAAACCGCCGCTGGCTCCTGGCACAGCGCGGCGGCCCATTTGGTTCATGTCACCGACCATCGGTCGGATGCCGCGGACCTTTTGCTCAAGGTGCGGCGACCATTTGCACGATGGCGTGGACCCTTGGCCGAATGCCGCTGACCTTTGACTCAATGCCGCTGGCGCTTGTCTTGATGTCGCCGACTTTTTGATAAATGCCGCTGGCCATTTCGCTTAGGGCGTTGGCCCTTGGCAAAGGGCCGCCGACGTTTTCCTTCATGCCGCTGACTCTTGCCAAAGATGCGCGGACCTTCGAGCGAAGGTCACCGACTCTTGATCGAAGACCGCGGACCCTCGCCAAACGGTGCGTGTACCTCCGCCTGAAGGTCGAGGTACCTCCAACTGAAGGTCGCAGACCGTTTGCCATGGATCGGTAACCCTTCGCTTCACGCCGGGGACCTCTTGCGGAAGGTCGGGGATCTTTTGGCGAAGGTCGGAGGCTCCGTGCAAAAGGTCACGGACCTTTCGCCAAAGGTCGCGGAACTTTGGCTTAAGACCGCGGAACCGTGGCTCAGGGTGGCGGACCCTTTGCGGAAGGTCGGGGAACCTTTGCTTAAGGTCGTCGGCCTTTGGCGGAAGGCCGGTGACTCTTCGTCGAAGGTCTGTGGCTTGAGGGTTGATGCCGCAGACCTTTCATCGAAGGGACGAAACCCTATAGTGAAGGTTGGGCGCACCGCGGATGACGCCGGTGGCAGGCGGGGAGGAGGGAACCACAGGAGAAGTGCTGGGTGCAGCAGGAAGCCAAATTGACCACGGATGGCCCAGATGTCGCGGATCCCGGGGGACGGGGGATTGTCTTACACGAAGCCACGAAGGCACGAAGGGATCGAAGTTTCACGCGAAGGCGCGAGGAAGAAGGGCGGGGAAAAGGTGTCAGGCGATAAATCAGATCAGATCAAATCATGACAATTCGTTTCGGCGGCGAACACGAGAAGACCGCACCGGGGGCCCATCTTCTTCTTCTTCTATCGTTGGAAGGGAACAAAAAGCGCAGCATCGTTCGACGCCACCGGAACGAGCGAGTGAAGTGAAGCCGGTGATTTCGTCTTCACATTGCACGAGGGAGAAAGGCCCGCCGACTGCCGCGGGGCTTGCCCCGGAGCGCAGTTGACGGAACTACCGTCGGGAATCGACGAAAGCGATGCGTCGCAGGGAAATTTCGATGTTTGGGCAGAGGGCGGTCGTGAAATGCTGGGGGACCGACTATGAATGCGATCCGTTCCCTCCTGCGCCTTTCGGCCGTTGCATTGGTGCCCGCGCTTTTCCTCACCGGGTGTGTGCCCATCCTCCCGCGGAGTGTCTTCCGACCGATCGCGCCGGGCGGAACGGTCGGGGGATATAAATATCAGCCGAAAACCACCATCTCGTTTCCCAGGGATGGGGTACTCATCTCCGCCCACATTTTTCCGACGGCGGGTGATCGCTGGACCCTGGCGATGCAGTTTGCCGTTCCAGAAGGGAAGACAGTCGTCCTCGTGGGTTCGGAACTGCGGCTGCAAACGGACGAGCGCGTGTGGCAGTGCGCCTTCGCGGGGCTGAGCTACTCCGGAAACCCCGCGATGCCGGTGTTACGAATCGTTCCGCTGGTCGGCGAAAACATGAAGGTGAATGGCGTGCCCACCGGCTTGAGCCGCAACTACTGGCTCTATGCCTCGTTGCAACTCGCCGGTGTTTCCCGGGTGCGCGTGCTGCTTCCGCCTTTCCAGATCAACGGTCGCAAAGTGACTTTGCCCGAGATCCTTTTTACGCACGATATCGACATCCGCCTAATGGCGCCGATTCAATCGTGAGTTCGGTCGAGAGCGTCATTCGCGCAGCGCCACCACCGGATCCACGCTCGTCGCGCGCAGGGCGGGGAAGAGGCAGGCGAGGATGGCGACGACCCCCAGCAGCGCGGCGATCAGGGTGAACGTCAGCGGATCGCGCGCGCCGGTTTGGAAGAGAATCGATTGCACCACCTGGGCGGCGGCAATGGCGCCGATGAGACCAACGACAATCCCGAGCGCGGTCAAGCGCACGCCCTGTCCCAGCACGAGACGGAGCAGGTCGCGCGGCTGCGCCCCGAGGGCCATGCGAATGCCAAATTCGCCGGTGCGCTGAGAGACGGAATACGACATCACGCCATAAATGCCGATGGCGGCAAGCAAAAGTGCGATGCCGGAGAACAGCGCGAAAAGCGTCATGGCGAAGCGCTGGCGGGAGGATGAGGCGAGCACAAGGGATTCGAGCGACTCGATCCGGAAAACCGGCTGGTCTTTGTCAACCGCGTACACTTCGCGGCGCAAGGCATTGGCGAAGCCTCCCTGTTGGCCGCTGGTGCGGACCACGAAAGACATGAAGTTGAACGGCACCTGCGCGAGCGGCTCATAGCTTTGCACAGCGGTGTCGCGATCGAGGCCGTAGGCTTTGACGTCGCCTACTACGCCAACGATTTCGCGCCACGTTTCGGGGCCATTCGTGATGTTGATCTGTTTCCCGAGCGGATCCTCATTGGGAAAAAATTGATCGGCCAGCGACTTGCTGATGATCGCGACGCGCGCGGAACCGTCCCGGTCCTGCTCGTTGAAGGTGCGTCCGCGCAGCAGCGGAATGCCCATGGCCTTGAAATAGTCCGGCGTAACCGAGAAGTAGTTCGAGCTGGGCATATCGCTGGGCGCGACCGGGGGCCGGCCGTTGATGGTGAAGCTGAGGACGTAGTCGCTGCCCGAAAAGGGCAGCACCTGGGTCGCCCCCACCGCTTTCACCCCGGGCAGCGCCTCGAAGCGCTTTCGCACCGCGTCGATGAACGCGAATTGCCTGGCACCATCCGGGTATTTCTCGGTGGGGATGGAGAAGTTCACCATCACCGCGTCCTCCGCGTTGAAGCCCGGGTTGACCGACTGCAGACGGGCAAAGCTGCGAATGAGCAACCCGGCGCCGACCAGTAGAATCAAGGCGAGGGCGATCTCGGTGACGACCAGCGAGTGGCGGGCGAAGTGCCGGCTGCCATCGCTGCCGCCGCGTCCGCCCTCCTTGAGCGCACCCACGAGATTCAGCCGGGCACTTTGCAGGGCGGGCACGAGGCCAAATCCGAAGCCCGTCAAGACGATGAGAAGCGTGGTGAAAAGCAGGGCTCCGCCATCCAGTCCGATCTCCTTGGCCCGCGGCAGGTCGCTCGGCGCCACCGCGAGGAGGGCGCTGAGTCCAAAGCGGGCGGCGAGAATTCCGAGCACGCCACCGCAGAAGGCGAGCA
>JBBRPL010000157.1:0-16180 GCA_038228205.1 Chthoniobacterales bacterium
GAATCTGGCCACAAGCACGTCCTCCAAGCCAGGCTCAAACTCTCCGGTGCCGCCTGGCTACCGGCCAACGCTGAGTCCATCGCCCAGTTGCGCGTCTTGCGCTCCAACAACCAATGGGCCCAACTCTGGCCTCTCGCTGCTTGAACCTTTGGACCGGGTTTGAATCACGCCCCTGCTGGCAGATATTGGAAACTTCCGCTTGCCATCGCGACGTTCCTCCCCATACTTCGCGGCCCACAAAGAACCGATATGACTGACACCAAGGACATCCAAGCGCTGCAGCTCCATGCAAAAGACACGGGCAGCGCCGACGTGCAGATTGCGCTGCTGACGCAGCGGATCAACCAGCTCACCGAGCATTTCAAGACGCACGTCAAAGACCATTCCTCCCGCCGCGGCCTCCTCCTCCTGGTCGCCCGGCGCCGCAAGCTTTTGGACTACCTCAAGCGCACCTCGAATGACCGCTACAAGGTCGCCATCGAGAAGCTCGGCTTGCGCAAGTAGCTTCCACGGATTTTCGGAAACGTTCGCCCGCGATCAGATTCGCGGGCGAACTCTTTCCACCCCTCTTTTCCTCTTTCCGCACGGCATTGGGCCAGGCGGGATTCAACAAAAACCCCAAAACAAAAGGCTTCCCGGCAACGCTGTCGGAAATTTTGAATTTTGAATTCTGGATTTTGAATGTTTCTTCGCCCGCTCAGGGCTGAAAGACACTCAGAATTTAGAATTCAACATTCAAAGTTTCGAAGCGGTGTTGGAGCCATCAGCAAAAACACCATGAGTATTCATAACGTCACGGCGCACGTCGGCGCCACCCCCATCACCATCGAAACCGGCAAACTCGCGAAGCTCGCGGACGGCGCCGTCACTGTCCGCAGCGGCGAGACCATCGTTTTCGTCTCCGCAGTTTCCGCCACCAGCATCAAGGAAGGCCAGGACTGGTTCCCGCTCACCGTCGACTACCGCGAAAAAGCGGCCGCAGTGGGCAAGTTCCCAGGAGGCTACTTCAAGCGCGAAGGCCGCCCCTCGGAGAAAGAAATCCTGACCTGCCGCATGACGGACCGCCCCCTGCGGCCCCTCTTTCCGAAAGGCTACCTCTACGACACGCAGATCATCGGCGTCCTCCTGAGCGCGGACGGCGTGAATGATCCGGACATCCTTTTCATCAACGGGGCCAGCGCCGCGCTGATGGTGAGCGACATTCCGTTTGCCGGGCCAGTCGGCGCGGTGCGCGTGGGCCGGATCAATGGCCAGTTCATCGCCAACCCGACGCATGAGGACATGTCCCAGAGCGATCTGGACCTGGTCTATGTCGGCAACGCGACGGACGTCATCATGATCGAAGGGGCCGCGGATCAGCTCCCCGAAGACAAATTCATCGAGGCCTTGCACTTCGCCCAGGGCGAGGTTTCCAAGATCGTCGCGGCCCAGGTCGAACTGGCCCAACTCGTCGGAAAAGCGAAGCGCCAACCTCCGCTCTTCGTCGTGAAGGACGAACTTCTCGAAGTGGCCTATGCCGTCGCCGGCGACCGCATCGAGGCCGCGATCTACAACAAGAGCAAGGTTGTCCGTGGAAAGGCCATCGGCGCGTTGAAGGACGAGGTGAGCGCCGCGATCGTCGCCAAGTATCCCGAAGCGACGAAGTTTGAGATCAGCCAGGCCTTCGACTACCTGCAGAAGAAGGCCTTCCGCGTCTCGATCCTGGACAAGCAGACGCGCTGCGACGGACGCGGTCTCGATGAGATTCGCGAATTGAGCGCCGAAGTCGGTCTGCTCCCACGCTCGCACGGCTCCGCGCTCTTCCAGCGTGGCGAAACGCAGGCGGTGGCCCTGGCCACTCTCGCCCCGGCCGACGAAGCCCAGGACCTTGACGGCTATACCGGCGGCGTGACGACAAAGCGCTTCATCTTGCACTACAACTTCCCGCCGTTCTCCGTGGGTGAAACCGGCCGTACGGGCTCTCCCGGACGCCGCGAGATCGGCCACGGCGCGCTCGCCGAGCGTTCCGTCGAGCCCGTCATCCCCGACGTGCAGGATTTCCCCTATGCCATCCGCGTCTCCAGCGAAGTGATGGAATCGAACGGTTCCACTTCGATGGCGTCCGTTTGCTCGGGCGTTCTCGCCTTGCTCGACGCCGGCGTGCCGCTCAAGAAGAGTGTGGCGGGCATTAGCTGCGGGCTCGTTACCGAGTTCAGCGCGGATGGCCGGCTGGAACGCTACACGATGCTCACCGATATCATCGGTAGCGAAGATCACTTCGGCGACATGGATTGGAAGCTCTGCGGCACCCGCGACGGCGTGACCGGATTTCAACTCGACCTCAAGCTTCCGGGTATCAGCCTCAAGCTGATGGAGGAAGCGGTCTACCGCACCCGCGACGCTCGTCTCAAGGTGCTCGACGTGATGGACACCGCCCTGTCCCAGCCGCGCAAGGAACTGAGCAAGTATGCCCCGCGCATCGAAACCATTAAGATCAACCCCGACAAGATCGGTCTCATCATTGGCCCTGGCGGCAAGACCATCAAGGGCATCGTCGCCGAGACCGGCGCGGAGATCAATATCGAGGACGATGGCTCCGTGCACATCTACTCGAACAACGGCGACTCGCTGCTCCGGGCCAAGCAGATCATCGAAGGCATGACCAAGGAAATTGGGGTCGGCGAGATGTATCAGGGTCGCGTGGTGACGATCAAAGAGTTCGGTTGCTTTGTCGAAGTGCTGCCCGGCAAGGACGGCATGGTGCACATCAGCGAACTGGCGGACTTCCGCGTGAATCGCACCGAAGACGTGGTCAAAGTGGGCGACCTCATCTGGGTGAAGTGCATCGGCGTTGACGAAAAGGGCCGCGTCAAGCTCTCGCGCAAAGCCGCGATGAAAGAACGTGGCGAGGCCGCCCAGGCGGCCCCCGCCGCTCCCGCCAACGCGTAAGCTGCCGCTCCGAGATATCCCATCAAACTGCCGCCGCCCAGCAATGGGCGGCGGCTTTTGAGTTTCTTTGAATGACGTCACCGGAGATCACGGACCCCGGGAAAAGCCGCGCCGATGCGGTGGTGCCGGCGCGGGAGCGATGGCTGGCGGGCTTGCTGCTTGCCCTGGCCTTCGCGCTGCGGGCCTACTACATCTTCCATTACCGGTACGACAGCGATGAGCCGCAGCATCTGCACACCACGTGGGGCTGGACGCAGGGGCTGCTGCAATACCGCGACTTCTTCGACAATCACACGCCGCTCTTCCATATCGTTTTTTCGCCCCTGGTCGCGCTGTTGGGCGAGCGGACGAATATCCTGAGTTTCATGCGGTTTGCCATGGTGCCGCTGTGGCTGGTGTCGCTCTGGTGCGTCTGGAAAATTGGCCGGAGCGTGTTCTCCCAGCGGGTGGGACTATGGGCGGTTGTTCTCATCAGCCTCCTGCCCTGGTGGTTTTTTTGCTCGGTCGAATATCGGACGGACAATCTCTGGACGCCGCTCTGGCTGGGAACGATGACAGTGTTGCTCACCGGCCGATTCACGAAGGGGCGCGGGTTTGCCGCCGGGTTGTTGCTCGGCCTCTGCTTTACGGTTTCGATGAAGTCCACGCTCCTCTTTGCGGCCTGCATCCTGGCTGCCGTGGCGACCCCGCTGGTTTGCGCGCGCCGGTTCGCTTTCGGCGAAATGCGACGGGTGCTGGCCTTGGGCTGGCCGGTGATCGTGGGTGCGCTGCTCGCGCCGGCGGCGCTGTGCTGCTTCTTCGCGGCTCAGGGCGCATGGGAGCCATTTTACTATGGCATCATCGGGCACAATATCCTGCCGGGCGTGGACGCCACGAATCATCCGCAGCTCCTGCGCCTGGTTTTTCCGATCGCGGTCCCGTTTTTGCTGTGGGCGGCCTCGATCATTGCGCGGCGGACGCCGGCGGTCGCGTCGGCGCCGCGGCGGACTTTCTTATTCCTGGTGGCAGGATTTTACGAGACGGCGCTTTACAGCTTTTGGACGCTTCTTACCCGGCAGGACGACCTGCCATTCTATCCTCTCGCGATGGTATTGGTGGCGGCGCTGCTGGTTTGGTTCATCGAGTCACGGCCCGCCGGGATCGGCGCCCGTTCGGTGTGGGTTCTGGGCATGTTGGGAGTGGTGGAGGCGGGGTTCGTGCTCGGAGGGCGTCCGCCGTGGATCGATGGCACCCAGCGCGAACGCGAAATTCTGGGCGAAGTCCTGCGCCTCACGCGGCCGGGCGAGTTCGTCATGGACTTCAAGGGCGAGTCTGTGTTTCGCCAGCGCGCTTTCTATTACGTCCTCGAACCGTTGACCTTCGTCCGATTGCGGCGCGGGCAGATCACGGACACCGTCGCTCGGGATGTCGTGGAGACGAAGACCTGCGTGGTATTGAATCAGAATCGTTGGTATCCCAAGGACGCCGCGGCGTTCCTGGCCGAGAATTATCTGGCGGTCGGACGTGTGCGCGTGGCCGGGCGGATGATTAGCCGGAGAGCGCAGGACGCCGGTCAGGCGGTTCGATTTGAGATTCAGGTGCCAGGGTCCTATGTGGCATGGGCCGATGGAAAGGTCGTGGCTGGGGTGCTCGATGGCTCGCCCTGGACACAGGCCCGGGAATTGGCGATCGGGCCGCATGAATTTATTCCCGAGGAGCCGCATGCGAATCTTGCCGTATTCTGGGCGCGGGCCGCGGAGATGGGCTTTCAACCGCTCGCCGACCAGCCCGGGTGGCAGTACTACCGATGAGGGGCTCTGAGGTTGTTGTCGGCGCGGAACACGCCTATGGTCGCGAACACTTCCGCAAATCGATCGAGTAGTGAGGCTTCGGCCCGCTTTGCGGTCGCCCCATTTTCACCGCCCGGCTGCCACCCTCTACGATGATAGCACTGACCAAAGAAGACCGCCTCTTCCTGCTCGCCCCGCACCCGGATGACGAATGCCTGGCGATGGGCGGACTGATCCAGCGCGCGGTGGCGGTCGGAGCCGCGGTGCGCGTGGTCTTTGCGACCAACGGAGACAATAATCCCTGGCCGCAACGCGTTGCCGAGCGGCGCTGGCGGGTGTCCAGCGACGATCAAAAGCGGTGGGGCGAACGGCGCAACGCCGAGGCGCGCGCGGCGCTCGACGTCCTCGGGTTGGGTGCGGAAGCGGCGCGTTTTCTTAACCTGCCCGATCAAGGCATGACCCGCCTGCTCATGGACGCAGATGCCGCCGTGATCGACGCCATGGCGCAGGAACTGGTGGCCTGCGCCCCCACGCTGATCGTGGGGCCTTCCCGCGACGATGCGCACCGGGATCATAGCGCTCTGCACATTCTTCTCCGGCTGGCGCTGCGGAAGAGCGGCCTGAGTGACGTTCGCTGCCTGGATTACGTCATCCATCACGCGAAATTTGATCCGCGAGAAAATCCCGTGGCCCTCGTGTTGAACGCCGGGGAGAGGGATCGCAAGCTCGATGCCATCCACCGTCACGAGACGCAGATGGTGATGAGCCGGCGGCGCTTTTCCGCCTATGCGGACCGGCCGGAATGTTTCTGGGAGCCGGGCCCTTGCCGGCGCAACCATTCCTTTCATCCCGTGCGTTCTGCGGCCCTGGAGGGCGCGGTGTTCCGGCTCGTTCTGCCGCGACAGGCGTTTGCCATGGCGGGGAGGCGGTTGCTTCTGAGCATGGAATCGAGCACCCGCGGTTCGTTGCGTTGGTTCGTGCCGTTGCCTTTGCGCGGGGAGACGATTTCCATCAAGGATGCGCGGACTGGAAAGGAAATCTGCAGCGGTACCCGCCAGCAGGTGAGGCGGGAAACCGTCCTGAATATCCCGGTTTCCGAATGGGGTTCGCTCTGCGAGATTTTCACCAAGATCACAGGGTCGCCCCTCAGTTTCTACGATCGCTCGGGATGGCGGGAAGTGCCCAGCGTGGGCCCCTCTCCGGTCGTCTCTTCCACGCCGACGCGCAGTCTCCACTTCGTCGCGTCGCCCCGATCCAGACCCCGGAAAATGGCGTCCCGTCCGATCGCCGAGTGGCGGACCCACGAGCGGGCCTGGCAGGCCCGCACCTCCCAACTGCGGTGCATCTACCTCATCAATCTCGATGCCGCGACTGACCGGCGTGCGCATATGGAGAAGGCTTTCGCGGAGGCCGGCATCCCGCTCGAGCGTGTCCCGGCGATCGACGGCAAGACGCTCACCCTGCCGCATCCTGGCTACGCGCAGGAACTGTATCATCGCTACCACGGCCGGACGACCAAGCCCGGGGAGATCGGCTGCTATCTCAGCCACCTGAAGGCGATGGAGGCATTTCTGGCGAGCGGTGATTCCCATGGGCTGATCTGTGAAGATGATCTCGTGCTCCAGCCCCAGTTCGAACGCGTGCTCGCGGCGGCGATGCGCACGGCGGGCTCCTGGAATGTCCTGCGCTTGTCTGGCCTGAGCCCGGGCCAGCCGGCTCGGGTCGCCGAACTCGCCGCAGGGGCTTTCCTGTGCGTGAATTTTGGCCGGCTCAAGGGAGCCGGGGCCTATATCGTGGATCGGCGCGCGGCGGAGGCGATGGTCACGGGCCTGCGGCCCATGTGGCTGCCGTGGGATCACGCCATCGACCGTGAGTGGCCTTTCGGCTTGCGGGCATGCAGCGTCTATCCCTTTCCGGTTTCGCAGACGGAGAATCTTTTTCGCAGCTCCATCCAGGGGGGCGAAGCCAGCAAGCTCGCGGCGGCGCTGCGCTGGGTTACGACGTATCCGTACCAGGCCGTGAACGAGGCCACTCGGTGGTGTCTGCGCGGCTGGCACTATCTGCGCCTGAAGGTGACGGGCGTGCACACCGGTCTCTGCGCGATGTTCGTGTCGTTATGGCTGGACCTGCCCGACGTGGACGCCTGGGTGTAATTGTGGATGGATAGTTGACTGACCCGACCGGCACGAAGAGGGATCGCTTTTACGCTTATTAGATCCCCGCCATGAACACCCCCGAATCGTCCGGCACACCTAATCCGCTGCCTCGCAGATCTTCCGCAGGGCGCGTTGTTCTGGTCATTGCTGTCCTGTGCGCGCTATCGATCGGCGCCATTTATCATTACGTTACCGGAGGCGGGTTGCACGCGCGTCAGAAGCCCTCGGAATTGGAGACATACATCGCCGCCGAACTGGTGGACTTGAGCATTCCTTCCGGGGTCAAAGCGCTCAAGAATCCGCTGAGCGGCACCCCGGACAGTGCGGACGTGGCGTCCGGGCGGGCGTTGTATCAAAAGAATTGCGAAGCCTGCCACGGGTACGATGGCAGCGGAAAGACCGAGGCTGGCGGGGGGGTGTATCCACCCCCGCTCAATCTCAACCGCGCCGCGCTGCTGAAACGGAAGCGGACGGATGGAGAGTTATTCTACTTCGTTCGCAATGGCATCCGGAACACCGCCATGCCTGGGTGGCAATTGCCCGACCGGGAAATCTGGCAGATGGTGGGCTTTATCCGCAATTTGCCAGTCACGGTCCCTGCAAAAGAGTCCTCCCCGACGCCTGGGCCGATGGCCGCCGTGGCGAACGCACAGTATGTTGGCTCGGCATCGTGCGAAAAGTGTCACAGCGACATCTACGCGCGTTGGAAGAAGACGCCGATGGCCAATGTGGTGCGTGACCCGAAGGAACACCCGGAGGCCATCATTCCTGACCTCGCCAGCGGCGACCCCTTGATCACTTTTGTCCGGGAGGACATTGCATTCGTTTATGGCAGCCTTTGGAAGCAGCGCTATTTCAAGAAAATCGGCGATGATTACTACCCGTTTCCGGCGCAGTGGGATGTGACCCACCAGAAGTGGAAGCCTTACTTCGTCAAAGATGACTGGTGGGCGTCGTTGTATCCGCCCGACAATTTTCAGCGCCCCACCGGCGCGCTGTGCGATGGTTGCCACTCGGTCAACTACGACATCAAGACCAAGACGGTGTCGGAATGGAATGTCGGTTGCGAGAAATGTCACGGCCCCGGGAGCGAGCATGTGAAGCAACCCGTGGCCGCGACCATTTTGAGTCCCGCCCGTTTTGATTACGTGGCGGCGAATGATTCCTGCATTCAATGCCATTCTCAAGGCCGGCCTTTGCAAGACCCCATCGACGGAAAGCACTACGACTGGCCGGTGGGTTACGACGTATCCAGGCAGTTGAGCGACTATTGGAAACTCGAAGAAAACAAGCTGGGTGAGACCACGTTCACGCATTTTGCCGACGGCACGGCGCACAAGAACCGCATGCAAGGCAATGACTATGTCGCCAGCCAGATGTACACGCACGGGGTTGCCTGCTTCACCTGTCACGACGCGCATGGCACGGAAAATCCGGCGCAACTGCGGAAGCCCGCGGGTGCGCTGTGCCTGGATTGCCACGGCCCAAACGCTCCGAGCGGCCCGCGTGCCGTGACCCTGGAGCAACATACCCATCACAAGGCGGAAAGCGCGGGGAGTTCCTGCATCGCGTGTCACATGCCGAAGATCGCCCAGACGCTGGGCGCCGTGAATGTTCGCAGCCACACCTTTCGCTTCGTCGGCCCAGCCAGGACCGATGCCTTGAAGATCCCGAACGCGTGCAACGTATGCCACATGGATAAGACGACAGCCTGGACGGCCGAGTCCTTGAAGACATGGTCGGATCGTTCCCCGTGGCGGATGGCGGACTGAGCCCCAACGAAGGCGAGACTGCGAGATCACCGAACGGGCCGCTCGACGATGGCGCGCCGCTATTCCACGTAGCGCTCCAGGACCGTGAGGAGCTCTCGTAACTTCCGCTGTGCCTCTTTGGGTTCCGAGGCTCCCTCGATGCACTGGTGGGCATGCTGGTGGATGACAACCTGGGCAAAGGACTTGAGCGCCTTGCGCACCGACACAACTTGCATGAGCACATCCGGGCAATCGCTATCCTCCTCCACCATCCTTTCGATCGCCGCGATTTGACCGCCAATCTTCCGAAGGCGGAGTTGCAACGCCCTCTTTTCATCGGGCGAATGCGTGTGCGAATGCGAATGGCTGGCCATGGGCCCACTATATCCCGCGAGCCACTGATCACCAGCCCTGGAATTTGGGGTTGTGGGTATGGGGGAAGGGGGTATAGACCAAACCATGCCCGATTTCCTTCATGCCCTCCAGGGAGGAGCCGCCAATTTGTGGATTTTCATTCCGACGGCCATCCTGCTGGGGGCTTTGCACGGCCTGGAGCCGGGTCACTCCAAGACGATGATGGCGGCGTTTATCGTGGCCATTCGGGGCACCGTCAGTCAGGCCGTCCTGCTCGGTCTCTCGGCGGCCATCTCTCACTCGCTCATCATCTGGGTGCTGGCGGCCCTGGCGCTGCATTTCGGGAGCCAATGGAATGCGGAAACGGTGGAGCCGTATTTGCAACTCGGCTCGGCGGTTTGCATACTCGCGCTGGCCACGTGGATGTTTCTCCGGACGCGTCGGGAGGTTCATGACGCCGCGCATCATCATGGACATCACCACCACGGGGATGGCCACGTCCACGAGCATGGGCCTGGACACGACGACGGACATGGCAGTGAAGCGCAGGGGCAGGCGCACAGTGAGTTGTTCCTGCTCGATACCGGGCATGGGAAGATCGAGTTGAGTGTGTTCGAGGAAGGCGTGCCGCCGGTCTTTCGTCTGCGGGCCCCGGCGGGCGAAGAATTGCCGGCCGCGACGGATGCAAGGATCGAGACCAGGCGGCCCGATGGGACGGGGCAAATCTTCGCATTTGTATCCAAAGGGGACTTCCTTGAATCGTGTGACGCCATTCCTGAGCCGCACGAGTTCGACGCTCTACTGACGCTCTCCCATGGCGGCCACGTGCACACTTGCCGGGCGGAGTTTCGGGAAGGCGATCACCATCATCATGGTGTCGAAGATGGGCCGGCCTTTGAGGACGCCCATGAGCGCGCGCACGCGGTCGACATTCAGTCCCGCTTTGCCGACCGTGCGGTGACGACCCCGCAGATTGTTCTCTTTGGCATCACGGGCGGGTTGATGCCGTGCCCCGCGGCTTTCACGGTGTTGCTCGTCTGCTTGCAACTCAAGCGGGCCACGCTCGGATTCGCCATGGTTGGGGCGTTTAGCTTTGGCCTCGCGGTGACGATGGTGTCAGTGGGGATCCTGGCAGCGCTCAGTGTCCAGCATGCGCAAAAGCGCTTTCGCGGGTTCGGAGAGACGATGCGCCGGGCGCCCTATGTTTCGTGCGCGTTACTGGTGGTCCTGGCGCTTTACATGGCGTGGCATGGGTGGCAGGGGCTGCACCCCAGTCCATGAGGGGGTTGAAAGAGTCCCTTCGACCGGTTTCGAGGGACGAGAAATTTGCCACGCGACTCTTTTTCAGTGACGTTTTGTGCATGAAGCCTGCGTGGATGTCACCGGTGGTGAGATTGCTACTCTGGCGGGCACCGCTGAGCGCTGCCGAATTGGAAGACGCACGCCGACGGATGGTCTCCGACCAACTCGTCCGGCAGGGGATTTCGCATCCGCAGGTGCTCGCGGCGATGGCGGTGGTGCCGCGGCACGAATTCGTCCCGAAGGATCGATGGGACCGGGCCTATGCCGATTGTCCGCAGCCCATCGGCGCCGGGCAGACGATTTCCCAACCCTATATCGTCGCGTTCATGACCGAACAACTGGCCCCGCAACCGGGAGACCGTGTATTAGAGATTGGCACCGGTTGCGGTTACCAGACGGCGGTGCTCGCTTGCGTGGTGAAGGAGGTCTACTCGATCGAGATCGTCGAGTGGCTGGGACGGCGCGCGACGCAGGATCTCGCGCGGCTTGGATACGGAAACGTGCGGGTAAAGATCGGCGACGGTTTTGAGGGCTGGCCGGAGGAGGCGCCTTTCGATGCGATCATCGTGACGTGCGCGCCGGACCGTGTCCCGGAGCCGCTCACTCGGCAACTCAGGGAAGGAGGGCGAATGATCATCCCGGTGGGCGGCCGTGGGAGGCAGAAGCTTTATCTGCTGGAACGGCACGAGGGCAGAATGGAACAGCGAGCGGTGCTGCCGGTCCGTTTTGTGCCGATGACCGGACGGGCAGAAGGGGGCGACGATCAGGGTTGATCAACGAGCCAGCGGACGAGAGCGACGTAGAGCCCCGCCATGGCGACGCCGACAAGCGTGTGCATCGAGGCGATCGCCATCCAACGGCCGCTGTCCGCCTTGGTAATCATATAAATTGTCTGGAGCAGCGAGATGCCCAACGACAGCGTATGGCCCGCGGCGAGCCAGTAGAAGATGGCGACCTTGCGTTTTTGTAGCGCTGCGTACCACCACGCCCCGCAGATGGTGGCGCTGGCGAGGAGGCCGATGAAGAATGGGAGTTGCGGGGAGAGCATGGCGGAGATGGGTGAGGTTACTGATGGGGATTTCTGTCGGGCAATTGTAATCACGCTGGAGAGGAAAGGCTGATATTTGATCGCCCGAAAGGCACCAGCCTCCTTCCCTTCTCCCTCGGAGATGCGGCTTCGCCGGGACGGATGGAGCGTTCGCTGGGGGTAGATACCCCGGGTGTTCGCTCGCAGATTGATGGTCGCCTCCGCGACCACCCCCGCATGCGGGGGCTCGCTGTCGCGAGTCCTCTCGCTCCGCTCGAGTCGCTCGACCCGGGGCTAATCGCTGTCATCCCTCCGGGATGGGAGCCCCCCCGACGTAATCCCGAGCGCCCCCACCCCGCGCAGCGGCTGGTGGCTGGGCCTGGCGGTCAGCGCCAGTTGACGATGTCGTCAGAGCCTGCTGCGCCGTTTGATAATACGTCCGAGGACTTTCATCAGCGCGCGGTCGACGAATGGGTGTCGTGCTTACGGCGTCCGCCCCATCGCCGCGAGGAGGGGCTGGATGTCTTTGACCAGGGCCGCGAAGCCCGCGAAGTCGAGCTGCTGCTGGCCGTCGCTGAGGGCTTCCGCGGGATGGGGGTGGACCTCGATGAGGAGGCCGTCGGCGCCCATGGCGACGGAACCTTTGCAGAGGGCGCGGACGAGGTCGGCGCGGCCGCATCCCTGGCTGGGGTCGACGATGACGGGGAGGTGCGATTCCTTTTTCGCGACCGCGACGGCGGACAGGTCGAGGGTATTGCGCGTGTAGGTCTCGAAGGTGCGGATACCGCGCTCGCAGAACATGACGTTGCCATTGCCATGGGCGAGGAGGTATTCCGCGCCGAGGAGCCATTCCTCGATTTTTTCGCTGAGGCCGCGCTTGAGGAGGATGGGCTTGCCGGTCTTCGCGCACTCAATGAGGAGCTGGAAGTTTTGGGCGTTGCGGGCGCCGATCTGGAGGATGTCGGTGGCGGCGGCGACTTCGTCGACGTGCCGCTCGCTGAGGACCTCGGTGATGATTTTCAGGCCGGTATCCTTGCGGGCGAGCGCGAGGAGGCGCAGGCCTTCCTTGCCGAGGCCCTGGAATTCGTAGGGGGAGGTGCGCGGCTTAAAGGCGCCGCCGCGGAGGATGGTGGCGCCGGCGGCCTTGACGGCGTGCGCGGTGGTGAGGAGCTGCTCCTCGCTCTCGACGGAGCAGGGACCGGCCATGAGGCAGAAGGAATTGGCGCCGCCGATCTTGACTCCGTCGACATTGATCACGGTATCGCCGGGATGCGACTCGCGGCTCACGAGTTTGTGGCGCTTCTGCACCGGCAGGACTTTTTCGACCTGCGGCATGGCGTTGAGCGACTCGAGGGTGTGATGGGTGCGCTCGTCGCCGATGGCGGCGATGACCGTTTGCTCAGTGCCAAAGATGGGGCGAGGGTCGTAGCCCAGCTTTTGCACCTCGACCATGACTTCCTCAACGAGTTCGCGAGAGGTGTGGGGCTTGATGACGATGATCATGGGGGAGGGGGTAAAAATGGGGAATGGAAGATGGAAAATGGAAACGAGAGGATCGCTCCGCGCTTGTGATGTGGGCGCGCAGACTAGCGGATGGATGCGTTCCTTCAATACCCAAGCGTGGGGGAGGAGAGTAGTCAGTAGTCAGTGGGGAAGGATGAAGGAGGCGGACACTGATTATTGTTTACGGGTCCTTCCTTCGGAGAAGATGGCAGTTGATAGTTGGCGGAGGCGCGTTTGTATTGCGCGGGCAGAGTCGTGGTTGCCCCTTCCAGCGCCTCTCGTCATCCCCATCCATTTTTCCCATGCAGGATTTTACCGCTGGCGGGATCGCCGCCACGCCCTCCAAAAAGACCCAAACGACGGGTAACCCGAAGCTTGACGAATTGGTCAGGCAACTCGTGAGTGAATCGGGATGCACGAAGTCGTGCGAACTGGTCGAGGAGATGGTCATCACGGCGCTGAAACTAGGCAAGGACCAGACATCGACAGCCGATTTGAAACTCTTTAGCCGGGCGCTCAAGGAGCTGAGGCATGCCGCGAAGGTCTTTGCGCCGTTTCGGAATGTGCCCAAAGTGGTGGTCTATGGCTCGGCGCGGACCAAAGGTACGGAGCCGGAGTGTGTCGCGGCGGAGACGTTTTCCCGCCGGATGTGGGAGGAGCATGGCTACATGACGATCACGGGTGGTGGCGATGGCATCATGGGCGCGGCGCAGCGTGGGGCGGGGCGTGAGCACAGCTTTGGCTTGAATATCCGGCTGCCTTTCGAGCAACGGGCGAATGAGACGATCCACGGCGACCCCAAGCTGGTAAATTTCAACTACTTCTTTACCCGCAAGCTGAACTTCGTGAAGGAGACCCAGGCGGTGGCTCTTTTTCCCGGCGGGTTTGGGACGATGGACGAGGGCTTCGAACTGCTCACGCTGATGCAGACGGGGAAAGGGCGGATCCTGCCGGTGGTGCTGGTGGATCGTCCTGGCGGCAGTTATTGGAAGACCTGGTTTGCCTTTCTCGGCGAATACCTCCTGAAGCTCGGTCTCGTTTCGGTGGACGACTTTCACCTCTTCAAAATGACCGATAGCGTGGATGAAGCGGTCGCCGAGATTGCGCAATTCTACCGGAATTATCACAGTTATCGATGGGTGGGGCAGCGCATCGTGTTTCGGGTGAAGAAAAAGCTCACGGCGGCGGCCGTGGTGAAATTAAACGCGGAATTTGTGGATCTGCTGGCGGACGGTCAGATCGTTCTGAGCGGCGCGTTGCCTGATGAGAAAAATGAACCGGAGATTGCCGAACTGCCGCGGTTGGTCCTGACGCCGCATCGCCGCAATTTCGGCCGCTTTCGCCAGTTGATCGACGGGATCAACAATGCAGAATGGATGAAGGATGAAGGATGAAGAAGATGGAGGGAGGAGGAGGATTCGTTCCGAAGCTGCGGGCGCAGCCCGCCATTCTCTTCATCCTATTCCCTGGCTTCGTTGGGGGTTTGCGACGCTCCTGGTGGTCGTGGGGCTGGGAGGATTTTGGTATCCGGGGAGTGTCGTGGTGCGTTGTTTTTTTGACGATACGCTTCGCCACGGCGGGCTTTCGCCGCTGGCCCTGAAGTGGCATCGGGCGTTGACCCCGCGCTATGAAAAATGGGCGCGGGCGCGCGTGGTGTCTGGCAAGGCACAGCACCTGGACACTTCAGATATTAGTGGAACGGAGTGGCCGCTGTTTGGTTCCGCATTTTATTTGTGGGGGACGGAGGCGATTCAGGATGCCTGGGAGAAGGATCCGCACTTGAGTTCCGTGGCGCCGCGGGAGTCGGCGCGCGGCGCGATCGACGCGGCGGTCGAACTGGTGATCGATCCGAAGCACGCGGGCTGGGTGAGGAAGCATTGGGGAGACCGCTACCTGGATACGGAGAACGCGTTTTTCCGCATGCTGCTGATCTCAGCGATGACTTCCGGTTGGAATCTCACCGGGTCCCCGGCGCACGAGGCTTTCCTCCGGAGCCAGGCGGATAGCCTGGCCGTCGAGATCGACGCGTCGCCGACCGGCTTGCTGGATGACTATCCCGGCCAGTGCTTCCCGACCGACGTCCTCTCCTCCATCGCCGCCATCCGGCGCTCCGACGCACTGACGAAATCCGATCATTCCGCCTTTGTGCAACGGGCTCTGCGTGCGTTCGAGGGGCGGTCGTTGGACTCGTTGGGGCTGCCGCCCTATTCCGCCGATGCACGGACCGGCGTGCCCTACCAGCCGTCGCGTGGATGTGGCGTATCGTACTGCGTGCTCCGAGGGCGCGAACTTTGGCCGGAACGCGCCGACGAATGGTATGCGACCTATGAAAAGCATTTCTGGCAGGACGAATGGCTCACTCCCGGTTTCCGGGAATTTCCGAAGGAGGTGCCGAACCGGAATTGGTATTTCGATGTGGATGCCGGGCCGGTGATGCGGGGGATCGGATTCGCGGCGTCGGCCTTTGGTGTCGCCACCGCCCGGGCGCAAGGCCGCTACGATCACGCCTACCCGCTCACGCTTCAGATGGTCGCACTCAGTTGGCCGCTGCCGAATGGCCGTCTGCTGGTACCGCTGGGCCTGTCAAATGTGGAGGATGCCCCGATGCTCGGGGAAGCCGCCATCGTCTATGTCCTCAGCCAGCCCGGGACGGCCAGGGTCATCCCGTCCCGCTGGGCGATTCCCGGTTTGGTGTGGATTTGCCTGGCCTTCTATTTCGGCACCGGCGCGCTGCTACTTTGGTGGGCGGGGAAGCTGTTCAAAGGCAGAAGGAGGCCAGGAAAGGCGGAAAGAAGGGCGAACGCAAAAGGATGAAGAGGATGGCGGGCTTCTCCCGGAGAGGCTTTCCCTTACCCTTTTCGATTCGCCACCACGTAGTCATGAATCGTGTTTACCGAGGCCAGAGCCTGCTTGGCGGTTTCGGAGTTGGCGACGCTGACGCCGAATTTCTTCTCCAGCGAAACGACCAACTCCAGGGCGTCGATGGAGTCCAGCCCGAGGCCGCCGGGGCCGAAGAGGGGCAGATCGTCGGCGATCTCCTCTTTCGACACCTTCAGCATCAGGTTTTCGACCATCATTTCCTTGATCTCCTCGCGGAGGTTTTCGTCGGGCATGGCGGGGCGGTGTATTTGTTTGGAAAATGATTCGGATTCAAGCCTTTTCACGGATTCAATAGTCTTTCCGTCAATGCCGGCCGCCAAACAACGCCTCGACCAGCTCCTCGTCACCCGCGGTTATTTCGAATCGCGGGAGAAGGCGCAGCGGGCGATCATGGCTGGTTCGGTAAGCATCGGAGAGCAGCGGGCGGACAAGCCCGGCACCCGCGTGGCCGGCGACGCGTCCATCCAGGTCAAGACAGCCGAACGTTATGTCGGCCGTGGCGGCTTGAAA
>JBBRPL010000158.1:0-15368 GCA_038228205.1 Chthoniobacterales bacterium
GGCGGCGACGGCGGAAAGGAACCCTCGACGAAGGACATTCCACCAGGTCCCAAAGGGTCGAGCCACATTTACGGCCGGCCCTGGGCGCAACTGAGCAACACGCCCTTTCGCGGTTACAAACACGAGATGCTCGAAGGCGGGATCGCCACTCCGCTCGTCGCCCATTGGCCCTCGGTCATCCGCACCCCCGGCCTCACGAACGCGCCGGGCCACGTGATCGACCTCATGGCGACCTGCCTGGAAGTGGCCGGCGTCGAGTATCCGAAAACCTTTGAGGGCCGTGAGATTCTGCCGATGGAAGGCAGGAGTCTCGTTCCGATCTTTCGCACCGGCACGCGCGAGCCACACGACGCCCTGTTCTGGGAACACGAAGGACGTCGCGCGGTGCGCCAGGGCAATTGGAAACTGGTCGCATCGAATGCGGGCTCCTGGCAGCTTTATGATCTCGGCGTCGACCGCACGGAAGCGAACAACCTGGCCGGCACGAATCCCGGAAAAGTTCAAGAATTGACCGCGCTCTACGACGCGTGGGCTCGGCGCTGCGGAGTGGTTCCCTGGAATGAGATCGCGCGGTGAAAACGTCTACGGCCCCATGAGGTCGCGGGCGAGTTTCGCGATCAAGGCGAGGACCACGATCAGAAAGACCACGCGCACGAACCTGCTGCCTTTGAGGATGGCCAGCCTCGTGCCAACCATCGAACCCAGGATATTGCACCCGGCCATGGGCAAGGCAGCGCGGTAGAGCACGTGGCTGGTGGAACCGAAATAGATCACCGACGCCAGATTGGTCGCAAGGTTCACCACCTTGGCCGATGCCGAGGCGAAGAGGAAATCGAAGCCAAAGACCCCGACGAAAATAATAATCAGAAAGCTGCCGGTGCCGGGCCCGAAGAAGCCGTCGTAAAACCCGATCGCCGCGCCCGTGAGGATCGCGAGCCAGCGCGCTTTGTGCCGCGGATGCTTCGGCGCGTGGACGAGGCCCAGATCCTTGAGCACAAAGACGTAGGTGGCCACGAGAATGAGCAGCACGAGAATCACCGGGCGCAGGAGAGCAGGGTTGATCAACGTGACCATCTTCGAGCCCAGCACGGCGAAGGCGAACGCGGTCACGGCGGCTGGGCCGATGATGTGCCAGTCGAGGCTGACCCGGCGTGAATATTGGAAGGTCGCCATCGCCGTCCCCGCCGCGGAGGCCATCTTGTTCGTGCCGAACAGCGTCGGAATGGACTCGCCCGGCAGCAGGATGAGCAAAGCCGGCAGTTGCACCAGGCCCCCGCCGCCGACAATCGCGTCGATCAAGCCCGCGAGGAATGAAAATGCGCAGAGGAGGACGACAGTCATGGGCTCACCTCCATCACCCTTGCGAAAGCCCGGGCCGGATGTCCGCGCGGTTCATGCTATCCCTTCGAGGGAAGGAAGGGGATGATGGCGTGCGCGAGATTCGAAACGGTGAGCGTCTGCAGCCAGATGCGGCCTGGCCCGGTGAGAGACGCGAGGAAAATGCCGTCTCCGCCGAAAAGCATATTGGCGATTCCCTTGATGCGGGTGATCTTGAAGTTCACGCTTTCCTCAAACATGCCGACGTGGCCGGGATGGACGCGCAGTGTCTCACCTGCCTGGAGATCGTAGGTGATGATCTCCCCGCCCAACTCAATCCACGCGGAACCGGCGCCGCTCATTTTTTGGAGGATGAATCCGTTACCGCCAAAGACACCCGCGCCGAGCGATTGCTGGAAGCCGGCACCCAGCTCGATGCCGGGCGTGCCGCAAAGGAATCCGTGGCGGTGAATCATGTAGGACTGGCCTGCCACGACTTCGACCGGGACGATATGGCCGGGAAGCTTGGTGGCAAAGGCGACCACGCCGGAAGCGCCCTCGGCGCGGTACTCCGTCATGAAAAGGGAGCCACCGCCGATGACCCGCTTGAGCGCGCCGAAAATCCCGCCACCGCCACCCCCGCCGACGCCGGTGGTGGTGTTCATCTGAATGGAACTGCTCATCCACGAGAGCTCGCCGGAAACTGCGATGATGCGCTCGCCGTCATCGAGCGTAACGCTGAGGACCGGCATGGTCGTGCCGATGATTTCATGTTGCATGGCGGGAAGGCTGAGAGCATCGCAAGGAAGCTCAAGTGAAAACGGCGACGGCGCTCAGGTCCGGCTCCTGTTCGCGATCACCGCGGCGCTCGCCGGGGTGTGCCAACCTGCCACCGTCCGGCGAAGTGGCATCTCCCTCTTCAGAGGAGCGCCAGGAAGGTGGCGATCGGTCCCAGCAGAACGATATCCAGCACCATCCAGGGAAGAAAACGGAGTCTGCGAGAGGACTTCCCTTCGACACGATGTCGAAACCCGCGGGCCGGAGGAACCCGCGCGCCCAAGCGTCGAGTCGCCGCGCCTTGGTGCGCGGCGTCGTGAATTGTCAAAGTTTCGAGCTTGGCGGCGATTGCCGGAGTGCTACCAGAGGCATCATGCGAATCTCCCAGGCGATCTCCCTGATGGTGCTGGCCAATGGCCAACCGCCGGGCGGGAAGCAATGGATCGATGACTATTTTGCGGGGAGATATCCGGAGTGATTCGAAGCACTAGAGATTGTGCCTAAAGCACCGAAGCATCACCACAACGTCTATGTCATCCTGCTCGACGATGCGGTGGCCAGTCATCCGTCAGTGCGCCGGTTGAACCCGAAGCGGGATGCGTCCATGCCATGTGTTTACGTCGGGATGTCGGGGCTGCCAGTAGAGCATCGCTTCGAGAATCACAAGCATGGGTACAAGTCCGCATGGACCGTAAAGAAGTATGGGATTCGTCTGCTGCCCGAGCTTTATGAGCATCTCAACCCGATGCCCTACGAGGCGGCGGCCCAAATGGAGAAAGATCTGACGGCGGATTTGAGGGCGCAGGGTTACACGGTGACGGGCGGAACGTAGGGGCGCGGCAGTCCGTCACCTGGGGCTCCAACTGTGGAAGCGAACGAGCGGCGAATGGCGGAGGGCCTGACGGAGACGGGGAGCAAGAATGAACTCGACGCGCTCGACGACTGGTTCGATGAACTCGGAAGAACAGGCGATCAACCTCCAGCGATTCGCTGGCGACCCAATCTCAACGAATGACAATTCCTCCCCGCCCAAAATTATTGATCGCCGAGACGGATGGTTTTTCGCCTGAGGCGCTCGAGGCGCTGCGCGAGTGGGCGGACGTGCATCCGGACCCGGTCGCGCCGGGGATGCTGGGGGCGGCTCTGGGTGAATACGATATCGTGTGGTCGCGGCTCGGGCATCGACTGGCGGCCGCGGATCTGCCCGCGAAGTGCCGCTGCCGAATCCTGGCGATTCCCGCCACCGGGCTGGACCATATTGATCTCGATGCTTGTGGCGGTGCGGGGATTCGCGTCGCCAGCCTGCGCGGGGAGGTGGAGTTTCTGCGTAACGTCCGGGCGACGGCGGAACACACCATCGCGCTGGCGCTGGCGTTGCTCCGGCGGTTGCCGGCGGCCCATCATTCCGTCGTGCAGGGCGCGTGGAATCGGGATGCCTTCCGCGGGCGCGAACTGTATGGACGCACAGCGGGCCTCATCGGCATGGGGCGGTTGGGTTCGATCGTCGCGGGCTATTGCCGGGCGTTTGGCATGGAGGTGCTCGGCTATGATCCGCGTCCTGATTTCCCCGAGGAATTGGCGCGACGCTGCGATTCGCTCGCGGAACTGATGTCCCGCTCAGATGTGATCAGTGTGCATGTCGCCTACCATGCGGGCACGCGGCATCTCGTGGATGCGGCTCATTTTAGCCAGGCGCGGCGTGGGGCCATTCTGATCAACACGTCACGCGGCGGGGTGATTGACGACGCGGCGTTGCGCGCCGCGCTGGTGGAGGGACGACTGGCCGGAGCGGCGCTGGATGTGGTGGATGGAGAACCGAATGTGGGAAGCGATCATCCGCTGGTCCGATATGCGCGCGAACATGAAAACCTCATCCTCACGCCGCATATCGGCGGGAATACGTTTGAGTCCGTGGCGAAGACCGAGGCCTTCATCGCGGGGAAGGTCCGGCGGATGTGGCTGGAGGTGGCTGGATAGCGGGACTGCGGGTTCTGTTGGGATCCTCGCAGTGGCTCCGCGCGAGAACCCACCGATATTGGAGGTCCTTCGACTGCGCCCATGCTTCCCCGCTCCGCTCAGGATGACAATCGGGGGAACGGCGCTCGCGCTTATCGCGACACGGCGGACTCTGCGCTGTATCTTGATCGATCCCGACAATTACCGACAGGGATGTGCCTGAGGTTATCAGGCGATCCAGTCGAAGAAACCCATCTGCTCCAAATCGGCCCGGAGCTGGTCCTGCCGCGCGAGGGACAGCATTTCGTTAGGCAGGCGCACGGGACCGACGTCGACGCCGAGGCATTTCATGATGTGCTTCGCGGCCCCGAGCGCGCCGTAGCTGTGGGTGAGCGCGAGAGTGCGGGTGGCTTGGAACTGGGCTTCGCGCGCGCCGGAGATGTCGCCCTTCGCGAAGGCATCCAGCATGCGGTGGTAAATCGGAGCGGCGTAATTGTAGCTGCTGCCGACGGCTCCCTTCGCGCCCATGGCGAGCGCGCCGAGAAAGTGTTGATCGATGCCCCAGGGCAAATCCCAGATGCCGCCATTCGCGCGGAGGCAGAACTGGTAGGCGGCGAGATCGGAATTGGTGAACTTGATCCCGGCCAGCGTGGGGATCCGATCGTGCGCGAGGGCGAGGAACTGCGGCATGGCGAAGGTCACGCCGGTGAGCACGGGAATGTCGTAGAAGTAGAAGGGTGTTTCCGGAGCGGCTTCGGCGATGTGGGCCGCGCAACGAACCAGCGCGTCCATCGAGGGCGGCTTGAAATAGCTGGGCGAGAATGCGGCGATGGCGGCGGCGCCTTTGGCCTGGGCGTGGGCGGCGATCTCGCGGGCATCGTCGAGGCAATTGGCGCCGACGTGGACGACCACGCGCAGCGCGGTGCCGCTGGTGACCTGCATCCAGCGCTCGGTAAGGGCGAGCCGTTCCTGAAGGGAAAGGGACGTGCTCTCGCCGGTGCTGCCGGCGATGAAGACGGCATTGATGCGGTGCTTGAGATAGTGCGCGGCCTGCTGTTCCACGATGGCGAGGTGCAGCGCGCCGTCCGCGTGAAAAGGGGTGTGAGGCGGGACAACGAGGCCGTGCAGGGGCGGGGTGAGGAGGAGGGGCATGATTTATGGAGTGGAAGGCTTGACGCGGACGCAGAGAATGATCGCCACGGAAACGGCGGCGGCGAGCGCGCAGATATTGAACATGAGGGATTGGGGCCGGCCGGCGTCGCGCATGACGCCCATCAGATTCACGGCGTAGCCCCCGGCGAAGACGGAAACCATGTTCATGATGCCAAAGCCCGTGGCACGGAGTTCCGGGCGCACTACCTGGCAGAGAATGGGCATATTGTTGGCGTCGTAAAACCCCCAGCCGATGCCAAACATGACGAGAAAGGCGACGGCGATTGTGAGGTTGGGGGCCACACCGATGCCGACCAACGCGGGGATGCATAAGCCCAGGCCGATGCTGCTAACATAGATGCGCCCGCGTGGATGGCGCTGCTGCCAGCGATCCGCCAGCCAGCCACCCAAGCCGAGGCCCGCGAACGAACCGAACATGACGCTAAGAGTGGCACTGCTGCCGGCCTTTCCTTGCGCCAGGTGGAACGCACTGGCCAGCAGCGCGGGCATCCAGCTCTTCACGATCCAGTTGGGCAGGGCGGGAAACGTGATGTACAAAAGCAACAATAGGAACCCGCCGATGCCGAAGAGTTCGCGCAGCGAGCCCACCAGTTTCACGTCCTGTCGCCGGGCTTCCGCGGCTTCGTCGCGGGGCGGATTGCGCAGGCAGAAAAAAAGCAGGAGAGCATAGAGGACGCCCGCCATACCGCACCACTCGAACCCAGCCCGCCAGCCGTAGTGGGAGTCCGCAATATAACCGCCCATGCCACCCAGAATGATGCCGGTCTTGATGCCGCTCTGATGAATACCGACGGCCCGCGAACGGGTGGATGCACCATGGTAGTCGGCAATCATGGCCAATCCGGCGGGGATGTAGCAGGCCTCGCTGAAACCCATGACCGTGCGGGCCCACCAGATCTCCTGGTAAGTATGGGCTCGACCGGTGAGCCAGGTGACCAGCGACCATAAGCCGAGGCTGCCGAGGATGACCCAGCGGCGATTGAAGCGATCTCCGATGTAGCCGCCGACCAGGCTCATCGCGCCGTAGCCATAGAGAAAGGCCGACATGAGTGAGCCAAATCCCGCCTCGTTTTGAATGTCGGGGATATCGGCCATGATCGACATCTTCATGGTCGAGAAGATCTGCCGATCGAGGTAGTTGAGCAGCGCCACAGGCCAGAGAAGCAGCACGGTCAGCCACGCCTGGGACATCGATGGGAGACGACGGTCGCTCATGGTTTTGAGGATTCCTGAGCTTCACCGGCGAGCCGCTCCAGCAAGCCGACGCTGAGGATCAGAGCGCGCGCCAGATGGAAAGGGTCCTTCACCGGCAATGCGACGGTGCCTTCCATCTTGCGACCCTGGCGGTCGAGATTCTGAATCCACTCGCCGTGATCGCGCACGGGAAAGTGGCTGAAAGCATAGTCGTGCACGCGCTGAAACCATGTCATGCACCATGCCTCGCCGGTGAGAGAATGCGCCAGGAGCAAGGCATAGAGCGCCTCGGTGTGCGGCCACCAGATCTTGAAATCCCATTTCTTTTCCCAAGGCGAGCGCTCGGCATCCAGCGCGAGAAACAAGCCGCCCTGTTCTTCATCCCATCCCAGTTCGAGGTGCCAGCGAATGGCCTCGATGCACTGGCGCACGCGCTCGTGGTCGCCGAGGCGTTGGAAAAGATGGATCATGAACCACATGGATTCGATGGCGTGTCCGGGATTCACCGCGTGACCCGGTGGCTCTTCCATGAGCGATCCATCGAGCCGGACAAATTCGAACAAGCGCCGGCGCTCCGGATGCAGAAACACTTCCACCACCTCCCGGGCCTGCTCCAGGGCGGCCGCCTCGATGGACGGGTCTTCGAGAAAGGTGCCGAGTTCGTCGAAGGCCGAAGTAAAAATCATCGCCACGCCATGAGCCTTCATGCCCGCGGGAATGGGCCAGGGATGTGTCTGGTACGATCCCGGTTGCGCCAGCCGCTGCTGAACATGCCGATAGGTCGCGCGGGCGATCGCCAGGGCCTCTTCGCTGCCGGTCGCCCGCGCATACTCGGCAAAACCATAGATCGCAAAGGCCGCGCAGTAGAGACTGGTCGCGCCGTCGTGCAGCGGCTGGCCGGCGGCGTCCAGGCAGAAAAACCAATCACCGTGCGCGTCGTGGCCACGCTGCTTGATGAAGTGGAAGATGTGCGTGGCCGCCTCCAGGTATTCGGGCTTTTGCGCGATGCGATTGTGGAGGGCGGAAAACGTCCACACGGCGCGGAGCTGCGACCAGACGTACTTGTCGGAGCTGATGAGCGTGCCGTCATCCGCGAGGCAGGTGCAGATGCCGCCATGCTTCCAGTCGAGTCCATGCCGGAGCCAGAATGGCACCGTGCGATCGAGCAGCTCCGACCGGTAGAGGGAGTGGAGCTGGAAAAAATCAGTCATGGAGTTCGGCGAACAATGCCGGGTCGTCAAAGGCCTGCGCCGCCAGGGCCTGATCGAGATGCGCCGGGGTCCGACCGCCGACGAGCACGGAAGCCACGCCGGGCTGATGGAACGCCCAGGCCAGAGCAAGGTGCGCCTGGCTGTGACCGGTGCGGGCGGCGACCGACTCGAGACGCGAGAGCCGGCGCTCCGCCTCCGGATGAAAATAGATTCCCTGATGTCCCGGCGCGACGTCGAAGCGCGACCCGGATTGCACACCCCCGCGATGTTTGCTGGTGAGAAAGCCCGCGCCGAGCGGACTGTAGGTGACGATGGCGATGTCCTGCTCGGAGCAGAATTTGACGAGTTCCGGGGTCACGTCCCGCACGGCGAGATTGTGATTGTTTTGCACCACGCTGAAACGCTCGAACCCGTGCTGCTCTTGCAAGGCCAGCGCCGTTCGGAGTTGCTGGACATTGTAGTTGCTTGCACCCAATGCGCGAACCTTGCCCGTCTGCACCAGGCCGTGAAGCGCCGCCAGGACCGCGGGCGACTCGCCATCTGGATCCCACCGATGGAGATAGAGCAGATCGATGACGTCAACACCGAGTCTCGCGGAACTTTCGGTGACCGCTTCGGCGAAGCGCGCCGGCTCGAACGGAGGCAGGATCTTCGTGGCGATGGTCACAGAGTCCCGCGCGGAACCACGCGAAGCCATCCATCGGCCGACAATGGCTTCGGAAGCACCCTGCGAATAGGCGGAGGCGGTATCGAAGAACCGAATCCCGCGCGCATAAGCATCGTCCAACAACACGTGCGCCGCCGCTTCGTCGATCTCACGTCCAAACGTCACACAGCCGAGTCCGATCGCGCTGATCCGCAAGCCGGCAAGGTGGGTGACGCTGGATTTCATGAGGGCGGGCGGTGTTAGGACGCGGCATCCAACGGAAACCGCCTCATGGCGAGGCGCGCCATCAGAAATCCATGGTGTAACGGCGAAACCCAGCGACGCAGGGATTGCCGATCGCGATGTCCATTTGCAGATCGGTGAGATTGGCCACGAACGCGGCGGTCGTGGCGCCCTTGGCCTCGTGGCGGCAGATCGTGCGCGGCTCATCGTGGTGGTCCGAGAGGATCTTCTCCAGATCATCCACCGTGATCCGGCCCCGCTTTTCGTTCAGGAGGTGCTGCACTCTGGCCTGCCGATTCAGCGAATAGCCAAATACGTCGCCCGAATTCTCGTAGCCCTTGAGTTCGGAGCACTGGACCGAGTTGGTGTGTCCGAACGCATCGTTGGAAACATCGAGCACGCCCCGCTGGCCGGCCATCTCCTCGATGCAGACCAGGCGGCCTTTGGCGTCGCCGATGGAAAAGCATCCGTTCTCGAAACGGAGCGGCGCGATGCAGGCCATGACTTCGTCGAGGGAGCGCTTTTCCACGACCAGCCGTCTCAGCAGCGAAAAGGGAACAGTCGGCCCGCGCGCCTCCCGTCCGTAGAGGCTATTTCCGGTCTGGCTCAGCCCGTCGGACGTCATGCAGAGATTCCCCAACCAGCCCGGGTAGTTGAGCATCACCACGCGCCGGCCGGAATCATAGGCGATGCGCATGATCCGAAAGCGTGTCAGCGGAGCGGGACCGGTGTCCTTGGTTTGCCCGATGAGGACCTTGTTTCCACGCGTGACCCGCCGTCCGCACAAAACGGTGGTGCATCCGGTCGCTTCCGCCTTTCGATGCACTACCAGTCCATCTCGAACCGCCGCGAAGAAGGCGAACGGGTAGCTGAGGTCCGCTCCTTTCGCCATCCCGCGCATCTCTTCGAGCGCGCTCGGAACGAGCCGGCGATAGAGTGGCTCATATTCCGCAACGACCCAGTCGAGGGCTTTGGCTTCCGAGCAGGCCCGGGCTTCGGCGACGGTTTTGAGGGCGGGAGCCGCTTCGGCCACGATCTCGCGCTTGAGCGCCCGTCCGTGCTGGAGACCCACGTCGAAATGAGATCCCTTCCAGGTGTAGACGAGGTGTTTTCCGGCCCGGCCCGGAGCCGGCATGGCCGCGTGACGGGTTTCCCGGTGGGTCAGAGCGCAGCCCGGCACACACGCCAGAACGGCGGTCGACAAACCACCCGCGATGAAACGGCGCCGGTGCATGGCCGCCTCTCGATGCGTGGGGTTCACCGGTAGAGCGCCTCCACGGTGAAGGACTCAATGGTGTAAGGGATCTGGTTCAACCCACTGTGCGCGATGAGGACTCGGTCGTCGGGAAAAAGGATCGCGGTGTAACAGAACACGCCATTGGGGTCGGTCTCGATCGATTTCGATTTTTTCCACGTCTTCCCCTCATCCTTGGAAATGGCGACGGAGAGCGGAGTGCGTTTCGCGGCGAGGGCAGGATCGATCGTGCGGTGATCGTTCCAGATCGCCATCAGGTCGCCCGTCTTGGGGATGCGCTTGATGGATGCGGGCGAGACCGGCGAGGCCAGTTCGCTCGGCTCGGCCGGCGACCAGGATTCTCCTTTGTCGGCTGAGAGCGCGCGATATTGCGATCCCATGTCGTTGCGCAGCCACAGCATGATTTTCCCGTCCTTGAGTTCGACGACTCCCGGCTCCTGAAAACCGGTCTTGCTGGTGTCAGGCGCCGCGACCTGGGTCTTGCTCCTCTGCCAGGTTTTTCCTTCGTCGTCGGAGTAGAAGGCGGAGACAATTCCCGCCCCGAGCCTGATTTTTCCCTCCGCATTTTTTTGAAATTCGTGCCGGCTGGAAGGGAATAAAATCCGCCCTGTGGATAGCTGGATCGCACGGTCGTTGTTGACCACATAGTATCCCACCTCCTCGATGCACAGCGTCCGCTCGCCCCACGTCTTTCCCTCGTCTGGACTCACGCGAACGTAGGGCCGGCAATCGGTGGATGAATTTTTGATGAGGTAGAACAAGGCGATCTTTCCGCTCTTCAAGCGCAAGAGCGAAACGGACATCACATTCTGCGTGCCCTCCTTGCCGATCACCTCGACGGGCGTTGCATCCCAGGTGCGGCCGCCGTCCTTGCTCAGTCGCGAGACGATGGTCGCGCTGGAAGCATCGCGCAGGGCGCCGGTAAAATGGGAATACATCAGCAGGATCGTCCCATCCTTCAGCTCGACCATCGACCCTTCGGAGTTGCGCGGGCTCTCCGCGGTGGGCGGGATGGTGAGATGACGCGTGACGGATGCGGAAAAGTCATCGGCACGAGCGCTGGTCGCGACAACGAGCGCGGCCAGGGCGGCCATGACGAAGAGCGCGCGCGTTGGAGTTGCGGAGGGAGGGGAACTGACGGGGAGGGTATTCACGGGGGGCGAGTTGCCGCTGGTAGCAGCTCCGGCAGACGCCACCAAGCACGAACTGCGACGATCGACGGATCACTGGTCATCGGACTCTCGAATCGCAGTTGCCAGGCTGGGCGCTCCGCCTCAACAATCGAAGGGCGCGGTAAAGTGAGCCGCAACCTCGTTTTTCCCCGAACATGATCATCTACGGAACCGCCCTCCTTGCTTTTTGCCACCTGCTGGGAATCGTGCTCGGCGAGTTGCTGGGCCAGGTGATCGGCGTGAAAACGAATGTCGGCGGGGTGGGCATCGCGATGCTGCTCCTCATCGTGGCACGGCTGTATCTGCACCGGCGCGGCTGGCTCAGCGCCACATCGGAAAGCGGCGTGCATTTCTGGGGCGCGCTCTACATCCCCGTCGTGGTCGCCATGGCGGCGCAGCAAAATGTCGTGGCGGCGTTGCGCGGCGGTCCGGTGGCGTTGCTCGCGGCGATCGGCAGCGTGGTGCTCTGCGGCTTGTTTATCTCCTTCATCAATCGGATGGAGCCAGAGGACACCGATGCGAAAACCGGGGGCGGGACGGAATAAGCCATCATGTGGGAAATCGTTCGCAAGGCGGCAGAGCAAAACGGACTCGTGGCCGCGTTCGCGGTCGTGGGTCTGATCATCTGGTTTTCCGGCGCCATCTCGCGCAAGCTGACCTTTGGCCGGGTGCATGGATCGGCGATTGCGATCTTCATCGGGCTCGGGCTCGCGTATGCCGGCGGGAAGCTGTCCGGCGGATCGAAAGGACTGGCGGATCTCACCATGTTTAGCGGCGTCGCTTTGATGGGTGGCAACATGCTGCGCGACTTCGCGATCGTGGCGACGGCGTTCGAGGTGCAGGCCACGGAGGCGCGCCGCGCGGGCTGGATCGGCGCCGTGGCGCTGCTCCTCGGCACAGTGCTGCCGTTCATCGTCGGCGCGGGCGTCGCGCGGGCCTTTGGCTATTCGGATGCGGTGAGCATGACGACCATCGGCGCGGGCGCGGTGACCTATATCGTGGGGCCGGTGACGGGCGCGGCGATCGGCGCGAGTTCGGATGTCATGGCGCTGAGCATCGCGACGGGTGTGATCAAGGCGATCCTCGTGATGGTCACAACGCCGATGGCCGCGAAGTTCCTGCGGCTGAAGACTCCTCGTTCCGCGATGGTTTTCGGCGGTCTTGCCGGCACGGTGAGCGGGGTGTCCGCCGGACTCGCGGCGACGGATCGCCGACTGGTGCCATACGGTGCGCTCGTCGCCACGTTTCACACGGGGCTCGGATGTTTGCTCGGGCCGTCGGTCTTGTTCCTGGCGGTGAAATTCTTCGCCGGAACGTAGCCTTCCCGGATTGCCGGCTCGGGGTTGCGAACTTGAGATATGGGCAATGACTGGCGTGCGCGGGCCGCTTTTTCCGCCGGCGGAAAAAATTTTTGAAAGAACCCGGACGCGCGGGCCGTAACTCTCCCATGCGCTACGTCATTCGCCTCCTCCTGCCAGCACTCGTCGTTGCCCTCCTCGCCGGACCGCTCATGGCCAGGCCAGGCAGCGGACCGGAAAATTCATCCGGCATTGCCGGAATCCTGACGGGCATTCCAACGAGCGTCCGGGAAAGGGCGCCAGCGGATAAGCCGCCGAAGCCGGTCGTGTTGCCCCTCAAGAACACCGACGTGCAACTCCATCTTTCCGGTGGGCTGATCGAAGGCGAGGTCACCCAGCTATTCACGAACAATACGAACACGGCCCTCGAGGCGATCTATGTATTTCCCCTGCCGAGTGAAGCCACGGTGACCAGCATGGAGCTGCGCGTCGGTGAGCGCGTGATTCGCAGCGTGGTGAAAGAACGCGACGAAGCGCGCGAGGAATACGAGAAAGCCCGAACGGAAGGCCGCAAAGCGGCGCTGCTCGAAGAGGAGCGACCCAACATGTTCACCACCTCGGTGGCAAACTTCCACCCAGGCGAAACGGTGCGCATCCATTTCACGTATCTGCAAGCGGCTGAGTACCAAAAGGGCAAGTACGGTGTGACGTTCCCGATGGTGGTCGGGCCGCGCTACATCCCGGGAAGCATCCCGGTACCCGACGCCGCGCGCATCACGCCGCCCATCCTGCACCCGGCGATTGCGGCGGGCCACGGCGTGACGCTCCGGGCGACGATCACGGGCCTGCCGGTCAAGGAGATCACGTCGAATACGCACGCAATCCGCACGACCACCCGCGATGGCGGGAAGATCCACAAGGTGGACTTGCGCGAAGGGGAGACATTGCCGAACGCGGAGTTTCATCTCGATATTGCGCTGGCGGGTGGGACGGAGCCGGAGGTCAGCATGATCACCAACGACGCGCACGACGCGACATTCGCCCTCGTCACGGTCTTCCCGCCGCTCGGGGTCACGGCCGACAAGCTGCCGCCGCGGGCGCGACGCGATGTCCTGTTCCTGATCGATACCAGCGGATCGATGGACGGCGAATCGATCGGGCAGGCCCAGGCCGGCCTCTTGCGCTGCCTCGACATGCTCCAGACGGAGGACGCGTTTACGATCGTGCGCTTTTCCAGTGACTACTCGGCATTCGCGCCCGCCCTGCGACCGGCCACGCCGCAGAATGTCAATGCGGCGCGCGGCTTCGTGCGCGGGTTGCGGGCTGACGGGGGCACCGAGATGCAAAAGGCGCTGGACTATACGCTGTCCATCCCCAGCGAGCGCGAAAATGCGCTGCGGCTGGTGGTCTTCATGACCGATGGGGATGTCGGCAACGAGGCGTCGCTCATGCGGCTGCTCGATGCGAAGCTCGGCAGCGCCCGCGTCTTCACGTTCGGCATCGGTAGCGCGCCGAATGAATTCCTGATGCGCAGGCTCGCCGAGATCGGTCGCGGCCAGTCGCGATTCATCCGTTCCCACGAGGATATCGGCGCGGTCATGTCCGGCTTCTTCCGCACCCTCGACCAACCGGCGATGACCAATGTCCGGCTCGATTGGCGGAAAAAGGACGGGAAGCTGGCGTCGGGTCTCGTCGCGTATCCGCAGCCGTGCCCGGATGTCTTCGTGGACCGCCCGGTGCAAGTCGTGGCGAAACTGCCCCCTGGCTTCGATGGCACCCTCGAGGTCTCCGGCAAGCTGCCGGGCGGCTCGATGACCTACACGTTTCCGCTCGGCGCGGCCGCACGCACCCGCCACGACGGGATCCCCACGCTGTTCGGCCAGGGGGTGGTCAACGATCTGATGTATCAGCGCCTGCGCACGAACGATGATGCCGATTTGAAAAAGCTGCGCGCCAAAGTGGTGACCGCCGCGCTCGACTATCAGCTCATCACCGAATTCACCTCGCGTGTCGCGGTGGAGGAAAAGGTGACGCGCACGCCCGATGGCAAGCTGGCCAGCGTCAATGTCCCGACCATGCTCCCGCGCGGCTGGAACCCATCCTCATTTTTCCAGACCGCGACGAATGATCCGCTCCTGCTCCTGCTCGGGCTCGCCGCCATCGTGACGGGGTTGGTGATGTTGCTCCTGCTCGCCATCCCACGCCGGGCGAAAGCATGAATCCACTCCGCCCATGCCGCCGGCCAATGGCCGTCGTCGCATTCGCACTGCTGGCCGCCGGCGTCGGATTGGTGGCGGGTCCGGTCGCGCACGGGGTCGTGGCCCAGGTGAGCGCCGCGCAGGCCAAAGAGGTCTGGGAGAAATGGAAACAATCGCATGCCGGGCTGCCCGCCAAGCCTTCGCCCGAACCTGGCGAACCCGTCTTCTGGCTCCGCGTGCCGTCGTGCAAGATCAGCACGCTGGTGACGCAGGAGTCCGACGCGGAAGCGCTCCATCGCTATCCCGCGGTGCGTGAACTCGAGTCCGGGGGTTGCGTCGTATTCGCGCATCGCGACATGCATTTCCGCGGGCTCGCCGATGTGCGTGTCGGAGATGACATCACGATCGAATCCGCGGATGGCCGTCCCGCGACTTACACCATCCGCCTCATCCGGGTTCTTCTTCCCGAGCAGGTCTCCGCCGCGGTCGAAGACCCGGAAAACCGGACGTCGCTGCACCTGCTCACTTGCTACCCGTTCCGCTACATCGGCGCGGCGCCCAAGCGCTTCCTCGTTACCGCGACCCGGCGGTAGCGCTCCAGGCCTCTCGTGACCAAGTCCTGCTTGGTCATGCCCTGATCCTCGAAGCTCTGCTTCGTTCCGCTGTTAACGGCGTACTTTGTGAAGTGATGAAAATCAGAGTACGCGGGTGGATCGGCTTTTGACGATCGCCTCCGCGATCGCCCTATCGGGCTCGCTCCGCGTTTCTCGCCCGTCCGCCAACCCCCTCTAGTGCTTTGTCACTCGTTAGCCGATGGTAATTATTGAAAGATTAGACTGGTACTATCTTTATCAGTGTATAAATGGATGCGATGCCCAAGAAAAAGCATCACATCGGACTCAGTTCGAAAGAACGCGAGCAACTCGAA
>JBBRPL010000159.1:0-15182 GCA_038228205.1 Chthoniobacterales bacterium
AGATGCGCTGGGTGGCCACGATCCGTACAGTTCGAGCAAGGCGGCCGCGGAAATCGCCATTGCAAGCTGGCGGGCGTCGCTCCTGGGTGGACCCGAAGGCAAGGTGCGGGTGGCGTCAGCGCGCGCCGGCAACGTCCTCGGTGGTGGGGATCGCGCGACCGACCGAATCGTGCCGGATTTCTTGCGCGCCCTCGCAGCCGGCGAGCCGTTGCGGGTGCGAAGCGCAAGTGCGACGCGTCCCTGGCAGCATGTCCTCGAACCGCTTTCGGGCTATCTTCATCTTGCCGCCCGCCTGCACGGCGCGGCCCACTTCGGGGCCGCTTGGAACTTCGGCCCCGATCGCGCTTCGAATCGCACCGTGCTCGATCTCGTCCTGGAACTTTTGCGCCATCGCACCGGCACCTATCTGGAGACACCGGACGCAAACGCCCCGCACGAAGCGGGGCTGCTTTTCCTCGCCACCGACCAAGCGCGCCAACTTCTCGGCTGGCGTCCGGTTTGGGATTTCGCCCGCACGGTGCGCGAAACCGTCACCTGGGAGAGCGGGACCGAGACCGCCATCGTACGCACGCAGGCGCAGATTGCCTCCTATTCCACGGATGCGGTACGCGAGGCGCTTGCCTGGGCGCCACAGCCGGCATGAAACCCACCCCCGAACAGCTCAAAGGGGAGATCCTTCGCCTGACCCGCGAGTACTCCGCCGCGACGCATGGCGCGAACCGCCCGGGAGACGATCCCGCCCATGCTCCATTCGAACCGGGAGTCACCCCGGTTCCGTATGCCGGACGGGTGTTCGACGCGGACGAAGTGGAGTCCGCCGTGTCGTCCATGCTGGATTTCTGGCTCACCCTTGGCCCGGAGGGTGAGGCCTTCGAACGGGCGCTGGCCAAGACGATCGGCGCACGGCGCTCATTACTCGTGAATTCCGGTTCCAGCGCCAACCTTCTCGCGCTCTCGGCCCTGACGAGTCACCGATTGCCCGCCGAACGGCGCCTGCGTCCGGGCGACGAGGTCATTACCTGCGCCGCAGGCTTTCCCACCACGGTGGCCCCCATCGTTCAGTGTGGCGCGATCCCCGTCTTTCTCGACAACAACCCACTAACCGGCAACGCGGACCTCTCGTTGCTCGAGGAAGCTCTGACGCCCGGCAAAACAAAGGCCTTCATGGCCGCGCACGCGCTCGGAAATCCTTTCGACCTGGCGCGGGTCAGCGAGTTTTGCCGCTCCCATAATTTGTGGCTCATCGAGGACAACTGTGACGCGCTGGGCTCGACTTATACCCTGCCCGGCGAGCTACCCCGCGCGACCGGCTCTTTCGGCGATCTTTCCACCCAATCATTCTACCCGCCCCATCATCTGACGCTGGGCGAAGGCGGCGCCGTGAGCGTAAACGGGCACCTCGTACTAGCGAGCATCATCGAAAGCTTTCGCGATTGGGGCCGGGATTGCTGGTGTGCCTCGGGGAAGGACAACACCTGCAACAAACGCTTCGGCTGGAAGCTCGGCGAGCTCCCGGAAGGCTACGACCACAAGTACATCTACTCGCATTTTGGCTACAACTTGAAGCCGCTGGATCCCCAAGCGGCGATCGGTCGGCGCCAACTCGAGAAGCTGCCGTCGTTTGTGGGGGCGCGAAAACAAAACTGGGAGACGCTTCGCCGCGGCCTCGCCGGGCTCGAAGAAATGTTCGAATTCTCCCTGCCGACCCATGCCACGGGCTGGTCACAGGCCGGGGGTTTCGAGTGGGAACCGGGTGGAAAACGGACGGACTGCAGTTGGTTCGGCTTCATGATGCTGGTCCGTCCCGGCGCACCGTTCACCCGCACGGACTTCGCGCGTTTCCTCGACGCCCGGAAAATCGGCAACCGTAACTTTTTCGGCGGGAACCTCACCCGGCAGCCGCTCTTTGTGCAGCTGCGTGCGGATCGTGGGCCCGCGGCGATCCGCATAGTTTCGCACGAAGGGAGTCTGCCGGGCGCCGATCGCATCATGAACGATGCACTGTTCGTCGGCGTGTACCCGGGGCTCACGCCAGCGATGGTGGAATATATGATCTCGGCGATTCGTGAGTTCACCGGTCGCCGTCCATGAGCGCTCCCATCCCCTTCGCTGACCGGGACCATTTTCTTGCCCATCTTGGCCAGTCTGATGATTGGACGGTACTCCAGGGAAGGACTTGGTTCTTGACCGGTGCCAGTGGGTTCTTCGGTCGGTGGCTGCTGGAGACTTTTTTTGCCGCGAACGACGTGCTGGGACTGGGGGCCCGCTGCCTGGCGCTGACTCGGAATGCAGCTCGTCTGCGGAACGCACTGGGGCCGCTCGCGGAACGGAGCGACTTGGCCCTGTTGGAGGGTCGTACCAGCAGTTTCGCCTTTCCTGCCGAGGGGTGCGCTGCCGTCATCCATGCGGCGGTCGAATACACCGAGCCTTTGCCCCTTTTTGATGAGGCGGTGACGGGTACCCGGCGGGTCCTCGAGTATGCGCGGCGGAGCGGTACCGAACGTTTCCTTTTCGTCAGTTCGGGAGCGATGTACGGGCGTCAACCGCCGCTGCTTATGCGGATCCCGGAGACGTGGTCCGGCGGGCCGGACCCCGGCATTCCGGCGGCCGCCTATGCCGAGGCCAAGCGAGTCGGTGAGTTTCTCTGCGGAGCCTACCATGCGAAATATGGCCTCGGGGTAGTCCGCGCGCGTGCCTTCGCGTTCCTCGGCCCGCATCAGCCCCTCGACCTAGGGGCGGCGATCGGGAGTTTTTTGCGCGACGCTCTCGCTGGCCGCACCATTCGCGGCACGGGCGACGGCACCCCGCTGCGGAGCTATCTTTACGCGGCCGATCTGGCGTTGTGGCTTTGGCGCCTTCTCCTCCGTGGGGTGGCGGGAAGGGCCTACAACGTGGGTGGCGACGAGGCGATCTCGATTCGCGACCTCGCTTATCTCGTGGCCGAAGTGGTTGCGCCGGGGACCCCGGTGGAGTTCGCCCACAAGCCGACTGCTGGAGTGGCTCCGGAACGGTATTTGCCGGATCTCGCGCGCGTTCGCGATGAGCTTGCGCTTGCACCCCGCATCGGACTGCGCGAGGCCATCTCGCGCACCGCCGCTTGGCATCGAGCCCTCACAACTGCGAGATGAAGTTTCCGGCTACCTCATCGATTTCCTCGTCGTCACGGCGTGCCGGACATCTTCCTTGTCGGCGACGGTGGCGCCAGGCAATTCACAAGCCTTGAACGCCTACCCGAACATCGTCTGCGTCACGAGCCCCCTCAGCACACACTCTCTTCATGCTCAACGGTAAAGGAATCCTCATCACGGGCGGCACGGGCTCGTTCGGGCAAAAGTTCACCGAGACCATCTTCCGCGACCATTCCCCTCGCGAAGTCGTCATCTTCAGTCGGGACGAATTCAAGCAGTCGGAAATGGCGAAGCGCTTCCGACCCGAAGCGTTGCCGATCCGGTATTTCCTCGGCGACATCCGCGACAAGGAGCGCCTGCAGCGCGCCTTCACGAACATTGACATCGTCGTCCACGCGGCCGCGCTCAAGCAGGTGCCAGCGCTCGAGGCGAATCCGTTCGAGGCGGTCAAGACGAACATCCTTGGGGCGCAAAACATCGTCGAGGCAGCGCTGGATCGAAACGTCGGCAAGATCGTGGCGCTCTCCACGGATAAAGCAGTCAATCCGATCAACCTCTACGGCGCCACCAAGCTGGCCATGGAAAAGATCATGGTGGCGGCCAACGCTTACGTGCGACACCGCGATATCGCGTTCCTCGGCGTGCGTTACGGCAACGTCGTAGGCTCTCGTGGCAGCGTCATTCCGTTCTTCCTCGAGCTGATCGGCCGCGGGGTGCGCGAGTTGCCTGTGACCGATCCACGCATGACGCGTTTCTGGATCACGCTTGAGGAAGGCGTGAAGCTCGTCCTGCGGGCCGTCGAAGAAGGCCGCGGTGGCGAGGTTTTCATCCCGAAGATCCCCAGCATGAAGGTGATCGATCTGGTGGATGCGCTCCCCGAACGCTGCACAACCAAAGTCGTTGGTATTCGCCCGGGCGAAAAACTGCATGAGAGTCTCATCGGCGAGGACGAAGGTCGGAGTACGGTCGACTTCGGCACGCACTTCGTGGTCTTTCCTCAGTTCGGTTTTCAAAGGAAGTCGGATGTCTCGCCCGAATCCGGACGGCCCGTGCCGGACGGCTTCGAATACAAGAGTGACACCAACGACCAGTGGCTGACCGTGGACGGGTTGCGCGAGATGATCGCCAGCTACACCGGGCAAGGAGCCTAGCGCCAGCGTTGCCGCTCATGCGAATCCGACCCTGTGAAATTTGCGGTAGCGTCGGTGCCCGATTGATTCATCGTCGGCAGTTTCAGCCGCTGCCGGGCGCCTTGCTGGCGGGATACGACGTGGCGGCCTGTACCGACTGCGGCTTTTGCTTCGCGCAGGATTTGCCTGAGCCGACGGATTTCGACCGCTATTACGAGGAGCAGTCAAAATACGAGGCTCCTCAGCGCGACGGCGCTCCATCGGAGTATGACTCGCGTCGGCTGCCGGCGGCGGCCGCCATCGTCGCAGAATGGCTGCCGGATCGTGATGCCCGAGTGCTGGACATTGGCTGTGCGACCGGAGGCATGCTAGCCGCTCTGCGCGACATCGGCTATCGCCACGTGCTTGGGGTAGATCCCTCTCCCGCCTGCGCCCGTGCCGCCAGGCGCTACCACGACATCGAGGTGGTGACGGCCGGATTATCACGTCTCCCCGAAAGCCTTGGGCAATTCGACCTAATCATCTTTGGCTCGGTGGTGGAACATCTGCTAGAACTGAATGCGACGGTCCAACGAGTCCGCCCCCACCTGACGGAACGCGGCTGCGTCTTCATCGAGGTCCCGGACATGACGAAGTGCACGCTCCTCGGAGACGCTCCGTTTCAGGAGTTCAGCGTCGAGCACATCAATTTCTTCTCCCCGACCTCCCTGCAGAACCTCTGGCGTAAACATGGCTTCAGCACCGTCGGGATCCGGCAGACATCCATCCGCTACATGGGCGGGCTAACCGTGCACGAGGTGCGGGGCATGTTTCGCTGCGGCGACAACCCCGTGCTGCCAGAGCGCGATGACGTCACGGAGCCCGAGCTTCGCCGGTATATCGAGCAGGCAAACGCACGCTTGAGCCGGGTGGCTGAGGTCGTCTCGAATATTGCCCGGGCGGGCGAACCGCTCTTCGTCTGGGGCGCTGGGACCCACACCCAGGGATTGCTCGCCACGACTGAACTCGGCTCGGCCAAGATTGCAGCTTTTGTCGATTCCAATGCTCGCTATGCAGGACAGGAACTGGCGGGCGCGCCCATCATTGGCCCAGACGCCTTGATGGGGCGACCAGAGCCGATTCTCGTTTCCTCCCAGCAATATCAGGACGAGATCGTCCGCGAGATCACCGTTGTGCGGAAGCTTCCCAATCGCGTCATCACGCTATACTGACTAGCCGATGGGCTTCGAGACCAAGCCATTGTCGGCGAGCGCTTCGGATCCGACTCCCGTGCGCAAACGGACCATCACGCTCCACAGCGGGACGTTCAACGAGTCTGGTAACGTCGAGGAATTGCTGCGCCAGATCTGGGTCGCGGTGGCGCCGTTAGACGACAGGTACGACTTCCGCATCTACCTAATCGACAACGACTCGAAAGACGGCACACCGGACCTGTTGCGGAAGTTGGCTGCAGCAGACTCGCGAGTCTCGGTCATCCTGAATATGCGGAATTTTGGCGCGGTCCGTTCCGGGTTCCATGGATTCATGCAAGGGGATGGCGACGCGGCAATCGTGCTCGCCTCCGACCTGCAGGATCCACCGGAGATGATTCCTGAATTCATTCGCCGTTGGGAGGAGGGATCCCCTGTCGTCCTGGCCTCGAAGGCCAACAGCGAGGAGTCGGCCGTCGTCTTTCTCTTGCGCAAGGTCTACTACCGACTTCTGGCCAGGTTGAGCGACGTGCCGCTGCTTGAGAACGTGACGGGGTTCGGACTCTATGACCGGGCGGTTATGGCTCAATTTCGCAAGCTGGAGGATACTTATCCCTACGTGCGGGGCATCATCTCGGATTTCGGATTCCCGGTGGTGCTCCTTCCCTTCACGCAGCCCAACCGGAAGCAGGGACGCTCAAGTTATAATTTATATTCGCTCTACGATTTCGCGATGCTGGGGATCACGAGCTTTTCCAAGGTGCCATTGCGGCTCGCGGCCATCCTCGGCTTCATGTCCTCGCTCGGCAGCTTGTTCGTGGCGTTCCTGTATTTCGTGTACAAGCTTCTTTTCTGGAACCAGTTCGCGGTCGGAGTCGCGCCGTTGGTCATCGGGCTCTTTCTCTTTGCCTCGGTCCAGCTCTTCTTCATCGGGATCGTGGGCGAATACATTGGCGCGATGCACACCCAGTTGCTCCGGCGACCGCGGGTCATCGAGCGCGAACGAATCAACTGCTGAAGCTGGTCGAATGCGGAGGCGGCCGACTCAGGCCTCGTCGCCGTCGAAGTGATGCATGTTTTCGTGGAGCTCTTCGCGCGGCAAGAACGGAAACATATCCTCGAGCGGCCGGGATTCGAGCGTGCCGTCATCGCGGCGGAAAGAACGCACGCGCGGCGTGCGTTCTTGCTGTGGGGAGAGCCGCACCTCGCAAAGCGAGGGGCCTTCGATCGCCAGCGTTCGCTGAATGCCTGGGCGCAGTTCGCTGTTGTTGCGGATCAGGACGTAGGGGAGTTCGAAGGCAGTGGCGATCTTCTCGAAGTTCGGCAGGCCGACGCCGGAGTCGGAACTCGATCCGACATAGAGGCTATTAAAAAAGTTTTCCTGGGTCGCGCGGATCGACTGATAGCCGTCGTTGCTGAAGACGAATATCGGGATGGGCAGGCGGTTATGGGCAATGGTCATCAGCTCGTGCAGATTGAGCTGGATGCTGCCGTCGCCGGTCACCAGCACAACCCGTCGGCGACCACGCCCCACGCAGGCTCCGATGGCGCCAGGCAAGTCCCAGCCCATGGCACCATAGTTGATATTGGTGTAGACGCGCTGCCCGAGCTTGATCCGAAAGGCCTGGTAGAGACTCACAATGTCCAGGGAATTCCCGGTCACGACGACGTCGTCACATCCTAGGAAATCGGCCAGGGCGTCGGCAAAGGCGTAGCTGTTGGCGTGTTTTTGGTCCTCCAGGTAGTCCGGCGTCATGACGGGATAGCTCGCTTTCCAAGCGCGACACGCCTCGAGCCAGCGGGCCGGCGGGCGGATGGAGATTCGTTGGGCTTGGGCGCACAGCGCCAGGGCAAATGCGTGGACATCCGCCACGATCCCAAACTCCGGGACCAGCGTTGGCTTGGTCATTTCGTTGGGGTCGATGTTGACCATGACCTTGGTCGCTTTCGGGGCCAAACCTTGATAGTTGAAACCGATCGAGGCAAGCGAAAGACTCGCGCCGAGGCAGAGGAGAAGGTCAGAATTCTGGAGCGCGAAATTCGCTCGACGTTGGCCAAAGGGACCGCAACGGCCGACGAACAAAGGATCGTTCTCGTCCAGCAGATCCATGCCGCCAATCTTTTCGATGGCAGGCAACGAGAGTTCTCGCAGCATGCGTCGAACCGACTCTTCCGCGCGGCCGAGATGCACGCCATTGCCGAGCAGAACGAGGGGCCGCTTTGCTTGCCGGATTAGATCGATGACCGTGCTCGCGTGTTGCTCCAGAATGCGGGGCAAAGCCCATTCCGGTTCTGGTTCAGGCTCAGCACTGATCAGTGTGGACTCGTCGATCATCGCAGCCTGGATATCGAGTGGAAAATCCAGCCACACAGGTCCCGGACGGCCGCTTTCGGCGAGGGTGAAAGCGCGCTCCAAGTCCGCGCGAATCGTCTCGGGCTCCATTACGGTCTTCGCGAATTTTGTGACCGGCTGCACCATCGGAATGATATTCACTTCCTGCGGGCCCAACTGCCGGAGCTTGCTGTAGTCGGACAGAATTTGCCGGCGCACCTGCCCTGAGAGAACGATGACCGGCACCGAGTCGTACCAGGCTCCGCATATGCCGGAAAGGGCATTGGTCGCACCCGGACCTGTGGTGGCCAGGACCGCTGCGATCCGGCCGGTCAGTCGAGCCTGCGACTCCGCACAAATGACGGAGGCCTGTTCGTGGTGATTACAAATGTAGCGCAATCCCTCGGTGCGCCCTACGGAATCCAGCAAATGCATCACGCCTCCGCCGGAAACTAGATAGATGTCGCGGACGCCTCGGCGGACGAGGAATTGCATCACGTAGTCGGAGAGTTTGATCATGGAAAGTTCGACCGCGGTTGGGAGCGTGGGGCATGCGTGAATCCGAGCATCATGGCGCGCATGATCCTCCAGTTCGCGCGGAGAATGCGGCCGAAACGAGGGTTCCCGTCGCGCTCGGCGATCGGCACTTCGACCTGGACGAATTTGCAGCCACGGCGGACCGCGAAAAGGGCGAGGTGGGTACCGATCGACCCGTAGTCGTCGAAGCACCCAAGGTCGCGATAAAGCTGCATCTGGTAGCCCTTCAAACCGCAGAGTGGATCACGCACCCCGTAGAGCCAGTTGGTCGTCGTGGCGAAAATGGACTCCGCCAAGCGTGCCGTTCGAGGGCGTACCCCGAGCACGAGCTCTGTTCCGCTGGCCAGATGGGATTTGAAGATCCGGAGGAAGCTGGGGTCGTGTTGCCCATCCCCATCGAAGGTGATGGCAAATTCTCGCCCCGCATCATTGGCCACGGCAAAGCCCGAGTTGAGCGCGGCATCATAGCCACGGTTGCGCGTGTGAATGACGACCGTGGCACCGGCGCTTTCGGCGACGGCACTGGTTCCGTCCGTTGAACCGTCGTCCACGACGACTACTTCTCCCGACGCCAGCGTCTTTTCCACGACGCTCCCGATGGTGGCCGCTTCGTTGAGCGCCGGAATGATGATCGCTAGTCGAGATCGGTCCATCGAAGGTGCTGGCCAGCGGCGAGATCGCGAACAAGGGACCGGCCCACGACACTCGAGAGTTGATGCGGGGGGAGGCCATCCCGCGGGCAGGGGCGCAGGACTTCCACGTCGTCCGCCTCGATGATCTTACCGGCTCGCAGCGGACCGCAGGCTCGAATCGCGCGCCGCTGCAGCACGACCGTGTCCGCCTCATTAGGTTCAACCCGCTTGACCCCGGTTCCTAGCGCCAACTCAAGCTCGCGAGTGCGGTCAACCATTTCTCGCCAGCTGGCCGGATCCATCGAGAAGGCATGGTCAGGGCCGACTCGGGAAATTTCGTCGGTGAAATGCTTCTCGATCACGCGGGCGCCAAGCGCGACGGATCCGAGCACAGTGGCATGTCCCGGGGTGTGATCGCTCAGGCCTAGAATCAGCTCGGGATACATCGCGGCGTAGGTTTTCAGCACGTTGAGCTCGATGTACCCAAAGTTCTCCAGTCTGCCGGTGTAGTTCGTATTGCACTGCATGAGCGCCACCTGTGGAGTTCGCTCAAGGATCGCGTCGACGGCTTGCACCACGTCGTCCAGGGTCGAAGCACCGGTCGCCAGGATGACCGGCTTCCCCTTGCTCGCCATCCGCTCCACGATTTCGAGCCAGGTGATGTCGCCCGAACCGATCTTGAATGCGGAGACATAGGGGTCAACGAAATCGACGAGTTCCAGGGAGTAGGGGCTGGTGAAGAAGTCGATCCCCACCGCGTCGCAGGCGGCCTTGAGGTCTGGCGTCCAATCGGCATTCAGCGCCGCCTCGTCGTAGACTTCGAAGACCGACTTCTTCCACCGGCTCTGGTGTGACTGCTGAGAGCCCAGGTTTTTGAAGCCGAAGTCGCTCACGATGGTCTTGGCGGTGAAGTGTTGGAATTTGGCGGCATCCGCACCCGCGCGCGCCGCCAGCGCAATCAGCTCCTTTGCCCGCGCCAAATCGCCGTCGTGGTTGGCGGCGATGTCCGCGATGAAATACGTGGGGTGACAAAGACCGATCTGGCGGCGGCCGATTTGCAAAATGCGGTCGGGTTGATGACTCATTGGGCGTGCTTTCCGGTTCGAATTTCGTCCTGGACCCGCGGCAGCGTCACTCCGTAAGTTCGTTCGAAGAGCGAGACATCCATGCGCATATCTCTCGGGCGCGGCGCCCGCAGGGGGGCCGTTGCGTCGGACGTAACGTTTCGGGCACACGCGGTGGAGAGCGCGAGGTGGTGGGCAATCTCATGGGCGAAATCCCGCTTACTCAGGCCATCCCGACAGCCGAGGTTAAACTGCCCGGGTTTCGGATCGGCCAGCACGAGCAGCATCATTTCGACGAGCGTAGTGAGCGAGAGCGGGCTGAAAAGCACATCCGTAAAAAGTTTGAGCGGCTCCTGGCGGGTGAACGCGCCCGTCAGCCAGTCGCTGAAACTGGGCCTCCCCGGGCAACGACTCAGGCCGTAAAAGTTCGTCCGCAATACCGTTCCACCCACTTGGGCTGCCACGAGCTCGGCGCAATATTTAGTCAGCGCGTACGTGTTCACCAGCCGGATGTCTTCCTCCCGGTGCGGCCCGGGGCCGTCATAAAGCTGGTCTGTCGAGACATGGATCAAGGTAGTCCCGCGCGGGAGCGAACGGACGATTCGTTCCAATGGACGAACGTTGCCCAGGTAGGCCTCGTGTGGCTCGCGCTCACAGCGGTCGACATCGGTCAATGCGACGAGATTAATGACCACGTTGGGTCGCGTCGACTCCAGCAGCGACCTCGCAGCGCTCTCTGCAGTTAGATCGGCGGAGAAGTCGGCACGGCTGGACCTGCCGTGCGTAAAAACCTCCAGGCCGGCCGTCCGCAACGCAGGGACCAAAGTTGCTCCCAACAATCCGGTGGCTCCGGTGACGAGGATTCTGCCCGATTGAGCCATAGAGTGTTTCTTCCCGCCTGGGTGATGGGAAGTCCAGCAATTTGCAGCCGACTGGCCTGGTCCGAGTTGAGGTTTTCATTCTGGCGCCGTTCAGCTTGCTGGCTGCAATTCCTCCTTCCTCCCGGCGCGACGTCATTTCCCTTGCCTTGCGGACACCGGCAGCGAGGTGGGATGCCTCCGCATGACCGACTCCGCCTTTGTGGCCAGCCCCTTCGCCCCGAAGCTGGCCCGACATTCGCAACTGGACGAGCCAACGAATCCTTTCTCTCTGTATTCTCGCGCCAAAAGTCTCGTTTGGGACGCTAGGTCTGCCCCACACGCGTGCGGCTGTTTTACATTTTCTCACGCCGCACAGATATGCGGCGGCGGCGGCGGGCGGAGAGCTCCAGTTGTAGCTGCGCGGCGATGGGCTCGGTGCGGCGGCGCAGCAACAGTTCTCGCCCTTCGGTCGTCGGCAGATACACCTCGATCAGCTGCATCCCCAGCGATCGAGCACCTGCCGCGGTGTCAGTGCCGGGGCGTGTCGGTGCAGCTTTTTTTAGAGCGTGATATGCGCGCAATTGGCCGAGAAACTGACCAGATGTGCGCCTCGCCTGCCCTCCAGAAGGAGCGAATGCGCTTTGATCCGTAACTGGCGTTTCCTACTTCAGGCCGCACTTTCCACCGCCCTGCTGCTGCTGCTTTTGCGCGCTCTGGATTGGGGGCGGCTGGGAGCTTTGCTAGTCCGCGTCGACCGGCCGACCGCCCTCGCAGCCTCCGCGTTTGTGCCGATTTTGATCGGACTCCTGGCGCTCCGCTTGCGTTTGTTCGTGCGTGGCCAAGGCATTCCCATCTCCCGCCGACGTGCGCTCGCCATCACCTGGGCGGGGCAGTTCTTCAATAGCATCCTGCCTGGAAGCACTGGCGGCGATGTCTTGAAGGTCTACGAACTCTGCCGTCTGGCGCCGGACCGAAAAGCCGCCGCGGCCGTCGCTGTCATCGTCGATCGCCTGAGCGCACTCGCCGCGCTCGCGGTGCTGGGAGCCATCGGGATTTGCATCGCCGTGCGAACTGGCTTGCGGTTTCCCCCGGAATTGGAGCGCTGGCTGGCCGAGTGGTGGTGGGTCGTCGCGTGTGGCGTGCTTGCGAGCGGGCTCGGCTTGCTCGCCGTCCTGCGCAGCGCGTTCTTTCGCGATCGGTTGCGCCAGGTGCGCGATTCCCTCCGGCGCGCGGCCACGCCTGGGCCGGCACTCGTCGGCGCCATCGTGCTGGCCTTCGCGATCCATGCTCTGAGCGTCGGCAGCTTCTGGCTTTTCGCGCGTGCGCTCGGCTTGTCGCTGACCTATCCGCAGGCCCTCGCGATCGTCCCCACGGTGATGATCCTGCTCCTGCTCCCCGTCACGGTAAATGGCCACGGCCTGCGCGAGCTGCTCCTCATTTCGTGTTTCGGCGCGTTCCAAGTCACACTGGCCGACGGAAGCAGGGCGGCGGTTCGGGATGTCGTCCTGGCCCTCAGCGTTCTCCTGGTCTCAAACGACCTTCTCTGGTGTCTGCCGGGCGGGTTCGCCTATCTTTGGGTGCGTTACCAGCCTGCGGACAGTTGAGCACATCGCACGGCAAAACCAAAACCAGTCCTCCGTCGGCCGCGCACAAACCGCGAGGGCTTTTGTCACTGCCGCCGATAAAGTACCAAATGGTCGGTCTCGCAGGTTGAACCCTTCCAGATCAACTCTCCAAGGAACGTTTTCTCAGCAATGTACCCGGGGATTTGCAACTGTTCCCCGAAATCGCGCCGGGTCTTCGGCTTGATCCCCACGAGGATATAGTCCGGCGCCCCCGCGACAACTGACCGTGCCTCCGTTCGATTCGCGAATTCTCGTGACCAGACCCAGAACCCGGGGGTGATGTCGCGGAAGTTCGCAAAGAAGTTTCCCTCGCTGAAGTAGGGCAGAACGGCGAAGGAATTGATATCATAGGCGTGAATCTTCGTCTGCTGGAGATTTCGCTGTTGGATGTAGCTCGCTGCCTCGCGACTGCCGGAATAAGGGGACTCGTAGTCGGCCAGGAGAGCCCGTGCGCCGTCGGAGGTTTGCACGCCTACGATGACGAGCGCTCCCAAAACGCCCGCCCACGTAAGCCGTTTGGGGCTGAAGAAGCCCGGCAATTTGCGGCCCGCTTCTTCCGGTTGGTGAAGGGCAACCCCCAGGCAAAAGAAGAGCCAGAGCGTGACGATGCCAGCATGCCAAAACCCAAAATACCGAAACCCGAGAAAGAGAACGAGAACGGTCGTGCCGAAGAGCGTCAGGAAGGCCACCCGGCGAACACAGCATAGGATGAGTATGGGAATGAAAAAAGGATACGTCAGCCAGCCATTTTGCGAGCCCGCTTCACGAAGGGCGAGGTCCATCACGCGACTGGCGATGCCAAGCGGCATGAGGCCTCGCACCCAGATGTCTGCCGGTGGCCAGAGTTGCGCGACAAGAAGGACGTAATTCGCGAAGAGCAGGCCCCATTGGCTCCAGTCCAGGCGAGCGGGGGTTCGGACATCCGCGCGCCAGGCCGCGAATGCTTCCCCGAGGAGAAAGAGAAAAAGTGTGCCGGAAAGAATCATGCCGTGCACGCAGGTCTGCGACAGCAACACCAGCAGCAAAATAACGATCCAACGCTTCTCCTGCCGGCGTGGCCAGCAGGCGAGCAGCGTGAAGAGTAGCAGCGCAAAAAGCACGTAGCTTCGTGCCACGATCGCGTACTGGTAGACGAGAAAGTAGCTGAAGGGGATCGTGAAGCGCAGGATCGCCGGCCCAGGATACGATCGAAAAATGATGGCTGCAGTGGTGGTCGCCAGCAGAATCGAAAGCAGCGTCAGGGTAAAATACGGAAGCCCCCCTTTCGCCAGCGGGACGAGCAGAAGATGCCAGAGGATCGGGGTCCCTTCGTAGCGGGCGTACTTCCAAAACAAATCCCAAAGCGGCGCATCCCGCGCGAGCAGCCAGGCTTGGGCTTCATCGGCCCAAGGCTCATGCTCGGGTGCGACCACGAGCATGATTACGGCAAATAAAACCGTGCCGACCAGCCACCACGGCCGGTCCCTTTTCGGTTCGCTCGCTGCCGCGCTGCTGGATGGGGCCGGCTCGGGCACGCAAAGATCGGTGGGCACTACTTCGCCGCAATCATGCCGGTCTGGCGAGCGTAATTGAAGAGCCCTCCCGCTTCGATCACCGGCCGAATTTCGCCGAGCGGATTTAGCTGAATGATCCGCTCACCCACCCGCAGCGTGTCGGTCGCGAAGTCGAGCACGACTTCATCGCCCGTCTGCACGAGATCCACCAATCGTTCCGGGGTCTCGTAAGGAAAAAGTTCCCCGGTAGCCACGCAGTTCCGGAAAAAGATGCGCGCGTAGCCTTCCGCGATGACGGCCCGCACGCCCGCTGCTCCCAGGGCGATGGGCGCATGCTCGCGCGAGCTGCCGCAGCCAAAATTTTTCCCGCCGATCAAGATGCGATAAGCCGTTTTCGTCGCCCCGCCGGTCATAAATCGTTGCGGGTAGAGTTCCTCCGGCAAACCGATCATCGCATAGCTTCCGAGCTGCTCGTATTCGGAGGGAATGGTGGGCACAAGCGTCAGATATTGCGCGGGGATGATCTGGTCCGTGTCGATGTTGTCCCGCACGACATAGGCGGGGGCGCGGAGGGTGGACATGGCGGATGATCAGTAGCGAAACGCGGGGGTCGCCCCGGGCTTGGGCGTCGCTTCGGGCTTGGGTTCAGGCTTGGGCAGTTCGTCGAAAGTGAGCGGCGGAATGTTCGAGCGCCGGATGCCGCCCGGGCGCGGGAGGGTCCCCATGTCCTGCGGACGACTGACGGTCTCTGTGACGGCTAACTCCTGCGGGGTGAGCGCGGCGATATCCTCCGTGGCAACATAGCCCGATTGCTGATCTTTGAGCTTCACCTGGCTGTACCCAAACCCGCGCTTGAGGAGAGTCAGGGTAGTTCCGCGCTGTAGACTTAAGCTCGGCCCACCAGGTTGCTGCGGGCCGTAGTTGTAGAATGGGGTGCGCTCGCTGGTAACTTTGAATTGGTCACTGGGCGGAACGGGGCTGGGCGCCGGCGCCGGCTTCACTTCCGCTACTGGAGCCGGCGCCGGCGTCGGCGTGGGCTTCACCTTTTCTCTTTTCTTCGGCGCCGGCGTTGCTTCAGGTGCAGGCGGGGGCGGCACCGTGCAAGAAGCCAGTGCACAGGACGCCACCAACGCGGTGACGATGGGCAGTCGAAAACGAATCATGACGGGAGAAATTCTCGGGGGTCCGTGA
>JBBRPL010000160.1:0-15132 GCA_038228205.1 Chthoniobacterales bacterium
ATGCGCCCGGCACGGATGTCCTTGATGACGTCTTCGATTGAATCAAATAGCGGGGAAGTGGACATGGAAGGAGCGTGAACCAATCATGGCCGGGGCTCCAAGGAAAAGGAAAGATGTCGTTACTCGATGGTGATGGCCGCTTCGATCATCGGCAGGACATCGTGCAAGCTCGCCTCCGTCCGCGCGTGGATGCGGAGCAAGGGTTCGCCGCGTTCGACCTGGGCGCCGACTTTCTTGAAGGCGTCGCAGCCGACGGCGAAATCAATGGCGTCCGTGGCTTTGGTCCGGCCGGCGCCGAGGGCGACGCAGGCGCGGCCCACCAGGCCGGCATCGAGACGGGTGAGCTTGCCGGCATGCGGGGCGGGGAACTCGTGGACGATCGGGGCCTTGTGAATTTCGGTCATGCGCTCCAGGGCGGTGGCGTCACCTCCCTGCGCCTCGACCATGGCGACAAATTTCTTCCAGGCGGTGCCATCGTGCAGCCAGCGAGCCAGCCCCGCGCGAGGGACGGCGGAAACTTTCGCCGCGAGATCGAGGATCAGGTCCACCATATCCGCGGGGCCGCCGCCTTGCAGGCCGCCGCCTTGCAGGCAGGCGACAGCTTCGGCGACTTCGAGGGCATTGCCCGCGCTCCAGCCCAGCGGCTCGATCATCGGGGTCAACACGTGATGGACTTGAACGTTCATCTCGCGACCGACGGCCGTGAGCGCAGCGGCGAGCGATGCCGCCTCCGCCTCCGTTTTCATGAATGCGCCGGAGCCGAACTTCACATCGAGAACCAGCCGATCGAGCGACTCCGCGAGCTTCTTGCTCATGATGCTGGCCACGATGAGCGGCTGGGAAGGGACCGTCGCGGTGACGTCCCGCAGCGCGTAGAGCTTCTTGTCAGCCGGGCAGATGTCGCCCGTCTGGCCGATCATGACGACGCCGATCCGCCCCAGTTGAGCCATGGCCTGCTCCTCGGTGAGGGAGACATTGAATCCCGGGATGCTCTCGAGCTTGTCGAGCGTTCCGCCGGTGATGCCGAGGCCGCGCCCGGAAATCATGGGAACCCAAAGTTCGTCGCACGCGAGCAGCGGCGCGAGGATGAGTGAGACGGTGTCCCCGACCCCTCCGGTGCTGTGCTTGTCGACCTTGGGGGGCGTGCCCGGAGGATAGCGCAGGACGCTGCCGCTATTCATCATGGCCTGGGTGAGCTGGCTGGTTTCCCGGGCGTTGAGGCCGCGGAAGAACACGGCCATCGCCCAGGCGGCGGCCTGGTATTCGGGGATCTCGCCCGTGGTGAACCCACGAATGAAAGTCTCGATATCGGCGGCCTCATGTTCGCCGCCGTCGCGCTTGCGCTCGATGAAAGTGGGGATGTGCATGGCGCTACCGAGGGGTGATGAATGATTTGCCGACCGGCCACGGGTGACGCAGACGAAAATAGGCGGCGAGGGTCGCGGCGACATCCGCAAAGGTCCGACGGGTGCCGAGCGGCAGGCTGGTGCGCCCGTGCACGACCATGAGGGGCACCTCCTCCCGGGTGTGGTCGGTCCCGCGCCAGGTCGGGTCGTTGCCGTGATCGGCGGTGATGATGACGAGATCGTCCTCGTCGCAGCGCGGGAGGAAGGCGCCGAGCCACGTATCGAACTCCTGGAGCGCACGGGTGTAGCCGGCGACATCGCGGCGATGCCCGTAGAGCATGTCGAAATCCACGAGATTGGCAAAGACGAGCCCGTCCTGGCCATCGGCCCAGAGTCGATCGATCGCTGCCATCCCCTCGGCGTTCGAGGCCGTGGGAGTGGAGTGCGTGATCCCGCTGTCGGCGAAGATATCGCTGATCTTGCCGACGCCCTCCACGCGCAGGCCCGTCTCGGCCACGGCGTTCAGAACCGTGGGCGGGGGCACGATCGAAAAATCGTGCCGTTTGCTCGTGCGACGGAAATTACCGGGCTCGCCTTCAAAGGGCCGGGCGATTACGCGACCGATCCGCCACGCGTCTGCGTGGCGGCGGGCCACGCGGCAGATCTCATAGAGACGCTTGATGGAGATGATGCTCTCGTGGGCGGCGATCTGGATGACCGAATCGGCGGACGTATAGAGAATGGGCCGGCCGGTCTTGAGGTGCTCCGGGCCGAGCTCCTCGAGGACGGTCGTGCCGCTGCGCGCGAAATTGCCGAGGAACTGCACGCGGGCGTCGCGTTCGATGGCGCTGACCAGGTCCGGCGGGAAAGAGGGAAAGGTGGCGAATGGTTCCTCGAGAACGACGCCCGCCAGTTCCCAATGGCCCGTGGTGGTGTCCTTGCCGGCGGAGCGCTCGCGCATCCGGCCAAAGCTGCCGATCGTCCCCCGCGACCGGTAGTCGAGCACGTCGGACGTGAGGATCTTCCAGAGACCCAGGGAGAAAAGCGCCGGCAAAGCGAGTTGCGGGTCGGTTGCAAAAATATGCCCCAGCGTGTCAGCGCCCTCATCGCCATAGGCGGCGGCATCGGGCGCCTGGCCGCAGCCGACACTGTCGAGAACGAGGAGGAGGGAACGCATGGAACCGCAGAATGCACGGACGCGCGCCGAATTGAAAATAACGAATCGTTCATACTTCGTCATTCCCGAAACAGGCGGGCGTGCTAGCTTGCGCGCCGTGAAAAAAAGCGATTCCATATTTGTCGCCGGTCATCGCGGACTGGCCGGCGGGGCGATTCTTCGTGAACTGCAAACCGCGGGGTACGCGAATTTATTGACGCGAACCCGGGCGGAAGTGGATCTCCGGCAGCGGGAAGCGGTGCGGAGCTTTTTTCAGGAGCAGCATCCGCACGTTGTCGTGGTCGCGGCCGCGAAGGTGGGTGGAATCAAGGCGAACAACGACTTTCCGGTCGAGTTCCTGCTCGAAAACCTGAACATCCAAAACAACCTCATCGAGGCGGCCTACGATTTCGGGGCGGAAAAGCTGCTTTTTCTGGGCAGTTCCTGCATCTACCCGAAATTTGCCCCACAGCCGATCCCGGAGAGCGCGTTGCTCACCGGGGAGCTGGAGCCGACGAACGAAGCGTACGCGCTGGCCAAGATCGCGGGCATCAAGCTTTGCCAGGCCTATGCGCGGGAGTATGGGCGCAATTTCATCAATGCCATGCCGACCAATCTCTATGGCCCGGGTGACAACTTCGATTTGAACACCTCGCATGTTCTGCCGGCCTTGCTGCGGAAAGTCCACGAAGCCAGGGAGCGCGGGGACTCCACCGTCTCCGTCTGGGGCACCGGCACGCCGCGCCGCGAGTTCTTATATGTGGGTGATCTGGCCAGCGCCTGCCGTTTCCTCCTCGAAAACTACGACGCGCCCGAGATCGTGAATGTGGGTTACGGGTCCGACGTCACGATTCGCGAGTTGGTGGAATTGATTTGCGAGGTCGTGGGCTTCACCGGAACCCTCGCCTTCGACGCCAGCAAACCCGATGGGACGCCCCGCAAACTCCTCGATACCGGAAAGCTGACGAATCTGGGATGGCGGCCACATATTTCCCTGCGCGAGGGGATCCAAAAAACGTATGACTGGTATTGCCGAGACGCCGCTCATCGGTAAGAATCGACGCCATGGAAAGCGGTACTGAGGAAAACGTTCACGCAAGCGCCAACGGCAAACGGGTGTTCGCGCGGAAGGCCGCGACCGAAAACCGGGACGAGTCGTGGATGCGGCTGCTCCTGCAGATATCACCCGTGGCAATATTTCGCGCGGACCCGGAGGGCAATTGCACCTACGTCAATGAACAGTGGTGCGAGCTGACCGGGCGGCCCGTCGTGGCCGCGATGGGCATGGGGTGGAAACAGGCCGTGCATCCCGACGATGTCCCTCCCGTGATGGAGGAGTGGGAGCGTTCCCGCTCTCTGGGGATCTCTTTCCACATGGAGTTCCGGTATCGGCGCCCGGATGGGAGTGTCGTCTGGGTATTAGGGCAGGCTGTGGAGGAACGCGATGCCGAGGGGAGCGTCGTAGGCTATATTAGCACGGCGACCGACATCACTGAGTTACGACAGACGCGCGAGGAGTTGCAGCGCTCTCATGCGGAACTCGAGGAACGGGTCCGCGAACGGACCGCGCAATGGGAGCACATGGCCCTGATCGTGGCGGCCTCCGCGGACGCGATTGTCAGCTCGGATTTGTCGGACCGAATTGTCAGTTGGAACCAGGCTGCGGAAAGAATCTTCGGCTATCGGGCGGACGAGATGATCGGCCAGACCTCCATGATGGTGACACCCGCCAACCTTGCGGAAGAGGCAAATCTGCTGAAAGAGCGGGCACGTCTTGGCCAGCGAGTCGAGTATCTGGAGAGCATCCGCGTGGCGCGCAGCGGGGAATTGATCGAGGTCGGGATTTCGATATTTCCGCTCCGCGACACGGCGGGCAAGGTTATCGGTACTTCGGCGATCGTGCGCGACATCCGGGAACAAAAGAAAGCGGAGCGCCGTTTGCGTCAGCTTTCCGGAAGACTGTTGCGCTTGCAGGACGAAGAGCGCCGCCGGTTGGCGCGCGAACTGCATGATTCGACCGCCCAATCCCTGGCCGCGTTGGCGATGAATCTTTCCGCTCTCAATGGTGGGACCGGGATGGCGGAAGAGAAGCGCGCGGAAATGCTGGCCGAGGGACTGGACCTGGCGCAGAGCATCGAACGCGAGTTGCGGACGCACACCTATCTGCTGCATCCGCCATTGCTGGAGGAGAGGGGCTTGCCGGCGGCGCTGCGCTGGTTCGTCGAGGGATTTGCCGCGCGGAGCGGCGTGGCGGTGAACCTCGACCTCGGCCATGAGATCGGGCGATTGCCGGACGCGGTGGAGTTGACCATTTTTCGCGTTGTCCAGGAGAGCCTGTCGAATATCCATCGCCACGCGAAGTGCCGGACGGCCGCAATCAGCCTGCGAAAGTTGAAGCGCTCGATCGTATTGGAAATCCGGGATACTGGGTGCGGGCTTCCCAAGGGAATGGTCGAGTGTGCCGGTGTCGGGATCGCGGGCATGCGTGAGCGCCTGGCGCAGATCGGCGGCACGCTCGCTGTCGAGTCCGGGAATCGCGGAGTGACGGTGACGGCGAGGATTCCACAATAGATGGATACCCACACGAAAACACGCATTCTCCTGGTGGATGATCACGAAATCGTGCGGCGGGGCTTGCGTGCGTTACTCGAAGCCCATCCCGGCTGGGAAGTGTGCGGCGAAGCCGGCGATGGGCGGGCGGCGGTGGAACTCGCCAGGACGCTGACGCCGCATGTCGTCGTGATGGATCTGACCATGCCAAAATTAAATGGTTTCGAAGCGGCCCGCCTTATTCTGAAGAAAGCTCGCGAAGTGCAGATCGTCATACTTTCCATGCACGAACCCGAAGAGGTTGTGCGGGAAGTGCTGGCGGTCGGTGTGCGCGGCTACGTCCTGAAATCGGCCGCGGGAAGGGATCTGGTGGCTGCGGTGGAGGCGATGGTGCGTGGGGAGATGTTCTTTACTTCGCCGGTGGCGGTGCGTGTTCACGAACAGGCATTGCGTCCTGCGTCCCGACCGGCTTCCCGGCGGACGCCCGGGAATCTGACCCCGCGGGAACGCGAAATTCTGCTCTTGCTGGCCGAAGGAAAAACCAACAGGGGAGTGGGAGAATTTCTGAACATCAGCGTCAAAACGGCGGAAACGCATCGCGCGCGGATCATGCGCAAGCTGGCGATCGATTCAGTGGCGGACTTGGTCCGATATGCGATCCGGAATGGATTCATTTCTCCATGACTTCCGCCGAAAATACCCAATTATGACGCGAGATAGGATACGCGGCTTCTGCCAGAGATGCCGCCATCAACAGGTAGTTGAGAGGGTCCAGGTTCATCATGGCCTGCATCTTTTCCTCTCGGTGTTGACGTGCGGCCTGTGGTTGGTGAGTTGGATATCCATCTACATCGGAAACTGCATCCGTCCGTGGCGCTGTGTGCAATGCAATTGGCACCGCCCGATTTTCGACCAGCCGAAGACGCAGAAAGTTCAGCCTGACGGCAAACCGGGAGCGGACGATTCCTCCGATGCTTCGATGCCGACCGGTTAACGCCGGCTGGTCTTTTCTTCGCGAACGAAGTGCTTTTCCAGCACGAGTTCGGTTCCCTGTTTCTTCAGGTTGTAGTCCACCTGGTCGAAAGCGCGGCGGATGAGGTGGATGCCGAGACCGCCGGGTTGCACGAGGTCGAGCGGACGGCCGTGGAGCTTTTCTGGTTCCGCCTGGGCCCCGAAATCGCGCAACCGAAAGCGAATTCCAGCTTCGATCTGTTCGCAGACCAGGCAAATGAGCTGGTTCGACTCGTGGTGGTAGGCGTAGCGGATGACGTTCGTGCAGGCCTCGTCGAGACCGAGGATGATGAGATCCTTTTCTGTTTCGCTGAAGGCGAGCGCCTTCAGGAATTGCCGGACGAAATCGCGGACGAGGCAGAGGTTCGCAGGATGACTGGCAAATTCGATTTCGCGCTTCATTGAAAACCAAATGCGAGGATGGTCAGGTCGTCGTGCGGATCGGCTCCCTGGCGATGGTTTAATTCGCCCGCGCTGAGCGCGTCAATCACATCGGTGGCGCCATGGAATCGGCGCGCGAGCAGTTTTTCCACTCCTTCCCGGTCGAGGGGGACTTCGTTGCGGTTGAAGGATTCGATGAGGCCATCGGTGTAGAGCACCAGCCAGTCATGCGGTTCCAACTTCAGCGCGTGGGATCGCGCGGGCAACTCCGGCAACAGGCCGAGGGGCGGGGAGCCCGCGATTTTGATTTCATTCACCTGACCGCCGGCATGGACGAGAAATGGGTGGCAATGCCCGGCACTGCACAACTCGACCTGCCGCGAAACGAGATCGATCCGCCCGAGCATCGCCGTGATGAACATACCGCGAATGGTGTGCCCGCTGAGCATGGCATTCCAGCGGGCCATCGCGGCGACGGGCGAGAGGCCCGGCTTCAGAATGAGCCGGAGAATACTGAGAGCCTGGGCCATGAGCAAGGCGGCTGGCATGCCTTTGCCCGAGACATCGCCAATGACCACATAGATCTCGTCCGGGCCGAGTTCGAGGACATCGTAGAAATCGCCGCCGACATTGAGCGCAGGGCGGTAGGCTGCCGCGAATTGCACATGGGTCAGTTGCGGCAGGGATTGCGGCAGAAAGCTCGCCTGGATTTCCCGCGCGAAGGCAAATTCCTGGGCCACGCGTTGCTGTTCGCGCTGGCGGTCGATGGTGCGCAGTTTGTCGATGGCTGTCGCGGCGAGATTGCCGTAGGCGCGAAACACCTCGAGATCCGTCTCATCGAAAACCTGCCGGTGGAGCGGATTCAGAAGCTGAAGCACCCCGATCTCCTTATCCTTGCGGCGCATCGGCGCGCACAGGATGGAACGCGTGCGAAACCCGGTCTTTTTGTCGGCTTCCGCAAAGAAGCGCGGGTCCGAATAGGCGTCGGCCACGAGCAGGGCTTCGCCGTGTTCGAGCACCCAACCGGCGATGCCGCGTCCCCTCGGCACGATGATCTTGGTCGTGGGCGCACCGGTTTCACCGGAAGTCCCGCCACTCGCGCAAGCCAGTTCGAGTTCGTTTTCTCCATTGACCAGGAAGAGGGACGCGGCCTCGACTTCCATGACGCGGCGGGCCACTTCAAGAATCGCCGGCAGCAATTCGCGCGACTCCGTGATGGCGTTAATCAACGCACTGACCTCGACCAGGCCCTTATAAAGTTTCAACTGGCGCTCAAGCAAGACTGGAGAAAGCGACATCGCCCCTGAGTAATGACTGAGGAGGCGGGGGGAAGGAAGCGGAAACACGGGGAACCATTGCGGATTCGCGCTGGAATTATTTTCACATGGCCCCATCCTCCGGGAGATGAAAGCCCCTTTTCTCCTTGGACTCCTCCTGGCTGTGGCCTCCGTGGCGCCTGCTGCCGACACTGCCTACTCGGCGTTGCGCGTCATTGGCAAGCGGGACGGGCAGGAAACTCTGAACCGTGTGCTCGAACTGCGTGGAGTGGACGGCACTCCGAATCCAGCCGTGTGGAAAGTCGTCATCGATGAACCCCGCGCCCGTGGCGGCGTGCGTGAACTGGAGGTGCAAAAAGGAAAGATCGTCGGGGAGCGCACTCCGACCTCGCGCAGTACGGGGAGCCCGATGAATTTCAACCAGCTCAATCTCGATTCCGAAGGCGCATTTACCATCGCCAATCAGGAAGCACAGAAGGCCAATGTGGTTTTCGAGCGGGTAAATTTCCTGCTCAGAAGTGGCACCAATGGTGGCGCCCCCGTCTGGGAGTTGGAACTCTATGATGGAAAGAATGGCCGGGCGGGCTCGCTGACGATTGCCGCCGACAGTGGGACAGTGCTGCATCGTCAACTCGATCGCTCGCCGCACGGCCCCGGTTCGGACGATCGCGCCTACCTCGATGACCACGCCAATCCGCCGTCGAGGCGTCCGTCGGACGACGGAGCCGGTCGTGACTATGATCGTGATCGTGATCACGGTTCATCCCCTGGGGGGCTGCCGGGATTTCTCAATCGCGTGGGACGGCACTTTGAAAAACGCGGGCACCAGATCGAGAACTTTTTCACGGGCAAATAGGCGGCGCGCACGAGCGGTCACGGTCGTAAGTCCAAGTCGGCCGCTGAAATATGACGAAAGTGTCATTAGGAAGTGGACCGCGGACGCGGTAGAGCAGCGGTGCCAATCGCAACTTCCGTTTTGACCCCGCCGTTCACTTTTGCGCAACAGCGCATCCTCATTCTCGCACCCCATCCGGACGATGAGTCGTTGGCGACGGGCGGATTGATCCAGCGGGCGATCAAAGAGGGCGCCGAAGTGCGAGTCGTCTTTGTGAGTGACGGCGACAACAATCCCTGGCCGCAGCGCTTCCTCGAACGCCGGTGGCGGATCGGGCGCCAGGAGCGGAATCGGTGGGGTGCGCGACGAAGGCAGGAAGCACTCGCCGCGATGCGATGCCTCGGGCTCTCAAACAGTCACGCCCATTTCCTCGGTCTGCCGGACCAGGGGACGACGGCCTCGCTCTTGCATGCCCAGGACAGTCCTCTCCATGAGCTGGCGCAGTCCCTGGCGAACTGGCGGCCGACACTTTTGGTGTCGCCCTCGCCGCACGATATCCATCCCGATCACAACGCGCTGGCAGTCCTCGTGAACCTTGCTTTGGTCCGGTTCGCCGCCGGGCCGGGGGTGCGATTGATCCATTACCTGGTTCATGCGCGCAAACAGCACCTTCCCTCCCCGCGATGGACGTTGCGACTGTCACCCGAGGAGCAGAGAGTCAAGCGTGAGGCCATCCTGCAGCACGGCAGCCAGATGGTCTTGAGCCGCAAGCGGTTCGTCGCTTATGCGCGCCCGGTGGACTACTTTTACCCGCCCGAGGCGATCGATCCCTCGCATCCCATCCGACGCGTCGGACTGGCGGACGGAGCTCTCAGCGTGCGGATCCAGCCCGCCGGGGTTGCCGCCGGCCGAGGTGAGCTTTTCGTCGCCTTTGAAAATCCGCTCCAGGGCAGCGTCCGCTGGCGTGTGCCGGCGCCTCCTCGGTCCGGGATTGTGCGCATTCATGATGCGATCACCGGGCGCATGCTAAGGAATGCCACGATCCGCCGGACTGGTCGCGTGCTGGAGCTTCGCCTTCCCGTTTCTCCCATGCTGCCCGTCCAGCGTGTCGCTCTCAAGTTCAACCGGAGAATTGCCTTTTACGATGAAGCGGGTTGGTGTGAGTTCGCGATGCCAGCGATCGATTCCAATCTATGTTCCGTGACTCCGCCTACCGCGATGCCATCCTCCTCTGCCTCGTTTGCTCCCTCGTCTTTTGGTGGCGTCTCGGAAGCCTCGGCCTGATCGATCCCGACGAGCCGTTCTATGCCCAGACGGCGCGGGAAATGGTCGCGACGGGAGACTGGGTCACGCCGCAAATCTTTGGGCATCCGCAATTTGAGAAGCCTATTTTTTTCTATTGGCTCACGGCGCTCTCGTTCAAGGCGTTCGGCGAATCGGAGTTTGCGGCCCGGATTCCATCGGCCTTGCCAGCCTCGCTGCTGGTGCTGCTGGTCTATGCCTTCGGGGTCGGCTTTTGCGGCCGGCGCGGGGCCTTGCTCTCGGCGCTGGTGCTCGCGACCGGACTCGAGTTCGCCATTATGTCGCGGCTGATGCTGACCGATATTGCGCTGGCGCTCTTCATTGCCGGCGCGCTTTTCAGTTATTGGCGGGCGCTCGAAGACGAAGCCCACGCAGGCCGCTGGCTGATCCTCCATTTCGTGTCGGGCGGACTGGCGGTCTTGACCAAAGGCCCGCTCGCCTCGCTGGTGACGCTGCTGGCCATCGGCACCTTCAGTTGGCTGATGAAACGGCGGATCGCCTATCGTGGCCGGGCGCTTTGGGTGGGTCTTTTTCTGTGGGCGATCATCGCCTGGCCATGGTACGGCGTGATGCTTTGGAAGTTCGGCATGGAGTATTTCAATGACTTCTTCGTTCACGAGAACATCATGCGCCTGCTCCACGCCGAGCATCCCACGAATAACCGCCATCTCGGTTTCCTTTTCTACTACGTGGTCATCCTCGCCGGCGGCTCCGTCCCGTGGATGCCGCCGCTCGCGGTTGCGGTCTGGCGAGCCTGCCACGGCCTGAGATCCGACCCGCGACAGGCGTTTCTTTGGTCGTGGATCTTGAGCAGCCTCATTTTTCTGACCATCGCGCAATCCAAGCTGCCTTCGTACATTTTCTACGTCTTCGTTCCGCTCGGCCTGGTCGTGGGAATCACGCTCGACGATTTGGTCGCCCATGGCTTTCGGGGTGCGCTCGAACGGTGGCTGGCAATCGGATTCGCCCTGTTGCAAGTCACGGTGGCGGTGGCCTGTCCGTTGTTCAAGGTGGCCCGACCGTTCACGGTGCCTGCCCTTCTTCTCGGGGCGTGCCTCATCGCGGGGATCGTCCTGGCCTGGCTCCAGCGCCGGGGATGGGCGGTGGCCGCGCACGTGGCGGCCACCGCCGCTCTCATCATGGGCGCTCTTACTTTTTCCCGCGATCATGTCGATGAGTACAGTTCGGCCCGCCCGGTGGCCCAGGCGATGATGGTGGACCGCGAGAGCCCCGAGCCGCTTCTTGCCGGCAAGTTTCTCGCCCGCGGCATCCATTATTACACCCGCCGGCCCGTGCTGGTCCTGACGAATCAAGCCCAGCCCTTTTGGAGTCCGCATCCATTGAAGACGGTGGTGGGGCGCAAAGGGCTGGAGGCTTTCGTTGCCGAAAACGGTCCGGTCCGTATTACCGTTCGGCGCTCGGAATGGTCGACGTGGCAAAAGAGTCCTCTCGTTGCCGCGGCCGGTGAGCCGCAGTGGTTCGGCGACAACGCGGTCTTGCAGGTGAAGCCCGCCGCCGCGCCGCCGCCGCCCGCGCCGTAGCAGGGCGGTCCGATCCGATACTGCGGGATCGGTGATCAGAATTGCTGGTCTTTGCTCCCAGGGCGGAACGGGGCTCAGCCGGGACTTATGCGCGGCGGCAGGTGACTCTAACGATTCTGTCACGCAGGCGGACGCATAATGTCATCTGCGTGAGCGATCTTGGTGATCGCACCGCGTTCGGTGCCATCGACTAACGACCCCTGATGCACTTTACCCCATCGGTTCCGGCTTGCGGGACCACGCAGGCCCTCACGCAGTCGTGCGCGCGCACATCCGCCACTCCTCGCGGTTCGGAAGCGGAAGGAACTTGGGCGTTCCGCAATCGGCAGGTCCGGGAACTCCTCTGGTATTGCGCGCCCGCCTTGCTCCTGGGTCTCGCTTTGCGCGTCTTGATGACCTGGCAGATGCCGTATGGGTACATGCAATTCGACAGCGCGGATTTCCTCCTGACGGCGCACCGCTTCCTGAGCAAGCACGAGCTCATCATCCACTCGAAGCGAACCTACCTGGTGCCGATTCTTTACACGCTGCCCTTCATTCTGAAAATCCCGGCATTGATCGTGATCCCCGTCGCCCAGCACTTGCTGGGGCTGGGAGTCGTCTTGATGAGCGGATTGCTCGCGCGGCTTTGGTTCCGGCCGTGGCGATGGGTGGTTGTTCCTCTCACGCTCCTGATGGCTGCCAATCCGAATTTCCTATGGTTTGAGCATACGTTGATGTCGGAGAGCGTTTATCTCTATTGCGTCTTTGCGCTTGCCCTGGCGGCCACCCTTTTCACCATACACCCCACGGGGCGCCGCTTTGCGATCCTGTCTCTGGCGCTATTTTTCGCCGCCAGCGCCCGGCCCGAGGGGCGGCTGCTTCTGGGCTTCGGATTTCTCCTCGTCGTCCTCGTCGAATGGGGGAACTGGAAGACGCTCTGGCTACGGTTGGGCTGTCTCATTGCTCTCGCGGGCGTGACGTTGCCGCTCACCCGGACGGGCCAAGCCGGACAGTTGCTCTACGCCACGGTGCTTCCTCTGGCCCCGGATGAATCCAAGGTGGATCCCGAGTTTGGCCGACTGGTCCGCCCCCTTCGCGATCAGGTGCGCACGAAGCGACATCCGACTGCCGAATTGCAGGGCCTGGAACAGAAACTGACCGACCTGGCTGCGACCCATCTCGAGGCGAAAGGCGTCGTCAATGGCGATACCAACGCCCTTTGCCAGAAAATGGCGTTCGAAGCGTGCCTGAATCAGCCGCTCGAAATTCCCCTGGTCGTCGAACGCAAATTTCTGCGTTCCAACGATTCTCCCACGAGCATCGGCTATGACGAGCCCCGGCTCCAGCAGAAGCTCAATGTCGGGTTTAATCGCAAGAACATGTTGAACGTGCTCTCCAAGGGCTTGTTGGGGCAGGAACTGAAGGGCGAGGAGGCGGTGTGGGAGTTCGTTAGGGAGCATTATCACCCGTTTTCCTGGTATCGATTTCTCGACACAAACTGGCGACGATTCACGATCGGATTGCGGGACGATGAAGGTATTCCCGGATCGGCTCCGACCCCGCATTGGGCAACCTTTTTTGTTTTGGGGTTTGCGGGTTTCGCGATGGCTCTGGTGGCGCCGGGTCCGCTTCGGAGATTTCACCTCGCCTGGGTTCCGTCCCTGTGCGGCCTTTGGTTTGCCGTGGAACTCGCGGGTGTCGTCAATCCACGGTATCGATTCGTCTTCGAGCCTTTTTGCCTCATCTATGCGATCCTTGGACTAACGATCGTCTGCGCGATGGTTGCGGGCGCCTTTCGGCCCCGCCCGCGCGCAGGTGCGTCAACCTAACATCGGCAAACGCGGAAATCTCGCGGAGTGATTACCCAAGGCGACCGTTCACTTCGGCTGGGTGAACGACTGCACCAGACTTGTCTCGCCCTTCGCGTAGGCGATCCACACCGCATGGGTTTTGGAATCGACGGCGATGCTGTGGGCGCCCTCTGCCGATGTCACATCGCCCAGATTGCGGAGCTTGCCATCTTCGACGCCGACAATCGCGATCTTTCCCGTGCCACTCGCACAATAGACGCGGTGTAATCCCGCGTCGTAGGCGATCTGATCCACCCTCGGAGGAATATCCGTTGAGGCAAGCACTCGTCCGTCCTTTTGACTCATTAACACCAGCTTCCCGTTCCCCCCGGCGATGAGAAATGCGTCGGCTTCAGGCACGAGGGCCATACCGTGAGGCGCCTGGGCGGGCGCTGTGGGCCAGGTTTGCACCACCGCGCCTGCGGCCACATTTATGACGGCGATGACATTTCCAGTCTTCATGCTCTGGAAGAGGCGCTCGTGCGAAGGGTCGAACGCCAGATCCTCCGGGGCTTCGCCGGGCAGGCTGATGGATGCGGTGACTTTCTTCTGGGCGGGATCCACGACCCACAGTTCTTTGCCATCGTCGTGTCCGACGTAAACCTTCCCTGAATTTGAGTCCAAAGCGACCAGGTCGGCCGGTCCGGCCAGCGGGATTTTGTCGACGACCTCCATTTTAGCAGCGTCGATCGTCACGAGCTGAGGCGGGACACTGGTGGTCACGTAGTAGTGCCCTGCTTTCGCATCCACGGCCGAGGCCTGCGCCTTTCCCGTAGGCACGCTCTTGACCACTTCACCCGTGTCGAGGTCGATGATGTCGAGTGAACCGTTCCCGGTGTGTGCGGCCAGGAGTCGGCGCTTTTCCGGGTCAATAGCCAGAAAATCGAAGCGTCCGTGTGTTCCCGACAGGACCTTGGCCGCTCCGGCATTTAGCATGTCATCCGCGTACGCCAGGGGTGACGCGCCCACCAGGAGGAAAAGGCACATCTCAGTCGCACGGCTGATCCGGAGAGGAATCGCTTTATTCATGTGCAGAGCATATCGAAGAGCCGGCTTTGGACAAGACGGAGGGCATCGCTTCCGTATGACGAAATCGTCATGCGAGAAACCAGCTCCGACGAAGGCAGCCGATGTCACAAACGCCGCGAGGCCCTTTTCTCAGGTCCCACCCTGGTATTTAGGCACGAAAGCGCGTCCAAGGCAGCCAATAGCCACCGGCTAGTTAAACAAATCGTCATCAGGACGGACGGATTTTGTCATTAAGTCCAAACTAGAGTGCCCCGATGAGTCCGCGTGCTAAAGAAATACTGTGGTGGTTGGCATTCTGGGCGCTCCTCGCGATCGTCATCGTTGAGGTTGTCCGAACGATCCATCACGGGATTCTTTAAGCCGAATGGTAGCCGCGGGCCCTCTCGGTGGGCTCGAGCGCGTCCTGCCGAGCAGTTCCTTTTCGTCGATACCCATTTCGTGACCGGTAGTGGCGCATGCGGAATCGTGGACAGGCAAATGTAATAACATGACTGTCACGCGAAGATGGGGAGTCGTGCCATCTGCTGCGGACATATTCGGAGTCATTGCGTCAATCTCGACACCGCAAAAACTAATGACTAACATGCGGCCAAACCGATATCGGTGCGCTGACAAAGACTTCGCCGGGACACCACGCGCTGTGTTCCGAGGAGGCGTCTTCGGTCGGGAATGCGCATCAGCAATCGGGCGGACTTGTAAAATCACGGACGCCCGGGGGACAAGTAGGTGATCCGTATCCGCCATACTAACCCACCCGCGCCGTCCGGCAAAAGGCGGGATGTCGGCACGCTTTTAGCGTGAAGCCTGTGCGGCGGCCCAAGCCGTCGGAGTCAACTCGGCGATGCGCTGGGCCGGCCAGTTCGGGATTCGTG
>JBBRPL010000161.1:0-14989 GCA_038228205.1 Chthoniobacterales bacterium
CCGTGGGCGAAGCAGGACCCAGCGCCGGTGGCGGTCAAGGCGGTCTGGAACTGGTCCGAGTTGCGCGAGAAGCATTGGGCGTTTCAGCCGATTCAGAAGTCCGTCCCACCGGAGGTGAAGGACGCAACGTGGTCCCGCAGCCCGATCGACCAATTCATCCTCGCAAAACTCCAGGCCGCAGGCCTGCCTCCGGCGCCCCCTGCCGACCGCCGCACGCTGCTGCGCCGCGCGAGCTACGATCTCATCGGCCTGCCGCCGACGCCCGAGGAAACCGACGCCTTCGTCAATGACCCCAGCCCGGATGCCTTCGCGCGGGTCGTCGATCGGCTGCTGGCGTCGCCGCACTATGGCGAACGCTGGGGCCGCCATTGGCTCGATGTCGCGCGTTACAGCGACGGCCTCGGCAGTTTTCTGGATGGCGCGGAAAAGAAGCGCGACGCGTGGCGCTATCGCGATTGGGTCGTGCAGTCGCTCAACCGCGATCTACCCTTCGACCAATTCGTGAAAGCGCAGATCGCCGGTGACGTTCTCGCCGGGGCGGATGGTGCTGTCGCCACCGGCTTCCTCGCACTCGGGCCGACCTACAAATCCGACGGGGGCACCGCGGAAGGTAACGCCGTCGCACAAGCGGAGACGCTGGACGATCGTGTGGACACCGTCGCGCGAGGACTGCTCGGTCTCACGGTGTCGTGCGCGCGCTGCCACGATCACAAGTTCGATCCGATTCCGCAGGAAGACTATTACTCCCTGGCCGGCGTCTTCCGGAACACGCGCAACGACGAGGTCCCGCTGCCGGGCACGCCCAGGGACGTCGTGGATCAATACCACGCGGCTGTGAAGGCGATCGCCGAGTTGGAGAAGAAGGTGAAAGCCGGAACAAAATCCAAGGGCGACTTGCCCACGGAAGAAAAAGCGGAATTCGAAGCCCAGAAAAAGCAGCTCGAAGCGTTGAAGAAAAACCCGCCGGAAATGTACCCGGCGATGCACGTCGCTGCCGAGGCCGGCACCGCCGACATGGCCATCGCCTTGCGCGGCAATCTGCTCAAGCCCGGCGAGATTGCGCCGCGCCGCTTCCTGCACATCGTGGCGGGTGACAGTCCGCCGGCGTTCACGCGCGGCAGTGGCCGCGTGGAACTCGCGGAGGCCATTGTGTCGCCTGAGAACCCGCTCACCGCCCGCGTCCTGGTCAATCGCGTGTGGCTTCATCACTTTGGCAAAGCGCTCGTGCGCACGCCGGACAATTTCGGCAAGCTCGGCGATAAACCGACGCATCCCGAGCTGCTCGACTGGCTCGCCCGGAACTTCATCGAGTCCGGCGGGTCGTTGAAAAAACTGCACCGCACGATCATGTTCACCGCGGCCTACCAGATGAGCAGCCGGATGGACCGGCGCAGCTTTGAGCAGGACGGCGAAAACCGGTTGATCTGGCGCGTGGAGCCACGCCGGCTCGATGTGGAAGCCTGGCGCGACGGCCTTCTCGCGGTCACCGGCGGCCTCGACGAAACGCTCGGCGGTCCCGCCACGGAGAGCCTCCTCGAAAGTCCGCGCCGCACCCTCTACAGCATCATCAGCCGCAATGGGGACAAGTTTCAGTCCGACGATTTTCTGCGCTTGTTCGACTTCCCCAATGCCCGGGCGACGAGCGCGCAACGCAATACCAGCATCGTCCCGCAACAGTTCCTCTTCATGATGAACAGTCCTTTCATGGCGAACCGTGCCAGGGCCTTCGCCGAGCGACTGAGCCACGACTCACCGGACATCGCGGCACGAATCGCCCGTGCCTACCTCCTCCTCTTCGACCGCACGCCGACCGAAGACGAAGCGCGCGCGGCCACGGTCTTTCTGCAAAGCGCGCCACTCGAGCAGTACGCGCAAGTGCTCCTCAGCTCGAACGAGTTTCTTTTCCTTCGATGAACTCCACCCGCCACACCGCGCAATATCTGCCCTATCAGCCTCACGCGGCGATCTCGCGGCGTGCCATGTTGCGCCGCCTTGGCGCCGGCGTCGGTTCGCTCGGCCTCGCCGGGGTGCTGGCGCAGGCGGGCGCCCTCGCGGATACCACGCCCCTGCCGGGTTCGCCGCTGCTGCCGCGGGCGCCTCATTTTCCAGCGCGGGCGAAGCGCATTATCCAGTTGTTCATGCCCGGCGGGCCGTCGCACGTCGACACGTTCGACTATAAGCCGGACATCGCGAAGTTTGAAGGCCAGCGACCGGCGGAGGTTGACTACAAGTCGCTGCGCAATACGAAAGGCGGCCTGCTCAAGTCGCCCTTCGGCTTCCAGCAATACGGCCAGTCCGGGAAATGGGTCAGCGACATCTTTCCGCACGTCGGCGAATGCGTGGACGATATCTGCTTCGTCCACTCGATGTTCACCGACATCCCCGAACACGCCAGCGGCATCATGATGATGAATCTCGGCCATCTCCAGCCCACGCGCCCGAGCATGGGTTCGTGGCTTGTCTATGGCCTCGGCACGGAGAGCCAGGATCTGCCGGGGTTCGTCTCCATGTGTCCGCGCGCCGAACCTCGCGGCGGCATGGCCAATTGGGGCAGCGCATTTCTCCCGGGCCAGTTCGCCGGGTGCCACGTCAATATCGGCAAGATGACGCCCGACGCGATCCTGCGGGATCTGAATCCCCGGCTTCCACGCGAGGAGCAACGCCGGCAGGCAGACTTGCTCGCTCAACTCAATCAACTCGACCTCCAGCGCCAGGAGCGTGATGCGGGTCTCGAGGCGAGCATCGGCGCGATGGAGATGGCATTTCGCATGCAATTCGCCGTGCCGGATGCGTTCGACACCTCGAAGGAGAGCGCAAAGACGCTCGCGATGTACGGCGAGGGCGATTTCGCCAAGGGCTGCCTGATCGCGCGCCGCCTCTCGGAACGCGGCGTCCGCGTGGTGCAGCTATCGATTTCCATCGATGGCTACGACATTCCATGGGATACCGGCCACGAAGACATCCCCGGCGGTCACAAGCGTCTCGCCGAATCCTGCGACCAGGGCATTGCCGCGCTGCTCAAGGACCTCAAGCAGCGCGGCCTGCTCGACGAAACCCTCGTCTTGTGGGGCGGCGAGTTTGGTCGCGCGCCGACGTCCGAGGGCGTGAAAGGCCGCGACCACAATCACTACGGGTATTCCGTGTGGATGGCCGGTGGTGGGGTGAAACCTGGCTTCAGCTACGGCGCCACCGACAACTTCGGCTTGCGGGCCATGGAGAACCGCACCCATGTTCACGATCTGCACGCGACCGTGCTCCATCTGATGGGCCTGAATCATGAAAAGCTGACCTATCGCTACAGCGGCCGCGACTACCGCCTCACGGACGTGTCTGGCACCGTGATGAACGGGATCATCGCGTAGGCGCGATGACAAAGGCTTGGTGAAGTCTGCACTGGCTGGCAGGCTCTGGTTCCATTCATGGAAACAACTGCCCAATCGGGAATCTTTGCCTGGTGGCATCGCACTCCGCTGTATCTCCGGATCCTCGGTGCGATGGTGCTTGGCGTGGTCGCTGGCGTGGCGTTCGGCGTGCGGGCGGAGCCGCTCGCCGTCCCGAGCAAGGTGGTGCTGCGCGTCCTTGGCGCGCTGGCGCCTGGGCTGATTTTGCTCGCCATCGTTCAGGCGCTCATGACGGCAAAGTTGGAGAAGGGGACCGCGCGCCGGCTCGTGAGTTTATTGGCGCTGAATACCGTGGTCGCCATCGTCATCGGCATTCTCGTCGCGGATGTCCTCCGCCCGGGACACTGGGCGCAAATTCATCCGCCGGGCGGGATCAAGGCTCCGGAGGCGACGGGAATGCTGGAGCAATTCCTGGAAAACGTGCCCAAGAGTCTGCTCGGCCCGTTGGGCGACGATGGGAAAGTCATCGGCGTCATTCTCCTGGCGCTTGCTTTCGGAATCGCGATGAGAAAGTCCCCGCAGCACCAACTGCTTTCTGACCTTGTCACTGCGGGCATGCAGACGCTGGTCACCGTCCTGCATTGGATTATCGACATTGTTCCATTCGCGGTCTTCGGCCTTGTCGCAAGTATCATCGGCACGCAAGGCTTTGGAGCTTTTCGGGCTCTCGGCGCGTTCATCGCCGCGGTGCTGATCGGTCTCTTGCTACAAGCGGCCTACTACCTCCTGAGGATCTATTTTGGCACGTGGGTGAGTCCGCTCGCGCTATTGCGGAGCACCAGCGATGCGCTCGTGATGGCATTTTCCACCGGCAGTTCCACGATCACGATGCCAGTGACTTTCGAGTGCCTCAGAAATCGCGTGGGTCTTCGGGAAAGAAGCGCGAGCCTCGGCGCGCTTGTCGGCTCCAATTTCAACAACGACGGCACCGCGTTGTATGAGGCCATGGCTGCACTTTTCGTGGCGCAGATGCTCGCCGCACAGGGACTCGGTGCGGACCTCACCATCGTGCAGCAAATCGTCGTGGTCGTCACCTCCGTGTTCGCCTCCGTCGGAGCCGCGGGCATCCCCGAGGCTGGCCTCGTCACCATGACGCTGGTCTTCAACGCCGTCGGATTGCCGCCGGTCTACATCGCGGTCCTTTTGCCCGTCGATTGGTTTCTCGATCGTTGCCGCACTATGGTCAACGTCATGGGCGATATGAACGTCTCGTGCATGATCGATGGCAAGACACGCGAGGAGCGCACCGCACCGGCGCCAGAGGTCGTCACGTCTTGATCGGCGCCTCCGCCGGGAGGCTTGGGAACGCCGAAAGATTCACCGTTTGCCGACGGTAAGCGGGCGCGCAACGTCGGGAGAAACGAATCTCTCGAACAACTTCTTCAGGCGTCGGCGTTCGGGAAAGGCTTTGAGCATTGGGCTATATGCGCGTGGACATTACTTCCGCCTTGTGCTCGACGACACGCGGTCGCAAGTTTTTCCACACGCACCCCATGGCCGCCAAGACGTCCAAGTCCAAGAAAACAGTGAAAGTCGCCAAGAAGGCAACCAGGAGCAAAGGCCCCGCGGTAGCCGCGAAGCCGGTCCTTCTCGCCGGCGGCAATCCCCAGATCCCGAAGGGCGACGGCGACGCCCCGGTGCGGGCCTACATCGCCGCCATGCCGGGCTGGAAAGGCAAGCTCGGGCGCCGCCTCGACGCGCTCATCGTGCGCACCGTTCCCGGCGTGCGCAAGGCCGTGAAGTGGAACACGCCCTTCTATGGTATCGAGGGCCAGGGCTGGTTCCTCGGCTTCCACTGCATCACGGAGTACGTCAAGGTGGCTTTCTTCCGCGGCACATCGCTGCGTCCTGTCCCCCCCGGCGAGTCCAAGCAAAAGGACGTGCGCTACCTGCACATCCACGAGGACGATTCGCTCGACGAGGCGCAGTTGGAGACGTGGATCCGGCAGGCGGCGACTCTGCCCGGCTGGGAACCGTAGCTGGCTCGAAATTAAAGCCTGCGCGTGGGCACCGGGCCATACTTGTCGGGTTGGCAGATACAATTCAGGTAGTGAGCCCCTTGAAACGGCTCGATCATGCGCGCGTTTTGATCTCTCCTTTGCGCAGACCCGAGCGTTCCAACCGTGCGAGTCGATCCATGATCGAAGTCCCGCCAGTTCCTTCATGGCTGCGCCCTGCGCTGCTTGCTCCCTCGCCTGAACCACACTCCCCTCCAGAAACCATGAAGCCATCCCTGCCTCCGGTCGTCGCCCTGCTGCTCTCCACTCTGTCTGTGCTCGACGCTGCGGATACTCCGAAGCGCCCCGCGTCCGTACCGGCGGACCCGCTGCCGAATCATGCGACCATCTATGGCACACCCGAGGCCGCCGCCGCGGTCGCTTCCGAGCAGGGGAAGGAGCCGATCGTCCTGGAGCCGGGGCCGCATTTGTTTGTCGATGACTACCTCATCGAGACGAGTCGGAACCTCGTGCGCAAAGTCCAGCAGCCCGCGCGCGATCCCGGCATCCCTAATCCCCTCGTGACGGGCAAGGGAGATCGTTGCTTCCAACCGTTCTTCAGCGTGCTGCGCGATGCGCGGACGAAGCGTTTCCGCATCTGGTACGGGGCCTGGCGCGATGACAAATCCACGAATGCCAGCCGGATCGGGCACATGGAGAGCGACGATGGCATCCACTGGCAGCGCCCGGCCCAGTTGCTGGACGATCCGGGGCCGATCCAGTTTGGCTCGGAGGTGCTCGATGAAGGTCCCGACTTTCCCGATGCCGCGAACCGCTACAAGTACGGCTGGTGGTATGGCGGCGGCTTGCATGTCGCGGGTTCCGCGGATGGCCTGCACTTCAAGCCGCTCGCGCCGGGCGTGGTTTTCGCGCACGATCACGATATCAATAGCATCTGGCGCGATCCGGTGCGCGGGCGTTACGTCGTCACCGCCTCCAGCTCGCGCGAGCTGCCGCAGTTCAAGGGGAAACGCCGCACAACGTTGCAGGCCTTCAGCGACGATCTCCTGCACTGGAGCCCGGCGTCCATCGTGCTGGCCGCCGACGATCGCTATGACAAGGACATCACGCAATTCTATGCGATGAGCGGCTTCCTCGCGCGCGGCGGGTTGGTCATTGGTCTCGTGAAGGTGCTGCACGACGACTGGCATGCCGAAGGGCTCGCCGGAGTTTCCGGGGTGGGCTACACCGCGCTGGCGTGGACGCGCGATGGCGAGCACTGGGTGCGCGACCGCGAGGTGTTCTTCGCGCCCGATCCCTCGCCCGGCTCCTGGGACCACGCGCACGCGTGGATCGATGAGCAACTGCCCATGGGCGACGAAGTGTATCTCTACTACGCCGGCTATATGTGGGGCCACAAACACGACCGGTTCGACGAACGCCAGATCGGCCTGGTGAAAATCGCGCGCGATCGCTATGTCGCCCGCGAAGCCGGTGCGGAGACGGCCACGCTCCGCACGCCGCTCGTAGTGATCAAAGGCGCCGCCCTCACCATCAATGCCCGCATCAACGGCGAGCTGAAGGTCCGCCTGCTCGACGCTGCCGGCCAGCCGTGGCCGGGCTTCGACTGGGTCGGGCTCACGGGCGACCAGCTCGAGCACGCCGTGAAATTCCCCCAGCCGCTCACCGCGCTGGCCGGCAAGCCGGCGCAGATCGAATTTCAGATGCAGCGCGCGGAGCTATTTGGCTTCGACCTGAAATGACGGCGCGCAGCTGATCCCGTTTTTCGATCTCCTCGTGTCGAAGCTGGAGCTTGGGAACATGGGAACGAGCGCGAAGTCATCGCCTGATGGTGCTTCATCGGCTGCGGACTCTTTTTATGACGCGCAGTGGGTCACAGGACCACCAGCTCGCTTTCGTGGGTGATGCCGCAAGGCCAATGGCCGGCGCTGTAGAGCGACATGACGGAGCACCAAAAGCCGGGCGCGTCGGTCACCAGTTCGCGCGCGGCCATGCGCGTGGCATAGGTGGCGGCGCCCCGGGCCGCCTCGGTGAGGTCGTGTCTCCCGGTCTTGAGCCGCGGGTGCGGGCGTGGCAGCGGACGCAGCCCGCCGAGCACGGCCTGGCTCACGGCGAGCTCCGCGGTGCGGCGGTCGCCGTCGAGCCCCAGTTCCACGGCCCGCCGCATGAGCGCGTCGCCATGGATCGGGTCGGGATCGAGGTGCGTGGTCGGGAGCCAATCCCACGTGCGCGAAACTTCCACGGACGGTTCCTGCTGGTAGAGCGCGATCCGCAATGAATTCCCATCGTCGCCGGTCGGGGAATCGGGGAGGATGCGGAGAATCAGGGCCGCGGGATCACCGGGAGGCTCACCTACGCGGGAAAACCACGGGATCGTCGGAATCCGAGATTTCAGTTCGGGGAGGGTCATCGGTGGGCAGGCTAACAAAGGGCGGGAAGGGATGGCTACAAAAAGGCGCGCTGGGGTGGGGGCCGACATGGGGATGGCAGCCAGGATGGCTGCACGACCAATGATCGAGAGGCTGCCGCTTGCTAGTCGTCGAGAGATTGGGCGTCGGACGTTCTGCCGTCGGAAGGCGGGCGGGGCGGAAAGATCGTGCCGCCGCAAAAGGCTTTGCAGAGCAAGGCGAGCAAAAGGGTGCCGAGGAATGCCGCGCCAAAGCCAAGTGCGCCGCCAACTGGAATCCCGAGGACCAGGCCCCACACTCCCCAGCGCGAGAAACCAAAGGTGGCCCCGACGATCGCGCTGGCGACGACGAAGAGGAACCACATCAGTTCGAAGATATTCAAGCCGGCCTGGCGGCGGCATCGGGCGTGGGAAGGGGAGGCTTTCATCGAATATGGATCACCCGCCGCGCAACCTCAGTCGAAATGGCGAAATTTCCAGTGCAGGATAATGACGAGCAGGAGCAGCACGAGCCCTGACGCAGATCAAGACAGCGGGGCGCATGATTTCAATTCGGCGAGTGACAGGCCGACGGATTGCGCGCGACGCCACTCCAATGGCACAAGACGGCATGGGAGAGGGGATGGCTCATCGAGCGTGTCAGGCTTCCCCCCGGCTGGAGATCTGCACCGGGTTGCCCTCTGGATCTTTGGTGTCGGCAAAGGAGAAACCGTTCCAATCATGCACCTTGCCGAATTTCAAGCCGTCCGCGGTGAGTTGCTTCATCGCTTCGCGCACATCCTTCACGGCGAAGACGATCTTCGCCGGGGAGTGGGACCGCTTGCCCGCGGGCGCCTTGCCGCGATGCAAGGCGACGTTGCAGCCTTCGGCGCGCAGTTCCAGCCAGCCTTCCTCTTCGGGGCCGATCGGCTCGAGGCCGAAGTAGCGCTGATAGAATGCGGCGACGCGCGGCACGTCCGCGACGAAGAGGATGATGCGGCTGATACGGGAGGGCATTTTACGATTCAACGGGTCGGGCCGGTTTGCGCATCTCGCGCAGCACGGTGACGATCAATTGCATCCGGCGATGTGCGCGGCGGTCGAGATCGATCCCGATCATACACAGGAGAGTCACGAGGCCCGCAAGTGGAAGGGACCGGATGTCCAGCGATACCCAGACACAGCAGGCGGAGATGACCACGAGCGGCGCGCAGCGATAGAAGACTTGCCGGAATACGGAGTTGCCCGCGGAAACTTCGCGTTCGAGCGCGATCATCGCTTGCACATCAGCGGGAAGCTCCGCAAATGATTCAGGTGGCTGTGGCTGGGACATGGGAAGAGGAGGGGGGACGTGGAGAGTCAGCAGATGTGGTGAGGCACTGGGAGCAGACGCTCATGGTGCTTGGTTCTTCGTTCTCTACATCGGGCATCGGTCACGTATGCGGGGGACGTGATCACTGTGGCCGGAGCGGAGCCGTAGCATGGCGCGGAGCCAACGAAGAACCAAGAACCAAGAACCAAGAACTTCCTTCAAATGTGAAATCCGTGGCTCCGGCGAACCGGCAATCATTCATCCGGCGTCGGTTCATGGGCCATGAGTGCTCGGTAAACCTCGCGCTCCTGGAGCGGGACGCCCGAGAAGGGACTATAGATCACGGCCAGCCAACTGCGATTGGCGTCACGATTGAAAATGCAGAACACATAACCCCATGGAAACTCCCGCTGGCCGACCAGATCGGTGGCAATGACGCCCTCGTGAAAGGCGCGTCTCTCGGAATCCTCCGGAGTGCCGGCGAGGTAGAAGGAATGGTTGTGACTCAGGAAGACCGCTTCGACCCGCTGCTCGTCGCTCGTGGCGAGTTGCACGGTGAAGGCGCCAAAACCGGAGGAGGTGTGCTCCCCCAGTCTGTGCTGCCGCCAGCCGGCGACGGGGAGAGGCCGTTCGGAGACCGTCTCCGCCGGCAGTGAGGCGAGCAGCGGAACGATCAAGGCGTGCGCCGTGATGCAAAGGCCATCGGCGAAACCCACTTCTCCGGTGCTGGGTGCGATCATGGATGGGCGGTTAACCAGGCATTGCGACCGTTGTCATCGGATGGGGATTGGCGGCGGTAAAGCGGCGGGAAGTCTGGGAAAGGCAAAGACAAGTAACCCAACATCGAGAACCGAACTAATGACGCCTTCCTCCTCCGGTAAAGTCTCCCCGATGTCACGGAACCAGGGGAACTCCGCGAGAGATGCCACGAAAGCATCGGATGTGGTGCTCATACCGCAAAGCGCCTAGCGACTAGTTGGCTTCGTCTCAAGCCCGAAAGGCAATGACGAGCAGCACGATCCCCAGACAGGCGCAAGCGCTCCCCGCGAAAACTCCGAGTCTCATGATCAGCAGCACGTTAGGGAACGAAGGCACTTTGGGCGCTTCGGCCTTTTGCAAGATAGCGATGTGCTTCCCGCCCTCCTTGTCCGCCGCGCGCAGAGCGTCGGCCACAAAGATGGTCAGCGTGTTGGCGGCGTTCGCGGCGGATTGCGGGTTGGCGTCGATCGCGACGATGCGATACTGATCGGACAGGCCGGACTCCTTGAGCTCGACGCGGGCCGTGAGCGACTCTCTCACTCTCGCGGGATACTGCTCCCGGGCTTGTTCAAAGGTGTCCGGCAATCGCGGTTCATCCGCGGCGGGAAACAATAACTGAAATTCGGTGGCGGCACGGTACAGTCGCGGTTGGGCGTAGGCATATGCCGCCGCCCCGAAATAACAGACCGGCCCTCCCGCCAGGAAAAGGAATCCGATCACCAGACAGATGCGTTTGAGCGACCGGGTCATAGCGCGCGGGTCAGGCCGCGTCCTCACCGTGGAAAGGCTCGGGTTGCGAGCCCGAAGTCTCAATGATCTCGCGGACGCGGCTCGTGAAAGCGGCCAGGTCGGGCGGCGTGCCTGCACCGTGCTCGGCATAGTCGAGTTTGCCATTGGCGCCCGGAGTCCATTCCCCGAGGAGCGTCTTCGGCGTGCCGTGGTCGTCGCCGTGATGCTCCAGGACAAAGTATCGAAGCTGGCGCGGCGTGCCGGCCGCAAGGCCCGGCCCGTCGAAGACGATCGCCGCGAAGTAGGCTTCGGGCTTTCTCGAAGGCTTCGGCAAGTGGATAAGGCAGACGGTGGAATTGGGATGGCCGAAGACGTCCGTCGTGTAGTCGAGCCCCTCGGGAGGAACGACGTCGCCGACGCCGTCTTCCGGCGACCCGCCGGCCGCCGCCCACAGGTGAAGCAGGAAATCCCGCCCGCCCCGGCTGCTACTCGCGGGCGCAATCAGCGGGATGATGACGGTAGCCGGGTCCGCGAAAAGCTGCCTGGGCAATACTTCGTGGGCAAATTGATAGTGCCGCATCCACGCCAGCCCACGCCGCGCGAGGAGCAGGAAAGCGACGAACGCAACGACTAACACGACGGCAACGATGATGGCGATTTTCATAGAAGTTCGGAAAACAGGGGGCGCAATTGGCGGTTACGGAGCAGCGAATTCATCGGTCGGCGGTTCCCCAGGCCGGAGCATCGCAGGTGTAGCGAACAGTTCCGCGAATAAATTCGCGGCTACGTAGGCATCGCAGCCGCGGCGAGATTTTGCGGCGCAACGCCAGGGCAACGCATGGCGAGCGGCGCGCCGCAGACCGAGGATGGCGAAGCCCCCTGGGGGGGCACGGCGGACGGGGCAGAGCGGCAACACGGCGCGGAGCCAACGAAGAACGAAGAACGAAGAACCAAGAACGTCCTTTCCTCATCCAGGTAATCCGTGGTTATTCCCATCGGCGTTTTCCTCACGGCGGACCCCATCCTCACCGCCCCGCTCCGCCTGGCAGTTCCAGCACGCGGTAAAGTTTCCCGGGACGGACTCTCCGCACGGCGGGCATCGCCAGTCCTCCCCTGCGAAGGAAGGTTTCACCGCGATGCCCCGCAGGATCTCCATCGCTTCCGGGTAATCCTCGTCGCTCAGGACACAGAGCGTGGGAAAGAAAATGGGCAGTGGAAAGAAGGCCACGGCCAATCCGGCGACTGGCATTTGCAACGTGCCCAGATTGTAAACAAACGTCGGGATGCCCGCATCGTCGAGGATGGATTGATACAAGCCCACCCAGGCGGAATCCGAGTTCCGGAAAAGTTCCTTCATCCGGCTCAGCGTATCAAATCCCGTTTGCGGGATCAAGGCGGGACGGGCGTTCCTGGTTCCTGGTTCTTGGTTCTTGGTTCTTGGTTGGGTCCCCACCGTCCACCGTAGTCGCGCCTCCGCGCACAGGTGACCGATCCCCGATGTGGAGAACGAAGAACCAAGAACCAAGAACCAAGAACGCTCTTCCCCATCCACCTATCCATCCCCAAACCCATTCTCCTTGGCGGCGGCCACGGCCTCGCGCCGCAGCTTCGGGTCCTTGATCATCGCCGCGCACAGTTCCGCGGTGCGCACGGCCTCGGCAAGATCCGAGAAGTGAATGAAGCAGGCGCCGCCTTCCGAGTCGGTGTCCATCGTGTCGGGCTCGGGTTCGAGGTCGTTGAGCAGACGGGGCGCCAACACCAGGCCCTCGACGCCGTAACCATTGAGATAGAAATCGTCGATACTGTCGCCGCCGCACTGCTCCTGCAGCCAGTCCCAATCGGAGAATTCCAGGCGCACATCCTTCCATTCGGTCTCCCGGCAATCGTGGAGAATAAAGGTGGCAAACGTCGTTCGGTCGATGCCGTCGGAATCGAATTTCGGGTTCATCGGTGGAGTGAGTATTTTGAGGGATAAGACGGGCGGCGCCTAATCGATATCATTTCTGGTCATTCGACGAGAGCGTTGCCCCAATGAATGCGCGATGATAGCCAATCTGCTCGCCATTTTCGATCCTCAAATCGGAGACAAGACGACGCTGATCATGGATATCGCGAACAAGTCCGGATCGAGGTAGGAGGGCAAACTGCACAGTCGCTACGAGAAACGAGCCTTGAAGACTGCGAAGTGGAAATAGGGGTCCGAAGGAAACGGAGTCACTGAATGGGTTGATGCGAATGGAAGGGCGTGGTGTGCGGAGAAGTAATAAGAGTGATTCACAAACAGATGACGTGCGCGGCGTCATTCCACCTGCCTGTCATCCTGAGCGGAGCGGGGATTCGAGGCTCTGCGAGAAGTCTGCGGTGCCGTGGAGACAATCATGGGCGGAGTCGAAGCAACTGTGTTAAGACGCAAGAACAAATTTGGGATTTTTTAAGAGGTGGTTGAGGAGGAGGAAGAGCTTACGCATGACAGCGGTGAGAGCGACCTTTGCGGCCTTCCCGCGAGCGCGCAGCTGCAGGTAAAAGGCGCGGAGGATGGGGTTGAAACGGACGGCACTGAGGGCGGCCATGTAGATGGCACAACGCAAGCGATAGCGGCCGCCGGCGATGTGGCGCTGACCTTGGAGCTGACCGCTGTCGTGGTTGAAAGGAGCGACGCCGAGGAGCGAGGCGGCCTGGCCCCGGTTGAGGGTGCCCAGTTCGGGACAGAGAGCCAAAGCGGTGGTGGCGGTGAGGAGACCGACCCCTGTGACTTCAGTGAGCCGAGCGGCGTGCGCAGCGAGCGCCTCATCCTTGGCCAGCGTGGTGGCGAGGGCAGCCTCCAGCTTGGCAATGTGTCGGCTGAGCAGGGCGATGCGCGCGCGGTGCAGAGAGACAATGAGGGCGACGCTGTGGCTGGTGATTTGGACGAGGAGACTACTGCGTTCGAGCACGGCTTGCTGGCGGGCCACGACGAGTTCCTGGAGAGCCACCTGGGTCGGGCTCGGCGCCAGATCGGCCTTGGGCTGGACCAGGCGACCGAAGTCGTAGAGGGACTGCGCATCGATCGGATCGGTCTTCGCCCGGCGGCCCAAGCCGTTGGCAAAGTCGCGGACCTGACGCGGATTGGCGACGCTCAGGGCGAAGCCCGCCGCGTGGGCTGCGGCGACCAGCGCGCGGTGGCAGGAGCCGGTGGATTCGCAAACCAGGTGAGTGCCTGGCGTTAGTTTGGCCAAAAAACGGCGGTGCCCTGTCGGCGTATTGTCGAGGGTGCCGCGCGTGTCTGCGCCATGAAAGTCGAACTTTTCCTTGGAAAAATCGACCCCGAGGTAGATGCAATGAGATGACATGAGGTGGTGGTTGTTGGAGACGATGACTCAGCCTTGTGTTTGCGAGCTCACCGCCGGCGGTAAAAACCGCCGACGGGGCTCCGGCAACTGTTCGAGTTGACCGACCAAGACGTGCGCAAGATCGAGCTTCGAGCGAGCTCACCCACAAGGGGGGCTCCAGGACCTCCACGATCTTTGCTACGCCGCGGTGGGTGGGATGGCCGTCCCACCTGCCGCACCGGTCAGCTTCTCCTGCTCACGCAGGGAAAACCAACCAGCAATTCGAACATACAAGGACCTCCAATATCCCGCGGGTTCTCGGGCGGAGCAGTAACTGCGGTGCTGTTATTTCCTGTCTCGTATCTGCGCGTGGCGTTGCGCAACCGGGAAATGTGCAAATCTCGCGGCCTTCATCATGGCTCGCTTTCGACGAATTTCTTGTTGCTCGGTGGATGGACGCTCCGCGCGAGAACCCACGGAGATTGGAGGTCATTGCCAGCACCCCGCCGGTGCTGCCCTGCGGGCTGCCTGCGGCAGGCGATCTCGCTCCGCTCGGTTCGACTGCACCCATGATACCCCGCTCCGCTGCTAATGACGTGTTTTTCAACTCGTCGCAAATCAAGGCCATGGAGTTTGGCGGCTCCGCCGCAGATGGTGGGTCGGCGGTAGGGAAACCGCCGCTCCTTGGGCTGCTCGCCGCGCCAGGCCGCCGCCGAAGCCATACGTCATCCCCGCACTGATTATGACGGCCTTTCGTCTTTGGGTCCTCAGGATGACAAAGTTGGGGAACGGCGCTTGCGCTCGCGGCGAGTTGACAACCGTCGGCACGCGCTATCGACAATCGCCGCCCAACAGCTACGAATAGGGGAACCGACCCCATGAGCAAAGGTAAGAAAACACCAGAGGAACTTGCGGAGGAAAAGGTCGCCAATGCGCGCGAAAGCGGGGCCACGGAGCTGAATTTGAGCAACATGGGCCTGACCGGCGTTCCGGAGGCGTTGTGGCAGTTGACGGCGCTGCAAACGCTTTACCTTCAGAACAACCAACTGACGACGGTGCCTGAGGCGCTGGGGCAGTTGACGGCGCTGCAAGAGCTTTCCCTTTCCGAGAACCAACTGACGACGGTGCCTGAGGCG
>JBBRPL010000162.1:0-14283 GCA_038228205.1 Chthoniobacterales bacterium
GCTCGTCTGCAAATAGTCGTCGTAGGTCGGATACAACTTCTTGTCCGGCGCGAACATTCCCACGCGGCGCAGTTGCAGCCACTGGCGGGAAAAGGCTTCGGTAAAGCGCTCGATCCGGGGATCGCGAACCATGCGCGCGACCTGCGCCCGCAGCACCTCCGGTTGATGCAGAGTGCCATTGGCCGCAGCCTCCAGGAGGGCCGCATCCGGCATGGTACTCCACAGAAAATAGGAAAGCCGCGAAGCCAGTTCCCAATCGTTGACCTGATTGGTCGCCTTCTCCGACGAGCCTTCCACGAGATAGAAGAAATTCTTGGAGCACAGAATTGCCACCAGTCCTGTCTTCAGGGCGGCATCGTATTTCTCACCGCTCTGCATCTCTGTCTCCACCAGTCGCACGAGACCGTTCAACTCGGCATCGCGCGCCGGACGACGGAACGCGAGACTGGCGAAGCGCTTGAGAATCTCCCTCGCTTCGGTGAGGTCGTTCTCCGCCTTTGGCAAATACTGCTGCTGAGCGAGGGTCGGTGCCGGATCGCTCAGCGGCCCTTCCCACTCCACCCAGTCCACGATCAGAAAGGGGAGAATCGGCTGCCCGTCTTCATCCGTGATCTTGGTCTGCCATGGTTCACGCCCATCCTTGATCGTGAGAAAAGGGTGGCTGCCGTTGCGCCCCGCGCGCGGCAGATTCGATGGCCCGGGCGCCTCATTGGTCAGGCGCATCGGGTGACTGCCCGCCGGCAGGTGCGCGCGGCATTCCAACGTGACCGGCTGATCCTCTGTCGTCACGACATCCTGATCGAGAAGCATCCGGTCCAAATCCGCCGCATAGATCACGACATGCGGCGCGCGGCCATTGGGCGGCTTCATGCCGCTCAATTTGATGCGGATTTTGTAATCGCCAGAGGAGGGCAGGGTCAGCGCCCTCACCGAGCCAGGCTGTCCGGCGAAGGTGCTGCCGGGCCACACATCCACCCGCACCTTGGCGATTTGTTCCGGAGTCAGATCCTTCTTGGAACTGCCGCGCAGATCAAAGGCCCCCCAATGCTGGGTCACGGACACCGGAGGCTTCACCGGGAGGGCCTCGGACAGGGCGCCTTCCGCAGCCGCGAGGTATTTCTCCACGTGGGCTGGGGAGAGGGAGAGCACCGAGCCGATGCGCTCGAAGCCGTTCCAGTTCGGGTCTTCCGGCAAACCGGTGGGATCCGTGGCATCGTAGTGGACGCCGAGCAGATCGTAGATTGTGTTGGCGTATTCCTCGCGGGTCAGCTTGTGAAAGGTGACTCGCTCGCGTTTCGCCATCCGCGCGCTTTCGCCCTCCTTGAGCTTCCCGGCCAGCCATTCCACGATCCGGGTGGCCTCCGCGATTTTCGGCTGCTTCTCCTCCTCCGGCGGCATCTCCCCGGAACTGATGCGGTCCATCACGTCCGCCCAGTGCATGGCAGCCCCACCCGCCGCGAAATCGCGCGACAGCGTGTCGAGCCGCAATTCCCCCTTGTGCTTCTTCTCGTCATGGCAGCGCGTGCAGTGCTCCTCGAGAAAAGGCTTCACCACAGCGTCGAAATCCTTCGAAGAGGGCGCGTCCGCCGCCTGGCCGCCCGCGGCCGCGAGCAGCCACGCGAGCATCAGAGAAGAAAAAGGGGGCAAAATACGCTTCATGAAACGGTCTTCCGGTAAACCCCTTACGCGTTAATTTCTTATGCAAATGAACCCGTGCCGGAGAAAGGGTTCGTATCCTGGCAGACCCGACCATCGTCTTCAAGCGATCGTGAACTGTTAACGCGCCGCTCTGTTTCCCGAAAACACCGCCGCAGTGCCAAGTTTTGCCGTGCAGCATTCAGCGTCGACGGGTAGGATGACAAGGTGAATGAGATTCAGCCGCCGATCGATCCGTTTTATCGCGAGGAGGTCCTGCGAGCGCGGAAACAGACGCCCGAGGAGCGTCTCCGCGGGATGTTCGAGATGACAGAGACGGCGCTGGCGATCGTGCGTGCTGGCGTGCGGCATCAATTTCCGGGGGCCACGGACGACGAAGTGCTCGCGCATTGCCGCGAGCGGTTGCGGCGGATCCGCCGGACCCAAGATTGGGGCATTTTCGAGGAACCGGGGCGGTGACCGCCAACGAAATCGTCCGCGCGACTCTGGCGGCGATCCTGCCGACTGGGCTGGATTATGTCCTCGTGGGCGCGTTCGCCACCGGTTACCATGCCTTCCCACGCGCGACCAAGGACGCCGACTTCGTTGTCGCTGCTCCACTCTCGGCAATCAGCGAGATCGCACCGCATTTTCCGCCCGCATTTCATGTGGATCCGCAGCCGCAGATGGAAATGCTCACTGGTACGTATCGCTGGATCGTGCGCGTGGATGGGACGGAATTTCGCGTGGAAATTTTTCATCTGGACGGCGACCCTCATCACGAAGCGATCTTCCGGCGCCGCGTGGCGGTAGAGACGCCGGAATTTGGAGGGAAGGTGTGGATTCCCACCGCCGAGGATCTGGTGATCCAAAAGATGCGCTGGGGGCGACCCAAAGATGTGGAAGATGTGCGAAACATTTTGTCTGTTCAAGCAGACGCTCTGGACTACGCGCATATCGAGCTGTGGTGCAGGCAGCATGGGACGCTGAATCGCCTCGGGGAAGTGAGAGCGGGTCTCCCGCCGGGGCTCTGATCGATTGGGCAGCCTCCCATCCGGGAATTGCGACATCATTCGCGAGCCCGCACCGAGGGTCTGCCCAGAAGAGTTTACTGGCGGTCAAATGAGCACCACTTTTGAATAGCCACGCGAGCGCGATCTGTCATCGCGGCGTTTTTCGATCCTGCCCGAGTCGCACTTCAGCGCGCATGCCCCTCTCGTTCCGTGGAAGCTTGCCAATCCCGGTCCTCCTCCTCAACTTCCACAACTATGATTTCCCCGCGAACATTCGTCCGCATTGTTGCGACAGCCTTCCTGGGCAGTGCGGCGCTGCTGCAAGTCAGCCGCGCCGAGATCAAGGTGACGCCGGTCTTCGGCGACCACATGGTGCTCCAGCGGGAAATGGCGGTGCCGATCTATGGCACGGCGGCGGAGGGAGAGAAGGTGACGGTGAAGTTTCGCGATCAGGAAAAGACCACGACGGCGGGCGCCGACGGCAGATGGGTTGTGAAACTCGATTCGCTCAAGGCGGGCGGACCCGATGTCCTGACCATCGGGCCGTTGACGATCAAAGACGTACTCGTCGGCGACGTGTGGATCGGGTCGGGGCAGTCGAACATGGAGATCGCGGTCAAGAATTTCATGGCGGGCGATCCGGTGCTGGCGAAGAATGTCGCGGGTGGACCCTATCCGCAACTGCGCCTGTTCTCGACGCGCGGCGAGAAAAATTGGCAACAGGCCACGCCTGCCTACATCGAGTACTTCTCGGCGCTGCTCTTTTCATTTGGCCTCCCGCTGCAAAAGGAACTCGGCACCCCCGTGGGTCTCATGTCGCCCGCGGTCGGCGGGACACCGTCGGGTTACTGGCTGAGCGAAGAGGCGTATCGCACGGATGCAGCGTGCAAGGCGGCCGTGGAAAAGTTCGCGCAGACTTACGACTATGAGGCGGCGAAGGCGCAATACGACAAGGACCTGGCCGCCTGGAAGACCGCGGTGGAAGCGGCCAAGGCGGAAGGCAAGCGCCCTCCGGGCGCACCCAGGGCGCCGGCGAAGGCCGGTGAGTCCGCCGGCAGGATTGGTAATCTTTACGAAACGCACGTGCGTCCGTTGGTCGGCTTTGGCATTCGCGGGGTGCTGTGGGATCAGGGTGAAGCTGGGACGCAGATCACCGGCGTCGATCAATACACCCTCATGGGCGCCCTCATTCGAGGCTGGCGCAAGGAATGGGGGCAGGGTGATTTCCCTTTTCTCTATGTCGAAAAGCCGAGCGGCATGGGTTGCGCGTGGGATCCAGCCGATCCGGTCACGGACAAGGCGAGCCCCTTTGCCCCACTACCCGCGCAGCCGCCGCCGCTTACCGCCGGGATCTTTCGCGAAATTCACATCCGCATCATGCAGTATCCGCAGACGGCGATGGTCACGAGTACCGACCTCGGCAGCTCGATTCACCCGACTAACAAGTCCGGCTACGGCCTACGCGCCGCGCGTGTCGCGCTGGGCATGGCTTACGGTCGCAAGATCGAGGTCTATGGCCCGATCTACGCTTCGCACAAGATCGAGGGAGACAAGGTGCGCATCCGCTTCAGCCATGTGGGACAGGGTCTCGCCACGCCGCAGGAGAAGAATCTGCAGGGCTTTGCCATCGCGGGCGAAGACCAGAAATTTGTCTGGGGCGAAGCGGTGATCGACGGCGCCAGCGTGGTAGTCTCCAGCGCCAGCGTGCCAAAGCCCGCCGCCGTCCGCTACGCATGGTCGCAGCAGATACCGTGGGCAAATCTATTCAACAAGGATGGCCTGCCCGCGCCGACCTTCCGCACTGACGCTTGGGACCGCTGACAGGCACGTGCCGCGAACGCGGTCGCGACGTCCCAGTCCCTCTCTTGCGAAACACTCCTACGCATTGCCCCATCAAGTCCCCCGAAGTTTTCCCGATGAACGACCTCTCCCCCAAAATCCCCCGTCGCCTGCTCGTCGTCACGCTCCTCGGCTGCGCCCTCACCGCGTGGGCCCATGCGGCAGCGCCGCCCGAAGCCCGCGCACAAATTGTGATCCATCGTGGGGACGCAGACTGGAAATCACAGCAAGTCCAGGAACCCGTCATCCTGCCGAACCCGAAAGATCCCGCGCGGCTCATCATGTTATACGCGGCCCAGGACAAGACGCATCATTCCCGTGGGGGGATTGGCAAGGCCTGGGCGGTGGTTTCCGATCCGTATACCTGGCACGAAGACCCGGCGAATCCCATCCTTTCACCAGGCAAGGAATGGGAGGCGCGGTCTGTTCGTCTGGACACCGTCCTCTACATCCCGGAAGAGGATGCCTACTACATTTATTACACGGGCTCATCCGCGCAGCACCGGGACCAAATTGGCCTGGCCATCGTCGCGACCGGAGCTGACGGCTATTCCGGGATCACCCCGGCCACCATTCAGCGATATGGGGACCAGCCGATCCTGAGCCCGGAGCCCGAGGCGCCCTATCTCGAAAGCTACGTTTCGCAGAGCGCGATCTTGCGCGAACGGGATGAAACTGCGCAGCGTTGGAATTGGTACATGTACTACTCCTATCGGGGAAAAGACGGCATTCTTCCCGGCCTCCGGCTGGCCACTTCGGCGGACGGAAAGAAATGGACGCGACATTTCAACGAATCCGACTCTCGAAAGATGGGCCAGATTTTCGAGTCAGCGCGGGGGGCCTATTACGAGTGGCACCAGATCTTCAAGGTCGGCGCGACCTACGTGCTCAGCATGGAGGTCGGGGTGAACCGCGGAGAACGCTGGCGTGCCGTGCTGGCGACGAGCCTCTCTCCCGACAAAGGCTGGAGTTCGCTTCCTGTGGATACGCTCCTGCAAACCAGATGGCCGGACATCTACAGCGACTCCACGCTCTACCACCTCGCCACTCCCGCCTTCTATCAGATCGCCGGGAAGTGGCACCTCTTCGCCCAAGCCTGCGCCAAACCGCCCAGCGGCAACTACATCAACGGCGATTGGGAATTATGGGCGATCCCGTGCGACCAGCCACTTTCGCTTCCGGGAGGCGCCAGCCTGCTCGTGCCCAAGGGCTCGGGCGCAGCGGTGGATTAAATTGGACGCTGATTCTTCGCCTCCGCCTCCGGCGTCAGAATCTCTGGTTGCGAGACAGGTAGAATCTGCTTCGTTGACCTCAACGAATTGCTGCCGCCGTGCACGTACGGCCCGCGGCTTGCTGCCTCATTCCAGGTAGGCCTCTCCGATATCATGGTTCCACTCCGCTCCATACCCCGACTTGCCGTTCCGGTTCTAGGCGTGTTGTGGCTGGTGGCGATCGTGGTGGGCTTAGGAACCCTCTGGAGGCATGCAAACACACCGGGCAGAGCGGGTGGGACCCCGGCGGAATGGCCCTCGCAAAGTTCCCTCGTTCGCGCCGCCAACCGAAAAACACTGGTGATGTTCGCCCATCCGAAGTGTCCGTGCACGCGGGCGACGATCGGCGAACTGGCGCTGCTAATGGCGCGCTGTGGCGCCGACCTCGATGCGTATGTTGTTTTCCTCAAGCCGGAAGACACGCCCGACGAATGGTCGCACACGAGCAGCTTCAGAGACGCGGAAGCCATCCCCGGCGTGAAGGTCATTCTCGACAAAAGTGGCCGTGAAGCCAAACTCTTCAGGGCCGCAACTTCCGGACAAGCCGATCTTTATGACGTCTATGGGCACCTCCTCTTCAGCGGTGGCATCACGGTCGCACGCGGCCACGCGGGCGACAATCCAGGGCGTACGGCGATCGTCGAATGGGCTTCCAATGACCAGGCAGACCGATCCTCTATGCCTGTCTATGGGTGTGCGATCACACCTGTCTCGTCTCAAACACCCCCCCTTCCTTGAAATCGATCGCAAGGCCCAACGGAACGGAGAGCATGAAATGCACTGAACCGATCGCGGCGCGTGCCGGCGTTCTCTTCGCCGAGCAATACAACGCGGTTCTGAAACGAACGGATCGCTGGTTCGCGGGGTTGCTTTTGTTGCAATGGGCGGTGGGCATTCTCTTCGCGTTGACGATTACGCCGAAAACATGGGCAGGCCAATTCAGTCAGACGCACGTCCATGTCTGGGCCGCATTCTTGCTGGGTGGCGTCATCGTTTCTTTTCCCGTCGCGCTCGCGCTGACCCGCGCCGGTTCGTCGTTGACCCGGCATTCGATTGCCGTGGCCCAGATGCTCATCGGCGCGCTCTACATCCATCTCACGGGCGGTCGGATCGAGACCCATTTTCACGTCTTTGGCTCGCTGGCGTTTCTGGCGTTCTACCGGGACTGGCGGGTGCTGATCACCGCCACCGTCGTCGTTGCCAGTGATCATTTTCTGCGCGGCATTTTCTGGCCTCAGTCCGTTTATGGCGTGCTCGCCGCATCGGTCTGGCGCGCCACGGAGCATTCCGCCTGGGTGATCTTCGAAGATGTGTTTCTGATTCGCTCCTGCATCAATGGCATTCACGAGATGCGGTCCATTGCCGAGCGTCAGGCGGCGACTGAAGCGCTCAATGCGACGCTCATTTTTGAGGTCTCCGAACGCCAGCGCTTTGAGCAAGGCCTGCGCGATGCCAAGGAAGTCGCCGAACTTGCCAATCGTGCCAAAGGCGATTTCCTGGCGACGATGAGCCATGAGATCCGCACGCCGATGAACGGGGTCATGGGCACCATGGGCCTTCTGCTCGGCACCGAACTCACGGCTCGGCAACGCGAACTTGCCGGCATCGCCCGGAACAGCGCGGATACCTTGTTGGTGGTCGTCAACGACATCCTGGATTTCTCGAAAATCGAAGCTGGCAAGCTTTCGATCGAGCCCGTCCCGTTCGACCTGCTCGTGATCGCGGAGGAAGTCAGCGCCATGTTTTGCGCCCGCCTGCAGGAGAAACGGTTGGAATTCATTCTTCATTACGCGCCGGGGGCGCCGCGCCGGCTGGTCGGCGACGCCGGCCGGATTCGGCAGGTGCTGGTGAATCTCGTCAGCAACGCCGTCAAGTTTACCGGGCACGGGCACGTCCTGGTGAGCGTGGAAGCCGAGAGCCCGCAGGACGGGTGCGCCAACGTCCACATCACGGTTTCCGACACGGGGATCGGGATCGCGCCGGCTGCGCTGGGGCACCTGTTCGAGTGGTTCACCCAGGCCGATGCTTCGACCACGCGGCGTTTCGGTGGCTCTGGACTCGGGCTCGCCATTTCCAAGCGTCTGGTGGATCTGATGGATGGTCAGCTCGGCGTCAGCAGTACGCCGGGCAAAGGCTCAACCTTTACCTGCGTCCTGCCTCTTCCGCTCGACACGGCTCCGCCGCCAGTCGCCGCGCCCGCGAATCCGGTGAAGTCATCGGCAATTTTCCAGGCCACGGCCATCGCGTCGGCCGAGTGCCACGTTGAAGCTGCGAGTGGCGTCGTTGGCGCCGCCGCGACGATCCAGCCTTCGCACCGGTTCCACGCGCGAGTGCTGGTTGTCGATGACAACGGGACCAACCAACGCGTGGCCCAACTCGCTCTCGAGAGTCTTGGCTGCCACGTCGATCTCGCGGCGAATGGCGTCGAAGCCATCGATATGTTGCGGCGGTTCCCGTACGGCATTGTTTTCATGGACTGCGAAATGCCGGAGATGGACGGCTTTGAGGCAACGCGGACGATTCGAGAGATGGAGACGAAGATTGCCTGCGGAGAAATCGTGACGGAGCGCCACGCCAGCTTTGCCTCGGGCTGCCGCATCCCCATCGTAGCCATGACGGCTAAAGCGCTCTCTGGCGATCGGGAGCGGTGTCTGGTCGAGGGCATGGATGATTATCTGAGCAAGCCTCTCCAAATGCCGCTGATCGGAAAGGCGCTCGCGAAATGGTTGCCGTCAGCCTCTCGGACCAACACACCCGTGTCGGAGTTGCCGGGCCACGGAGGCAGAGCGAACTCATCCAACTCGCCGGCCCTCGACCGGGACACGATCGAGAGGTGGAAAAAACTTGCGGCCAGAACCGACCCCGCACTGCTCGTGGAAATTTTCAGCAGCTTCCTGCAGGAAACCTCGCAGCATATTGAGAAGCTGCGACAGGCGTGCGCCACAGGGCAGGGGGAAGCGCTCCGCCGCGAGGCGCATGCGCTGCGCGGCGCGTGCCTGAACCTCGGCGCATCCGGCATGATCGCGGCTTGCCGCCAGATCGAAGCAGCGTCACTGGCCGACGCTCCTGAGTTGATCACCGCGCTTGATGTTGAGTTTGAACGCATTCGTCCGGAAATCGAGTGCGAGTTGGACCACGCCGAGTCCGCCGCAGTGTAACGCCCCATCGTCTTCCACGGTCGCGTCGCATTCGCGACGCCCACTCAGAGCACGACACACAACGGTGAATCGTATCGTCCCCTTCCGTCATCCGCCCCGGCGCCACGTGCGAGCGGGTGGAGAGCTGTCCGCTCCAGTGATTGAAGATTTCTTCATTTGGCGCTCAGCGTCCGAGGGAAAGGGGGTGGATTAAAATCATCGTGCCGAAAGGTGGGGGGCCAGTTGTCGGTTCGGAAAGGCGACGCCGGCAGACTCTCTTTATTGTAGAGATTGCAACGCGGCGAATTGTCCCATCCATAGCGGACCGCGATCGGCTTATCCACGGCTGGGTTGGATACGATGACGGAGCCTCCGTCGATGCTGGCATCGGCTTGCATCCAGTGCTGGTCTTCGCCGGCGATTTCGAAGCCGGCGAGACTCGTTGCGGGTATCGGTTGCACTCCGGGCGGAAGATACGGCGCGCTCCCGATCACCAGGCCGCCGCCTGTGTTGGTGAATCTCACCCGGATGTTTTTTCCTTCGATCTTCATCGATTCGTAAATTGGACCGGAGTAAACCACGTCCTGTCCGTAGGCGATATGCCTGGCTGCTTGGGCGAGGCGCAGGCCGACGAATAATTTGTTATGCGGATGGCCGTTATTTGGATCGCCGGCGTCGATGGTCACGGCGATACCCGTATTCTTGACCGTCTGGGCAACTCTGAGCTGTGATTCGCGCACGAACGGCAAGTCCGGATTCGGGGCAATGAGGTTCGGCAATTGCACGATCAGAAACGGGAAATCGCCCTCGCCCCATTTCTCCCGCCAGTCCGCGATGAGCCGGGACAACAACGTCTGGTATTCCAGCGGGCGCGAGTGATTGCTCTCCCCTTGATACCAGGCCACGCCTTTGATCGCGAACGGAATGAGCGGCGAAATCATCGCGTTAAAGACGGTGGTGGAATTTCGCGGACCGCCGTCGGGCGTCATCGGTGATTCCGGCGCGGCGCTCAAAATGGCTGGTTTTGGTGGCGCCGGCAGGCCAGCGTCTTCGGCTTTCTTGACGGCAGCGTACCACGTCTGTTGGGCGTCTTTGCCGTCCTTCTCCCATTGCCGCATCGCGGTCTGGAATGCCTCCCTTCGCGAGGACAGGGCTGCTTCGTTCGTGGCATACACGGTGAGCACCTTATCGTAGACGTCGGTGTATCCCTTGAGTTCAGGATCCTTCCTCAAACCGGACAGGCTCACCCACAAATTTGCCCCAGATCCCACCCAGTAGGAGCCAATCAGACCGATCGGACGCTTGAGGCTCGCGCGCAATTCACGGGCGAAATAATAGCCGACCGCGGAAAAATCGGCGGCGGATTCGGGTGTGCAGACGACCCATTTTCCGCGCATTTCGCTTTCCGGGCGAAGCTGGAGGAAATGTGGACTTGTCCGTTCCCACACCCAACTGCTCCCCAGACCGTCCTGGGGTTGCATAGCGGTTTTCTGCGGGACGACGAAGAATCGGATTTGGGGATCGTTTGCGTCCCTCGCCTCGGGCTGCGGAAGGTGAAACGCCATGTTCGATTGGCCGGCACACACCCATACGTCACCGACCAGCACGTCTTCAAATTTCAAGGTGTTTCGGCCAGCGACAGTGAACGTCACCGGCGGGGTGCCCGGAGGGAGCGCAGGCATCTGGACATTCCATTTTCCATCCCCTCCGGTGCTCGCGCTGGCGGATCGGCCGCCGATCGTCACGGTGACCTCTTCGCCGGGGTCGGCCAGGCCCCAGATCGGCAGAGTGGCCTCCTGCTGCAATACCATGTGATCCCCAAAGATCGCCGGTAACTTCACGTCGGCGCGAAGGTTGTGGACGTTGAAGACGAGGAGGGCAGCCAGGGCAAATTTTTTCATGGGATCTCTCCAAGTCACCTTCATCTTACCTCCACTTCCAGCTTTTCCCCGGCAGTGAGTGCGATCGGCGGTCCAAACTCGGCGATCTGAGCTCCGGAGGTCCATTTCACGCCCGGGCCGTCTTTGCCGTGATCGATCTCCAGCACGGCGCCGGCGGGATTGATGGCGATCTCGTAGTAGCTATTGGAGGCGACCTTCCCAGCCGTTGGTGCGCTCAGGATCTCCAGCTTCGCGCCGCTGATCTTCTCCAGATACGTCTGCAATTCCTTGGCCGCCAGCTTCGTCATGCGCGCTGGTTTTTCCGCGATGACGATTTCCGCGCGAGGCTGGCCGTTTTCGATGAGGAGGGTATCACCGGCGTGGAGGGTGACCTGCGAAGCCAGCAGGAGAGCGGCGAGGACGGTGAGGATGTGTTTCATGGCGATTGAGTCTGCTCGGCGGCTGGTCTGAGGTTCGGACTCGTCAACCCCTCTTTTGAACCCAAAACTGGTACATGCCAACGAAGGTATCCGGATTTTCGTTCTCAAAAATCTGCCACAGTCCGAGGTTCGTTGCGGTTCGATCGTCGGGAAAACGGCGCCGATAGATGTGGAGGATGCGAGGATCGATCTCGAAGCCCAAAAACAGAAGGTGATTGTCCGCGAGAAATTTCTCGATCGCCGGCAGCGTCGTGCGGTGCTCCTGGACGTGAAACCACATATCGCGGCACTCGCTGATGCTAAAGAAATCGCGGGTTTCCAAAAGCGAGGCAAAGCCCGCGCTGGCATCCATGTTCATCATGTCCTGCCGGAACCGCCGAATGTCATCCGGTGTCCCCTTGTAACCTTGCCGCGCAATGAAGGCCATCGCCTTCACAATGGTCTGCCGGGCAAGTTCACTGTAAAAGCCGAGCTTCATAAAGCCGCCGGGGCGAAGCAGGGAAACAAGCGTTCGCCAGCCCGCGGATGGGTCGGCCAGGCAGTGCAAAACTCCGACGGACTCGATAATATCGAAACAACGGCCAAGCGAACCCAGCTTGGCGAGATCGGCCTGGGCGCACTCGATGGAGGTGATTCCGAGTTCCCGCGTCTTCCGTTTGGCATAGGCAAGACTGGCCATGCTTAGATCGACGGCCAGGAGATGTGCATCCCGGAAGAGTTGCGCGGTTTCGATGGACTGCTGACCCGTACCGCAACCAGCGATCAGGATATCGATGCGGCTGTTCCCGACAGGACGCTGGAACGGGACTGCGGGAAACTTATCACAAAAATATTCCGCGAGACTTCTCGGATTTCCCGCGGGCTCCGCCTTGACCCAGCGCGGGAAAGGATTCTCCTCGTACTGGTTCTGAACCAGAAGCGAGACTTCATCCTCGATGTCGGTCAACTTCGGGATGCTGCTCCGCTCTTGCCGCTCCTCCATCGGCTCGCGAACTTGTTGCACAAGAACATCCGTCACTGCTTCGGGCCATGGGTGATCCAGGAGCTGGCTCGCCAGAGGAAGAGATGAGAGCGGGAAGTAGGCTGCGACGGCGACCAACCAAAGAGCGGGCACTTTGCCATTCTCCGCCAGCCTGGCGGCGAGCAAATCCCTCAATGCACCGGCTTTCTTGATTTCCTCTTCGGTGTGCCAAAACACGTATTCCGTGACATAACATTGGCGCGCCAACGCACTGTAAAAGTTCAAGGAATCGCCGCCGCATTCCAGGACGTCGGTTGTTTCCACGGCAGCTTCGAGCAGGGCACGCCGTGCCAGAGTCAAAAGGCGTTCCAATTCGATGTCGCAGATGGGCGCCGAATGGAGCAGGGCACGCAGTAATGGGTCAGCTCCGAGGGCGGCGAGGCAGTCCGGCCCAAACAAATCCATCGCTCGCGCCGGTCGGGACGAGGCTGCGGCGGCGCTGGCCACGCTCTGCGCGATGCCGGGGTCCAGCTTGACGAGACTTGCGGCGCTCCTGGCCAGATCGCGGGGTCTTCCCCACGGCTCGGTCAAGGCGCGCACCATGGCGGTCCGAACCTCGCTGTCATCGTGCGCCCACTGCAAATCTTCGACGCAATGGACAAAAGCGCGTTTGGCCGGTGCCGTTTCCCTGATCTTCAGGGATTGCCTGACGAAGCCCAAAGCCAGGTCCGACTTGCCTTGCGCATTGAGCAGCAAGGCCAGATTGCAATGGGCCTCGGCATAGTCCGGTTTGGCCTGGATCGCTCGATGAATGGCGCCGATGGCCTCGTCGAGCCGGCCTTGGTCCCGGAGCGCAATGCCGAGGTTGTTGTGTGCTTCCGCATAGTCCGGCTTGAGCTGAAGAGCGCGATGAAATGCCGCAGTGGCTTCGTCGATCCGGCCATCGGCGCGCAGGGCGGTGCCGAGAGTCGCGTGAGCTTCGGGTAATTGTGGATGGAGAGTGATGGCGTGGCGACAGGTCGCAATGGCCTCCTCGAGTTGTCCCTTGTCTCGGAGGGCACTCCCAAGATTATTGTGCGCTTCGGCATACCCGGGACGGAGCGCGACGGCCTGGCGACAGGCGGCAATGGCCTCATCCAAGCGTCCATTTTCGATCAGGGCGATGCCGAGATTTCCGTGGGCTTCCGGGTAGGTGGGCCTCAGGGCGATGGCGCGACGATACGCGGCGATGGCTTCGTCGGGTTGTCCATGGTCTTTGAGGGCATTGCCCAGATTGAGGTGGGCCTCGGGCATCCCGGGTTCGAGCGCGATGGCGCGACGGCACTCTGCGATGGCCTCGCCCAGTTGTCCCAGCGACCGGAGCGCTTCCCCGAGGTTGGAATGAAAAGCGGCCACGTCGGGCGCCTGCGCGATGGCCCGGCGAATCAGATCCACCGCGACATCATTCCGGCCCACCTGATGAGCGAGGAGCCCGAGCAGGTGCAGTGTAATGGCATTGCCTGGCTCGACCGACAGAATCTGGCGGTAGATGGTCTCAGCCTCTGCCAGCCGCCCGGACTGATGGTGCTGGAGCGCAAGTTCAATTGCCTGCTGGATGCTCACATTTTTGTGCAGACGTAACGTGTCCCGCGCTGGCTTCCAAGAAGGTTCTCGAAGGCGACCGGACGTGACCGCTCATCCCGCCAGCCTGACGGCTTTACCCATGCTCTGAATATTCGAGTCAACCTTTCTCTTGACCCACTTCCGGGCCGCCTCTAACTTGCGGCCCTTCATTCGGGCTGTGGCTCAGCTTGGTAGAGCGCTTCGTTCGGGACGAAGAGGCCGCGGGTTCAAATCCCGCCAGCCCGACCATTAAAACAAATGGTCGTCCGCACGGACACGCCTCGCACGAGAAAGCACGAGAAAGCACGAGAAAGCACGAGAAAGCACGAGAAAGCGCGAGAAAGCGCGAGAAAGCGCGAGAAAGCACGAGAAAGCGCGAGAAAGCGCGAGAAAGCGCGAGAAAGCGCGAGAAAGCGCGAGAAAGCGCGAGAAAGCGCGAGAAAGCGCGAGAAAGCGCGAGAAAGCGCGAGAAAGCGCGAGAAAGCGCGAGAAAGCGCGAGAAAGC
>JBBRPL010000163.1:0-14166 GCA_038228205.1 Chthoniobacterales bacterium
CTACGGATCAGAAGGTTCCGCGTTCGAGTCGCGGCGGGTGCACTTCAATCCAAGCAGCTTGCCCGACGAGCAAACGCCCACCCGTACGACCCGGAAGAATTGCGCGTCAGCATGACGAGGCTTTCCGAGCAGTCAGACCGCCTCTGGGAATTGGCAAAAAAGAACGCCGGGGAAACCGAAAGATTTCGCAATGGGTCAGGGCCACAGAGCGGCAACTCGCCGACTCGGAAAAGTGGAACGCGATCCAGGGCGGCGGCAATTCCAAATTGAGGGTGTGTCGCCCATCAAGTTGAAGGTGACGGGCTCACGCGGCTCCAAGGAGCCCCGTGGAGGGGGCTTTGTGCGTGCGGCGCTCAACTGCTGCGTTCCGCAATTCGTTACAGCAATTCGCTTTCCCCTCATCCATGATCCCAGTCGTCACGCCGCGAAAGTGGGGCGAAGCGTGCGGCGGTGAACTCCTTGCATACCTTTCAGCTATGGCGTGATAGTGAGGAGGTATTGGCCGGGTGGGTCCGGCGCCCCGACCTTCTTTGTCGCAAGGACGACCCGCGACGCGGACCGTCCGCTCGGCCGAGAATCCAAGATAACCACCGGAAGAAAACCATGAAAAAACTACTGATGTTGACCGCCCTGAGTTGCGCCTTCGCTGCTCAATCCGTGACCGCCTTCGCTGACGCAACCTCTGCTCAAAAGGAGCAGATCGAACGAGCCCGCAAAGAGGTCGTGGACGCCGTGAAGACTGAGGAAGGTTGCAAAGCGATGTGCGAGGAAATGATGAAGCACAAAAGCTCCAAGAAGATGATGTGCGAGATGATGGCGAAGGACCCCGAGGCGATGAAGATGATGAAGGATAAGTAAAGAGCCGTGGGAGCTACGGCGCAGCACGGCTATCGGATATGCCCGGCTGCGCCTACCCCCTACCCGTTCCACCCCATGAAAACAAACCTACTAAAGCAAGGCACCTTGATCGAAAATTCCGTCGGCCTCGCCGCTGTCACTCGCGGGATGGTGCGGGAGCGAGCGGTTGAACTGGCGGTCATCAGCGGGCATGCCGCGCAGGACGTGTCGAAGGTCGATTGGGAGCAGGCCAAACGGGAATTGAACCATGAAAACCTGCCTCCACTCACCCGGCACCCCTAAATTCAATGTTCATCAGCGAGATCGTTGAGACGCTCGGGGAAGGAGAAGGCGAGACGGAAGTATGCGCCACTGCTGAGACGCAATTCGATGCATCCGCGCAAAAAGTGTCTGTTGCGTTGAGTTGCTTCGCGCGGTGCGTCCGCGCATCTGGCAATCGCGAGCACCAGACACCGCCGTGGCTGCCGCCCGCCGAGAACGTAACCGAACACCTTGCCCCCGACGAAGCAGACGCCTTCACGAAGGATGTTTTCCTGAGTTGGACAAGAAGGGTGCGCGCCACCATCCCGCACGCGCTGCCTTCAACTGCATGACATCCGAGCTAACTATGAAAACGATTTTCACATTCATCCTCGCCGTCGTTTGCTCGCCATGGGCTTTGGGCGCTACCGAGCCGAAATCCTCGACGCCCACGCCTCCTTGCTGCCGCGAAGGTTTGCCGCCGGGCAAGTATAGCGAAAAGTCGTTGTATCTACTCAACGCGATCTGGACCTCCGATGTGGGCCGCGAGGTGAAGCTCGAAGTGTTGCGCGGCCGACCGCAGGTCATCGCCCTCTTCTTTACGAATTGCGAGCATTCCTGCCCCCTCATCGTCGAGAACATGAAAGCGATCGACAAGGCGTTGCCTGGCAATGTGCGCGATAAAGTGGACTTCCTCCTCGTGAGTATCGATCCGGAGCGCGACACGCCCGAAGCGCTCCGGGGCTTCCGAGCCAGGCACGCGCTACCGACCGAACGCTGGACTTTGCTCCGCGGAAATGCAGAAGCCACACGTCAGTTAGCTGGCATGGTTGGTTTCAGTTATCAACCGGGCTCGCCTACGCAATATGCGCATTCGCTTCTGATTTCGATCATGGACGAATCTGGTGTGATCGTCTTCCAGCAGGTCGGGCTGGGCAGGCCACCGGACGAGGCCGTTGCCAGCTTGTTACGGATCATGAAGATGCGATGAATCTTCTGCCCTCCCTGACGCTCCCGATTTCCGAGGGCTTCCATATCGCCCGGGTGCCGCTTCCGGTGGCGTTCCGGAATGTGTTGAGCAAGAAGCCCTGAACTACGGCGAGGGCGATGGTCCCTCCGCCAACACCACGCGGAATCCATGATTGGGGCCGCGCGCCACGAGCGTCTCGGTGTTTCGGGTGCAGGAGAGGAGCACGTCCGCCGCGCCGGTGCCGTAGGTGGCGGAACGCATGACCTTTCTTTGCTGGGAAGGGGTCGAACCAGTCCTCACACCATTCAAAGACATTTCCGCCGAGGTCGTAGAGGCCGAAACGATTGGGCGAAAAGCTGCCTACCGGCGACGTCTCGAGGAACGGGTCGCGATAACCGGCGATCACCTTTTGGTTCCCGACGGTGCGTCCCGTCATCTCTTCCCCAGCGAAATTGCCGGCACCGGGCGGGGGTGGCCACGCGGTTCCCCAGGGATAGACACCGAGGATTCTGTGGTTCTTCTCACCGGGGATCTTGGCGGGATCCTCGCGGTCGCCGATACCCACCGCGCAACTCCATTCATGATCGCTCGGCAAGCGGTAGTGCTCCGCCTGGCCGATCCGGCCCACCTGGCGTTCCCGCTCCGTGAGCCACACGCAAAAGTCGCGCGCTTCGTGCCAGACGACGTTGACCGCCGGATGCGTGGGGTCTTGCGGAAAAGGCGGCCTCGGCCACGGGATGTGGGCTTCCACGGCATATACTTCGTAGTCCTTGACGCGCGTTTGCCAGACGCAGAAAAGCACCCGGCGCCCACCGGTCGGGCCTCCGGTGATGGGTATAGGCACAAAGGGCATGCCTAGTGAATTCACGAACGGAGCGTCCTTCGTCGCGGCAGAGATCCCGCCGGCCGCCTGGGGCTTTCCATTCGCTCGTGGAGCAGACGCCGAGGTGGCAGCCGAGGCTCGCGTGCCGAAGATGCCTGCCGGCTTCGCCAGGAAGATGGCCGCGCCGGCCAGCGCGAGAAGGCCGACAGTGATCGCGGCGAAGAGCGAGAACCTGGATTTCGTCGGGGCCTTCGACGGCGCGACGGCGTTCATCGCGACACGAGCGGCGGCGGCGAGCGGGACCGCGGGGCGAGGGGTACGCGCTTCCTCGACATCGGCCTTCATCTCCTGGGTGCTTTGGTAGCGCCGCTCGGGCGACTGATGCATGGCCCGCAACACGATCTGGTCGAGGCGTGCGTCGCAACCCGTGCGATGTGACGGCGTGTCAAAGGCGCCACGCGGGACCTCGCGACAAAGCATCTCGTAGAGCATCACCCCGAGCGCGTAGATGTCGGCCCGGTGGTCCACACCCATCCCTTTCATTTGCTCGGGCGCCATGTAATCGGGCGTGCCCATGACCGTGCCGGTCATCGTCCGGCCAAAGCTCGACGGATCCGATTCGACGAGCCGCGCGAGGCCGAAATCCGCGACCTTCACGTGGCTGTCCTGATCGATCATGACATTGGCCGGCTTGATGTCGCGGTGCACGACTCCCTTCGAGTGCGCGTAGGCCAGCGCGGTACAGACCTGGGTGGCGATGGAGAGCGTCTGCGCCGGGTCCAGGCCCACCTGGTGAATGATGTCGGCCAGATTCGCACCGTCCACGTATCCCATGACAAAGTAGAGGTGCCCTTCTTTCGTCGCCCCAAAATCGAAAACGCTGACAATGTTGGGGTGATCGAGTTTGGCCATGGCCCGTGCCTCCCGTCGAAACCGGTCGGCGAATTCCTTGTCCGCACTGATTTCCAACGGCAGTAGCTTGATCGCGACGAGACGATCCAGCTCAATCTGCTTCGCCTGATAAACGGCACCCATCCCTCCACGACCCAGCAACCGCAACACTTCGTAGCCCGGGAAGAGGCGTCCGGCTTCCTCCAGAGACGGTGGCTCCCAGTTCCCTGGCCCACCCGTCATCTTCACCGTCTGTATCCCACGAGCGAACATCTCGTCAGGCGATACGCTACCGAGAGATGTCGGCGGATCGGATGGTGGTTGGGGTGGATCGGTTTCCTCCGGCATGATGGCGACTGGCTTAACGTGGATGAAAGACGCTGGCGAGTGTGGAGTGCATTCACAATCCGGACGCTACGGACGCCTGCTTCCACCTCAGCAGAAAGTCGTAAGCAAAACTGGACTCGAAGCATCAGCCTATTTCCAACGGGAGTGAGAAAATCCCGGCAAGCGGCCGAAGATGAGCGGCGGCAGTGCCTTGAATATTGCGGCTTTTCAGTGGCATTCCACGAAGGGGCGACAAGTCCCAAACCGGGGCGTTCGACAATGCTAGGAAAGTCAGCGGCATCCCTTTCAGCGGGGTGAGATCTCTGATCTCGGCGGCGTTATACGCATCGAGCAATTCCAGCGGCATCGTCTCCTGTCGTGTTGCCAATCGGATCCAAATCCGCAAAAACGTTGTCCTAATCACCCCCCGTAGCGCTGTTACCCAACTGCAACTGCAACCGAAACCCTCCGACAACCGCATCGATGATATCCACACGAACGGGGCGTCCGGATCGACTCGATCTCGATCACCAACCGTATTGCGCAATGAAGCTCCCCCTTTGGTTTCTTCGAACAATCCCGATTTCCCATGCACTGCTGTTTACTTTGCTGGCATCGGGCGCTGACGCTCCGAGCGCGCCGCCCCCAGCGGCCGAGGCCGGCGCCGAAAAGGCCACGCCGGGCAAGGCTGCCGGACCGGACGCGCCCCCCTTGGGCAAACGGGATCGCAAAGCGCAGAAGCGGGAGAGGCAGCAAGGGGACATGCTCAAGCGCGTGGAAAGACGAGCGCAAGGCGAGCCCTCCGGCAGACCGGCGCCACCACCCTCACCTCCCACGATCCCCAATTCGTACCAATGGAACGAGGACTTCGACCGGAGCGTGAACTGGGAGCAAAAGGACAATCGCGACGGCAAATCAAATGCCGGCTACGGCTATTCCCCGACGAACCACCTCGCCTCCGCGAAGTGCGCCCCCGGCGAAATCGGCGGTTTGGTTTCCGACGGGGCCATCTCCTGGTTTGCGGACAATGTCGCGCGCGATTCGGTCCTGCTGGACCCGGGTTCTCCGCTCGTCGCTTCCGGGTGGTGCACGCTCACTGACGCACGGGGCCGGGTCAGCGTCGGTTGGTTCAACTCCGAGACATATGTCTCTCCCGCAGTGGCGCCGAATGCATTCATCGGATGGCGTCAGGATGGCGCCACCATGAGCGCCGCCCTGGGCCACACCGGTTCGTCGTTCCTCCGCGGTTCACCCCTGTCCGTGACCGAAGGCACACCGTTCCATTGGACACTCCACTACACGCCTGCCGGCGGGACCGATAATTGCGGCCAGATTACCCTCACGATCGGCGACTCCTCATCGACGCTGGCGCTGACCAAAGAGCAGAAGGATGCGCTCGTGGCTCGCAAACTCAACCGTTTCGGCATCGTCACCGCCCGGACCGCCTCCCCGGCGAGCACGCTTTGGCTCGACAACCTGTCGTACACAAAAGTCTCGGGCTTTCCTCTCCCGCACCCGGACGCCGTGGCGCACACCCGCACCGAGTTTTTCGACACCGATCCCACCGGCTCCACTTTCTTCGCGGTCAATAACCTGAGCCCGCACGAACCGGTCACCGTGGTCCAGGACTATGGATATCAACCCGCGGGCGGGCGCACCGGGGGCTGTGTTGGGGGCCGCTTCACGCAAGCCATCGGCCTCTCCTACTATGGCTACGATTACGGCGCGAAGCAGCTCCACTTCAGCGACAAGCTGCGGTCGGAGGGCTGGTTGCAAGTCCCCAGCGATGAAGGCCGCTGCTTCCACCTGGGTTGGACCAGCAAGCATGGCATGAGCTGGCACGAGCCCAGCACGCTGGCCATTCGGATTAGCAGCGTTGGGAAAAAAGGCCTGGGCCGATTCATCAATGTTGCTGGAGAGGGAACGCTGAAGGACTATGAAGGCCATGGCGGCGCTGGCTGGGGGACAATCACCACCTTCCCCGCGGGTCCCGAGTGGCATCACTACGTCATGGAACTCGATCCCGCCGGGGGTTACGGTCTCGGATCATTCACGGTCCGGATCGACGGTGTCTCCAAAATTTTCTACTTCGGCGAAAACAAGATCGAGAAAGGTGGCGACATCGAAATCTTCGGCATGTGGAATGGGAAGATCCCCGCTGAGGACAAGGCGATCACCGCGTATCTCGACGACGTGACTAACACGACCAATGGCGAGCGTGACCCTGCCTCGAACGATTTCAACTCGCCGCCTACCGGCTGGGTCGGCTGTAACAATTCCTTCACGGCCAGGGATTATATCGTCCGCCCCTCTCACCAGTTCGGATGGGCCAGGACGCTTCCCTATCTCGATGGGCTGAACGGCTACTCCCCCATGTACACGATTCCGGACAGCGACCGCTACTGCATGGGCGGGATCATCTATCTGGCCAGCTTCGATAACCTCAACGTCCCTCGCGCTTCCTACGGCGCGGGGCTGAATGGCACGCTCAATACCAAGGACCACCACATGTACATCACCGGCCGATTCAAAATGGATTGGGCCAACGTGGACGCCGGCGAGTTGTTTGGCTGGTACCATAGCTCCACGGCTTGCGACCAGGTCACGGGGGGAAAAGGGCACGGTCTCCCCGACAAGTTTTTGGGGGTAACCATTGCTGCCGGGAGCAACGGCTACGGAATGCTTCCCTGCTACCGATCACCCCTCAAACCCGAAGAGCAGACGCTCAAAACCTGGACCCCGGCCACGCGCGTCTACGAGGACGGTGAATGGCGCGAATTTTACATGGAATACGATCCGGACGGCGCGGGTGGCCGAGGGCAACTCAAGATTCAAGTGGATAAAGACAGTGCGCCGGTCGTCTACGACCTCGAGGAGGGAGCGAAGGGTTCGGACTTCGCGTTTGATCGCGTCGGGCTCCTGACCGACAGAAAAGGCGGCGGCAAACCTCACGCCATCTACTTCGACAAGTTGACCTATACTGTGTCCCAGTAGCGTTCGTAGCGTTTGTGGATGCGACCGTCGGGTTCACGTCAATTGGGTGGCGTATTCCATCCGGCTGGAGGATGCACGCGAATGCTCGTCGGTTGATTGGGTGAGGTGAAAGACATCGGATCCAGAAGCACGTCGACCGCGTTTCGGGCCTGATTCCCATCGATCCGGGGCAGCCAATCGAAAGTTGCCGCAAGCTGTGAGCGGTGTTCGGCGCGGGACCTTTCTGGCCAAACATGGGTATCCGGAGGGCGAACCTACGATGAAGCCGCCTGACGGAATCCAGATTCAGCAAATGATGTGAAGGCCAAGGAGCCAACTATGGGCGGCCGGCGCCGAGTATCGACTGACGGCTCCGCGAGACTCGCCAGCCTTCCGAAGTTGAGGGTGGTCGAGCAAAAAGACTCTAGGGCACCGCGGAACGGGAGGTTATCCTCGAAAGCATCACCTCTCACTCCCCCACGTTCGATGTGCGACCTGACCGATCGCGCTTCACGACTTGCGGAATCAATTTCCGAGCACTCATGTCCCCAAGCGAGATCGATCATCCCTCCTCAGAACTCCGGCCTGACCGGAGGAAATGGATCGTCGTGTGGATTGTGGCGATTGCTCTCGGCGGATCGAGGGTAATCGCTGCGGATGCGCGGGTAGCCGACGTTGGCGGCAAGCCCGCGAACGATCCCGTCCGGCAGCTTTTCGCGCAGCACTGTGAGAAGTGCCACTCGGGGGCAAAGCACAAGGGCGAATTCCAGATCGAGAGTCTGACGGAGGATTATTCGAATCGGAAAAATCGCGAGCTGTGGCTGGCCGTGATGGAACAACTCAAGGCGGGCGACATGCCGCCGAAAGAAAAGGCGCGTCCTCCAGCGCACGAGGTGCAGACGGTGATAAAGTGGATCAGCGAACGCGCGGGAGCCGTGGAGGTCGCGCGGAGGGCCGCGGAGGGCCGGGTGGTGATGCGACGGCTGAATCGCGCGGAGTATGCGAACACCGTGCGCGACCTGCTCGGAGTGGATGTTGATTTGACCGACCTGCTGCCGCCGGACACTTCGACGAGCGGCTTCGACAACAGCGCGGAGACGCTGCACACCTCCTCGTATTTGATGCGGAGTTACCTCGATGCGGCTGACCGTGTGCTCGATGGGGCCATCGCGAACAAGCCGCAACCGTTCCTGCTCAAGAAGCGGTTCGACATCAAGAAAGAGAGCTCCGTCGACCCCGCTCGCGGCGTCTATCGCCACCTGGATGATGGCGTTGCCATCTTCGCCACCTGGGAGTCGGCAAATATCCGGGCCACGCTCTTTAACTTTCGGAGTCACGTGCGCGGCAGGTATCGCTTTCGCATCTCGGGCTACGGCTTTCAGAGCGGGGGCAAGCCGGTCAATTTTCACGTTACGGCTGGCACGCTCAAAGCGGTGACTGAGGAGCGGCTGATCGATTACTATGCCGTGCCGGCTGACAAGCCGACGGTCATCGAGTTCACCGAACAACTGGAGCCCCAGAACACCATTCGCATTCTCACCGACGGGCTGCCCGCGCAGCCCCCGGACGTGAAGAAAGTGGGTGCCGACAAATACACCGGCCCGGGCCTGGTGATTCAGTGGGTGGACGTCGAAGGCCCGCTGATGGAGTCCTGGCCACCGCCGAGCCACAAGGCGATCTTCGGCGACCTCGAGCAAGCAAAAGTCCCGAAGCCAGGCAGCCCCGACTACCGCGAGGTGGTGTCCGAGCAGCCCATGATCGACGCAGGACGCATCCTTGGTCAATTCGCCCGGCGCGCGTTCCGTCGCCCGGTGACGGACGATGACATCAAGCCCTTCCTCGCCCGCGTGAAAACGAGGCTGGACCAAAACTACACGTTCGAGCAGGCGACGCGCGTCGGCCTCAAAGCAATCCTTGCCTCGCCAAACTTTCTCTTCCTGCGCGAGAAAGGCGGCGCGCCGAAGCTCGACGACTTCGCGCTCGCCAGCCGGCTTTCCTACTTCCTCTGGAGTTCGATGCCCGACGAGCAGCTCTTCAAACTTGCCGCCGAGCACAAGCTGCATGAGCCCGAAGTTCTGCGCCAACAGGTCGAACGTTTGTTGGTTGATCCCAAATCCAAAGCCTTCAACGACAACTTCACCGGCCAATGGCTCAGCCTCCGCGCCATCGACGCCACCATGCCCGACCGCACGCTCTACTCCGAGTATGACGACAACCTCAAGACCTCCATGGTCAAGGAGACATCGCTGTTTTTTGACGAAGTTTTGAAGCAAGACATGCCCCTCACCAATTTCGTCTCCTCAGACTTCTCCTTCCTTAATGCCCGCCTGGCCAGACACTACGGCATCCCCGGCATCGAAGGCACCCAGATGCGCAAGGTCACACTCACGCCCGAGAGCCATCGCGGCGGCCTGCTCACCATGGGCAGTATTCTCAAAGTCACCGCCAACGGCACGACCACCTCGCCCGTGATTCGCGGCGCCTGGGTGCTCGATCGCATCCTCGGCACGCCGCCGCCGAAACCGCCGGCGGACGTTGAAGCCATCGAGCCCGACATCCGCGGTGCCACCACCATTCGCGACCAACTTGCGAAGCACCGCAAGGTCGCAAGTTGCAACACGTGCCACAGCAAGATTGATCCTCCCGGATTCGCGCTCGAAAGCTTCGATGTCATCGGCGGCTGGCGCACAAACTATCGCGCTCTCACCAACGGCGGCGAAAAAGACGATCAAGGTCGCCGGGTCCGCCCTGGTCCCGTCGTCGATCCCGGCGATGTGTTGCCCGACGGCCGCCGCTTCCACGGCATTGACGAATACAAGCAACTCATCCTCGAAGACAAGGAACAGCTTGCCCGCTCCCTGACCGAGAAACTGCTCGCCTACTCCACCGGCGCAGTTCCGGCCAAGGAGGACAAATCACAGATCGACACCATCGTTCACAACCTCAGCAACAAGAACTACGGCTTCCGTTCGTTGATTCACGAGATCGTGCAGAGCCCGATGTTTCAAACCAAGTAGCGCACCATGAAAGTCCCACGTCGCACCTTCCTCCGCACCATCGGCATCTCGCTCGCGCTCCCCTGGCTGGAAACCTTTGCCGCCGACTCGAAACGCTCCACGAACAACAACCTTCCGCCGCGACGCATCATCTGCATCTGCGCACCGCTCGGTTTGCATCCCGACAACTTCATCCCGCAGGACACCGGCAAGAACTACACGTTGTCGCCCTACCTCGACATCCTCAAGGACTACCGGGATGACATGACGGTCATCTCCGGCCTCGCCCATGCTGGCCAGGGATCGAGTTTTGCGCACCAAGCCTCCGCCAGTTTCCTCACCGGCGTTCCCGGCGCAGGCAGACCCGCTTTCCGCAACGCCATTTCGCTCGATCAATACGCCGCAGATCACATCGGCACGCAGACACGATTCCCCAGCCTCGCCTTGTCCGGTGACAGCTTCGGCGGACTCTCCTGGACGCGCACCGGCGCGTTCATTCCCTCCGACAACTCGCCCTCAACGGTCTTCGCCCGTCTCTTCCTCGAAGGCCGCGCCGACGAAGTGCAGGACCAGATGCGACGCCTCGAAGATGGTCGCAGCATCCTCGATGATGTCAGCGACGAGGCCAAATCGTTGCGCAGCAATCTCGGCAGCGAAGACCGGGACAAGCTCAACGAATACCTCACCAGCGTCCGCGAACTGGAGCAGCGCATGGTCAACGACCAAAGCTGGGCGAAGAAACCCAAGCCCAAAGTGAATGTCGAATCGCCGAAGGACATCCCCAAGGACGCCGACCTTATCGGCCGGACGCGGCTGCTTTTCGATCTCACTCATCTGGCGATCCAGACCGACTCCACCCGGCTCATCACGATCATGCTGGCAGGCTCAACGACTGCGCCGCCGATTCCGGGCGTGAACCTGGGGCACCATGACCTGTCGCATCACGGCAAGGATCCGGGCAAGCTCGAGCAGCTCAGGATTGTCGAGGTGGAAACGATGAAGACCCTGCGTGACCTGCTGGCCAAGCTCAAGCAGTCGAAGGAAGACAGCGAGAATCTGCTCGATTGCACGACGGTTTTCCTCGGCAGCAACCTCGGCGACGCCAGCAGCCATTCCGTCAGGAACCTGCCGGTGCTCCTCGCCGGCGGCGGCTTCCAGCACGGCCAGCATCTTCCCTTCGATCCGCAGAACCCGCCGCCGTTGTGCAATCTTTTCGTGAGCATGCTCCAGCGCATGGGCATCGAAACCGACAAGTTCGGAACGAGCACGGGGACGCTGGCGGGGTTGGAATTCAGCCGCGCATAAAGATGAAGAATTCCTTCTGCCGCTTTCTTATTCTGACGAGCGTTTGGCTGGTCCCGGACCTGTGTCTGCTCGCGGCGTCGCCCGCGCTGGAGCCATGGGCCTCGAAGGCCCAACCGGGTGATGTGGCCAAGAGCCATGTCGAGAACATCAGCACCGGAGAGAGCAAGTACACCGTGGTGCACGGGGGCACGATGGATGGCACGAACTCCCGGTCGCCGATGGGCTGCGGTATGAACCGCGAAGGGGCCATCGAGCAGACCTGGCAGTCGAACCGTGTCGTGCGGATGGAGAATGTGGGCCAGACCGATGTCGTCGATCCCTGGCTCTCCAATGGCCGGAACAATTTCCGCAACATCAAGGAGATCGTGGCTTCGGCGGTCACCCCGGGAATGAGCGACGCGGAGAAAGCACGCGCCCTCTGGTACCAGCAGATCCAGCAACGGTACCACTCCTCGGCCGGCGGCGAGGATCTCGGCGATCCGGTCAAGGTGTTCAACACCTACGGTCTGAACCCGTGCGGGAAAGACGCCATGATGATGGGCGGCCTCTGGAAGCAAGTGGGATTGAAAGGGGCCCCGGTGCGGCTGGTGGGCCACGCCATCGCGCAGGTCCAATACGACGGCGACTGGCACGTGATGGACGGCGACCTGGACATGATCTACCTGTTGCGGGACAACGAGACGCTCGCCAACGACCGGCAGTTGGCCCGCGATCACGATCTGGTGAAGCGGACACACACGATGGGCATCCTGGTGGACGACAACCGCCGACGGGACGAGAACGCCGCCGCGATGTTCGTGAGCGAAGAACCGATCCAGGGAAGCCGGGCGTGCAAGGCGGACACGGCCATGACCATGACCCTGCGGCCCGGGGAGGCGCTCGTCTGGCGTTGGGGGCACTTGAAGCCAGCCAAGTACATGGCGCCCAACCAATTCCTCTACCCGGACAACATCTGCAACGGCCTTTGGGAATACCGGCCAGATTTCAGCGGCGAAGTGTGGAGGAAGGGCGCGATACAGGTGGAGAACGTCGCGTCCGGCCCCGAGGGCTTGGCGGCGGAAAACGGCCAGGCAGGCACGGTCGTGTGGAAGATCGCCAGCCCCTATCCCTTCGTCGGCGGGCAACTCGAAACGGAAGCCGGCGGGGCGAAGTTCGCCGTTTCACCCGACGGCAAACAATGGACGGAAATCGCGGGCGGCAACTTCGACAGGTTCTTTCCGGTGCAGGGCAATCCCTACTACCAGTACCAACTGCGTTGCGAACTGCCCGCCGGGGCCACGGTGAAGCGACTGGCGGTCAGCAACGACCTGCAGATGGCCCTGCTGGCCCTGCCCGAGATGATGGTCGGAGAGAACAGCTTCACTTACTCCGATAACTCGACCGGGGAGCGGAAAGTGCGGATCGCGCATGAGTGGGTGGAGCGATCCACCAGCAAGCCGCCGGAGGCTCCGGCGGCGGTCTATCCGCCCGATGGCGGCCAGGCCGAGGGCACGGACTTCGCTTTCCGCTGGAGCGCGCCGAAGGACCCCGATGGCGATAAGATCGCCGACTACCACTTCATGCTCGCCAACCGACCCGATATGCGCTGGCCGCTGTCGACGAACTTCGACAAGCTGATCTCGCGGACGGCGGACAAGGGCAAGGCGCAATACATGTTGCCCAGCGCCGGCCTGCTGACCGGCGGCAAGACTTACTACTGGCGCGTGCAGGCCAAGGACGCGAAGGGCGTTTGGGGCCCGTGGAGCAAGACCTTCAGCTTCACGCCGCAGGCGCCGAATTATCCGCTGGAGGTTGCACTCGGCTACGCCAAGGACCGGGGAATCGGCACCCTGACGTGGCAGGCCAACCCGGTCGGCCAGAAGCCGGTGAAGTACCGCGTGTACGGCAGCAACGAGAAGGGTTTTTCGGCGAGCGACGTGCCCGACCGAGTCAGTATCGGGGTGTCGAAGGAGTTGCAGCCTGAGTCACCGGCGAACTTCATCGCCGAGACCACGGCCACCGAACTGGCGGTGATGGGCGATGGCGTCGAGTCGCCCAACGCCAACCAGACGTACTATCGCGTGGTGGCCGTGGACGCGCAGGGCAAGCGGAGCGGGCCTTCCGACTACGCGGCGGCCCCGCGGCCGACGATTTATGGAAAACCGGCGACGCAAGCCAAAGCCGGCATGGAGTACCGTAGCCAACTTCAGGCGAACCGCTCGCTGGGCGACCTGCGGCTGCGGCAGGTCAATGGCAAGGAGACCGCCAACTACTGGGACATTGAAAAGCCGAAGTTCGCCATCGAGCAAGGGCCGGCCTGGCTGAAGATCGATCCGGCCACGGGTTTGCTTTCCGGCACGCCCGACGCCGCCGGGAAGATCGACGTCGCGGTCACGGTGACGATTGACCACGAAGTGCGAAAGTTGGACGACAACACACTCGGCTGGGGCAATGAGAAGGTGATCTCCACCTCGACGGAGCGGGTGGGCAGCGCCACGCGGAGGTTTTCGATTGAGGTCGGCCGATAGCAGGCCCCAGAAGGCGCCAATCGGCAACCGGCCGGCAGCTCTACGATCCAAAGCGCTGGCGGACCGGCTTCTACCTCGACCAACCCGAGGAGTTTGACGATCCGTACCGGTATTTCCTGTGGAAGAGCGCGGGGTCGGGCGTGATTCAAACCCGGTCCAAGGGAGTTTTGATCCAGTGAATATTCTATAATTTTGAGATTGTACGAAGAGAGGGAAGGTATAGATGGAGTGGTTGATGAAGCGAAAACCCGACACGAAGAAGCAAAATGAAGAGCC
>JBBRPL010000164.1:0-14086 GCA_038228205.1 Chthoniobacterales bacterium
CCTTGGCCGCCGAACTACGGGCCTGGCAGTGCAACCGCAATCAAGCCGCACGCGGCATCTCCTGGCAATTCACCACCGCCGACGCCCGTGTGAAACTCCTCAAACTGTACCCATCGTATCACGAATGACAGACCACTAGTCTGAGCCTCAGAATCGCCTGTCGGGCGTGAAATTCGAAAGCCCCAAAGGAGAACATCCTTTGGGGTTTTCCGTTTGGCTCCCCGCGATGCTTCTCCCAATCCCGCAGCCATGAACGCAAAACCTTCGAAACAGCGAGGGAGCGGTCTATCCATTATCGCCGGCTTCAAGTTGCTTCACGGCACGTTGCTGTTGTTCCTGGCGATCGGAGCGCTGCACTTGCTCCACCGGGACGTTCGACAGACAGTGGAGATGTGAGGTAAGACGCCTCGTTGGGTCCTCAAGCGGTCCCCGCGTCGCTCACGGAAGTACCACCGGAGAAATATCAGCCGTGCAGGTAGCCAAGCAGATACAGGATGAGCAAAACCACCAGCACGAGACCGAGACCTCCGCCGCCACCCACTGGGCCACGGACAGCATAACCACCACCCCCGAAGAGGAGGATGAGGACGATAATGATAAGAATAAGGCTCATAGTGTTTTCATTCAGGGGACACAGTGACACCGTGTTATCGGCGGCGCCCGGTGTGTTGCGCGTATCCTGTTTCCCCGGAAGACATCGACGCGACCGGACCTCGGCACACGGACGAATCATCCTCACAGACCGAACAAACTTTCGGCCTCAAAGAAACAAACACACAAACATATGAAGACAATTATTTCGACCCTCACCACCCTGGCGCTCGGCGCTCTCTTGACGACTGGCGCGCTCGCCCAAACTACCGTCCAGACCACGACCACGAACACCGCGGGAACGATCAGCGAGTTCAGTCCGGACACCATCATCATCCGATCCGAAGCGGCGCCAGAGCCAATCCGCTACAGCTACTCGAAGACCACCACCTACGTCGATGAAACGGGCGCACCCGTCACGATGGAGACGGTCAAATCCGGTCTGCCCGTCACGGTCTACTACACCAAAGTGGGGGATCGACTCGTCGCCAATCGCGTCGTCGTTCGCAAGACGACTGTCGCCACTCCCGCGGCGCCGGTGATCATCGAGAAAAAGACGACGACGACAACCACGACGGAGGAAAAGAAGTAACCAAGCCCCACGGGCCCGCGGTTCACCCTTCGTCGGCGATCGCTCGCGACCATTTCGCCCGTTTCGGATTCCGAGGCGGGCGTTTGGCGCCTGGCGAACCTTTTCTCACGTATTTTGGGCAGACCGTGGACATTCGGCCCACTCTTCGTTACGATTGCAGGGTGGAAACGCTGTTTTCGGCATCAGGGGCCTTCGGCGACCATCACAGCCGCTCCCGCTCAAGGTTTTGAATACCTACTACATCTCGTGCCAATGCAAACCCCTCGGGAATCATCCGAATGCTTCTCTGCACTCGGGAATGATGGCGGACCTGTGCGTCGTTATGCCGTCGAGTGAGGACGCCCAAAGAGTGATCACAGCATATCTCGCGGGCGAAGGATGGATCGTAGACCGCCTGGATCATGTGGAACTCATGGCAGCGGCTCCGATTCACGATTCGCGACTGAATTCAATTTTCCACTCCGCCCGGCAAAAAGGTCTTGCCGCCTTGCTTTCGCCCTATCGCTGACGCTGGCGGAGCGGTGACGGTCGAACGCTTTTGGCCCGGTAGACCCGGGCACGCTCAGAAAGATACGCTGAGACGATTCCTTTTCATGCCGAGTTCGCTCCATCGACAAAGAGGCTCTCCGTGGTCGATCGTTTTCTCATGGGTGGCACTGGTGGCCACTGCCCACGCGGGTGAAGGACTTCACTGGTTTGGGGAGAATGCGCTGCGGGTGCATCTGATGTTCAATCACTTGCCGATCTTCGGGACCGTCCTGGGGGTGTTCGCGCTCGCTCTGGCTTTTCTGTGGAAAAACGACGTAAGCCGCCGGGTCGCGCTGGTGTTGCTTCTGGTATCTACGGCCGCGGCGTATCCGGTCTTTCAGGCCGGCGAAGATGCAGCCGACGATGCCCGGATGATCGCCGACGACCCCGGATCGAAATGGATCGATGTCCACATGGAACGCGCGGAAAGAGGCATTTACGTTTTCTACGTGGCCGCGTTTGTGACCGCGGTGGCGCTCTATGCGGAGGCGCGTCATCGCCGGTGGGCCACGCCGGCGACGATTGCCGCGGGGATTCTCGGGGCGGCGGCGTGTGCCGGGTCGATCTGGATCGCGGATGCCGGTGGGAAGATTCGCCATAGCGAGCTCCGGGCGGTCTCGCACGAGAAGGGAATGTGAGGTCCCGGCGGCCTGGTCGCGACACTATCCGGACCGTTTACCGCGGTTTCCATTTCCGAACCGTATGGGTTGCACGAACCCGCGGGGCTGCGCTTCTCCCATTTAACCGCCAGTGAACGGGCCGAAACTAATTGACGGGACAGCCGACCTCGTCGATCTATCCATTTTCATGGCGTCGGGCTACAAAATAGCCTCGGGCCTTTTTTTGTCTCGGTTTTCCCATGTCGCAGTTCATCTAAATGTCCGAGAATACCGGCAGCCCGCCGCCCTCCTCGCAGCGCCGAGCACAAGCGGCAGCCATGAGCGCGGGCCTGGCGAGCTGCGCATTGGGTCTCATGGTCATCGTCAGTTGGTATGCGCATTGGCCCCGTGTGCTTCAGATTTTCCCCGACGGCGCGCCGATGCAATACAACACGGCGCTTTGCTTTATCTTCTGCGGCGGAGGCTTGTTTCTCTTAAATACACGATTCGCGGGGTCAGTTCTCTGGTGCGGAGGCGCCACCGCGCTTGGGACGTCGCTCACATTGCTGGAATATCTTGCCGGACGGGACTTCGGAATCGACCAACTCTTGTTCCGCCCCTACTTCGAGGTGGCCACGGCATTCCCCGGCCGTATGGCGCCGTTGACCGCCATTTGCTTCATCATTTTCAGCGCGGCGCTCTGCTTCGCCAGCACTGGCCTCCAGCAACTCAAACGGTTGGCCACCGCCGGACTGCTGGCCACGATCATCGGCGTGATCGGCCTCGTGGCTGCGCTCGGGTATCTCACCGGAATGAAAATGGCCTACGGTTGGGGCGCCTATTCGCTGATGGCGTTCCACACGGCGATCGCGTTCATGGTGCTGGGCGGGGGAATGATCGGGTGGTGCTGGCAGATGGCTGCGCGCCAGAACTACAGTTTCGTCCAATGGGTTCCCATCGCCGCCTCATCGACATTACTCGTGATGGCGGCGGTAATCTCGACGGCCACCGTGAGCTCGCTCCGCGCGGCACTCGACTTGCGCAAGCATACCTATGATGTCCTCCTGGTCGCGCAGTCCCTGCTCACGAGCGTGACGGACGTTCAACGCGGTACCCTGGGATATGTGTTGAGCGGCAAGGCAGACTCGCGCGCCCCCTACGATCGCGGGAGTGACACTGCTCCCCAACAGCTCGCCGCCCTCACCACCATCACCCAGGACAATCCCGTCCAGCAATTGCGGCTCAGGGAAATAGAGAGCGACCTCTCCAACGTCCTCTCCTACAATAGCAAATTGATCGCCGCGCGCGAGCAGGCCAATCTGCCCGTAACCGATGCGAACGATGAGGGCTCGCGGATCATCGAACGCGTCAGCGCCTCGATGAATGTCTTCATCCAGGAGGAACAACGATTATTGGCCCGGCGCAACGCCCTGGCGAATGTCGACTTTCGCAACACCGCGCGCCTGCTCGGGCTGAGCACGGTCCTGGCCGCCCTCTTTCTGATCGGGGGCGCCCTTCTCATTCGGCGGGAGATGATGCGGCGACATCAGATCGAATTGGAACTGCTCGAGGTCAATGACAACATCGAGACCCTGAGCGGGCTGCTGCCCATCTGCGCGCACTGCAAGAGCATCCGCGACGACAAAGGATACTGGAACCGGATTGAGTGCTACATTCAGGCCCGTTCCGAGGCGACCTTCAGCCACGGCCTGTGCGAAAATTGCGTCCGGGAACTCTACCCTGCCATCGCCGACAGAGTCCTGAGCAAGATGCGCGAGGAAAACCCAACGACGGGCTAAACCGAGAGATTCGCCTCAATCGCCTCCATCAACTCCCGGATGCCGATCGGTTTCGAAAGAGCCAAAAAATCCCCGACGCGCGTCGGTTCATGATGGTTCTTGGGGATGGACCCGGTGAGGACGATGATTCGCACGTCCCGTAACTGCGGATCGAGGCGAATCTGACGACCCAGATTCGTGCCATCAATTTTCGGCATCACCAGATCGAGAAGAACCAAATCCGGTTTGAACTCCAGCGCCGTTTCCAATGCCTTGGTCGCATCATTCTCTTCCCGGACAACGTAACGGCCCGATCGTTCCAAGTGGGCCTTGACCAGCAGGGTGAATCCAGCTTCGTCGTCAACGAGCATTATCCGCTTTTTCGGAGGCGTAGGTTTCTTGAATACGGGGAGCAGGCGCACCGACAGAAAACCCGGAAGGCCGCGTTTTGTTGGGGACTCACTGATAAAAGATTAACCCACTCCCTGTTGGGACACCCTATTCGCGCAGCCGGTTCAGAGTGTAGTAGCCGATCGGATTGGTCATCGGTGCGCCGTCGGCGCCGGCGATGTTGTTGAGGTTGAATTGATACACCTGCTCTTTGACGAGCGGCAGTTCCAGGTCGACCTCGGAGCCATCGCTCGAAACTTTCACCGCCGAGGGACTCAGCTCCGTCAACCCGACTTTCGGCGAACCGTACTCGGCCTGATAGATGTAGCCCCAGTGCTTGATCGCGTAGTTGGCGGTATTTCCGGCGGCCTGGCGGTCGACGGGCTTGGTGAAATGGATATGGAAGCCCGTCTTGGTGAGGCTCACCGAATGCATCTCCATGGGGATCGTCTTCCCATCCCAGCGGATGCGTTGCAGGCCAAAGGTCTTCGGCCCGATCGAGCGCCAGCCGCGCCCCGTCTGCCCCACCCAGAGACTTCCATCCGGCGCAAATCGATTGCGGACGACCCCGCACTGGAGAGGATCGACAAAGTCGAATACCACTCCCTGGTATTCGCCGCCGACCTTCTCCAGCCAGGCGCGCATCTCGTTGGATTTGGTCTGGTCGCCGATGAAAACCTGGTCCTCGAACGGCCCGAACTTGCCCCCGGTCTCATCGAAAATAGGCTCGCCGGGCGAACTCGCCAGCTCCTGGTGCGGCAGGTAAATCGCCGGACGGTAGCGGAGATGGTCGTACTCTTCTTCGGTGATGCGATCGAGATTCTTTCCCGCGAAATCGGGATGATCGGCGAGCGAGGAGGGGTGCCCATAAAACCGGCCCTGCACGACGTGGTGCAGGGTCGAAGTGCAGTTCCAATCGCCCTGGTTATCGGTGTAAAAGATCTCGCCCCGCTTATTGATCGTGATGCCGGCGGGCGATCGCAGCCCCGAAGCGAAGGGGACAAACTTCCCCTCTGGCGTGACCTGGAAGCACCAACCGCGGTAGCGGGCGTCGCGGCCCATCTTGCTATCGTGGACTCGTCCGATATCCCAGCGGTCGCTCCGCGCCCACCCACGCCAGCTCAAGGTCAGGTTCAACGTGCCGTAGAAATTTCCCTTGTCGTCGCGCACCGGGCCGAAGGCGTATTCATGATAGTTGTCGGTCAGCCCCCAATCCGCATTGACGGTCTGGTAGAGGTCGGCCTTGCCGTCACCATCTTCGTCCACGAGTTTCGTCAGCTCGGGCCGTTGCATCACCCACACCTCGCTCGTCTTGGGATCGATGTAGAGGCCCAGGGCCTCGTGCAGGCCCTGCGCGAAACGCGACCAGTTGCCCTCGCGATACCGCCACACCTCGCCCTCGCGCGTGCAGATCATGAGATCGCCCTTTGGCGTGAAAGCCAGCCCGCCGACGCCGAGGGTGATCGTCGCCGGAATCTCGATCGTCTCGAGGGAATATCCCGCCGGCATGCGGACCGGCGCGGAGGGCGCCGCGGTGGCTGCGGAAATGCACAGCGCTGTCGCTAGGGAAAAAATTGCGGTCTTCATGGGGCCACGGCTGGGGTCTTGGGTTTCGTTTCGTCCTTCGGTTGCCGCACGATGGTGACAGTGAACTTCCGGGCTTCACCCGCCGGCACTTCGAGCCGTCCATCGTGCCACGTCCCCACCGAAGAGGAGAGCTGCAGCCGATGCGGCGAAACGTAAAAGAAAATCTTCCCCGGGTCGGTCTCGAACTCAAACTCCGATTGGAGCCCCACGCCGGTCGCCGCCGGCCGGATCGTCTGCGTGACCCGTCGGCCGTCGATCGTGAAGAAGAACTGCGGCACGTCTTTTCCGCGCAAGCGATAGCCGGCGAACCTCACCACCTGCTTCGCATCGCGGTCGCCGATGCTGATGGGGAAGCCTGAGTCACCCAGCTCGAATTTTTCCCCGAGGATGCGGCACCAGCCACCACCCCGGTCGCCATCGCTGGTCCCCACATTCGGGCCGACATCCAGAAACATCCCAAACCAGCCGAAGCGCACGTAGCATTCCCCGGCATCGAACAGGTAATTGATCCCCCCGGGCAGACCAACCGAAATGGACCGCGCCGGTCCTCCATCGACAAAGGCTCGGATGACCATCGGTTCATCCATGACGTGCACGTGGAATTTGGTTTGCGCCGTCTCCGTTGCCGAGGTCGCTTTCACGGCCAGCGTCGTGGCGGACTTGCTCACCCGCATCATTCCTTTCATCGAGAACGCGTGCCCCGGCAGCGTGCAGACGAATGGATAATCCCCCTCCTTCTCCGGTGCCACGAAAGTGATCGTATCGGACTGCTGCGGATCGAGCACCCGCGTGTGGAAAAGAACGTCCGGGCCATCCGGGACAAACCCTTTGCGCACCGCATCAGCTCCCAGGGCCCAGGCCTTTTGCGCGATCTCCAGGGGCTTGCTTTCGCCTGGCACGAGAATCAGCAGGTTGTGCTGCATCTCGTCCGTGTTGTTGAGCGTGAGGTGGACGGTGGTGCCCGGCTTTACCTGGAAGGACTCGACGTCGTACTTCATCTGGGCGTGCAACGTGCCGATCTTGACCGCCTGTTCGTCCGCCGCGTGCGCGGGCGTGACACCGGGCATCGTCATTCCCAACGCGAGACCCGCGAAGATCGCCCTGCGACAATCTGGCCATCGTGCGAAACGAGATAGCCCTCGATGGCAATGGTCGAGAAAACAGTCGTGAAAAGACATGGGAGTCCGTGTAGTGGGCGGGAATCGGGTTGTCGATGGGTTTGTCCGAAAAACAGAGTACGCGGGTGGATCGGCTTCTCCGAAGACGATGGCAAAAGATGGGCGGCGAAGCCGCGATTCTCTTTCCCACCGGCGCGCTCTCTGCACGCGGGGATCCAATCTTGCGCCACGCGCACCGCCACCCTACTCTCACGAACTCTGACGCAAATCCCGATCATATCTCCATCCCATTCCGTCCACATCGATCTCGATGGAGCGTGGTCGAGGGATTCCACGGAATCATACGTGGACTGCGAACCCTGGGGCCGCCGCCTGCGTTACAGCGCGACATCCGAAGGCATCCGAGAGTTTTACGATTTCATCAAAGAGAGAACGGCGAAGTTCACGCTGTTTGGCTCTGGAGATTACCATCATCTCACTGCCCTGTGGCTGCGGCGGCTCGAGGAGCCGGTGACGGTCGTCTCGTTCGACAACCATCCCGATTGGGATATTCGCCCCCCTCGCTGGTGCTGTGGAACCTGGATCAATCGCGCCCTCGAGTTGCCCGCCGTCCGCAAAGCGGTGATCTGGGGGTGCGGCAATTTCGAGCTGAATTGGCCGGGAAACTTGTTCGTGAGCCGGAAGGCGCTGCGGACTCAGCGCCTCGAAGTCTGGCCGTGGACGGAAAGGCTCAAGGCCTCCGGGCGCAAGCGTTGGTCGGGAATGACCCGCGAGAACTGGAAGGAAAAATTCGGCGCCTTCGCGCAGCAGATGGCTGGCCAAAAAGTTTACATCACGATCGATCTCGATTGTCTCGACCGCGAGGAAGCGACGACCAATTGGGAGAACGGGCTGTTCACCGTCGCGGATGTCCATTGGGCGCTGGACGAACTGCGATCGCGGACAGAAATCGTGGGCGGCGATCTGTGCGGCGCGTATTCCCACCCGCGGTCGGAGAGGTGGCTGCAGCGCATCGCATCCGTGATCGATCACCCCCGCCGCGAGCCCGTGAACGAAGCCACCGCCCAGGCCCGCAATACGCGGGCCCGCCAAATCCTTTGGAACGCCTTGACGGCTGGCTGAAGGCAGGATGAATCAGCGTTCCCTTCGACAGGTGACAACCATCCCCAATCAACCCCAGACCACGGGCCAGCAAACGCCACAACGCCGGCGGCGCAATGCCGTTCTATCGCTGCTCGTATCGGCGCTGACCGCGACCGCCTCCGAGATCTGCCTGAAAGTGGGCGCCACCGAAACGGCGGCGCACTCGATCATCCTGCCCTGGCTCGGGCTTTCCGGATTGGGGTCATGGTGGGTGTGGCTTGGGATCATCCTGACCATTCTCAGCTTGCTGGCCTGGATCCGCGCCATCCGGATGATACCCCTCAGCATCGCATACACGTGCTCCAATGTGGTTCACGTCTTCATACCGCTGGGCTGCTGGATCATTCTCGGTGAGGCGATTAGTCCGAAGCGGTGGCTGGGTATTTCGCTCGTCATCATCGGGCTGTTAGTCATCGCCAAGCCATTTGCCCAGTTGGACGAAAAACTCGACGAGGCACTATGACCGCTTTCCTGATTCTTATCTCGCTGATCACGATGGTCGCTGGGCAACTTTTGCTAAAACTTGCCATGAACAAGTTCACCGAATACGAGCGTCCCGATCCCAGGCGGCGGCAGGCCGTGTGGATTTTCGCGGGGAGCATCGCGAGCATGACCGTCTCCTTTTTTCTCAACCTCGGCCTCTTGCAGAAGCTGGATCTCAGCTATCTCTTTCCGTTCCTGGATCTGAGCGTCGTGCTGATCGCGTTTTGTTCCGCCTTCTTTCTCAAGGAGCGACTCAGCGTCCCTCTCGTCATCGGCGTGCTGCTCATCACGGCGGGCGTCATTTTGGTTTCGTCGAGTTAGTGAAGCGAATTCAGAGTCTTAGACCGACTTCGGACCGGAACCCTTCTTCTTCGGCCAGAATTCCTGGAACGGCCGGGAGTCCACAACCTGGCCGAGCTGCTGCAAACGGCCGCGAAGCTTCTCCCCCGGCAGCCGATGCAGGGGCGTGTTTTCCGACAAACTCAGCGCCGCGCCCACGCCGCTCGATTCACCGAGGATCATCCAGACGGGCTCCACGCGGATGGACGAGAACGCGACGTGCGATGCGGAGAGCGCCACGGGCGCCAGCAGATTGTCCGCCTCGGCAGCCTTGGGCAACAGGCTGCGCCACGGAATGTCAAAGGGTTGCACCGGCTGATTGAAGAATCCGTCTTCGTGAAAGTCTTTCCCATCCTGAAACACCTCGACCGGGTGAACATCGAGATACCAACTGCAAACCCCGACGCCATCCGGCTTGGAGCGGTCGTCGATACAGTCACGCTGGGTCATGACAAACTCGCCCACCAACCGGCGGCCTTCCCGCACGTAAATGTGCCAGGGCCAGTTTCCGTTGTCGGTAAATTCATCCCTGGCCAGTCCCCACAGGGCGGCTTCTTCCCGCACCGGCTGCGGGACAGCGGGATCGTTCATGAGGAACCAAAGGTAGCCGGCACTATGGTTCCGGTGGGCACGCTCAATCTGCGAGCGCATCTCGCGGCTGGCCTCGATGTAGCCCCACGAATGTCCCGGCCACTCCGCGGTGCGGGAGTCGGTCTTTCCATTGGGCATCGGATTCAGCGGCAGCGCCCAGTGCAGTTGCTGGCCCCCGGCCTTCTTCATCCTGTTCACTAGCCAGCCGTAGCTCGCGGGATCGTATTCGGGCGGTTCGGTAAAGGGGACGCGGTTCTCGGGTTTCTGCGTGAGGCAGCATCGGTAATCGAAAGGTTGTAGTTTTCGATCCCCCTCACCCGCCTTCTCGATCGGGTACGTCACTCCCGCCAATGATTCGCCATATTTGTCGCGCGCTTCCCGGCCCAGATGAAATGTGCATCCGGCCAAGGCTAACAAATCGCCCTCGTAGCTGGCATCGATGAACACTCTGCCTTGCAACCGGCGGCCGGACGCCATGCGGAGCGCCGTAATCCGCGGCCCCTTCTTCTCCACGCTCTGGATCACATCCTCCCGGACACATCGCACCCCAGCCTCCACCAGCCACACTTCCCAGACGTGCTCCGCCACGTGCGGCTCAAAGCGAAAGCCTTCCAGGCTGGCTTTGGTCTGTTCCGCGTCCGCCCCGTATTGCGCCACATAGTATTTCAACACCCGCTCGTGAAACTCGCGCGTAATCCCGCCGATGGTCGGAATCTGCCCCGCATTCGTGTACCCCAGCCCGCTCGTCTGCAGCCCTCCGAGGTGTTTGTCTTCGGTCACGAGAAGCACACTCAATCCCGCCCGCGCGGCGGCGACAGCGGCGACCAACCCAGACGGCGTGGAGTCCCAGATCACGAGGTCCGCTTCATCCGCCCTGGCCGCGGACTGGCCAAGACCCACTGCGGTAGCAAGGCCCCACCCCGCCACACCCACACTCATCATTCCCACGAACGCGCGGCGATTCACCTCACGGTGAGCGTCGGGGTGGCTGGGTCCATCGTGAGGTGGGTTGGACTTCATTGTTTCCCAGCGTACACTCCTGGCAGAGAGGAACAAGTGCCGACGGCTGTTGCTTCGCGGCGAGCGCAAGCGCCCCGGATGCAGCAATGGAGATTGCGTCCGGGGGATCGGACCGCGTATGAGAATGAGCCGGATGAAACCTCTGTATTCATGGGCGGGTCACGAGCTGAATTTCGAGCCACGGATTTGGGATCTGCTCGGGATGCTGGCCGATGAGCTTTACGAGGGAAACAAGAGCCGCGCGGCCAATAGCATTATCCTTTTCTCGGCGATCCATTTTTACAACCAGATGGCCATGGGTGAGCGCCCCACGCACTGGCTCACGGCCCCGGCAGTGAAGGACCCGGAGCAGCTCGAAGATCTCCTGCGGATGATCGAGCGCATCCGCAAGACGGGGAAGGCGGAGGAGATCGGGACGTGGTGGAAACATGAGTTGGAGGCGCTGCGGAAGAAGACTGAGGAGGAGTGACTCGCTTCGGCGGCGCGTGGCTCGCGGATTGCATGGGCTCTTTTGACTGGAGGGTTGGCAGTTCTCAGTTCTCAGTTCGCCGACGCAGACGCTGAGTGGGTGCGGAACCGAACCGCTTGAACGCGCCGCCGAAGTCAAAAGCCCTTTTGCGCTTTTTGCGCCTTTTTGCGGCCATTCTTCCTGCCTGCCTTTTCGTTGCGGCTACGTCGCGCCGGGTGGCGGCTGAGGTGCTGGTGGCTGCCGGTGACTTCGGGCGAGCCGTGTTTTTCTCTCCCTCGCAGCTTTTATGGGCAGTGATCGATCAGGGCCTTCTCACGGGCGACGGCTCCGGGAACCTTTCGGCTTAGGCGCGTCGGGGTCCAGGTCCGGGCGCGAATCCCCTCCCCACGCGTGTCGCAGTTCCTCGCCGACGGTTTCGAGCAGGGCGCGGAGCGCCTGCTGCACTTCGAACCATGCGTCGCGGATGGGCCGGGTGTCGCGTACGGGGCGGGCTTTGGCGGGCAGCGCATTGAAATCCTTCAGCGGGCTATGCGCCCAATCGCACTTTTCCAGCACCACGGGCACCACGCGGCATTCGCGGTCGTGGGCCTTGGCTACGGCGCGGGCGATCTCCACGGCGCGGATGTAGTCGGTCGCCTCGAAGCGCGCACTCACGAGGAAGACGACGATGTGCGCGGCTTCCAGCTCGGCCTTGATGCGGTCGTCCCACAGGTCGCCGGGCTCGATGCAGCGGTCGCTCCACGTTTCCACCAACCCGTCCGCGTGCAGCTTCTTGAGGCGGATGAGGAATTCGTCGTGCTGGCGCGCGTCGTGGCGCGAGTAGCTGATGAAGAGGCGCGGCTTCACGCGCGTCTGGTCGCGGGAGGCCGGGGCGGAGATGCGATTCAGTTCCGCTTCGTTCGAGACAGCCACGCTGCCGGACGGCGTCGGCACGGTCGTCGAGGCGCGGGCTTTCTCGTCGGCGCGCAGGGTCTCCACGGAAAAGTACGCGCCCGGGATTTTCTCCGGCTCGATTTCCTCGACCGGGTCCAGCCCCTTGAAATCGGCGTGGATGCGGTGCAGTTCGTTGCAGGCCAGCGCGGTGAGGCTGCGGCGGGCGGGCTCGGGGCCGAGCGCATAGACGCTCACCTCGCGCTCCTGGGCGTCGGCGCGCACGAGCACCTCGGCGCCGGCATCGGCGAGCACCACGCCATTCACCCAGCGGTCCTGCTCCTCGCTCAGCGGCCAGGTGCGCGTGATGAAACGCGGCAGCAGCCCCTCGGGCAGCGCCACATAGCGATAGCGCACACGCGTGACCTCGCGGCCAAACCATTTTTCATCGAGGCGCGGCTGGCTCTCCGGGAGGCGCTGCGGCACCAGCCAGCGCTTCTCGTCATCGCCCATGGGAAAGGCGAGATCGTAGCGGCGCATCAGCTCGATGAGGTAGCGGCGCATCTTCGGGACTTCCTTGGGGAGCACACGCTCCACGGCGGCCAGCGTCATCTCCTCCGGGTGCTGCCGGTCATGGGCGTCGCGCAGGAGCTTGTAGATGCCGCCCGTGACCCAGTGGGGATCGAGCACCGTGGTATCGGAGAGGCGTGCGTCGTCGGCGTAGTTGAGCGCGATGCCGAGCTGATGCAGCGCCCAGGCCAGCAGGCGCTGCTGACGTTCGTCGCCCTCGCCGTGGGCTTTGCACAGGACGCAAAACTCGTCGTAGCTCAGGTAATCGCGCGGGTCGTTCTCGATCGCGTCCTTGATCGCAAACCACGCGGTGGGAAAATTTTGCTGGGCCTTCATGACCTCGCCCACCGCATCCAGGACGTGCCGCTTCAGCTCGCGAATCCCCGTGCCCTTCGCGCAATCGGTCTCCACGAAGGCGACGATGAAGGGATATTTTTCCCGAAGCTTTTCGCGGTCGAGGCGGCAGGGGTGGGCCTTGCATTTGTTGAGGGCGACGATGACCGGGGCGGTGTGCGATACGTTGGGCGCCGACTCGGCATCGGCCGGCCGGTTGGTCTCGGTGGCAAAGGCGCGGATGAGACGCAGCCAATAGTCCGCATCGGCTTGCTCGGAGTTTTCACGTCCGGTGAGGACCAGCACATAAACGCTGCGCTCGCTGAAAAAGAGCTGGTGCGTGGCATGGGTCATCACCTGGCCCGCAAAATCCCAGGTATGCACCTTCACTTTCCGCCCAACCACCTCGACCATCCAAGGCTTGATGCTGATCCCCTTGGTCTCGCGCGAGCCTTTCTGAAATTTGCCCTCGCGCAGCCGCCGCACGACGGAGGTCTTCCCTGCCCCACCGCGGCCGACCAGGAGGAGCTTCACTTCGTTGAGCGGCCGGGCTGATTTACGGGACTTGAAATAATAGTCGAGGATGTCGTGCGGGCGGGCGGCGGTCTTTCCCCGTGGCCCGTGAACCTCATCGGCAGTAGGTCCTAAAACTTCTGGGGGTATTCCGAGGGCTTCATTTTCGTGGAGGTACAGCTCTTGCAATCGCGTCAACTGCCCCAGCGCCTCAGGCACCGTCGTCAGTCGGTTGTTGTCAAGGTCAAGCCTTTGCAGCGCCGTCAACTGCCCCAGCGCCTCAGGCACCGTCGTCAGTTGGTTGTTGTCAAGGCGCAGCGTTTGCAGCGCCATCAACTGCCCCAGCGCCTCAGGCACCGTCGTCAGTTGGTTCTCGGAAAGGGAAAGCTCTTGCAGCGCCGTCAACTGCCCCAGCGCCTCAGGCACCGTCGTCAGTCGGTTGTTGTCAAGGGAAAGCCTTTGCAGCGCCGTCAACTGCCCCAGCGCCTCAGGCACCGTCGTCAGTTGGTTGTTGTCAAGGCGCAGCGTTTGCAGCGCCATCAACTGCCCCAGCGCCTCAGGCACCGTCGTCA
>JBBRPL010000165.1:0-13892 GCA_038228205.1 Chthoniobacterales bacterium
ACGAATCCCGAACTGGCCGGCCCAGCGCATCGCCGAGTTGACTCCGACGGCTTGGGCCGCCGCACAGGCTTCACGCTAAAAGCGTGCCGACATCCCGCCTTTTGCCGGACGGCGCGGGTGGGTTAGTATGGCGGATACGATGAACCCGAAGCCTCACCTCATCGGCCGCATCGGCTCCATCGGCCGCATCGGCTCCATCGGCTTCATCCTTTCGGCCTCGCTGGCCGCCATCAATTCGATCTCCTTCGCCGCCGCCAATTCCGGCTCCCGATACAACCGTTCCGCTCGATTTCCTTCCAACCTTATGAATCTGGCGCCTGCCATCGTCTGCAATCGAACGATATAGTCGTTCGCAAGCCGGTAAACTTTCGGCTTCCTCGACCACTCTCCGGTATTGAATCCATTGCCCTGGCTCTGCTGTTGTCCCCCTCCTCGACTGCTGAAGCTCACGAAGGTCTGATCGCCTTCATTGCCGAGTTCAAGATGCTGGCCATTTTCCAATACACATTCGTAGTTCATGGCGAGGAATCGTGGCGGAGATGGCCTCTGGTTCCCTCGCGAGACCCGTTCCTCTCTCTGTGAGGAACCCACACAGCGCCGCTACCGGCTGCGGAGCCTCTGCCTCATCACAAGACTGGAGCAGAAAGATTCGCATCAATCGCCTTCATCAACTCCTGGATGCCAATCGGTTTGGAGAGAGCCAGGAAATCTCCAACCCGCGTCGGCTCATGAGGGTTCTTGGAGATGGACCCGGTGAGGAGGACGATCCGTGTCCCCTGCAACTGCGGGTCATTTTGGATCTGACGGCCAAGACTCGCGCCATCAGATTTCGGCATCACCAAATCCAGGAGAACCAGGTCCGGCTTAAATTCCAATGCCACCTCCAGGGCCTTCGCAGCATCATTCTCTTCTCTCACGGTGTAGCGGCCGGATTGTTCAAGCATGACCTTGACCAAACGGGTGAATCCCGATTCGTCATCGACGAGTAAGATCCGCTTTTTCTCGGGCGGAGTTTTGCTGAAAAGGGGCAAGAAGCGCACGGCCAGAAAACCAGGCGACGAGAAATTTGTTTGGGTAAATCTACGGACTTCATCGCTTGGCCCTCCATCTCAGAATATGCTTCGTTCGCAACCTGTTTACCGCCCGTTTGTTGAATTCGCATGCTTCTCATCGCCATCATCGCTCATTGACGACGTGCCCGTGAAGGCCCCACTGGGTGGCGACCCGTGCAAAAAACTAGCTCGGCTGCGATTCCCCTGGTCCACCCGCAGCGACATATCCGCGGCTCGAGCCGGTAGCATCGAGACTTACCCAGAAGGCGTAAAATTTACCGTTCTTCAAAGTGAAACGAAATCTCACTGGCTTGCCCGCGAGGCGCGAAAGGTCGTCGCCAGCTTGCCATTTGATAGCCTGCTTCGTCGAATCGATCGATATTGGAACACAAGCAGCGCTTGTGAATGGCTCGATCGCTACGCCGGTCGCATCCACAACTTCGACACGCAAATCGCCTTTGGGAGCATCGACATTTACGAACAGGTGCCTACCCGAGAAGATCACGGGGCGCGTTGTGACGGAGCCCCCCTCTTCGCCCGCTTCCAATGAAGCGAAACCATCGCGGCGCAGTGTCGCCAACCCTGTCGAGCCACCAGCATCGCGATTTCCCAATGCGCCGCTTCGTCCGCTGCAATAGAAGTGAAGCTTGTCTCCGACCACGAGGCATCCCCCGCCGGCTGATTGCACATTCCCCCAGTTCCAATCACCTTTGGCATCCGACATCGGAAGAAACGGGACGCGATCAGGGCGCGCAAAATGGAAGCCATTGCGACTAAAGCCTAAACACACGTCGTTCAATTCTGGACGCCCACTCTCCTCGGAGGGAGTGCCCCGCCACAGCGTGAACAACCCTAGCATCACGCTCTCGTATGCGACGCCATCAAGGTTCGTCAATTGAGGGGCAAAATTCGTGTCTGCGCGCGGTATATCGAGCGTGTCGGCACCCATCCACCAGTGCCGATCCTTCTCCGCCCATTGAGCGTCGCGCACCGCGTCTTCGCATTCGTAATAACGGCGGCAGCGACCGACTTGCAACGACGCATCCTTACGGATACCGTATTCCCACCGCTTTCGGAACGGGTTTCGAAAGACGGTTGAACGCGGATAGATCCCGCCGCTACGGGTGACAACATCTCCCCAATGGATGCCGTCGGCGGAGACGTGGATCTGAAAATACCACTCGCCCTTCCCGTCAACTTCCTCGCGATGCGAACGGAATAGCTTGTAACGTCGCCGTGGGTCAGGTTCTTCGTGGTCAAGCCAGACGACGGCTGAGTCGCGAGGTTCAGTCGAGACGATGTTGGTTCCGGCCTGCACGTCGAGTTTCGGTTTCTCCCAGAGAATACCATCCTGCGACACTGCGTAGCAGGTGCAGGCACGGTTGCCGCCCAAATACCACATTTTGAAAAGGCCGTCTTGCGGATCATACCAGACGCCGTCACTGAAGACCGAGGCCATCGGAAAATCCCCCTGCAATTCCCACGGCCGGTCTGCTCGCACGACGGGACCGCCGGGATGGTAAACCGCCTGATGAAACACGCGATTGAGTGAGCATTTCTCAATCAGGAAATCGTCGATGAACAATTGCCGACCGACATCGATCTTCACCACGTCCGGCGGAGTCACCAAATATGGTGGCGTGCTCGGCAGGTGCATGGTGGTGTTGTTAATGTTCGGAGGCCAAATTGCGGGCAAGCGTATGCCGTTATAGAGGAGTTCGCCTTCCCCGGTCGGAGCTATTTTTGCGCCGAACATCGAAGCATGATTTCCGAGGAATGCGGCCCCGGCGAGACTGGTGAGACAGAAATTGCGGCGGTTCATGGGGGCTTGTTAAGTTTAACTTGGAGGATTCGACCGACACAATCACAAAGACCCACCGTCAATTCGTGTGACACCTCCTGATTCGAGTGTCCGAGTCACCGCTGCACATTTCCTAGTCGGGGGCAAAGAACGATAGGTGCCGTGCGATCGAACCGTCCTGGCCAATTTCCCGTTCACCCAACCTTCAGATTAAATGACTCTTCGAATCCCCCTCGAACGCGTTGACCAGGCACTGGCCGCAATGCTCGATCAAGAACTCAGCAAAGCGACGGTGCCGATTTGCGCTGGTCCACGAAGAATGCTGTGACTTCTTTTTCGCGGAAGTCGTCATTCGTTCGAAGCACAGCAGCCTGCGCATGGCTGTCCCCCCGACGTGGCTCTAGGGCTCAGGACATCGCCGTCCGTTGAAAGCCGCTGCTCGTCTTTTTCGCCGGCAGTAGGACGATATTCCTCCCCTGAAGCAGACGCTTTCTTCAAAAGAACAATGGGCCCGCACGGTCAGTCGACGGGGCGTTCTGGGAATGCCAAGCAGGTGATAACGAAATCAAATCGAAAAGCACAAATTCGGAACTGGTTTAGCATATTTGATTTTCACACAGAACTTGTGTAGTGCGTCTAATAGCTGTTGACTGGCATATTATCTGCACTTAATCATCCTCATGGCCGCAGACCGGTTCAAATTCTACCACTTGGGGTCGGGCTGTTTCGTTCTGAGACGGGCCGGAGTAGAACTTGATTTTGAAACGATTGAGGACGGTTTGACATTCGCCCGCACGGTGCCCCATGGCGACAACGCAGTGGCGGAAGTTTTCGATGCGGAGGGGACCTGCTCCGTCGCGCTTTCGATTGATTCTGGCGGGTCAAAAGGAGAAGGAATTGCCCGACTGACACACATCAAGTTGCAGCCATCTTACCCAAATTAAGCGGTGATTCACCACCCACGACAGGGATGTCAAAGAAACGCCCGCAGCGGCCTGAATTCCAATGCGGGCGCAACAAATAAACCTGTCGTAATTTGGCGCTGGTTGTGCCACCGCGATTGCTAAAAAGTTGAGGAGTAGGACGGGGTCAAGACCGGTCGGTATGCCCCAGAGTTCACACCTAAGATCGGATTTACACGATGCTTTCGATGATCACTGCTCCATGGACATTGAACACGGTGAACCGGGCGTTGAGACGACCACCCCCGGTTCCGCTCACGAGCGAAGTTTCCCTTTTGCCCTTGCCGCCGCTGATTCCGCACAAGATGACACTGGCTCCATCCTTCTCCCAAGGCCATTGATGCGCACCCTCCTTACGATTATTTGTCAGCTTGTGCTCTATTCGCCGGCTTTCGGGGCGAACCCGGAGAAAAACAAGAGTGAGGAGCCGCGAAAGGACGCTGGGCCTGCGAATACGCAACGTTATCCTGAGCTGGAGCATCCCTGGACGAACTCGGTCGGCATGACGTTTCTGCCCGTGCCCGGCGTCAAGGTGTTGTTCTCCAAATATGAGACGACCAATGCGGAGTTTCGACAATTTCGGTCCGACCATAACAGCGGCGAGTTCAAAGGGAACTCGTTGAACGGCGACCGACAGCCGGTCGTCAACGTGAGTTGGAACGACGCCCAGGCTTTCTGCAAGTGGCTGGCTGATACGGAGAGGGCGAAGGGACTGATCGCTGAAGGGCAATCCTACGCCTTGCCGACCGATTGGGAGTGGAGCGTGGCGGTCGGTCTCGACGAGTCGCCTTCCGCTTCGCCCCAGGAGAGGATGCACGGAAAATTCCGTGGTTATCCTTGGGGCAAGCAATGGCCGCCGCCGCCGCGGGCAGGCAATTTTTCGGGCGAGGAGACGAAGGTGATTCTCTTGAAGGGGATTGCCGGATACCGGGATGACCATATTGCCTCAGCACCCGTTGGTTCTTATAGCGTCGGCGCGTATGGCCTATACGACATGAGTGGAAACGCGTGGGAGTATTGCGAGGACTTCTATGACGAGAAGAGGGGCCTGCGGGTCCTGCGTGGCGGCGCTTGGAACCACGGCGTAAATCCCAACCTTCTGCTGTCGGCGTGCCGGGGCGACCGCCAGTCACACCATCCTGGTTTGGTTTATGGGTTTCGTTGTGTGCTCGTCGTGACTGCGCGGTAATCTGGCAGGAAGAATAATCTGCTCCTGTGAACCCGAACAAGATGCCACGCTTCTTCAGCCGCGGGGCATGTCAGCGGGCTCCTGCCATCTCGTTGTTTTCCTGCCTCGCGATACTCGCTCAGTGCGCCTTGCCGGCATTGGCCGACACCGTTCCGGACCGCGGATCGGCACCAGACCCGGCTGTCGATTTTCCGCCGGCTCACCGCAGTTGTTCGTTGACGACTTTCTGATCGCTTCCTCCGCAATGACAAAACACTATGATCGCCCGAAAATCCTGTATCCATCAGCATTCCAGAGTGATTCAAGTGGTGCGCGGTACAGGGTTCGAACCTGTGACCCCTACCGTGTCAAGGTAGTGCTCTACCACTGAGCTAACCGCGCTTTTGCTCTGGCCTTCGCCATCCCCTCACCCGCCCGGCGCAACAGGGCCGTCGCAAATCTGGTGAATGGGAGGCGGGGAGACTCGTATGGGAGGGGGGCATGAGCAAGCCAAAAAATCCGGGATTGAGATGCGCTGTTCTCGTCCACACGGGCGTTCTGCTCACTGGGGTCGAGACAGACATGGGGGCGGGCGTCCCCCGGAAATTCACAGGTTTCCAGTGGCGGACGGAAACGATACCGGATCATCAACGCACCGAACAAAAAAGCCGCACCTTAATCGACCATCGTCACCTTGGCCAGGGCGCGGCGCAGTGCGTCTCTGGACAGGGGCTTTCCGAGAATGAGGTCGATCGCCGGGGAATAATGTTTTCCGCCCGCGGGTTCACAGCCGTAGCCGGTGAGGAGGATCACGGGGATTTTCGGGTTGATCTCCTTGAGCGCGATGGCGAGTTGCTCGCCGGTCATTTCGGCCATGACGTGATCGGTAATGACGAGGTCGAAGGGAGCCGCGCGAAATTTTTCCACCGCGGCGCTTCCGCTGAGCGCGGTCTCCACGATGTGAAAATCTTCTTCCAAATGCTGGCTGACGATCTGGCAGAGGATGGGCTGGTCGTCCACGACGAGAACCCGCAAAGGGCTGTGGGCGACGGATACGGCAGCGGGTATCGCCAGGCCCGCGGGATCGGCCATCGGCAGGCGCAGGGTGAAGGTCGTTCCCTTCCCGGGTTGGCTCTCGATGTCGATGTGGCCATGGTGGCGGAGGACGATGCCGAAGACCATGGAGAGGCCGAGGCCGGTCCCGCGCCGGCCTTTGGTGGTAAAGAAAGGCTCCAGGCAGCGCTGCCGCACTTCTTCGCTCATCCCGGTGCCGGTATCGCTGATCGCGAGGACGACGGTATCGCCTGCGCGGTGCGTGCGGAGGGTGATCCGACCGCCGTCGGGCAGGGCATCCACGGCGTTGAAAATGAGATTGGTGAGCGCCTCGCGCAATTCCGCGGCATCGCCAATGACGTACGGTATTTCACCCGGTTCGGCGGCCACGGTGATGGCGCGGCCCGCGGCGGCCGCCTCGATCTGCCACCGGGGGCGGGTGAGCGAGATCGCCTGCTCGATGAGTTGGTTGACATCGACGGGCAGGCGCTGTTCCTCGACCTCATCCGGCCGATAGAATTCACGCAGCCGATGCACGATCTTCGCGCCGTCCTCGGCGGCGGTGAGGATGGTTTTGAGAGGCAGCGCGGCGTTCTCTTTGGACAGGCCGTGCGCGGAGTCGCGCAGGAGCAGCTCGCCAAAACCCATGATGATGCTGAGCACGTTATTGAAATCGTGCGCGATGCCGCCCGCCATGGTGCCGAGCGCGGCGAGGCGCTCCTGCTGGATGGTCTGCTCTTGGGTGCGCTGGAGTTCGACGAGGGCGCGTTCCAGTTCGATCGTGCGCTGGCGCACGCTTTCCTCGAGCGTCGTGTTCTGCGCCTGGATAATGAGATGCGAGAGGCGCGTTTGGAGCAGGTTCTGGATGCGCAGCACGGCTTCGATCTGGTCGAAGGGCTTCGTAAGAAAATCGGTCGCGCCGGCGGCCAGCGCGCGCTCTCTCGTCTGCCGCGTGACGTCCGCCGTCAGGACCACGATCGGCAGATAGTCATCCGTGGCCGTGAGCGCTCGCAACTGCCGGATGACGTCGGCGCCATCGAGGACGGGCATGCACCAGTCGGTCAGCACAAGATCGGGTTGAAAACTGGCGAAGAGCGCGGCGGCTTCGCGCGAATCGATGGTGCTGATGAAATTTTCGAACCCGGCACGCTTCAGCACGCGGCCGAGCAGCCGCAAGTTGGGCTCCTCATCGTCGATGAGCAAAATTCTGCAGGCGTGCACCGCATCCGGACCGGCAGGAGATAAAACCGCCGGGAGAGGTAATATGAGGTCAGGATCGGCGGTGCTTGGTTCCATGGGGCGAGGCATCACCTGGAGCCGTCACTACGACCGGGAAGCATCGCGTGCCCGGCCATCCCGCAGTTTGTGGCGAGGGATGGTCCGCAATGGCTAGCCGGTGATGATCTTGTTGCGAATGGCGTAACGCATGAGATCGGCGAACGAATCCAGCCGCAGTTTGCGCATGGTGGCGGCGCGATGGGTTTCCACGGTCTTGATGCTGATCCCGAGGATCGTGCCGGCTTCCTTGTTGCTCTTGCCTTCGCCGAGAAGCTGCACGATCTCCCGCTCGCGAGGCGTGAGGCCTTCCGTTTTGTCCTTGCCGGCGCCCGACGCCCCGTCGAGATACCGGGCGAAAACGACCTCGGAGATGCGGCTCGTAAAGTAATGCTTGTGCTGGCCGAGCGCGGTGATCGCCGCGGACAAGTGTCCGCCGATGCCGCTCTTGAGAATATAGCTGCGGGCGCCCGCGGCGAAGACTTCGTGGATCAATTGCTCGGTTTCCTCGCCCGTGAAGATCAGCACTTCCGTCTGTGGCAGCGCGCGTTTGATCTGTCGCGTGGCGTCGAGCCCGTTGAGCTCGGGCATGCCCATGTCCATGACGACCACATCGGGCACGAGTTCCTCCGCCAGGGCGACCGCGGTACGCCCATCGGCCGCTTCCCCGCAGACCTCCCAGCCGGCCTCCTTTTCGATCAACATCCGCACCCCTTGCCGGACGACCTCATGGTCGTCGGCGAGAAGGATGCGGAGTTTTTTCATGGGCGGCCAGGGTCAGGGAGCCCAGCCAGCACGCGCTTTGAGGGAAAATCTCCAAGCGGCAGTATATACACGGATGCCGCAGAGCGAAAGGAGCATTTGCGGCTGGGGTCCGAATGGGAGACCGCGGAAGGGTTTCTACGGACCCCGGAAATACGTACGTCCCGCGATCCACGGGGCACATGCGGAGCTTCCAAAGTGGGTCACCACCTATGCCCCTCACCGTTCCCATCGACCGCGACACCGGGATTGCGTTCCCCTCCACACCTCCGGCCCACACGGTGCTCTACGTCGAGGATGATGCTGCGAATGCCGCGCTCATGGGATACATCATTGCGCTTCGTCCCTCCATCACCCTTCTCGAAGCCGAGACCGGGGTATCGGGTGTGGCGCTGGCGCAGGAGCGCCGCCCGGACCTCATCCTGCTCGACTTTCACCTGCCGGATATCAACGGCGACCAGGTCCTCGAGCGCCTGCTAGGCGACCCACGCACCGCCGAGATTCCCGTCGTCATCCTCAGCGGCGATGCGACGCCCGCGCAAATCCGCCGGTTGCTCGCCCTGGGCGCGTACCGCTACGTGACGAAGCCCTTCAACATCCTCGCGTTCCTCGATAGTGTGGACGGCCTCCTGAACCTGGCGCGCGCATAGGGGAATCGCGAAAACCGGCAGCTTCAGGGTTTACCCGAGTCGCAAACTCCACACTGCGCGCCACACGACGGGCACCGCGCCCGCTCTATTCAATCGTGAGAATGAACGCCCTGATTGCCGATGACGATGAACTTACCCGAATGCTCCTCAGCTCCGCGCTGACGAAGCTCGGGCATGCCGTCCACGAAGCGAAGAATGGCGCCGAGGCATGGGAGGCGTGGCGGACGGGGAATTACCCACTGGTCGTCTCCGACTGGATGATGCCCGATCTCGATGGGCTGGAATTTTGCCGGCGCATCCGCGCCGAGCCGCGCGCGGATTACACCTACATCGTCCTGCTCACTTCCCGCTCGGGCAAGAGGAACTACCTCGAGGCGATGACCGCCGGGGCGGACGACTTCGTGACGAAGCCGTTTGAAAAGGATCAGTTTGCGGCGCGAGTGGGCGTGGCCGAGCGCATCCTGGGACTGCACGCCAACCTGCGGGCGGCGAACACGGAACTCGAACGGCGGGTTGGCGAGCGCACGGCCGAGCTCGAAACCGCGCTGCGAGCCAAGGACGAATTTCTCTCCCGCGCGAGCCACGAGCTGCGCACGCCGATGAACCACATCCTCGGCTTCGCGCAACTGCTCGACCTGGATGCCGTCGAGCCCGAACACAAGGACAGCGTGGGCCAAATCCTGACCAGCGGTCACCACCTGCTGACGCTGATCGATCGCATCCTGCAAGTCTCCGAGTCGGAGCCAACCGGCGCGAGCTTTTTCGACCTGCCGCCAAGGCCGCCCACCCCGCCGATCCCATGAGCGAAATGAACCCACCGATTCCAACTTCCTCCCTCCCAGTCGAGATCTGCCCGTCCGCGCCCGCCATTTCCACCCGCGCGGATCTTCTTGAACAGTTGGACGACGACCAGTCGCTGCTGGCGCGGATGGCGGCGCTCTTCCGCGCCAATACCCCGCTGCTCATGGACGACATCCGCCGGGCCCTCGCCGCGCAAGATGCCCCCGCCATAGCGCGGGCCGCGCATGCGCTGCTCGGTTCGCTCGGGATCTTCGGGGCGAAGGACGCCCATCGACTGACGTTGCAAGTGGAGGAACACGGAATCCGCGAGGATTTCGCCGGCGTCGCGCGCGCCTTCGCGGCGCTCGAGCACGAAGCCGCCCGCATCGACGCGGCCATGGAGTCGCTGGCCTGCGGGGAACCGAACGCCGTATGAAAAACCCATCGATGATCCATCTGCGGTGCGTCTGGACCGCGGCGGCTCTCGCCTTCCTGGGCCTGGCCTGCCCGGTCCGCGGCGCCGACGAGGCGTCGGACCTCGCGAAGCTCAAGAGCCTGAGCCTGGACGAGCTCATGCAGATCAAGATCCCGACCGTTTACGGCGCGTCCAAACACGACCAGAAAATCAGCGACGCTCCGTCTTCGGTCAGCATCGTCACCCGCGATGAAATCCAGCAAACGACCGGCCGGCACACCCCGATCGCAGCCATGACGGCCCATGCGATGGCCGGCGACCGCGAACGCTGTCTCGCCGCCGGAATGGACGATTACATTTCCAAGCCGTTGCAAAAGGCGAAGTTACTCGCGCTCCTCGAGCGAATCCCGGCCGGCGAGCCCGGGGCGTCGACGTGGAGCGCAGTCGCGCTCGAAACTCAGCCACTCACGCCGAGCCTATGAAAAATGGCTCATGAACGAGCAGATGTTTCTTGCAATCGGCGTGCCCATTCCGGTGCGCGGCGAAGGTTCCGGCGTCGGGGTCGTCAGCCAGTGGGAATGGTCATTTTGAAAGGACGGCATAAATGAAAATCAAAACAAAAATCCTTTGGATACTTCTCGGCATGGCGTCGCTGGTCGCGCTCGTCGGCGTGCTGGCCGTGAACCGCCAGCACGCGGCCGCTGTGGCCGCCGCAGTCAAGGAGGCCGAGGATGTGGCCCGCGTCGTCAGTTTCCTCTTCACCGGACCCGCCGATCAACACTCGAAGTCAGCCCAGGAGATCGTGGACAAGTTGCACGCAACGCAGGGGCGGGATGTGGTGCTGATGGACGCACACCGCCTCGTCCTGGCCGACGCGGACCCAGCGGAGGTCGGCAAACCTTTTACCCAGGATCCCGGCCACGAAGTCGGGGCGACGATCAAGGATCGAAAAGTCCGCACCTTTATCGAAGCAGACGAAATACGCCCAGGAGGGATCATGCAGATCGTCGTGCCGGTGGAAAGTGAGGACGGGGACGTGATCGGAGCGGTCATTCTCGAGTACACACCGCTCTACGAGGAAATCATGCGATTGAACATGAGCACGACCCGCCAGCTCCTGGTGGCGGCGATCGGCAGCGTCGGCATCGCTTTGTTGCTCGCGCTCTACATGGGCCGCTCGATCGCCATTCCGCTGCAACAATTGACGGGCGTGGCCACAGGAATCGCCGCGGGGAAGATGGACCTGCCCATGCCTCCGACGCGGAAGGATGAGATCGGGGAACTGGCCGCCGCCTTTGCGAACATGGTGCAAAAGCGGCAGCGCGCGGAAGATGAGTTACGCCGCATGCACGACGAGCTCGAAGGGCGCGTGAAGGAACGCACTTCCGAATTGCAGGCCGCCAAGGAATCCGCCGACGCCGCAAACCGCGCGAAGAGCGAGTTCCTTTCCAACATGAGCCACGAAATCCGCACGCCGATGAATGGCATCATCGGCATGACCGAGCTGGTCCTCGAGACCAAGCTCGATCGCGAGCAGCGCGAGTACCTCGGCATGGCGAAAAGTTCAGCGAACGCGCTGCTGGGTTTGATCAATGACATCCTCGATTTCTCCAAGATCGAGGCCGGCAAGCTGGAGCTGGAAGCGATCGGCTTCAGCCTGCGCGATTGCATCGGCACGATTCTCAAGCCGCTCGGGATGCGCGCCGATCAAAAAGGGCTCGAGCTGATGGCCGACATTCCCGCGACGGTGCCCGATCACCTGATCGGCGATCCGATGCGCTTGCGGCAGATCCTCATCAACTTGACCGACAACGCGATCAAGTTCACCGCCCGGGGCGACGTGATGCTGCGGGTCTCGGTGGATTCCGTGACCACGGACGCGCATTGCCTCCATTTTTCGGTCGCGGATACCGGCATCGGGATTCCCGCGGCGAAGCAGGCCTTGATTTTCGAGGCTTTCTCCCAGGCCGACGGTTCCACGACACGCACCTACGGAGGGACCGGCCTCGGGCTGGCGATCGCGTCGCAACTCGTGGGCCATATGGGTGGGCGCATCTGGGTCGAGAGCAACGAGAACCAAGGAACGACCTTCCATTTTACGGTGAGGCTCCCCGTGCTGCACACGCCCGCGCCCGACGTGCGCCATGCCGATTTCGGCGAACTCGAAGCCATGCGGGTGCTGGTGGTCGATGACAACGCGGTCAATCGCCGCATTCTCCGCGAGTTGCTCACGAACTGGCGGATGCAACCCTCCGTGGTCGCATCCGGCGCGGCGGCCATAGTCGAGATGCTGCGGGCCGCGCGCGACGGGGTCCCCTTCCCGCTGGTGATCCTCGACGGGATGATGCCGGAGATGGACGGGTTCATGGTGGCGGAGAAGATCCGTGAGCACGCGGAGTTGAACGGCGCCACGGTCATGATGCTCACCTCGGGGATGCCGACCGGGACCACGAAGCGCTGCGATGAATTGGGCGTCGCGAGTTACCTCACCAAACCGGTGACCCAATCCGAGTTGCTCGACGCCGTCCTCATCGCCATCGGCGGCGCGGTTCCACCGGAGCCCGTGCCGGCCGCACCGAGCGAGCGAGCCGTGGGCGGCCTGCGCATCCTGCTCGCCGAGGATAACGTGATCAACCGCGCGCTCGCCACGAGCCTCCTCGAAAAGCGCGGCCACTCCCTGTTCCATGCCGTCAATGGCCGCGAAGCGGTGGCGGCCGCCGCGCGGGAGGCGTTCGACTTGATCCTGATGGATGTGCAGATGCCCGAGATGGATGGCTTCGAAGCGACAAGGCGCATCCGCGAATCCGAGCAAACGACCGCCCGGCACACCCCGATCGCAGCCATGACGGCCCATGCGATGGCCGGCGACCGGGAGCGCTGTCTCACCGCCGGAATGGACGATTACATTTCCAAGCCGCTGCACAAAGCCGGGCTGCTCGCACTGCTGGCACGAATCACGGTCGATGCCGCGGCCCCCGCAGGGGCGTCCATAGACTCGCGAAACATGGGGCATCAAAAACCTGACCACGGACCCTGAGCTCGTACCGAATCACCTCCAGCACGATGATCTGTGCGGCCCCGTCGTCGTCAGTGGAGTTGCAGCGGCGAAAAGTAGAACATCTGGCCGTCGGTCCGGAGGGTGACCCACTCCTTGACAGTTCCGTACGGCATTTCCTCAAAGTGGACCACGGCCCGGTCACGAGCCACTGATACCTCGCGGTAGTGGAGGGCGTTGTCCCGGTCGTAGTAATATCGGAACTCGAGCGATTGAAATCGGGAACCCAGATAGCGCCACGGCGTGACGGCCACGGCATTGAATCCATCCCCACCGCGCCGGAAGGGAAGCTGGGCGATGTCTGCCGGCACTTCGAGTTGGTAGTAGTGGGAACAGGAGGCGAACACCACCGCCACGCACAGCCCCGCGATGACCTTCGCGGAGCGGCACCGCAGGCGGATGATCATCGCGGCGAACATGAAAGGTGGTGCCGCCCGGCGGCGATGGAGGGCGGCTTGGGAAAGGAGTTTTCGATCATCAGATGGGGTAAGTGACGATGGAATATTCAGAAATGGCGCCAGGAGTTCGAGTGGATTCCTGGGCGGTTGGAAGATTTGGTTGAAAAGAGGTCAAGCCAACGAATCACGCGGATGACACAAATCAAGGCTCCTGGATTCGTGTCATTCGCGTGATCGCGGGCCGTTCCGCCTCTTGTCTGACTTACTCCATTTCCAGCGCTCAGTGCCAGGGTGCGTCGATAGGGAGACTGAGCACTGGGCACTGGGCACTGAGCACTACTCGCCACCCCCAGATGATCATGGCTTTTTCCCCACCGGTCGCTACAAATGAAGCGCCGCGCGCGGCTCACCAAGGAACCCGTAAAAGGAACCCGTAAAAGGAACCCGTAAAAGGAACCCGTAAAAGGAACCCGTAAAAGGAACCCGTAAAAGGAACCCGTAAAAGGAACCCGTAAAAGGAA
>JBBRPL010000166.1:0-13856 GCA_038228205.1 Chthoniobacterales bacterium
CTGGAACCGGCGTTTGGCGTTTAGCGCGGCCGGCATGCGGCGCGATCCCGCTATCGCCGGGAAGATGGCGCGGATGGCCGCCCTCGTGGAGAAATGTGGTCGAAAGATTGAGTGAGGGGCCCGCTGACGCGGGAAGAAGCAAGAATCAGGAATCAGGAATCAGGAATCAAGGGCCAAGGGGGTCCAAGGGGAATAATACGGGCTTCGAAGCTTTCGATTCTTGAATCCTTAATCTCCTTGATCCTTGATTCCTGATTCTTGATCCTTGCCCGCCAGGGCCTCAACCACCTTTGTGAACGGCCATAAAATCCAGCCGACGACGCTCGCGATCGCTTTCATGGGCCAACGCGCGACAAAGATGATCGGGCGAAAGACCGCGCGCACTTCGCGACTCGCTTCGTAGAGCAGGCAGGCGGCGAGGATCGCCACGATGATGCCGAGTTTCTCCACCGGTCCGATCACGACGTACGCGAACATCTCCCCGAGCAGAAGAAACCCGACAAACCCGACGAGGAGGAAAGCAGCCTGCTCGAGAATGGGATGCTTCTGAATGAGGCGAATGGCCCAATTCGCCAGCAGGCGCAGCGCCACGATTCCGATGCCCACCCCCACGTAAACCGCCCAAAGCTTTGAGGTCAGGGCGATGGCGGCGATGACGTTATCCACGCTCAAGCTCGCATCGAGCAAGAGAATCCCCAGCACGACGCTCGGAAATCCCCGCACCCGGATGGGCAGCGCGACCGCGGGAGCTCCTTCGTCCCGATCTCCGGCCTCACCAGGGTGATCGTGCTCCTCGTCCTCGCCGCTCAACTCGGCGCACATGAGGTAAATCAAGTAAGTGGCGCCCGCGATCTTGATCCACGTGTTTTGGATGATCCAGCCGGCCAGCAAAAGGCAGATGCAGCGGAAGCCGTAGGCGCCCGCCATGCCCCAATTAAGCGCCCGCGCCCGCTCTTCCTTGGGCAGGCGGGAAGCCATGGCCGCGATGGCGAGCGAATTGTCCACAGAGAGCAGCCCCTCGATCACAATGAGCGAGAGGATCACCGGGATGGTTTCGAGGAGTTCCGCGCCGCTGGGCATGGCGGCGGGAAGAGAGCGCGACGCGGCGGGCGCACAAGGTTGATCCTGCGTTTTCGGTCGGTTCGATTCTTTCCCCGCGGCCGCGCTGCGGGCATTCTTCGCCATGCTCGCGTCCACGCCCCTGTCGTCCCACCGGCTCTCCCTCGAGCGGATTCGCATCGCGGCCCAGGTGATCGATCCGGTCTTTCTCCAGACGCCGCAGTTTGTCTGCGAGGCGCTCGGCGAGGTCGTGGGAGTTCACCTGACTTTGAAAGTCGAGACGCTGAACCCGATCCGCAGTTTCAAGGGCCGCGGGGCGAGCTTCTTTCTCGCCACGCTCTCCCCCGACTCCGCGCAGCCGCCGTTGGTCTGCGCGAGCGCCGGAAATTTTGGCCAGGCCCTTGCCTACGTGGCGCGGCAGCATCGGCGGAGCGTGACGGTTTTTGCGGCTACGTCGGCCAATCCGCTCAAGCTCGAGCGCATGCGTGCGCTCGGCGCCACCGTTCGCCTCGAAGGGGCCGACTTCGACGCCGCCAAGGTGGAGGCCCGACGCTTCGCCGCCGCCACGGGCGGATTGATGGTCGAAGACGGACTCGAGCCCGCCATTAGCGAAGGCGCGGGGACGATCGGGCTGGAACTCCTCGAACTCCCGGAGGCGCCCGAAGTGCTCCTGGTGCCGTTGGGAAATGGCGCGCTGTTGGCCGGCGTGGCGCGCGTCCTGAAAGCGAGTCGGCCCCAAATGCAGGTCATCGCAGTGCAAGCCACCGGAGCCCCTGCGATGACCGAGTCCTGGCGCCGCGGCAAAGTGGTGGAGCATGATCGCATCGATACGATTGCCGACGGGATCGGGGTGCGCGTGCCCATCCCGGAAGCTGTGGCGGATCTGCGAGGCCTGATCGACGATGCCGTGCTCGTGCCCGATGACGCCACCCTTGAAGCCATGCGCCTCATCCATCGCCAGGTCGGCCTCGTGGTGGAGCCGGCCGGGGCCGTCGGACTCGCCGCGGTGCTGGCCGACCGCGCGCGTTTCGCGGGTAAGCGCGTCGCGACCATCCTTTGCGGCGGCAATCTCACCCGCGAGCAGATGGAGGGTTGGTTATGGCGCGCGGATCGCGTTTAAAAAAACTTCCTTGTTTTCTCGTGTTTTCAATATATCCTGAAACATTAAGATGAAAGCCGCCCGCGCCCGCTTGCTCCACTCCGAGCCGGAGCCGGCGCCCGCCGCCCTCCACGAGGTGCGCGAAGAGTTTCTGGCGCACTGGGCGGCGATGGGCACGGCCTGGGGGATCAACCGCACCATGGCCCAGATTCACGCCCTGCTCATGGTGGCCAATCGTCCGCTCAGCACGGACGAGGTCATGGCCGACCTGCAGATCAGCCGCGGCAACGCCAATACCAACCTGCGCGATCTCGTCGGCTGGGGCCTGCTCCGCAGCGTCCTCCGCCGTGGCGAACGCAAGGAATTCTTCGAGGCGGAGAAGGACGTCTGGAAGATGTTTTGCATCATCGTACGCGAACGGCGCCGCCGGGAGATCACCCCGGCGCTCACCGCCCTCGACGCTTGCGCGGCGCGCACGAAACATCTGCGCGGCTCCGAGGCCGAGTCCTTCCACCAAATGATGACGCGCCTGGCCGAGTTCGTCCGCCTCACCAACAACGTCATGGAAAAAGTCGAGCGCGCCGAGCAAAGCTCCGTCGTCCCCTGGGCGCTGCGTCTCCTCCAATAAGTCATCTCGCCGCCGCCCTTTTTTTCCAGCCTTGTTTCAATACTTCCTGAAAGTTTCGCACAACACATAAACCAACCCAAACCCAACATGAACTTCACGGTCCTCGGCTATCTTCTCTATCTCGTCATCAGCGTGAGCGTCACGGTCTGGGTGGCCCGCACGCTGCATAAAAACGGCCGCGTCTTTCTCGTGGATGTCTTCGCCGGAAACGCCGCCATGGCCGACAGCGTCAACCATCTGCTCGTGGTGGGATTCTATCTCGTGAACTTCGGTTTCGTGTCGCTCTACCTGAAGACGGCGACACCCCCGGGCAACGCGCAAACCCTCATCGAGGAACTCAGCAGCAAGGAAGGGCTGGTGCTCCTCGTGCTCGGCGCCATGCACTTCTTCAATCTCTTCGTCTTCAGCAAGCTGCGCCGCCGCGCCCTCCTGCAACAAGCGCTCCCGCCCGTCGCCGCCGATGGCCAGGTGGCCGTGCTGGGGACGTAACGGGAACAGCCGCCCGGAGGCGGCGCAGGTTGTCTCCGGGTCCCACTTCCACGCTTATGAAACGGCTCACGGTGCTCTACGATCAGCAATGCGGTCTCTGCCGCCACTGCCGCGCCTGGCTCGAGGCGCAGCCCCAGCTCGTCCGGCTCGAATTCCTGCCCTTTCAGCATCCGGCCGTCCCCTGCCGCTTTCCGGGCATCGAAGCCTTTCAACCCGAGCGGCAGCTCGTCCTCGTGGCCGATGACGGCAGCGTCTACGTGGGCGATGCCGCCTGGATCATGTGTCTTTACGCGCTCGACGAATACCGCGCCTGGTCGCTGCGCCTGGCACGTCCCACGCTGCGACCGCTCGCCCGGCGCGTCTGCGAGGCCGTCTCCAAGCGCCGCCTCGGGCTCTCGCAAATGCTGGGCCTGAGGATCAAGGAGGAAGGCAACGACGCGGCGCTCGCCCACCTCATTCGACGCGAAACGGCCGCGCCCGTGGCCTGCGCCGTCCCGCCGCCGCTCCCCGTGCGCTGAACGCTTCCATCCCATCCTTTCAATCGTATGACCCCTGCTCTCTTTCTCGCCGCTCTGCTTGCCTTCGGAGTGGGCCTCGCCCATTCGATCCTGGGAGAACGATACATCCTGATGCGCCTGTTCCGGCGCGGCGACCTGCCCCGCTTGTTGGGCGGGACGGAGTTCACGGCCCGGACCCTTCGCTTCGCCTGGCACCTGACCACGGTGGCGTGGTGGGGTTTCGGCGCGATCCTGATTCTCCTGGCCGAGCAGGCGCTCACGACCCGCAGCGTCTCCTGGGTCATCGCGCTCACGTTCCTCATCACGAGCATCACTACCGCGGCCGTCTCCCGCGGACGGCATTTGGCCTGGCCCGTTTTTCTCGCCATCGGCGGAATTTCCGTTTGGATGGCGCTGCACTGATCATGAAAACCCGCACCATCGTGTTGGCCGGCGGCACCGGCTTTCTCGGCCGAATGCTGACCGCGCACTTCTGCGCGCGCGGCGATCGGGTCATTGTTCTGGCACGGCGGCCGCAAAAGCGGTCCGACCCGCTTTGCCGTGAAGTCCGCTGGGACGGCAGCTCGATCAGCTCCTGGGTGGCCGATCTCGACGGCTCGGATGTACTCATCAATCTCGCGGGTCGCACGGTGAACTGCCGCTACGCGGCGCGGAACCGCCGGCACATCGTCGATTCGCGCGTGCAATCCACCAAGGTCCTGGGGCAGGCCATCGCGCGGTGCGTCCGGCCGCCCCGCGTCTGGTTGAATTCGAGCAGCGCCACGATCTATCGCCACGCCGAGGATCGGGCGATGGACGAACTCACCGGGGAATTCGGCGACGGGTTTTCCGTCGACGTCTGCCGGGCCTGGGAACGGGAATTCGACGCCGCGGCGACGCCCTTCACGCGCAAGGTGGCGCTTCGAGCGGCGATGGTGATGGGGCGGGGCGCGGATGGTCCGTTCACGATGTTCGAACGGCTGGCGCGGCTCCGGCTCGGCGGCTCGATGGGGCCGGGAACCCAATACGTCTCGTGGCTGCACGAGTACGATTTTTGCGCGGCGCTCGAATGGTTGATCGCGGCCGGAGACCTGTGCGGCGCCTTCAACCTGGCCTCGCCGCATCCGCTGCCGAATCGCGATTTCCTGCATGAAATCCGGCAGGCGCTGGGGATTTCCTTCGGACTGCCCGCGCCGCGGCTGCTGCTCGAAATCGGCGCCTTTTTCCTCCGGACCGAGACCGAGCTTCCGCTGAAAAGCCGACGCGTCGTGCCGCGCCGACTCGAGGAATCCGGCTTCACCTTTCGTTTCCCGAACTGGCCGGACGCAGTGCGCGAACTCCTTCAAGTGCAGACCTCGGCCGCGCTCGCGCCCAGCGGCCACGCGGCCACCAGCAAATAAGCCGTCGCTCAGCGGAAAGCTGGCCTTAATTAAATCAAACCCGCACGCCGTTCGGGGCGGTGTAGACCTTGTCGTCCACATTGCCCGTGTTGCGCGTTGCGGCCGGCTCGAAGATCAGGGACCTCGGCTTCTTCGTCCGCGGCGGTGCGGTGCTCGACCCCGCGCGGCACCGTGCACATTTCCCCCGCTTGCAGGACGACCACGCGACCGCGGAATTCGATCCGCATCGAGCTGCGAAAGATTAGTGGTCCTGCGCGCATGAATTGATGGCTCCGCTGCCCGTTGACCTCGTCCGTGTTTCAATCGCTCCCTTCCACGCCCGCAGCATCGCCCCGTTGATACGGTCCGAGCTCCAGCTCGACCCAAACTTCACCCGGACCTCCGATTCGCGCCGGCCCCTCGCTTCGCTCACTGCCTCCGGATTCGCCGGCGTGAAAGCCATAGCCGCGCAGGCCACAGCAGCATCGCCCCGTCGGTACGGTCCGAGCTCCAGCTCGACCCAAACTTCATCCCGACCTCCGATTCGCGCAGCCCCTTCGCCTTCGCCCACTGCCTCCGGGTTCGCCGGCGTGAAAGCCATAGCCGCGCAGGCCACATTCCTTGCTTCTCAAACGTCTCCAGGAAGCTCGGGATCAAGCAGGAGCTTGACCGTACCGTGCGTGCCGCGCAGGCCACCCACCTTCCTCCTCGAACGTCTCAGGGAAGCTCGGGATCGAATTAAGCGAACAGCCGAAAATCCGCTCGACGCCCAGCTTGCGCTCGGAAGGATGCGGCGATGCGATCACGCCGGTTTCCTGCCCTCCTTGGCTTCGTCGCTTTGGGACTCACGGTGCTATCCCTCCGGGGTGCCGAGCTGACTTTCCCGGAGCTCAACTTTACCATCACGACGCCGGACGACTGGGTGCGGCGGGATCCGCCCAAGAACTTCGACTTGCTCATGCTCTCGCCCGACCAATCACGCATCGTGCTGATCAGCGTGGCGAAAAGTGAAGGTCCTCCCGATCGGGCCTATTCGGAATATCGCCGCGGCGTCCGGGATGGAGCCACGGGCGGCGGCGGCAGCGTCCTGAGCGAAGGATTCCATGAAGCCGGCGGCATTCGTTTTGCGACCGTCTTGCTGCGCAGCATGGAGGGCGTCCTGGCGACCCAGTGGGGCGCAATCGCCGACGGCAAGCTCTACAATTTGGCCTTCTTTTCGCGCGACTCCGATCCCGCAACTGATCCGGCACTGCAGCCGATCCAGCGCAGCTTTCGGTTCTTGAAAGCGCCGCAACCCGCCCCGGCATTCGTCCCCGCATCGTCACCACCGACCGAAACTTCGCCAGCGTCTCAGTTCAGTTACCAAGCCGGGAAGATCGTCGGCTACGCCGTTTTTCCGGTACTCCTCGTTGTCCTGATTGTTCGAGGGCGCCGCAATGCCGCCCGGGCCCGCCCAAGCGCCCCACCGCCCCTGCCTTGAGGCTGCTCGATCACGGGATATTGGGACGAGGATGCGACGAGATGGATTCAAATCGCACTCAGGTCGGGCGCCCGAAACGAGATTGTGAGCTGGAGCGCAAAAGACAAGGTTGGCCGCCCGGCCGCCCGGATCAGCAAAACCCTTCAGCGCAGGCACTCAGACCCGCACGCCGTTCGGGGCGGTGAAGACGTTGTCGTCCACTTTGCCCGTGTTGCGCGTCGCGGCCGGCTCGAAGATCAAGACCTCGGCTTCGTTGTCCGCGGCGGTGCGATGCTCCACTCCACGCGGCACCGTGCACATTTCCCCCGCTTGCAGGACGACCACGTGATCGCGGAACTCGATCCGCATCGAGCCACGCCAAACGAGAAAGAGCTCATCCTCATTCTCATGGTGATGCCAGGGGAAGACGCCGCAAAACTTTACGAGCTTCACTTCCTGGCCGTTCAACTCGGCCGCCACTTTCGGCCGCCAATGCTCGGTGATCGCGGCGAACTTATCCTGCAGGGAAATGGCGTTCATGCGCGGCAAATTGCCGCGTTCTGCGGGCCTGACGAGTGCGGATCCGATGGAGCATCAACGCCGCGCAGGCCACATGCCTGCCTCCTCGAACGTCTCCAGGAAGCTCGGGATCAAGCAGGAGCTTGACCCTCCCGGTGCGTGCCGCGCCCGCACGTTGACCTCGTCCGTGCTTCAATCGTTCCCTTCCACGCCCCGCAGCATCGCCCCCGTCGGTACGGTCCGAGCTCCAGCTCGACCCAAACTTCATCCCGACCTCCGATTCGCGCAGCCCCTTCGCCTTCGCTCACTGCAACCGGATTCGCCGGCGCGGAAGCCAAAGCCGCGTAGGCCACATGCCTGCCTCCTCGAACGTCTCCTGGAAGCTCGGGATCAAGCAGGAGCTTGACCGTACCGGTCCTGCAGGTGAAGCGCCTGGGCGCGATGCTCGGGCAGGCGAAGGATGCGTTGACGCTTCTGGGCCTGAAGCGGAAAGAGATGGCGCGGCAGGCGTTTCGTGTGATGCAGGTGATGCTGGCGACGCCGGAAATTACCGAGGAGTTGCGCGAGCTCTCGCGCCGGGTGCGTCGGCCGGCCACGAAGAAGGCGAAAACGCCGACGGTCGCGGTCACCCCGGAAGCGCCGATGGCGGCGCCGGGGAAGTAGCAGGGCGGAAATCGGAAGTCAGAAGTCAGCGGCCCGAGCGGGTAGGGGTGGGAGAGCGGAGGCCGGCGCAGGACGAAGCGGAAGTAAGGACCGTGGCGACCAAGCGGGAGACAGAGTGAGGAACGATTTCCAGGCGGGTGCTCTTCGGAGCACCCGCCTTTTTTTGTGCGCGTGCGGAAGAGGTTCTCACGCTTCCGTCCTCGGTCCTCAGTCCTCCGTCCTCCGTCCCCATTCCTCCTCCGCGCCTCCGCGCCTCTGCGTGAGACCTGTATTTCCTGGTGCTTCGCGCTCCGCGCGAGTCTCCGCTGACTCGATTGAAGCGAAATGCGCTTCGCGCGAGTCGCAACGCGCTTCGCGTGGACCTCCGCGCGCTTCGCGCCAAGCGCAACGCGATTGCCGCGAGTCTCCCAGCGCTTCCCGCGAGTCTCCGTGCGCTTCGCGCGAGTCTCCGCGCGCTTCGCGTGAACCGCGCGGAGGTCCACGCGAAGCTCAGAGGCAGCCAAAATGGCCCTTTTCGCCTCGCGTGAGGCTCCTCGCGCTTGCGGCGAAGCGCTGGGAGACTCGCGTGAACCGCAACGCGCTTCGTTTGAAGCGCCGTGAGCTTCGCGTGGACCTCAATGCGCTTCATTTGAATCGCCGCGAGCTTCACGCGGACCGCAATGCGCTTCGTTTGAAGCGCTGTGCGACTCGCGTGGACTGCAACGCGCTTCTGTGAAGTCGCCAACGATCATTCCATTCGGCGCTGCGATTTGTCATGATATGATTTGATTTGATTTGATTCGGCTGAAGAACCCCCCGGTTTCACGGAGCATGATTTGTAAGTCGTTGAAGGCGCTTTGTAAGTGCTTCACAAACGAGAGCGTTTCTGGGGCGTTTGCGGTTTTTCAGCGGAATCTTGATTTATCGCCCGACCCCCATTTCCCCCTCCGACCCCCATTTCCCCCTCCGACCCCTATTTCCCCTTGCAGGCCGGGTGGCGCCGTCGCTGGTTGCGTCGTGCTGACGCCACTCGTTTATCGAGAAGCCCGCGAACGCATCGGGACGCAGGCCAATGTGGCAGAGTTACTCGGGGTCAGCGCGCGAACGGTTGCCATACGCAAAAAGAACCACATGCGGATCACGAGGTACGCCTCTCTGGCGCTGCGATTTATAGAGCAATCGCGGAAGCGTGGATGAAGAGTCATCAATGTTGGGGGAAGATACCCAATCCCCAAGAATCCGACACGCGCAGCGAACTGGACTTACATAGCTCGACCGTCTAGAAATTCTCATCTGGCCATGGTTGAACTCATCGTAACCGATCTCGCACTTGGCCTTTCGAACCGCGGCGATGATTGCACACTGCGATGCGCCGTCCGCCTGAAAAACGACGGAAGCGATCGGGTGCTAGATAGATTGGAAGTGTGCCTCAGTAATCCGAACGGAAACACGGAGGTCGTTCCGTGGCTGCAATTTTTGGAACGGGTGCCCGAGGGACTTCGCCCCGCAGGAGCGCCGAGTGCCCAAGATGTACCTAAGGGTCAGCAATTCAAAAAGTTCGTTGAGTTTCGCATACCCGGATATTTCAAGGTCGAACAACTTAGCGCTGTGCGAGTCACGGCAATTTGGGAGGACGGAGGGAGTAACAGTGTCGAACTAGAAATAGAGCCACTCCCGCATACATACCGTGTGGGCCAACTACGAGCGCGACAAGGTGGGACAGCGGTCGTAGAACTTAAGAGCAAGAAGGCCAAAAGCAAGGAAGATTTACAACGACAATTACTTCACAGCTTCACTGGGGTTTGGGGATTCAAGGTGTTTTGGCTCGCTACGTTTACCCTGCTTCCCTTGTTGCTTTCATTTAAGTTGGAATTCCTATCCCTAAAACTCAGTGTTGCTACATTGGTTTATGGGGTATACCACAGTCTCGGCATCTTCACGTGGCTCGAACTACGTCACATGACGGCTCCGGCTACCATACTATCTGAACAGGAAAAGGCCTCAATATTCGAGAAACTCATAGGGATCAACAGGATTGTGCGTCCACTCTCATGGGTAGTATGGGGCCTCCTATTCTTAACCCTTCTCGCAAAGGCAGAGTTTACATTTGGCAGCCACTCGTACCGGGTGCCCCTTCCGACAATCGTACCAGCAATACTCGGGGTGCCAGACAAACCGTTGCCCACGCCCACGCCCACGCCCACGCCGTCGCTAGGACCGTCTCCGACACCGGCGTCCTCTGCCAGTGGACAGGCACCAACGCCCAAGCGTCCAACGTTGCGTGAATTATCTTCGCGGCATCTCTGGATCAGCTATGCATTCAGGAACGGAAAAGATGATACCGTCTTGTCTAGAGGGGAATCAGAGGAGGTTAGAATAAGTCGGGTTTGGCGTTCCCCAGAGAAAAATGACGGCGAATACGCGAAATCCCATGTGGTAGTGAATATTTTGCCAGATGGAAGATTCCAAGCCTACGGCAAGCAGTATAAAGACCCCGAAACGAAGCAAGCATGGCAAGATACGGAACCATCGCCACCTGTAGAGTTAGGACCAACCGTACTCAAAGAGCGAGATTTTTACGTAATCGTGGAAGCCATTGAAGGGGATTTGCTCTATGACTGGTATGAAAAGACCGGGACCCCCCGACCGAAGGACGAGCCTGCGTTGACAAGCCCGCTGGGGTTGAACCTTAAGAAATTGTATCGCATAAAGCAGAGGAGTTCCTCCGCGGCCAACCCGAATGTTCTCTTTCGTTATCACGGCACTACTTGCGGCGCCATCGCCCTGGGGGTCGCCAAAGGGGATGCGCTGTGGAGATTTATTCAGGTCGGGGAGGACACTTACAGAATCCAAGCCATGCCTTCCCGCACGTTCATCAACGCTGGATGCCCTAATGATTGGAACGCGGTAAACGAACACCCTCAGAGCACTACAGAATGGTCCTTGGTAAGGACCACCGGGTCGGGATTCCGCTTGAAGGCGAAAGCCGCCGCGCCTACCGGGCATGACACCTTCATAGCCAAAACGGGTCAAAATGACCAAGGGGATTGGGGTCTAAATCGCCTTCCCGTTAATAAAGTTGATGAGACGGAAGAATTTGAGTTGGTGGAGGAAGGGGCCCCCTAAGCAACCACATGTCTGACGAGGGTCTTACGAGGCGCGCCATCGGCCTACCTCAGAGCCTTGTTTATTGCATCGATCAACGTCTTCCACTGATTGCGTTCCTCCTCGGTTGAACTAAGCCGCTTCGCGGCATAAAATACGAAGTCATGAGCGCCTGCAAAGTTTTTTTGACGTAAACACCAGTCCCGGAGTTCTTTGGCGAACATTCGGGCAAAAAGCAATTCGCAGTACTATATAGAGGGGGCCAAAAACCGCTGTGCCCGCCTCCACCACCCCCCTGCCGGGCTTGTTCAACAGGAGTTGCTTGCCGGCTTCGCGGCAAAGCAACTCTCCGGGTTAGATCGGACGCCTCGTGCGAGCGCGCCCATCGCAAGAAGGCCTTGGCGAGCTTGTATTTCGAGAAGTCGGCAACCTCCGCCTGGAAGATGTGCACGATCGGACGCTCCGCCTGCTTCGCGGCTGTTGCCTGGACATCCCAGCCGAGGTCGTCGAGCGCAATACGCACCAAAGTCTCGCGGAGTAGGTCCTCAATCTCGGGCTTCGTCACAGTGCCCAAGTAGGCGTCCCGGGTGCGAAGGATCTTCTTGTTCCCCAGCGTGTTAACAAGTGTGTCCTGCTGCGCCGCTTGATCGCCCGCCGCGTCGGAATCGAGAAGAGCTGCGACCTTCAGCTTGTGGGCGTGCAGGATGGTCGCGTAGTAAACGACCTTGCCCGCGCTATTCGCGAAGACAAGGGCGATCTTCTCGTCGAGGTCAGCCGCATTCGCGCTGCGAAGGAGCTGCGCGACGGATTCCATCTACCAGTAGTCAGTCAACCCCTCCAGGACGAGATTCCGGCTCTGAGAGAACAGGCTCTGCGCCAAGTCGTAGCCGAGGGCTTCCTGAAGCGGGAGCAGCGCGGCCGGATCTCCCGACGACAGGGTGCCGTGGACCCTCGTCCCGACCTTCCGATCCGTCATGTCCACGACGCGGACCATGTCAAGCTCGCCCGGGCCGACGAGGAACGGTGAGTGCGTCGTGTAGAGTGTCTGATTCTTCGCCGCAAGTCGCGAGATCGTCTCACGGAAATCGCGCTGCTTGAGCCCATGCAGGTGAAGGCCTGGCTCGTCGAGTAGCAGAATCGCGTTCTCGTGCTTGTCCGCTGCTTCCGCAAAGAATACTACGAAGAACGACACGAGCCACTGAAAGCCTTCGGAACGTTGATCCAACTCGATCTCGACACCCAGCTCATCTTCGACCACGACCTTGAGGTACTGACCGTCGGCCTTGATCTTGAGTTTGCTTGCTTCCGCGCGGCCCGGGTCAGGGTTCCAAGCGGAGACTATTTCCTCGGTAAGTTGAACGCTCGCTGCGTTGAGCTGGTAGTCGCGCTTATCGAGATTGTCCTGGTACACTTTGAGTCCTGCCGCGTCTCCTACAGCGGGCTTTGGAGCGTTTCCGAGGTCAGCAAGTTCCCTCGCGGTGAACCCGAGCAGCTTGAGCAGGCACAGGTTCCCATAGTCGTACAGCTTGTCATCGAGCAGGCCAGTCTCCAGGCGCTGCGCGAGGTGCTCCAAATGAATACGGGGGCGCACCCGAAAGTAGTTATTGAACAGCACGAACACGGGCACGCGTCCGGCGAGTGTCTTGAGCGCCCCCGCACGTTCCTCTTCCATCTTACATGCCTCGAGAAGCCGATCGTACCGCTCTTCCTCGGCCTTGTTCGTTTCTTCCATCAGTGGGAGCACGCCCTCAAGCCATGTCTTAAGCTTGGCTGCGGGTTCACCGGTCAGCTGGACGGCGTCGTTCCAACCCTGTACGAGTTCACTGAGCGCTGCGCTCGGCAGGGGGGCGTCGGAGCCCTTGCGCGAGTCGACGTAGGCGCTCAATCGCGTGATCTCCTTCGACAAGGTGCCGTATGTCGGAACGCTGGGGCCCCCCTTGAGCTGGTGCCAGGGAGTGTTATCGAGCTTGCGGCCGTAAACGTAGATGCACTGCGCATACCTTTCTGGGAGGACCTTCAAGTCGCCGGGCTCAAGCGTGAAGTGACCTTCGACAACCGTGACCGTCGCGGGATCGACAGCACCGCGCCCAATGTCCCTGTTGTATTCGGATCGCGGATAGTCACGAAGCGACTCGAACCCCTCGATCCCCTTCGGCGCATTGAGCCGCTGGAGCGCCTGCAGGATGGCGGTCTTCCCTGCCTCGTTCGGTCCGACGAGGATCGTCTTACCTCTATCGATCTCGAACTCGCCGGTGTCGCGGATGCTGCGGTACTTGCGGATGCGAGTCTTGCTGAGTTTCATCGTCGGGGATTCCTGTTGTTCGCGTCGTCTGGCACAAGAATCTGGTTGCCAAACGGCAACCAAGCTCAGAGACACCTCAGAGACCACCGAGTGCCGTGCGGTTGATGCGTGGTGGGTCTGAGGGAGAAGCTACCGTGACCGCGCAGCGATTCTCTGCAGCGAATGGTTGAACTATGTCGCTGCACGACAGGCGGGTGCGAGACTCTTTGGTGTGGGGTGGTGACGAGGGTCGGAGTGGTTTTGGAAAGGGCAGGCTGCAATCGATGAAAACTACATCAACCTACCCTTCCATTGAACGACTCGCCGAAACTCTCACGCTACGGAGCGCTTCGGCAAGAACGATCGAAGAGTACACCCGCCAGATCCGAAAACTGGCGGAGCGTCTCGGGCACAGCCCGGTCACGCTTGGCGAGCACGAGGTGCGCGCTTACATCCTCCACGTCAGGCGCGGAATAGGGGTCGAGCGATAATTCAATTCATGACAAAAGGCGTCGGTGCCAAATCTGACGCCCGCTTCCTGACACGCCCATACTTCCAACCCACGGAATAGGGGTCGGGCGATAAATCATGACAAACTATTGCGCTACAAGGAATAACGATTGGCACCTACGCCTTTTGTCATGATTTGTCGCCCGACCACCGACCCCTGCGAGTGACTGGCTTCGCGGGCGCTCGCCC
>JBBRPL010000167.1:0-13835 GCA_038228205.1 Chthoniobacterales bacterium
GGCCGCCGCCAGCACCTCAGCCCCCACCTCGGCGGGCTCCCTTCGGGAGACTTCTCGCTCCGCTCGAATCCTCCGGTGTCCAAAGTGCAGAACTCGCTTTAGTGTAGTGCTTCGCGATTCGGGTTGAATTTCCAACCCCTCCCTACTCGCTGGCCAGCGCCCGGATTTGCGGGACCTTCGCATTTGCCAGTGCGGCGCGCAGGGGACCGGATTTCTCCTTCGGCACTTTGCCAAATTCGACATGCGCCAGCGGCGCGACGGCCGAGCTGGATGTCTCCACGAGGAATGCGGTGAAGGTCTTCCATTCGGCATCGGAGAGGTTGCCCACGCTGGCGGCGAAATAGGCGGTGTCGTGCCGGACGGCGGCCTCCAGCTTGAGCACGTTGCGCAATTCATTTTCCGCCTGGCGGCGCGCGGTGGGAGTGAGGTGAAAGGACGTCCCACCGTAGAGCGTGTTGAGGGCCGACTTTCTCCCGCTGTGCAACTCCGTGATCCGTCGCAGCGAGCGGGCATACTGATCCAGGGCCACGGAAAAATCGCCGGGCGCGCCGAGCCGGCGCAAGACCGAGGCGGCCAGCAATTTTTCGGAGCCATCCTTGAGATACTCGGCCACGGCGGGCGCGGTGGCTGGGTCGCCCATTTCCGCGAGCGAGAGCAGGGCGGTGCGGACATAATCGACGTTCTGTTCGCGGAGGCCGTCTTCCACAAGACGGCGGTGGGCGGTGCTCTTCGCCAGGCCGAGGACGCGATAGCCGATATTGCGCAGCATATCGAGGTCGCTATGCGCCATCTGCACGCCCAGTGGGGCGAAGGTGGCATCCATGAACGGTCCCGCGGCCTCCACGACTCCGTTGAGCGCCTCCACATCGGAGACCTTGTTCCAATTGTCGAGCGCCACGCGGAGGACGATCCCCGCGCTCTCGGCATCCACCATGTTGTCCCTGGCGCTACGCAGGCGTTTGCCCAGTTCGGGGCCGGCGAGGCTGGATGCTTCCAGCATCAGGTCGTCGGGCAGCACTTTCTTTTTGTCGAGTTTGCGCTGCTGGACGGCCTTGGTCATGACGGCGTCGGAGCCTTTGGCCAGGTGAGTGAGGCAGGCCGCCAGGATGTGCGGCCACTCGGGCGATTCCCAGTAGGGCTGAACGCCTTTCGCGGGTTCCCCGTGGGGATTAGCCAGCATCACGATGACCCGCCCCTCGCCGCAGGTCCCACGGACGATGGCCGGGTGCCCGCCCACCGTGGCCAGCACTTCCGCGCCGTCCTTCAGGGGAGACTGGTCCACCTGGAATGCGGAGCCGGCGCGCGCCCAGTCCACCTTGGGAAAGAAGTCGCTCTTCACCGCCTTGAACGGGAAGCCGGCGGCGTCGATGGCGAGATCGCCCTGGCGGACGATGCGCACAGGCAGCAACTCGGCGAGGGCGGTATTGCGGTCCGCGCCTTGCGAGAGATTGAACCAGCCGCCCATCACGAGCAGCCCTCCGCCGGCATGCACGAAATCCGCGATCATCGTTCGCTTTTGCACGCCGAGGTCCACGGCCTGCACGTTGTCGAGGACGATCACGTCATTTTCCATGAACTGGTCGTAGGTCTCGGGAAAGTCTTCCATCGAGCCCGCCGGCCCGAGGCGAAAGCCCACGCGGTCCACCCAGCAAGGCGTATAGGTCCCGCCGCCGCCCAACTGCAGGGCGATATCGATCGGGTTCAGCCAGCCGAAGGCGCCGCGCGCATGGAGCACGTCCACGACGCCGTTTCGGTGGAGCCGTGGGTTCTCGGGCCGGTTGAAATTCTTGGAGTGCCGGGCCAGCAATTCAATGTCGGCATTGTATTCCCGGCCGAAATCTTCGGCGGGTTTCTTCGCGGCGGCAGTGGGCGTGGCCGCGCCGCCGATGCTGGCGGCCGCTTTATCCGCGGCGAGCTTGGCGTCATGCTCCTTCTTGCGCTCGGCATCGGCCATGGCCACCGTCGCATCCTCGACCGGTTTGGTCAGCGCGTAGAGCGGTTTCCCCGCCGCCGGCCCGGGTTCGATTTCCAGCACGACGATGCTCCACATCTTCACCTGCGGGACGCTGAGCGTGACGGCGCCGGCCTCGGCCTTGGCCTCCAGAATCTCGTGGCCGTCCGTGAGATCCGGGGAGACATGGAAGGCGCGCCGGAGTTTGGCGCCGTCCGGGAGTTTGGCGCGGATCGCCACGTTGTTCAGCCAGGTGGGGGGCGTCTGCACGCGTTGCAGGAAGTTGCGATAGCCGGGCACATTGAGCACGCTCAGGATCACCTGCTGGCGGCCATCGGGCAATTGGCGCAGCCACGCGCTCTGATCCCACCACAGCGCGGTGTCCGCCGGCGCGCCCGCGGGCGGCGTGACTTGAAAATGATCCGCTGCTTTCGCGATCAACGCGGTGTCATCCCAGACAAAGGACGAGTAGCGCGTGAGGAATTTCGGCAGGGGACCGTAGGCATAGTCCCCGGGCGAATTGAGGTAGGTATAGCGCTGGCCGGCGGCGAGCCCGCACAGCACATTCCAGGTGATGTCCTGTTTGCTGCCCGCGTCGAAGGTGATGTAGAGCGGCAGGCCGCCGATGCGCTTTTCATAGTCGGCTTCCCGGCAGATGCCTTCGTAAAAATCCCGCATTGATCCATTGGTATAGCGGCTGTGGCCGCGCACCGATTCGTCCATGATCAAGCCGTGATTCCTCGCGATCTCGTTAAAATCGGTTTGGTCCGGCGGCAGGTAAACGGGTGAGCCGCAATTGGCGAAGGCCGAGTTATACCCGTGGATGTAGTTCGGCAATTTGGCGTTGATCCGCTCGTTGCAGCGGCGCTGATTGCCCACAAAGTGTCCGTCCCAGCGCACGCCATCCCAGCCGAACATCTCCGAGCTGCGCACGAGTTCATCCGCGCCATAATCCACCGCCGGATCGTAATCGAAACGCGTCCAGAGGCTGGCCCAGTGCCGCCAACCGCCGTCGCTCGGCTTGCTGAAGTTATAGTCATTCTCCAGCATCCGCTCCAGGAGGAAGGTGCTCATCTGCTCCGTGACGGGTCCGGAGGAGAAATGATGGCCGAAATACTCCGGGTGCCGCTGATAGGTGAGAAAGCCGGAGATGCCCGCCGCGCAGGCCTTCCCGTAGCTGATGGCCTTGATCCCGCGTTCGTGCGCCGCCGCGATCTGCAGCTTCATGCCGCTCACGCTGCCTGGGTATTGAGTCTGCCCCGAGACGAACTCCTCGGTCTTGGGCGTCAGATCGGAATAGTCGCACGGCGCCCAGGCGAAACACTCGAAGTAGTTGGCGTAAGTCCGTACGTTCTCCTCCATCACCGTGGCCGCGCGCTCCGGGGTAAGACCCCGCGTGCTCTGGCCGACAGAGCGGCCCGTGATGCCGACGAGATACACGTTCTTACTGACGCCGAACAGGGCGCTCGCGGAGTGAACGACTTCCTTGCTGTTTCCCACGAGCGAGCAGCGCAGCTCGTGGCCAAACTCATCGGCGCCCAGCTTGAACTGAAAGGGCAGTTCCTTGGTCTCGCCGGCCGCGAGTTGCACGCTGGTGGTGAACACTTCGCGCACGGTATCCAGCTCCGAGAGCAGTTCCGCCCGGAGGGTGAAAGTGCCTGCCGCCGTCCCGCCATGGAGCTGGGCCCTGGCGCTGACCTGCTCCTGGGGCGCGTAGTGGATTTTGTTCACCGTGACGCCGGTGACGGCGACCGGGGCTGGTCGCAGCAAGGTCAGTTCCACGCGGTCGCAGACCACGCGGAGGTCGGTCGGCAGAAAGGACTTCGCGCTCTTCGCCCCCTCGAGCAGTTCGGAGAGTTCGTCGCGCGCCGCGTCTTCCTTCTTCTTCTTTCCACTCGTGCTCTCGTCGATGTCGGTATTGGCCGTGACCCCTTTTTCCGCCTCGCCGGAACTGGCGCGCACCAGGTCAAAACCGGTCTTTCCCGCCGCGTCGAGCGAGATGGCCGCTTTCCCGCCGGGATGGAAAAAGCGGATGGCAAACGGACGAAAGCCGGGATGCGCATCGAGCTGTGCCTGATCGATGACGCGCGACGCGGCATCCGCCTTGAAGGTGATCGCGAGCGTGTGCACCAGAGCGGCAGGCACCACTTCCAGCCATGCGGTGGCGAGATAGTCGCCCGCGGGCAGCGCATTGCCGAACTCGAAGACCCGCCCGCCCGCGGGCAGGAGCGCAATGACCGATTTTTTCCCGGAAGCGGTGTCGTCCACATAGGCCACAGCCGCCTTTGGCTTAAAATCCTCGGCTTCAAGGATCTGCGGCTTTTCCGTGGCCGCGTGGGACAATGCCGAAGCGACCAGCGTCAGAAAAGCCACCGAAACGCGGCCGGTGAACGGTTGGCACCGTCGTGGAAATGACGGCGTGAAGCGGGGAGAAGGGGACATGGATGAAATGACCGGCTATCAGGGGGATTACTTAGCGATTTTGACACGTCTCCCGGAGACGGTGACGAGAAGCTGGTAAGTCTCGCGGTTTTTGGGCTTAATGGGAGGCTTTATGGCAACTTCTTTATACGGGATACGGATCGGGGATTCCCACTTTTCCGCGGAAAAGTGGGCAGGCCCAGTCTTTTCAAGGTTGGAAAAGGGATCGTTGGTAATGACGGAAGCCTGAAATGGAGCCGCACGTGCGTGTATCTGACAAGCGTTTGATTCCAGTCGCGTCCGGTCCGGGCGTCCCGCGATGACTCCCGGCACCGTCGTTATCGTTGCGCTGGTCCTTCTCTTCCTGATCGCCGCCTCCGCGCTCTTCTCGGCGATCGAGACGGCGCTGTTCTCCCTCCAGCCGTTCCACATCGAGCGGCTGAAACAGCGCAAGGCCAGCTATGCGGAGGCCCTGGCGGAACTCCTGGAAAACCCGCGCCGCCTGCTCAGCGTCATCCTGTTTTGCGATTCGTTGACCAACTTCCCGCTGATCCTGCTCTGCCTCTACCTCCTGCGCGGGGCGGCCTCCGTGAGCGTGCCGTTCTGGGCGGCGGCGCTCCTCATTTTTGCGCTGGTCGTCTTCGTCTGCGATCTCCTGCCGAAGCTGGCGGCGCTCGCCGACCCGTATCGTTTCGCCAAGATGGGCGTCCGCGTGTTGCGTCCGGTCATGCGGGTGTTCGATCCCATCTCGCGGCTGCTCCAGCGCATCAGCGAGAACATCGCCGAGATGGTCACCCCGGCCTCGCTCAAGACGGGGCATGTCCTGACGGAGGAAGAACTCGAGACGCTCGTGGAATTGAGTACCGAGGAGGGCGCGCTGCTCGAGAGCGAAAGCGAGATGATCCACGAGATCATCAAGCTCGGGGACAAGATGGCCAAGGACTGCATGACGCCGCGCGTCGATGCCTTTGTCCTGCCCGATGACCTGACGAACGAGGAACTCATCCCGCGGCTGCGGACCAAGCGCTACCGCCGCGTGCCCATCTATGGCGAGACGCCGGACGAAATCCTCGGGGTGCTCGACACGCGCGACTTCCTGCTCGCGCCGAGCCCCGCCCATTACACCGAGCGGCTGGTCCCGCCCTCCTACGTTCCCGAGACGATGAAGGCTATCGATCTGCTGCGCAGCTTCCTGAATCACCCGCAAGGCCTCGCCATCGTGGTGGACGAACATGGCGGGGTGGAGGGCATCGTGACCCTGGCCGATATCGTGGAGGAGATCATCAGCGACGCCGTTCCCCAAGCCGAGCAGGAGCTCTACATCGAGACGGTGGAGTGCGGGCAGCTCATCGTGAACGGCAATGCGCGGCTCGACGATATCAACGAACTGCTCGGCACCAAACTGGAGGAGGAGGGGATCGACACCATCGGCGGCCTCATCTTCAACCGCCTCGGCATCGTGCCCCGGCCGGGCACGCAAATGGAGATCGATGACCTGACGCTGACCGTCCGGCGCGTTTCCCGCAAACGGGTCGAGGAAGTGCTCGTCGTCCACAACACTCCGCCCCCGAGCGCGGAGGAGGAGGGCGCATGATCTGGCTGGCTGTCCTCGGCTGCTTCCTCGTCTCGTTTATCTTCTCCGGCATCGAGGCGGGGATCCTGTCGATGAACCGGGTGCGCCTGAAGCACCGGCTGAAGCACCGCGACCGGGCGGCGATCGTCGTCAACTGCCTGCTCGAACAGCCGGAGCGTTTGCTCATCACCGTGCTCATCGTCACGAACCTGATGAACATCTTTGCCATGACGCTGGCCACGCAGGAATTCGCCATGCGCCTGGGCAACTGGGGCTACCTCGTCGCGTTCGTCGTCTTCCTGCCGGTCTACCTGGTCGGCCTGGAATTACTGCCCAAGTCCCTCTTCCGCCGCTTCCCCTACCGGGCGGTCGCCGCGCTGAGCGGCCCCCTGCGCCTCGCCGATCTCCTGCTCGCCCCGCTGCACTATGTGGGCTTCTTCGTGTCGAGGCTCATCATCGGCCAGCGCCCGGACGAGCGGCAGAAGCTCTTCGTCGCCCGGGAGGATTTCAAATACCTGACGATCGAGAGCGAGCGCCAGGGCACCCTGGGCAAGGACGAACGGCAGATGATCCACAACGTCGTTGATTTCCGCGCCGTGAAGGCCACCGACGTGATGCTGCCAATGGCCAATGTGCAGACCATGCCGGCGAGCGCGTCGGTCGAAGACCTCATCGCACGGAGCCGTGCGGGGAACATCGACCGCTGGCCGGTGACCAATGAGACCGGCGAAGTGGTGGGGCTGGTCAATGTGCTCGATGTCGCCATGGATGGCCGGCGCCGGGGCGTGGTCGAGAGCTTCCAAAGGCGCATCGTGAAGGTCAACGCCAACGAACCCGCCCACAGCATCGTGCGCAAGCTGCGCGCCGCGCGCGTGAGGGTGGCGGTGGTGCTCGATGCCGCCGGGAAGCAGACGGGGATCGTGACTTGGGAGGATCTGATTCGGAGGTTGGTGACGGTGGCGGTGGCGTAGGGCGGGTTCTGGACTTTGATCGGAGGTGGGTGTCCCAGAGGGACAAGAGAAATTAGCCCCGGGTCACTGGACTTCATCGGCTAAGTGAACGAGGGCAACGATTTGAATCTGAGCCGGGTTTCAGGTTCCAAATTTCGGCCTTCTGCGACTGAGCCCGCACTTGCCCGCGCCTCGCGCGGCCTTTATCCTCCGCCGCTTTATGTCGTCCGATCCTGCCTCGCTCTACTCGCGCAAGAATCCTTTCCCCGCCTTGCATCCCGTCAATCGCAAGCTCTCCGGGGAAGGCTCCGGGAAGGACACGCGCCACCACGAAATCTCGCTCGCCGGCTCGGGGTTGAACTACGAAGTGGGCGATTCGATGGGTCTCTTCGCCACGAACAATCCGGCGCTCGTTTCCGGGATCATCGCCGCCCTCGGCGCCACGGGAGAAGAGAGCGTGCCGGGCGCGGATGGCCAGCCGAAGTCCCTGCGGGCCGCCTTGACCAGTGATTATATCATCACCCAGCCGTCCAAGGAATTTCTCAAAGCGATCGTCGAGAAGGCCGGCCCGGCCCTGGCCGACCTCGCCGCACTGATCATCGATCCCGCGCAGAAAAAGGCGATGGAGGATTATCTCTGGGGGCTGGAGTTCATCGATTTCCTCCTGGACCATCACACCGTGAAGTGGGGCGTGGAGGAGTTCGTGAAGACCCTGCGCAAGCTCCAGCCGCGCCTTTACTCCATCGCCTCCTCGCTCAAGGCCAACCCCGAGTCCGTGCATCTCACCGTGGCCACGGTGCGCTACGAGAGCCATGGACGCGCCCGCGAGGGCGTGGCCTCGACCTTCCTCGCGGAGCGCTGGGCAGGAGACTCGAAGGCGGGTGTCTTCATCCACACCGCCAAACATTTCCGCCTGCCGGAAGATACCGGCCTGCCCGTCATCATGGTGGGCCCGGGCACCGGGGTCGCTCCCTTCCGCGCCTATTTGCAGGAACGCCAGGTCACCGGCGCCAGGGGTCGCAACTGGCTCTTCTTCGGCGAGCAGACCCGCGCGAGGGATTTCCTCTACGAAGAGGAACTCACCGGGCTCGCCAGTGACGGCATTCTGAGCAAGCTCGACGTAGCCTTCTCCCGCGACCAGGCGCACAAGATCTACGTCCAGGATAAAATGCGCGAAGCCGGCGCCGAATTGTGGGCGTGGTTGCAGGAAGGCGCGCACTTTTACGTATGCGGCGATGGCGCCCGAATGGCGAAGGACGTGGATACCGAGCTGCATCGCATCGCCGAGACCCATGGCGGCAAGTCGCCGGAAGACGCCGCCGCATTCGTCGAGGCGCTCAAGAAGGAAAAGCGCTACAAGAAGGACGTTTACTGAGCCGCGCTTTCGCGCTCTCTTCCCCCAAATTTATGTCCAGCCAATTTGGCCACACTTTCCGCATCTCCACCTGGGGTGAATCCCATGGGGGTGGCGTCGGTGTGGTGATCGACGGATGCCCGCCCCGCCTCGCTCTCACCGAGGCCGATATTCAACGCGACCTCGACCGGCGCCGCCCGGGCCAAAGCGAGATCGTGACCCCGCGCGACGAGGCGGACCAGTGCCGCATCCTCTCCGGCGTCTTCGAGGGGCAGACCCTCGGCACGCCGATCTGCGTGGCCGTGATGAACAAGGACGCGCGGCCCGAGAGCTACCGCGAGATGGAGACGGCCTACCGTCCGTCGCACGCGGATTATACCTACCAGGCAAAGTACGGCATCCGCAATTGGCAGGGCGGGGGACGCGCCTCCGCGCGCGAGACGATTGGCCGCGTGGCCGCCGCCGCCGTGGCGAAGAAGGTCCTGGCGTCCATCGCGCCGGAACTCGAGATCGTCTCCTACGTCAAATCGATCCACGGCTTTTCCGCGAATGTGAATCCCGCCACCGTCACCTTCGAGCAGGTCGAGGCGAATATCGTGCGCTGCCCCGATCCGGCGATGGCGGAGACAATGATCGATTTCATCAAGCAGGTGCGCAGCGATGGCGACAGCGTGGGAGGCGTCATTGAGTGTGTGATCCGCAACACCCCGCCCGGCTGGGGCGAACCGGTCTTCGACAAGCTGGAGGCCGAGCTGGCCAAGGCCATGATGAGCCTCCCGGCGACCAAGGGCTTCGAGATCGGCAGCGGCTTTGCCGGCACCAGGCTGCGAGGGTCCGAGCACAATGACCCGTTCGTCATGCGCGAGGGCAAGGTCCACACGACCACCAATCTCTCCGGTGGCATCCAGGGCGGGATCAGCAACGGGGAACCGATCTTTTTCCGGATCGCCTTCAAGCCCACCGCGACCATCTTCCAGGCGCAGCAGACCGTCACCACGACGGGCGAGGAAACGCAGCTCAAGGCGCGCGGCCGTCACGACCCGTGCGTCCTGCCCCGCGCCGTGCCCATGGTCGAAGCCATGGCGGCGCTGGTCCTGGCCGATCACGCGCTGCGCCAGCGCGGGCAGGTGGGAGTTACGTAGCCGCGAATTTATTCGCGGAACTCGGCTCGACAGGCAGACCCATCTCGAAAAACGGATGGGGCCGTCGAGCGGGGCGCCAGCTTTTGGCGTACGGCGCTGCTGCCTAACCCACCTCTCAAGGCTCCCGAAATTCGCTTCCGAATCACCACACATGCTGTAGCGTGTTGGCATGAGCCAGTGCTTGGAACCTGCCGACTTGGGCGAAATTACGCGATCCGATCTCAGTGAATCAACTGAACGTATTCGGGAAATACCCGCTGAACTGCGCCTTCCTTTCAATGTGGAGGCTGGAAAGCTGGAACTGCAATTATTGGGCGCCTATAAGCTCGTCGTCCTGTGCGTAAAAAAGGAACAAGACTTGGAGAAGGTCGCGAAATGGTGGGAGTTTATGGCAGCAACCTGTGACGCGTATATGGGGCAAATCGGACTCTTGAACAAAGCTCATCCGCATTGTGGAGCTGACTTTTTCTACGACCGGGTGCTTGAAGTGAGAGCCAAATGCCAGAGGATGATGACGCTTCACAGTTAGCCAAAGCCCTTTCCGGAGAAATTCCAAACCTTGCGGTATTGTATGACCGCTTCGTGTACGCGCTTGATCCGTTCTCAACATCCGCAACCGTGGCTGAGCGGGCATTTAATTCGCAGGTTGCAAATCTATACGATTGCGTCATCGGAACAAAACCAACTTTTCAGGAGTTTCGTCGTCATGTAGTCGCACTTTACCGCGCTCATCTACGTTCGTCCGACAAACCTGGTTCAACCTAAAGGCGCGCGCCTCCCTACATCGCTGCGAGCGCTTTGGAGAACATGGCATCTTCCGCCAACCGCTTTTGCGAAAGCCTTGTCGGCCTTCTCCGTCTCGTTTCTTGGCAGCCCGTATCTTCAGTCATCGCCACCACTTCTTCCGGCTTCCACCGCTTGTTTTCGATCCCCGCGGCTTGCATGGGCGTCTGGCCTTCGAGGCCGCTGTGTTCGCGACCTTGGAGAACCGCCGCTTGGGTCGTCCTCGCCCGACCTCATCACCGCCGAACAAGAATTGATGTGAAACCTGCCGAACAGATACGATCATCCCATTTCCATGGATGACTCCGACAAAGACGAGCAGTTCTACCGCGATACCCACCATATCGCGTTTCCGAAATTGGACGATCGGCAACTGGCCTTGCTGGAACCGCTCGGCAAGCGGCGCAAGGTCCGGCGCGGCGAGATCCTCTTCCGGGCCGGGCAGCGCGACATCTCGTTGATCGTCGTGCTCGGCGGGGAGCTGGAAGCCTTCGAGTCGCGCGACGGCCAGGAGCTCCTGCTCGCCACGGCCGGACCGCGCGATTTCATGGGCGACGTGGCCATGCTCAATGGCACTTCCACGCTCGCCACCTCGCGAGGTAAGGCGGAGGAATCCGAGATCCTGGAGATTCCCGCCGCCGAGGTGCGCCGGGCGCTCGCGGAATTGCCCGGGGTGGGGGAGCCGCTCGTCAATGCGTTCATCATGCGGCGGGAGCGGCTCCGGCGCGACCGGGAGTTTGCGGGGTTGCGGATCGTCGCGCAGGCGGGCTGCCGCGAGGGACACCGGCTCCACGATTTTCTGGATAAGAACCACATCCCGCATCGCTTGATCGATTCCGAATCGGCGGACGGGCAGGCGCTCTGCGGGCGCTTGCGCCTGGCGACGCGCGATTTGCCGGTCTTGATTCAGGCCAATGGCTCGCCCTTGCGCCAGCCGTCCTTGCGCGAGGTGGCGCAAGTCGCCGGCCTGCTGCGCCCGCTGGCGAATCTGGATGAAAGCGAGATCCTGTGCGACGTGGCGATCATCGGCGCGGGACCGGCGGGACTCGGCGCCGCGGTGTATGCCGCGTCGGAAGGGCTGAAGACCGTGGTGCTGGAAAGCTACGCGCCCGGCGGACAGGCGGGGTCCTCGTCGCTCATCGAAAACTTCTTTGGCTTCCCCACGGGCGTGAGCGGCGGGGATCTCACCTACCGCGCGCAGCTCCAGGCCTTCCGCTTCGGCGCGAAATTCTCCACGCCTTCGCAGGCGCTGTCGCTCAGCTTTTGCGAGGGCGAACACGGCGCGGCGCTGCACATCGAGGGTTGCCCGGCGACCCTGCGGGCGAAGTGTGTGATCGTGGCCACCGGCGCCGAATACCGGCGCATCGAGGCCGAGGGGCGCGAGGATTACGAGCGACTGGGCGTGTACTACGCCGCCACGGCGCTGGAGAGTCAGCTCTGCCGCGGGTCGACGGTCATCGTCGCGGGTGGGGGCAATTCCGCCGGGCAGGCCGCGATGTTTCTCTCGGAGTGCGCGGCCAACGTGATCCTCGTCATCCGCGGCGACGATCTGAATAAGAGCATGTCGAGCTACCTCTCGCGCCGCGTGGAGACCAAGGAGAACATCGAAATCCTGCGCCACACCGAGATTCGCAAGATGACCGGCGGAAGATTCCTCGAAGCCGTCGAACTCGAAGACACCCAGACCGGCGAGCGCCGCACCGTGCGCACGACCGCCGTGTTTTCCATGATCGGCGCCAAGCCGTGCACGGATTGGCTGCCGCCCGAGATCGAGCGCGACGAGAAAGGCTTCATCAAGACCGGCCCTGCCGTGGCCGATGCGCCTGCGTGGAAGACCGCGGGGCGCCCTCCCGGCGCGCTGGAAACCAGTCGCCCCGGCATCTTCGCCGCCGGCGATGTGCGCTCGGGCTCGGTGAAGAGATGCGCGGCCGCGGTCGGCGAGGGTGGCATGGCGGTGGAGGGTGTGCACCAGGCGCTGGGCACGTATGCGTGATGGCCGATGTCAGTTTCCGGATTTAGGGTAACGCGAACGAAACGCAAATGTAACGCGCGGAGCGTTACAATACTAACGCGCAGCCGTGACAAATGTAACGCGCGCACCGTTACAAAAGCGTTTCAAAAAGCGTTACCAGAGAAGAGAGAGAGAAGAGAAGAGTACAGAGTACAGACTACCACCCGCAATCCGTACCCCCAGAAGAGAGTACTCTCTCTCTCTCAGAGCGGGCATCTTGCCCGCGTGGCTTGTTTCGATAATTGCCAGAGTAAACTCTGGTGCAAACGGAATATACTCGCAATCCCCGCGGCGATTGTGCGATCATTGCGAAATGCTGGCACCGTCGATCGTTTCCCTCCACCGATTTTCCAGGGTCTGCGTGCTTTCGCAGGGTGAAACGCCGGACCTGCGGTGATTTCGTTGCTCCCCATGAACCGACTTTTCCTTGCCGTCTGGCTGTGCCTAACACTGTGCGCCCTCGGAATGGCTTCCGCCGAGGAGCCAGCGGCGAAGGCGGTCCCGCCCGCGGGCTTCACCGATTTGCTGAATGGCCGTGACCTGGCCGGCTGGCAGGATGCCGCGACCGCCGCCGAACATTGGAAGATCGAGAACGGCGAACTCATCAACGACGGCAAAGGCGCCGATCTGGCGACGACGAAATCCTATCGAAATTTCGAGCTGACGCTCGAATGGAAAATCCCGCTCAAAGGCGACAGCGGCGTGTATCTGCCCGGCGGTCAGCAGGTGCAAATCTGGGCCAAGGACAGCGGCTCCGGCGGCTTCGTCTTCAATCACAAATACACCGTGAGCCCCACCGTGGCCGCCGATAAGCCGCTCGGCGAGTGGAACGCGTTTCACATCAAGCTGGTGGACAGCAAAGTCACCGTCACGCTGAACGGCAAAGTGGTGATGCAAGACGTGCCCGTGGAAAAGGGCTTCGACCCCCCGATGTTAGGCCCGGTGGAGGGCCCGCTGCGTTTGCAGAAGTCGCCGCACAATGTGATGACGACTTTTCGCAATGTGTTCATCCGCGAGTTGTGATGTGAACGCACTCCGCAGGGACCAGCCTGGGCTTGCGCGGCAGTGGCATTTCTGCATTTTCTTTTCCCATGGCGTTTGCGCATTCTCTCCGCGCAGATTCTTGCCGTCGGCCTTTTCCGATGCACCCACCCACCCTCGGCGAGCCCCGCTTCGCCTCCACGCTCAGCATCTTCCAAACGATCTCGAAAGGACTCATCCAGCATGACCGTTCCCAATAGCTGTCTCGCCTTCTTCGTATTCGTCGCGACGGCCTTGCACGCCCGTGCCTCAGAGGTGGCGAATATCCCGGAAATCGGCACCCATCAGCCAATCCTGATCGTGGAGAAAAACGTCAATCCCCAGAACAAGATGGTGGTTTACACCAAGCTGGATGCGAACGGGCACTTTATGGCCGATGGGAATTGGCCGCTGCTCGACTTTTACTGGCTGATGGATGGCAAGAACTACAAGCCAGTGAATGGAAAGATCAAAAAAGAGATCCACAATCGATCCGCCGCGCAGTGGAGCTCGAAGGATCGAGCCCATTTCATCGTGAACGTGGACGGCCTGAAGGAAGTGAAATCCGATATCAAGGAGCCCAGGATGGACGTCTATGCGAGGAAGACCCACCAGGGCATGAACGTCGAA